>NZ_JACVPP010000001.1:0-408968 GCF_018881815.1 Polynucleobacter sp. MWH-HuK1
CCTGAGGTGATGGTGTTGTTGAGGGTGTTGCCTACACCAATAAAGTTACCAGCACCGATAAATTCGAGATTTTCAATGGAATTGATTGAGGCTGCACCGAGGCTAAACGCACTACCAGCAAAATCATTAGCAATTTGCAAAGTATCAATACCTTCGCCGCCATCAATTGAGCCACTTGGTGAATGAACAACGATTGTGTCGTTACCACTCCCGCCACTAATAGTATCTACGCCTGAAATTCCATCAATAGTGTCATTAGCAGCACCGCCGGTAATGACGTTATTTCCAGAGTCACCGTACAAAGTCGTCGATAGGCCTGCGCCAGCAATTGAAGTGAGGTTCTCAACATTGTCATACTTAGTTGCACGCAAATCTAATGTGCTTAAGCTAGTAATAATCGTATCAATTCCACCAGTGTCATAACCACTGCTGGTTTTTTCTTCAATACTGTCGCCTGCATTATCAATTACATAGGTATCATTCCCTTCCCAACCCCTCAAAAGGTCAATACCCGCTCCACCATCTAGGTAGTCATTTCCATAGTAGCCATTGAGGTCGTCATTGCCATCACCGCCAAACAAACTGTCACCCAAGAGGGTTCCCAATCTATTCACAACTCCAGCTGGAGAGTTGGCGTCTAAAGTTACTCCATCAACATTGCGCAGGTTATAAACATCCAGCTCTTCTTGGGTATCGAGTCGGCTAGCAGTCAGGAAGTCATTGCCAGCTCCACCAATAATGGTGTTACCCGATCCAAATGCAGCTATGAAATCCGCTCCAGCAGTACCAAGAAGCGAAGTAGCATTAGAGCCCGCGCCTAATGCTATATTGACGGTACCGTTAAGGATATTTCCGGAAAGTTGAAGATTCTCGACGGTGTTATTACCAGTGTAGGCAATGCCATTCCATTCATACTGGCCTGCAATTGTCGTTTTACCAAACCAAGCATCTTGGCCGGCAAGCGATTGGGAGCCATCCCTCAGCCCCACATAAAAATCAGCACCGTCAACACCGCCACGACGAATATTGAGATAGGCGCTAGAACTAAGGGTGCTTGGCTGATTTACAGTCACCCTAAGAGTATCAATACCTAAACTATCAATAATGACATTACTGAACTGATTCGGCCCACTAGGATCAAAGTTGCCAGTAAAGGCTGTTGATCCGGCTGTGTAATTCACCAGATAAACATCGTTACCCGTTGAGCCAATTAATATATTGCTACCAGAACCGCCATCCAATGAATCGTTTCCAGAACCACTTCGAAGGGTATCGCTACCCTCCAAACCTAGCATCGTATTATTTAAATTATTACCAATCAGGAAATCATTACCAGAGGTGCCAACGAAATAGGTTTGACTTGGTGAAATGGGCGTAGTTACATTAGGGAAATCATGATTTTGAATAATCGCCGATACATCGTAAACAACAGCAGAAGATGCGTCACGGAAACCAATCTGCTCAACAGTACTACTAATAGTAACTACTTGACTAGTATTGCGATTGACAACTTGAATACTTGATGGATTTGGATTTGAGACCCAATCCCAAGAAACAACGCTCCATTCATTTGCATTACCAGTCAATACCGCAGTATCACGACCATCGCCACCATCTAAATAGTTATTACCTGAGAGACTAGCAATTAAAGTATCGTCACCTGCAGCGCCAAACAAGCTATCTTGCCCTGCAGATCCGCCATCCAAAATATTATTTGCTTGATTTCCGGTAATAACGTCAGCAAGATTGCTGCCCACTACGTTTTCAATAGAGGTTAACCGGGATAATACTTGACCATTTATCCCAGCGTAACTAGCGGTTCCATAAGCACTTTGACTTGAACTCAGCAGGTCTGCCAACATAACATGCAGACCTGAACCAGCGGTTAAATTGGAGAAGGATACAGTGTCAATTCCAAAGCCACCGTCAATGGTGTCACTTCCTCCTGCAGAAATGAGGGTGTCATTTCCCCCATACAAGAAAACTGTGTCATTACCCGCGCCAGTGTAAAAAGTATCGTTACCAATCAATGCGGCCGAATCAGACAAGTCATCAACCTTAATAAAGCTAGTTACTCCATTGAAGTCATTTGTCTCGATTAGCTGTCTACTACCATTATCTCCAATCGCTGTATTTTTAAATGAGACAATTTTTGCCAGCTTCGGGTCTATTTGACTGAAGAAGTTATTCATACCGTTGGGTATGGTGCTGACTAGTTTAGACTGTCCAACGCCTGTGAAAATCCCTGATAAATAAGGGTTGGTACCTGCAACCAAATCTACAGCAACCTCAAACTGCGCATAAATAGAGGAGGCCCCATTGATAGTTACGCCGTCTAGTTTTGGGTTTCCAACAGCAAGAGATGGCATATCAAATTGAAATACAGCCCTACCACTTGCAAAAGATACTAGGGTGATTTTGGTCGCATAACTAATATCCAAACCACCACCACTAAAATAGCCATTGCTATTTGAGTTCTCATCATTAGTAAATCCTATTGCTGTGTAATTCGCAAAGGTGACTTGACTCGTAGGGGTTGCTGATGCAACGCCTGAGATTGTGAATGCAGCAGCATCATTACCGGCTTCATCTTGTATAACACCATCTAACTGATTGATTCCTGTAGAGCCCGCTGGCGGTGTATATGTAAGAGAAACTGTCTTTCCGGGAATGATAGATTTCGCTAAATTAAGCTCATATCCATTCCATTGTGATTTAATGCCAACAATATCAACCTGAACACCATCAACTGTTGCAGTAAAACGTGGCAATAACTTCGCATCAACTACACCCTGCCACTGTGATTGAGCAACATTACCTGGACTGTTACTGGAAGTTCCAGTGCCATTCATGGCCAAGAACATGCTGGTCTCAGCAACATACAACTTACTTTGAACAGGCGCTAAAGTATCGTAATAAACAGTTGTCTTATCGGCCTGACCAGGGCCTGATGCACCATACCATGTAGCACCATTTAAATTTGAAAGCTGTGCATTATTACTAACCTGTATGTTAAATGAATACGCAGCTTGTAAAGGTGTTGTGCTGGTATCTATCAGATTAATTTGGCGAAAGATCTCGCTCATTTGAGCGCCAGTTAAATCATTGAGTAGATTGCCTGCAGAATCAAAATGGCCAATCAGAAGATCGTAGTTACCGCTATTGTTTAAACCAGCAACAACCTTAGCTTTTAATCCGGTAATTTGCTGTGAGCTATTAGTACTCTCGTTATAGTCCCAAAATGCGGGAAGACTAACCCAATTTACCGTTTTCGCCGCTCCATCTGCAGTAAGGGAAAAATAGGTAGGCAGAGTATTAGCATCCACCCATGGAGCAAAGTCTAGCTGGGCAGTCGGATAGCTACCAAGCGCATGAATACGCAACATTCCCAAATCAGCATTGAGATCGTTGATGGTTGGCTGCTGTACATTTATACCATTGACATTTTCCCAATAACCATAGGAAAGTGGCTGGCCAATTTTTTGAATTTGGTTTGCAGGTGGCAATATCGCCGAATTACCATCTTGCGACAACGTGACTCGATTAGTAATCCAGCTTGGGTTTGTAGGATCCGGCCAGCGATAAAATTGGGAGGACCATGAGTTGTCACTTGAATTGTAGTAGTAACCGTTTGGTCCACCACGAACGGTAGAGGTATCAGAATCGCGCTCCCACTGATTGAGGGTTAAATCGACATAAATGGGAGCACTGCCCTGAGCAGAGGTGAGGGCAATCGTAGTATAAGCATTGGTGCTTAACGCCCCACCGCTACCTTGGCCAGAGGTATTGCCATCTGAAAATACCCAATTAATGCGAATATCTTCAGTTGTAGCAGAAGCATTCGAGTTGGAGTAGGCGATGGAATTTAAAACCGTATTAACTTCAGCCTGACTTGCTGAGCTATTAAATAAAAGACTGAGTGTGCCGGCTGAGTTTTGTGTAACCGTACCAATGGACTCACCATCAAGCAATATAGAGCCGCCTTGATTTAAGGCGGATATACGGCCACCAAATGTTGAAAAGACATCTTGGGAGTTTGCGCCACCATTTCTCGCGAGGGTGACACTAGAGCCTGCAAAATTACCTTGTGCAGCTAAACCCGAATCACTAACAATGAGTCCGGCAGGAGCAATCGGAATTGCTGAAGTACCTGCGCGATAAGTAACATCATTAAGCTCGGCGCCATTCGCGATTGGGTTAGCGCTAAATGAAGTATCAAGAACCCCAGAAGAGGTCAAGCGAACAACTTGCGAACCTAAATTTCCATCGCCAGAAACGAGAATCTTGCCATCAGCTTGTAATGCGATATCCCAGGCACGATTGATACCAACACTCCAAGAAATAACAGAAGTTCCGCCACTACCAAAGGATGTATCAAAAGAACCATCGCTATTTAAACGAACTACCGTTGGACCGTTAGACATACCCCCGATTAAAATCTTGCCATCAGGTTGCAAATCAAGAGATGTAGCTTCTGCATAGTTATTACTTGCAAATGGAATACTCTTGATTCCAGTACCGCCAAATGATGTGTCTAAACTTCCATCGGCATTGAATCTAGCCAAAGCAAATTGAGAGCTATAGCTACCACCAATCGATGACCCGCCAACAGTACCGCTAACTAGTATTTTTCCATTAGCATCTTGAATTAATCCCGATGGATTAAAGTGCCCATCCGTAATTAAAGAGGAAATACGTGCGGATGCAACGGTTGTAGGAACAAAAGTGTTGTCTAGGCTACCGTTTTCGTTATACCTAGTAACAACACCATTCCAGCTTGCCGTCAGAATTTTTCCATCAGCCTGTAGGGTGCTGATATCAACATTGCTTGCGTAAAAAGTCCCGCTAGTACCGAAAGTATTATCTACGGAACCATCGCTGTTAAACCGTGCGATCGTGCCATTATTGTGAGTGACAATGAGCTTGCCTGCTGAATTGAAATTAATAGCAGAAATGCTGCTCCAGGTTGAATTAAGATTTTCAGTGATGGTGCCACCAGAACCAAATGAGGTGACTTTAGTTCCATCAAAATTGTATTTAGTGATCGACTGATGCCCAGCCAACACAAAGGTACTAGTTGCTTCATCTACAGCAATGACTGGAAAACCAGATCCGCCGTTCGATGTAGTGGCCATACTTACTACACCATCATTTACTCCATCATTTCCAAAACCTAAAACTAAATTACCGTTCGCATCAAAAAGAGCGACGCCTACCGGCGCATTGCTAGTGATGTTGGTTGAGAGCGCAGCAAGGATATTGCCGTTAGGCAAAGTTGCCAGATTTGTTGCATACGAATAAACGCCGGCACCCCCAAACTGTATGCCGGTGATACCATCACCCACATTTAAAAAACTAGGAGCGGTATTGTTTATTGCCATATCAATATCTCAAGTAATGAATCAATCAAACACCACCCTAAATTTAGAGTGAATATTGATTGATTTTAGTATTTTTTGAGATAAAGAGCAGGGATTAATTCAAAACTTTAGAACTATTTGAGATTAACCGAGATAATATAAAATTACACTATATAAGTTATTGATTTAATTAAATAAATTTACTTTTTAGCTTTTTTATCAGCCTCAGCAGCAGACTCGACCTGAGCTGTTGCTGGATTGGCCTTTTGATTTTGCTCTTGAGCCTTTTGCAAATCAGCCACTAAGCGGTTCAAACTATCTCTTAGTTGCACTGCAGCATTTATCGGCATAGCAAGCCTTCCAGCTAGACGGGGATTTAACTTAGTGTTTTCCTTTGGGTCTGGATATAAAGTCAATAGATCAATTTTCAACACTTGGCCATTAAAGAAAAGAGCGCCAACACCGTCGATATATACGTCTGCACCTTCTAAACTCATACCACCTCCAATAAAAAATTAATTAATTTGGCTCAGACAATACCGACCTGCCTGCGCGCATCATCGTACTTACTAAGTAGGATAGCAGAGAGCGTCGTTGACCTAAAACATAGACATCGACCGGTATTCCCGCAGTAAGAAATGCCCGCTGACGACAATGCGCATCACAAGGAAAACTCACAATCGCTTCATACATAGGCGGATCATTCGGGGTTTCTTGCCTTACATCTGCAGTTACAGAAATAACGCTGCCGTGAAATTCTGGTGAGAGACTCTGATTATGGGTTTGCAATCGAACAATCGCATCTTGACCAACATGCACATTCGCATGATCGGCCGGTTTGTAAGTGGCAATAGCAACCAAATCCTCGCCTGTTGGCACAATTTCCATGAGAGGTTCACGTGGCGCCAGCAAGATGCCAGGACGCAGTTTCCTTAAGGCTGTTACGTAGCCAGTCTGCGGGGCAACAATGCGCAAATTTTGGCTAGAGCGATAAGCGTACTTTAAGCCGGCATATTGCGATTCGAAATCCGAAATGAGTGCAGCATAGTCAGCACGATTTTTATCAGAGAATTCAGAACGGATATCTAAAAGCTGACGTTGTAAATCAAGTTGTTTGTTTTTTCGATCAGATAACTCAACACTTTTAGAAGCCAAACTTTGCTTTGCATTGATAACTTGATTTTCTTGATCAAGTAAAGCGGCTTCTGCATAGAAATTCTGACGAACTAACTCTTTTTTCTTTTGATAAATTTCTTTTTGAATTTGTAAACGTCGCTCTTCATTGATCACAGCCTTTTCGGTACGCTCAACATCCTCTGTAGTGTGATCTAGCTGGCCTTGCGCAATTTCAATGCGAGCTTTATATGAATTGACGAAACCATCCGCAACCTTCTTCTCATGAGCGCAATATCGCTCAAGATATTGCTCTGGGATGAGATCCAGATTGGTAGGGCTTTGAAAATCTGATAACTCCACAATCGCTCGGTAACGCTCAAGCTTACAAGCCTTAGCCGCTGCATTATTTAATTGTGAGGTGAGCTCTGAATTAATACGAGGCTCATCCAAAAGTGCAAGCACATCACCCTTGTTTACCAACTGACCGTCAGTAACGCTTACTTCCAGAATAATGCCGCCCTCTAAAGTCTCAATCGGTAACTTTTTTTGCACAAACCCTAATTGACCCATCAAGTTCACAGATGAACTCAGTGGTACCAGAAGTACTGCCAAAAATAAACCCATCACCAGGGCATTACGATTTCGTTTAATCGCTAAAAAACCTCGGGAGCCCTCATTAAAGTATTTTAAAAACTTATTGAGCTTTGCAACCATACGTAACGCGCGTTTGCGACGTGCTGGAGTCAAAATATACCGATGAAATACTTTATTAAGCCAATGCAGGCACTTTCCTATGAAAGAAAATATCTTCGAGAGAAATTGCCAAACTGGCTGGATTAACTTCAAGCTTACGCTTCTTTCTTGCGTAACTGCATGTCGCCTGCGTCATTAATTGTTAACCAGCAATCCGACAAGTCAACGAGTTGACGGTCGTTCGAAGCAATCACCATGGTTGCACCAGCAGCCTTAGCCGCAGCCAAACCCTCAACTACTTGATTACGCGCCCTCGCATCCATACCCATCATCGGATCATCAATCACTAAAAGCTCGCCAACAGTCTTGGTAAGAATTTTTTTAATATCGTGCAAGCGGATAGTGTAAAAAGATAGCCCTTCATTTGCATCATAAAAATCAGATTGATTCATATACCGAATTAAATCCCAGGGCTGAGAGTATTGGGTTTTCAAATCAATGCGCCCAACATGCATTGTTCGGATCCCTAAAATTGATTCCAGTAAAAGTGTTTTTCCTTGACCCACCCCTGCAGATACAACACAAATCTGTCCAGCCTGAACTTCGAATGATTCAGCAAGCTTTATCTTGAATTCACCTTGATGAATCTCCAAAGGCGCCACAAACTGCAAGCTATCCACCTTTTTCTTTGGGTCCATAACAGGCTCTTCAGGTAAAGCAGGCTGCGCAATCACAGTGAGGGCATTGGAAGAGGATGCGTTGGTAGCTTTCAACTTTGCCGCACTCAAGGATTTCGGCGGATTAGCTGCAGCTAAAGTAAATATCTTAAAGATCAATGAAATCTGACGCAGTCGTTCAGCAGGCTGCAATAGTCGTTGCGAGAAGAATGAAATCGGCAGCAAAAATCCTGTAGGTAGGTTATCTGCAATGATCAAAAATGCGGCTAAGGATAAAAGCAATAAAGATGCGGAGTATCGAAACGTCCCCATTCTTGCCGCATCTGCCGCCCCAGACCATGGGGAGTATGTTAACTTAGGGCTTGCAAAATAAAAGCGCATGCGTCTAGGGGATGAGCCCATCCAACGATAGAACCAGCTTTTACGAACCCCTGCTAAACGATCGCTCTGCACACCCTTATTTTGCTGAGCCATTTTGAATTGGAAGATATACCCATATCCCAGCAAAAATAATAAGATTAATAAGAACAGCTTGAAGCTAACAAATAAGGTTAAGACCAACACTGCAATTGGGAAAAAGACTTGCAATGCAGCGCCTGCAACCGCCACAAAATCTCCTGATCGTAGAGAAATCATGATAGATTGCAAAAGACGTATATGAGGCGTTACCTCGCGACCACGAGCAAATAGGAGGATTCCCTCTTGTGGCGATAAAACTTCTAACATGCGTCTACGAATGAGGAGCAAGCCAGCGGTCCTCAAGCGGTCGTAGGTATTACTTAAGCGCAAAGCGACCAAAGAAAATATCAACAACACCACCAAGGAGACCAAATTTCCGGAGGGCAAAATCTTACTGAATAGATTGGATGTAAAGAAAAATGGCAGCAATAACAAGCCATCCGCAATAACGGCAGCAATGATTGTTCGCGAGAGCAATGGATCCCGCATGATCTTGACGATCGGTGAATCATTCATATTTTTTTTGCATCCCTAAAGAAATTAACTGTGCGCTAGCGCGATCAAATACTGAGCGCCAATCTCCAGGAGATTGCTGTCGAAATAAAGTCAAACTTTGATACCAATCAGATGTTGTCGAGTCTGGGCCCCATAACCAATGCGGAGAACTATCCAACAAAACCCAACATGGAACATTTAATGCACCACAAAGATGGGCTGTACTACTGCAGGTCATAATCACCAAATCCAGTTTCTGTAATATCAAAGCCGTGTCATTAAAGTTCTCAATATGGGGAATAAGCTCATTAGAAATTACTGCTAAAGGCAATTTCTTCAAATCCTCTGAGCGCGGGCCCATCTGCAAAGAAAAAAGATTTACGCCAGGCAAAACAAAGTGATTAAAAAACCAATCTAATGGCGCTGAACGATAGTTATTCCGCTTAAACGTCAAACTACCAGACCAGACAATACCAACCTTGAGGGATTTAGTATCACTCAAACGAGCTTGTAAGCGCTCACCATAAACATGTTGGCTTGGTGCTGGAGTGAGATAGCCATTTACTCCGGGTATTGGTTCGTCTTTAAAAAAACGAGGAGAATCTAAAAGTGAAGCAATGAAACCTTCTGTGCGCTCTTGTTTATGCTCTACATAATCAACAAATTGAATATCTGGAAAAGAATGTTCCATTAAAAGACGTAGCTCTGACTTTACTTCAACCAACAAATTTGGTGCTCTTTTCAGTAATAGCGGCAGGTAACGGGCGCACTGAATGTAATCACCAAAACCCTGCTCAGCATACACAAACAACACTTCATCACTTAACTGCTGTCCGTCCCACTCTTTACCAAAGACTCGTCTTGGGGGCGCCTCCTCCATATTCCAACGATATTGATAATTTTCAAAACCATTTCGGTAATCTTTAAGTGCTAATTGTGAGCGCGCAAGATCCCATCGCAAACCTTGTTTGTTGGGATCAATTTCAATAGCAGCTTGCAAGGCCTCAATTGCACCTGCATGATCTCCAGCCATAGCCAAGGCAATGCCATAGTTATGCCAAAGCTTGCCTTCAGGTTTCTCCGCCAAATCTAGTGCGTAGCGGTGCGCACTCATGGAGGCCATCGGGTAGTTTGAATCCTTTAAAGCATTACCCAAATTTGACCATGTGCCACCTTGTTTGCTATCAAGCTTTAATGCCAAGTGATACATCTGAATAGCTGCTTCTGGCTTACCCGTGCTTCGCAACGCAACGCCATAAGCATTTAGCAAAGCATGATTGGATAGTAGGGCTTTTTTATCTAATGCACTAAGCTCTTTGATGGCTTGATCATGCTGGCCTTGACCAATCAGCTTGGCAATTCGCTGATATGGGGTTAAGCTGGCACTTTGCAATTGATCTTGCGCAAGACTTTGCGTACTCATAATTCCTAAAAGTACGGAATATGGTTGTGATCAACGAGGGTTAAATCTGCCAAGGTTGGCGCCTCATTAATCAGTAAGAGTGCATCAAATTGGGCATCGCCGTCCCAATCAATCTGTAGGCCGCCATCCACCGACCATAATTGACCGGCTACTCCAGTAAAGCCATCTGAAGGTGCCATTGAAAGCGTCACACTTGGATCAGTATTTAAAAGTGAGATGTGATCTTGACCAGATTCAAAGTCAGTAATCTCACCCAGGAAGCTATCTTGACTATTCAAAATAAAGGTATCTGAACCTAATCCACCCGTCAAAATATCCCCACCGCTACCACTGACTAAGGTATCCGAACCAGCGCCGCCACTAAGATTGTTAACGGCATCATTGCCTACCAATAAATTATCTAGTGAATTACCAACTAAATTTACGTCGCTAGCATTTTCATTTGCTATAGCGACCTCAATATTGCTAGATAAGGTGTAGTCCACAGAGGCCTGCACAATGTCGTGACCTTGGGATGTATTCTCTATGATGATTTCACTACCGGTATAGATATAAACATCGTCGCCTGCGCCACCAATTAACAGATCATTACCGCCGCCGCCATTCAGAATATCCGCCCCATATAAGCCGCTGAGAGTTTGTGCATCTGCCGATCCATTGATGCGCCAGCCAGTATCCAGACCAGTTAAATAAGGGCCTGCAGTACTAGCTTGGGTTGCATAAGCCTCAGTATCAATTGCAGCAATATTCTCAATGCCTGCAGTACCCAGATAATTTTCAACGCCAATATATGCAGTATCGCTTGAACCACCAGCTGCATCTTCAATTAACAGTGTGGAGTTTGAATAAATGGCATAAGTATCACTTCCCGCGCCGCCAATTAAGGTATCGCCACCAGACAATGAACCAAATAAAGTATCGGCATAACGCGTGCCTTCTACCACATCGCCAGACCCGGAGCTTAAATAAATAAACCCGCTTGGCTCAATTAAGAGATCGTCTTGGATTGCTGAAGAGGAGCCATCAAAAGAGTTATAAAAAGAACTGTAAGCGTATGGGCTAGATGCTGATGAAGCGTAATTAATGCTGTTAGCTGCCGTACTAGAAGCTTGCGCAATTCCGCCCTTGAGGCCCTGAAAGCCCGCGTTAAATTGTGCTGCACCATCACCAAGCATAGATTCAGAAGCAAGCACTTCTGCATCGGCTTTTTCAGCATCTTCAGCGCCCGTAGAACCACGCTGAGATTTATCAGCGCTATCAGATTCACTACCAGACTCATCACCTGGGCCAATGCCGGCCCCATCAGGGTGACTTGGATCAAACAAACTGTCAGACTCTAATGCGAAATCATTAAATTGAAAATTAGCACTGAGTGGTCTAGCTTGAATCGGAGCATCTACAAAGAAATTCTGAAAATCGAAAGTTGCATCAGGATTCACTAGACCTGAAAAAATATTCTGCTCTACCCCTTGGTAAGCAAATTGACTAGGAATGTAATGGCTTGTTTCGCTTGCTATATCCGCGACCGCGCCAACCGTTTCAGAAGGAGCGGGTAGGGCATCAAACATGCGAGGATCAACTACATCATAGCCAGACATTTGCATACCAGACAATGCGCCTGCAACGGCAACTAAATTTGCATTTGCCGCAGAAACGCCAACAGCAGAGCTAGTAGACTGAACTACTGCTCTCGCTGCATCAATGAGGACGTTTATTTGAGCCATAAGGTAAATCTACCGCCAGCACCATCAAAACCACCAAGATCATTGCCATCTCGGAGCGTTCGATTATGAATAGATATTTTTATTGTTTAGTTCTTAATTTTAAAGGAATTTTCTTGATTTGAAAGCTCCAGGAATGGCAATTTCGGGGCTGGGCAGCCTTGGAAAAGGCAACTGCATTATCAACACACTAAAAATCCCCCAATAAGTATTTAAGCAATTGATTTTATTGAATTATTTATTAATATTTAGGATGTCATTACAAAATCTCATGCAAAAGCTGTCTATCGTATTGGCCCTGCAACCGCCACCGAATACAAAGAGCGAACCTCAAGAAAGCACCTAGAGAAGTAGATTACAGTCCTACCCGGTTTTTTGCGCAAGAATTTAAAAAAATCCCCAATTAGATCGGAATTTAAAAGGCTCTTAATCCCAACTTAGCAGAATATACAGTGAGAACATTAATCTAGGTCTAAAGGTCTAAATATCTCTACTACGATATTAAAGAGGACAATAAAGCTGAGAAAACCGAATTAAAGTGTAATCTTAAAAAACTTTAGCCATACCCGCTTGAATTTTTTCTAGCGCCCAAGAAGCAATATTAATGTGCTCAATTATTTTTTTGGTATAGGTATTTGCGGATAGTAGCAGCATGCAAACCAATAAGCTGATTGGCAACAAGAACATTGGACTCGTCTAAAGCAAACGCATCTAGACCAATCTGGGTGCAACTGCATAAAATCTTGAATAGGCCAGAATCTCTTGGATTAGGTATTTCTTCAAGAATTGAATGCAAAATTTTCTCTTGTTAGACGCGATCTGTAAATGAATTTACAAAAAATTGCTTAAGTTCAGAGAGAAGTTGATTAGCTGACATAGTTCATCGCAACTTTAGCGTATATCAAGATAATTGTGCAAGCTTTAATCTTAAATAGAATGCTCATAATCCACTCCATCGCGATTAGGCTGGTAGCCAGGGACTAATCTTATGAGCATACTTCTAATCAACTTGCTATCATTTGCATTCAAAGCTAAGTTAAGCTTTTCAAGCTCCTGTTGCAGCTGATCCCATGGCAAAAACTCTTCATGCGCCTTCATGATTTTAGGGTGATTAGTTGCCCGCGGGCTATCGCCAATGAGGAGCTCCTCGTAGAGCTTTTCCCCTGGGCGCAAACCAGTGACCTTAATTTCAATATCGCCGTTAGGATGGGCATCATCCTTAACCAATAGGCCTGATAAATAAACCATACGTACAGCCAAATCATAAATTCGTATGGGCTCGCCCATATTTAAGACAAAAACATCTCCACCGCTGGCCATTGCGCTAGCTTGAATTACCAGCTGAGCCGCCTCGGGAATAGTCATAAAATAACGTGTTACCTCAAAATGCGTCAAAGTAATAGGTCCACCAGCTGCAATTTGGGAACTAAAAAGTGGCGCTACGGAACCAGAGGAGCCAAGTACATTGCCAAATCTAACCATTGAAAATGTAGTTGAATGTTCGCCCTTAAAAGAAATATCCGCCATTGCTTGTAAAACAAGCTCAGCAATGCGTTTACTTGCCCCCATAACATTGGTAGGTCTAACCGCTTTATCAGTACTCACCAGAATAAAGTGGGGTACGCCACACTCCAAGCTCACCTGTGCGCAAGTGAAAGTCCCGAACACATTATTGCGAATACCTTCCGCAGGATTTTGCTCTACCAAGGGAACATGCTTATAAGCAGCAGTATGAAAAACAGTAGTAGGTTGATGGGCCTTAAAAATTTTCATCAATAATTCACCATCACGCACTGAAGCTATGCAGGGTATTAACTTTATTGGCATCAACGAGGGAGAAAATTCAGCGCCATCTCTGATCGGCTCAGAACAGCTATCATCTAAATCAATAAGTGCCGTCTTCAATTCTTCATAGATTAAATAAAGGGAGTGCTCGCTTATATCAAGCAGAATCAATGCCTTAGGGGAGAACCTAATAATCTGGCGACATAATTCACTGCCAATTGAGCCCCCAGCCCCACTAACCAAAACGACTTGATTACGGATATTTTTTTCAAGTAACTCAACTTGGGGCGGGACAACCTCCCGCCCAAGCAAGTCATTCATATCCAAATCATGTAAGTCCGAAATTCTGACTCGACCAGAAGCTAAATCATTCAATCCAGGCAATGTTCGAACGCGAACCCCGCACCCCCCTAATGAGTTAATAATTGCGCTTCTGCGACTCTGATTAGCCGAAGGAATGGCCAATAACACATCGGTAACATCTAAACGATGGATTAGACCTTGTAAATCAGTACTAGCGTACACATGAAGTCCATTAATAGTGCTCCTATGCAATTGAGGGTCATCATCAATAAAACCTTTGACCACCATTTCTTGGCTACTCGTTAAGCTAACTGCCAATTGACGGCCCGCAGCGCCAGCACCATAAATTAATGCATTCGGTTGAGCGCTATGAAATAATTTTTGAAAGTTATTAATACTACCCAACCAATGACGAACAAAATATCGACTTGCGCCAATCCCAATAAAGAGAACAATTGGCTGAATTACCCCAATTGAGCGAGGCACGCCATCTATGCCAAGGAGTGTAAATGTACAGAAAAATAAGGTGCCATATATGATAAAAACACGCACTATTGAGGCAAACGCAGCTGAGCCAATGTATCTAAAAATAGCTCGATATAAGCCAAAGAAAATAAAGAGGGGCAATGAAAATCCAATTGCGGCAATCAATACTATCCATTGATTGCCGTGAAAATAACCCCATTGATCCAATCGAAGTCCAAATGCAAGCCAAACACTAAACCCAGAAATAAGAGCATCAGAAACGATCACCAAACCACGCTTCGCTGAGCGAGGTAGATTTAATAGAGATTGCTTAGTTGCATTAATTGGCACAATGTAATTATAAATATTAGAATCAAATACCTTTAAGAAGGATGAAATTAACATAGCATAATGCTAATACCTTAATATGAGGACGATTGATAATTTGCTCTACCTATGCATAGTTACACTTTTTAAGACTTGTACAACTTTGTCTTGCTGTTGCTCTGTCAAGCCTACCCACAAAGGGAGACGTATCAAGCGTTCAGATTGAGCATTAGTGTTTGCCATCGACCCATTTACGCGGCCAAATCTCCGACCAGCAGGTGATGAATGCAATGGTACATAGTGAAATACTGAATTTATATCCCTATTCTTGAACCCCTGAAGCACCTTCTCCCGATCAGTTCCTGGTGCCAGCAAAAAATAGTACATATGTGCATTGTGCTGACAATCGTCAGGTACGATTGGGCGACGGAGGATACCTTTGGACTCTAGGGGTTCAAGCAACCTATGATAATGACGCCAAATCGCCAGACGCTCTTTAGTGATTCGATCAGCCTCTTCAAGCTGCGCCAAAAGAAATGCAGCCACTATTTCTCCAGGCAGAAATGAAGAACCAATTTCTTGCCACGTATACTTGTCAACTTCACCTCGGAAATAACGGCTACGGTCAGTACCTTTTTCTCGAATAATTTCTGCTCGCAAAGCCAACTCGGGATCATTGACCAGCAACGCACCCCCCTCACCTGAAATTACATTCTTTGTTTCATGGAAACTATAGGCACCAAGGTCTCCGATACTACCCAATGAGCGTCCTTTATAACTAGCCATAACACCTTGAGCAGCATCTTCAATTACTTTTAGCTTATGATGCATAGCGATATCCATAATGGAATTCATCTCGCAGGCCACGCCGGCATAGTGCACTGGTACTATTGCCCTAGTACGCGGGGTAATGGCTGCTTCGATAAGGCGCTCGTCAAGATTCAGAGTGTCTTCACGGATATCTACAAATACCGGCACGCCGCCGCGTAGTACGAAAGCATTCGCCGTGGAAACAAAAGTATAGGACGGCATGATGATTTCATCACCCGGCTGAACGTTAATCAATAAGGCCGCCATTTCTAGCGCAGCAGTGCAAGAGTTAGTCAACAATACCTTCTTGCAGTCGCTGTATTGCTCGAGCCATTGATGGCAACGCTTGGTGAATGAACCATCACCCGCTAGCATATTATTAAATTTTGCCTCGGCAATGTAAGACATCTCCTTGCCTGTCAAGTAAGGCCTGTTAAAGGGGATCTTCATTGCTGGCATACCATGATGCAGTGCGTATACGGAATCCATGCTCTATGATGCACTTCAACTCGTGGTGATTCAAAAAAAACACTAGCCAAGGCTTCATAACCAGTCTTA
Source organism: Polynucleobacter sp. MWH-HuK1 (assembly GCF_018881815.1). Lineage (GTDB taxonomy): Bacteria > Pseudomonadota > Gammaproteobacteria > Burkholderiales > Burkholderiaceae > Polynucleobacter. Next base: position 16,193 of record NZ_JACVPP010000001.1, read on the forward strand.
TCTCGTATATTCTGGCCTCTGTCTCCACGAATCAGTAAACGAGCAATAGGATTTTGTAAAGGATCAAAGCATGGGTCAATTGTCAAAAACCTGCCACCTGGTTTCAGTGCTTTAGTAGCGAGGCGGATGACGTCTGCCGCAACAGAATCGTCTAGATGATGAAGTAAACCGAGCGCAAGAACAATATCAAATAATGGTAAAGATTCTAAATCTGTAATTTGTAGTTGCTTACAGTGAAATTTTCCACGTGGGCCAAATTTTTTATGTGCATGCTTAATATAAGCACCGTCGACATCAAACCCATAATAATCAACTCCTGGCATATAAGCCAAAATGTCTGCCGGACCACAACCTATATCAAGAACCTTCATCCCAGGAAATGACTTAACAAAATTTTCAACAAACCACTTGCGACCTTGATGAGCGCCCATCATGGACTGAAATACTCTATAAATGGATGGGTGAGACAAAATTGCCCTTATGCCATGAGTTATCTGGGCCATCAATAAACCCCCGAATCAGAAATTTTTTCTACCCTGCAGTCCATGACCGGTTGGAGTATAGCGGGCATAAACCGGAGCAGATGATGCAGTTGTAATCCCACAAATAGTATCAGTAACTTGCGCATGGTTGGTGAGCGGCGATTTGAAAAATTTCTATCAGAGGAAATACGCTCTAGTGTCGATACCAATAAAAGAGGATTGAAAGTAACCCGTATCCATGGAAGCTTTTTAGAGATTCTGTGTACCTGCACAACGCTGATCCAATTAAGCGACTTCCACAAACCCAAAGGATCTGGAATATCTCTACTACTGAGTATTTTTTGACTTAGCACTATTTCTGTAAGTCGTTTAGAAAACAAGGTCGGAATGTTGAAATGGGGCTCATATGGAAACAGATAATTTGGGCAAGTAAATCTATAGCTTGCCCCAATAACTAGACTTCGCCCAACATTGGCAAAAACTAGTGCAACATTATCCACATGCTCCATCACATTTATTGAAAACGCATAATCAAAACAATTATGTGTAGTTAAATTTTCGGCATTTAGATCTAGAACTTTAGGACTGAACCCTAACATGGTTGCTCTTTGCTGCACCATCCGCCGCATCTGCTCAAAATGCGAAAATCCCGAAGCAGTTGGCTCAAGTGCAGTGACATGAAACCCCTCCCTGACCAGTTGGCAACTGAGCAATAGCAAACCAGCACCAACTTCGATGATTCTTGCCCCCGGTTGCAAACGCTCTAAATCTGAGGCAATAAAACGCCGACCGAATATGGCTTCCGCTGAATAGATATCGAAAAGGGGAAGTAGCGATGGAGCTGCGTCCATAATAAAAGCACGAACATCAGCCAGCCACCACTCGATTGAATCTGGCTCCAGCACATCAGACATCTAGGCCCATACCCAAGGCAATGCCACAAAAGATGAATAAGATGGCAGAGATTGTTTTTTCAATAAGCGTTTCTGACAGAAAAAACCGACCGCCAAAGAACGTCATTGTAAATATATTATCGATGTACGCGGGAAATGTCACTTTCAACGGCAGTTGCGCAACCATAAAGGCTTGGCAAATGAATTCAGCAAAGCCGCTGCGAATGCTAATAAGATTGTTGGATCGGGCAAATATGGCGGGACGCTCTAAAGTTGCGATGTTTACATGAGACCTTATTCTATTAGATCGTAACTTCAAAATCAACTGGTTAGATGTCACCAAAAGCACAATCCGCAAAATTAATAGGTAGTTTTTCACATTTTTTCGCTTCCCTCAAGCTTTCAAGGCTTGAACGGCCAAACCAAATCCAGTCAAACCATATCCATTCCCGTTGTAGAGCATGTATCGCTGACCTTTATGGTCAAAAATGAATGGGTACTCTATCATTTCTGAGTCCCAGCCATCAGCCGAAACATCGATTCCTGCTTCATTTAAAGCCAATACCCATGACTTACCATCTTTGCTGATGGCATATCCAATGCGGTATTTCTGCCCCATACCACCACGATAGGAAAACCACATCGCATATTCACCTTTAGCATCACGAACTACAGCAGGTCTTGAAAACGCTTGGGCTATACCGAGCTTATAGGGAACAGCTAGACCTTCACGACTCCAGTGATGCCCATCAGCGGATGACGCACAGTTAATTACATGCAACATCTCACCATTGCCAGCATCCCATGTTAATGTTGTGCCGTACCACATCCTGAATCCACCCATTTCGCCTCCAAGCACCCATGGGTAAGAAAGGCTAATCGGATCGACAACGTTTGAAGTCATTAAAGGGGCATCACTATCCAACTCTAAAGTCAGATCTGATTTTACTATCAGACGACCCACATCACCTCGCCAATGTTTGCTTTGCGGCGTCTGCCATCCCATAAACAGCATGTAATGTTTTCCATCTACTTCATAGCAGTTGCCAATGCTCACGCCATCGGCATAAAAACTTCCTTCAGGTCCATTCTCAAAAAAAGGTTGGTTATGCTCTTTAATGATTTTACGTCTGACGATATCGACATCGACTGCACCTACAGAAGATCGGTTATTAGCATCCCTGCCGCTAAAAAAAATACGATAGACATCCCCATGAATCAATACCGGCAGGGGATTTGCGGCGTGTGACAGCAGTTTGGGGTGTCGGTCAGCCCCAGAAGGACAATACAGTAGACCGCATTTTTGCCACTTCATGCTCAAATCCCTCTTAGCCTTGTGCTCGGCGCTTTAGCACGGTCTGTAGCGGCGCCAATATAAATCCCCTCAGATTCTGCATCCCCAAGTAGCAAGGCGCCGGCGCCAATTACACACCTTTCACCGACCTTGATATGGTCGCGCAGCGTTGCATTTACACCTATAAAGCATTGCTCACCCACATCAACACCACCTGAAACTACCACATGAGATGCAATGAAACAGTGATCCCTAATAGTTGAGTGGTGACCAATATGATTGCCACTCCAAAGTGTGACATTATTTCCGATGGTGACGAACGGTTGAATAGTATTGTCTTCCAATATTAAACAATTCTCACCAACTTGACCCTCATTGAGCAACGTGGCATGCGAACTAATGAAGCTGGCTATTCGATATCCCAATGCCTTGGCTGCTAGATATTTCTCCCTCCGAATTGCATTGAGTTTGGAATAGCCGAGGGCAATAAAAATCTCACATTGCTCTGGCGTGTAGTATTTAGTTACCTCCTCAAATGCAATTACCGGGAGATCGCAAAATTTTCTTTCCATTCGATAGTCAGCATCAACCGTAAATGCAACTACTTCATATTCTGAGTCAGTGCTGAAATAAAAATGTGCTAGTTGGGCGACTTCAGCAGTACCAAAGATTACTAGTGATTTTTTCATTAATACTTCCTTACTAGGATCGTGAATTCATCATGTAAACCATAATCGCGGAGCAGCACCACATTGAGCAGATAACAGCACACAAGGATCAACACTATAAAGATAGTTGAGCATCTTGTTTTTATCAAAATAGGACGTCAGGTGGTTGAAGACGGAACCAACATCGCTTTTTTGGTCAAGTAAATCCATTATGAACTCAACATATTCATTCGTCATCAGATCTGCCAATGACGACATTAAAGATAACATTCTTTACGCCGAAATCAGCGACTTGAGTCGACTCACCGACTAAAATAAAACGGGCTTGCACATTACTTTGGTAGCGTTGTAAAGAGACTTGATCCAAGTCGTCGAACACACTAACACCCTCATAAGAAAAACTTGCTTTCTCATTGGTCAAACAGTTATGTAGAGTAATGTAGCCATAATCGAGGTCAATGATTAAAAAAGAGCCTATGGAAAAAATAAGCTTCCAAATCTCCTCACCATTCCAATCCTTGCCACTGGCTGTCTTGCCATGTTCGGCAAACTTTGCTGAGTAATGCGCTGAGACCTCTGATGCAAGCGCTGTATTAGCAAAGTTGATCATTTTTTATTGGCACCTGGGCTTAAATACGCCTCAAAGTAGAGTACAAGTGCATGATCAGATTTGGTGAACATTTTTTGAAGCAAATGCAAAGGGAATAGAGTTATCTTATTAAGTAGCAGTCCAAGCATTGCGGGGAAATAGGTTTTAAACTTGACCTGACGTTGACCTGATTGCTTGGTTCTTTCTAGCGGTGATAAGGTTAATTTTGAGCGCTCACTCCGATTCACTAAAAAATTTGATATTGGCAACAATAGATTAGATACCGGGAATGTCAAGGCAGCCATGTGCTGGACTTTCCAGCCCGTAGATGCCATTAAGCTGGTAATACTTTCTTTCGTGTAGCGTCTGTAATGTCCGGCGATGTCGTCTTCAATACCCCAATCAGCGGGAGATGCTGGCACTAAACCAATCAGCATACCACCTAACTTAAGCCTCTCCGACGCCCTTTGCATAAAAGTAATTTGCTCCCCATCTTCCAGGTGCTCCATCACCATACTTGAGATAATCAAGTCTACTTTTTCAGAGTTGGGCAGCGTTGCAGAGTGGAAACTATCATGGATGGGCGTCAAACTGCGTATGGCGACTTCATTGGCAAAACGCTCTTTAAGCGCCGCGACAGTTTTTTCCTCCAGGTCGTATGCGTATCCGCTCCAACCGTGATCCAATAGGAGCTTTGTAATTTCTCCGCTCCCTGGTCCGATCTCTATAAAACGACCCGGCACAATTAAACGTATGCGTTCCTGTAGATACATTAATTGAAGCAACGTTCCCGGCGGTAGCACCATATTGTTACCTAGCCTTTAGTTGCAATTTAAGTTGGATCAGTATCTTTGGAATTTCGCGAATCAAGATAATCGGCAACCGACGCTGGCTCAATATAATTTAAACCCAATAAATCTTTAGCCTCTGCAGATAATTTTTCAAAGTGCGCTATATTCTTTGGGATATTAATTTGCTGCTTGAAAAATGGAATGGTATAAACATGGTTCACCGCACGGCGCTCTTCTTTTGTATTGTTAAACCCACCCGCATGAAACACCATACAGTCAAGCAAGATAAATGAACCTGCTTTTGCGGCAACTTGAATTGCATTTCTCTGGATATAGCTGACCGAAGGAAAAACCTCATACTTGTGTGATGATGGTAGCACAAAGGTGGCTCCGTTCTCAAATGTGAAATCGTCTACGCAAAATAAAGCATTGATGGCTAGCGGCTGCGAAGATACAAAATGCTGGTATGGCAGATCGCGGTGCCATGCACCTTGGTTATAGCCCTCCTTTGGAGGGTTAATAACTCCATTTTGTTGATTGAGAATAAATTTGCCAGCAATTAATTCTTTCACTATAGACAATAAATTCGCATTCAGCGCAAGTTTTAAAAATGCTGCCCCGCCATGCGTTAGCGGTGAACGAATGGTATGAAACTCATTTAAACTCTTCAGCTTGGACTCGCCATATGTATTAACATAGTTGGTCCGGGTGCGGTTGAACTCTTTTGAAAGACTTTGTAGTTCATCTGCTGTGTAGCCTGCGTCGATAATAGCATAGCCCAGATTTTTAACTTGCTCAGCGGCTTCATCAAGCGTCGAGCAACACTGATTCTGCTGGAGAACGCCATAGGACTTTGTTGGAATAATAGGCACGATGATCTTTTTTTAAGTCTGATTTGGGACAAGTTTATATATTTGGCGAACAATTGTGTAAGGGCGTTGCTTCACCTCAGAGAAAACCTTGGCAATATAAATGCCTTGTATACCGACGAAGAAAATAATCAACCCAGAAAAAAGCCATATTGAAGCGATAATCGAAGTGTACCCACCTGGCGGTGATGCTATAAACAAATATCTGAAAGTCAGGTACGCGATATAACCCAATGCGGAGAGTGAAATAACCAATCCCGAGTAAAACGTAAATACCAAGGGCAAACTACTGAAAGAAGTGACTGCATTAACAAAGTGACTGAATTTGTGTGACTGAGAGTAAGTGGTCGGGCTGCTGGCATGCTTGAGCACAGTTTGCTGGCATTGCTTGAAGCCAGTAATGATCCACAAGCCGCCAATATTCAACTCGCGCTCTTGGTGTTGCAGCAAGGCATCTACATAACGCTTGGACATCAACCTAGCAGTAACAATATTATTGGGTTGTGCAATGCCCGTCATCATCCGAAACAAGGGGTAAAAAAATCTACCCGTCACTTGCTCAAAAAAACCACCTTTGCGCTGCACCTGTACGCCAAACACCACGTCGCACGTTTCGCTGGCCATTTTTTCCGAAAAAATATCTAACCATTCGGGCTCCTCCTCCAGATCGCTGTCGATAAGAAATACACGCTCCCCCGAAGCGTGTACCAAACCGGTCATCATGGCTTTGTGGTGACCAAAATTCCGCGACAAGTCAACCACTGTGACGCAGGAATCACCCTGGCTTAACTGAACTGCAATATCAAGACTGTTATCGGGGGAGCCATCGTTCACTAAGACAATCTCATAATTATCTCCTACCAACCGCTGAGCAGCGGCGCTCGCTCGTTCATAAAACTCGATGATGTAGGGTGCGGATTGGTAAAGTGTTGCAACAATCGAAAGCTTCATTTGCATACATACCTCATATATCGACGAGCATCCTTGCCGCAATTAAACAGCAAGTCGAGAATCGTGACTCCATGAGTGAATTCACCCCAAAGTTGCGGGTATTGTGGGTAGCCCACGTAATCAAACCATGTAAGTTTAATGCCCATATCATCAAAGATGTGTTCATCCACGTAATTCTTGGCCGAAGGGCCTGAGATATATTCGGTGCCGCCAGCCTGCATACAAAGATCGGCCAAACGTTCGGTCTTACCGTCAAGCAGAGTGAAGTCCGATGAATTGGAAATGGTAGTTTTAATATCTAGGTAATGACAGATTGCCTCGATGAAGCGGCGATTCAGTTGTGAGATATGGGTGTAACGCTGAATGTAAAGAGGCTCAAGCCATGTCGCAACTTCATCAAAATGTTGCGCGCGAGAATAGTTTTGTACCAATGCTTTCCAATGTGCTAAGGCCCAGTCAGACCCATCGATCATAGTTTCATTTATCCTCTGCTTATACTTGCCCTTGACTTGAACGGGAACCGTAAGCCACTCCACACCATTTGGTGTTTTAATCTGATTCCGGTTGCGCCAGTCCCTCCGCGTGTACTGCATGTCATCGTAAAGGATAAATTCATCCGCGGCGGCGATCATGTCGAAGTAGCCTTTCCAGGGTATGTAGTTGGATTGAAGGATGGCGATTTTTTTCACCAATAAGACCTCAATTACTTGCGCCCCAAGCGGGGTAGTAACAACCATCGCACTTTGACTGTGCTATTTGCTGAAAATTAAAAGATATTAAGAAAAGCAGTATTAATACCCATAGTCGCAAAAGATAAAAATGCCCTGGAAAGTTTAAAAAATTTAAAATAATTAGCACCGAAGTGGGAGCGAGAAATATGTAGTCATAAAGGTAAGGGTGAATAGAAATTGCTTGTGGCCAAAGCAGCAATGTAAATATGTATTGAGAAAAAATAAGAAAATTGAAAACTTCCATACCTGAGGAAGTCATGCCCTCATCGCGATCTTCACCTTCCAGTTTCGCGATACCAGCAGCTGATCGGGAATACACTACCTGCGCGAGAAGCAATAAAATAGGGATGGCAATAATATGGAGAGGTCTAGGGAAGTGCGGCGAAACAACAGACAAAAATGCATTAGAAAAGTAAGCAGAGTTGCCATCAAGTCCAGACCTAAATAGCCATCCACTGTTTGACGACGTAAAACCAAGAATCTTCAATAAAATAGGTGCCTGGAGGTAAAATACACACCCTATTAATACAGATACAGATGCCAACTTAAATAGCTTTATATTGAGACCGTCATATCGAAACGAATATAGGTACAGCGCTAACCCAGTAACTACTGTTGAAATAGGGGAAAATATCGCGAATAATAAAAGTGAGCCCCAAACCCTTTTGCCACCTCCTTTATCTTTCCAAATAAAAAAAGCGAGTAATACCAATATGGTAAAAATCAATGGGAACGCGTTATCAACATTAAATCGAGCCACTGAAATCCAATAGCCAGGCATCGACAGCATAAAAATTACCGAAAGCAAAACAAGAAAGCCCTTATTAAGACTGATGCTTTTTTTGGTGATGTTAGCAATTATATAAAACACTGCTCCAGCCAGCGAGAGCATATTGATCAAGGCGCTAACTACTCGCATCTGAAAAGCAGGAATTAGCATTTCTATTTTATAAAGAACATACATATACAACAAATATGCTGTTGAATGATTTGAATATGCAATATTTTTTTTAAAATCCTCTAACGAATAAAAAACAAGAAAGCCATGATTAGATGGATCGTAGTTGTCCCATATGCGGAAAGTTACATCTCTCAAACGTTCTGGCTCGCTAGTTATTTGGTTAACAGCTTCCTTGAAACCCAGTTTGTATACCGCTATAAGAACTGCAAGTACCGTCAAAAAATACAGGATCGAAAAGAGTTTATTCTTGCAAAGAAACTGCATTTATTTTTCCAGTTCAAGGTAATCACTACTTTTTAGTGCTTATTATAAAATCGAGCTTATATTTCGCAGTTACTAGTGAAGCTATATATACCTAACCATTGCTGAAATAGTAAACTAGCCCTCGTAATCTATATACTTTTGATTAAGCTCTTTGGCCTATTGTACGGTATGTAAAAAACCGATATGGCGCTTCGAGATTAAGGGTGCAGGAGGGTTACCGAGCTTCTAATGCCGTCTCTCAGACTACGTCATGTCAGGCAGACGCGTTCTTTAGTAGTGTCAAGCGGGGAATATTGGTGCGTACCGGGTCTGCTCGGTCAATAGAAGAAAGAAGTTCTTAAGATGAAAATAGCAGTCGTTGGTTTAGGTTATGTCGGCTTGCCTTTAGCGGTCGAGTTTGGAAAGAAATTCCACACAGTAGGTCTGGATCTCTCTGAAGAGAAGGTAGCGGCATACCGGAACTTTATGGATCCGACGGGAGAGGTGAACTCGGAGGATTTGCGCGCAGCGACCCAATTAACTTGCCACACTGATCCGCAAGTTTTGCGCGATGCAGATTTCATCGTAGTAGCTGTACCAACCCCGGTGGATGAGGCGCACATCCCAGATTTATCGCCTTTAGTAGCGTCTAGCACTGCGGTCGGAAAATACATAAAGAAGGGTGCGATCGTTGTGTATGAATCCACGGTCTATCCCGGCGCGACAGAAGAAATCTGCATCCCCTTGATCGAGAAACACTCAGGCTTGAAATGGAAAAAAGATTTCTTTGTTGGCTACAGTCCAGAACGGATCAACCCGGGTGACAAAGAGCGCACAGTAACTAAGATCGTCAAGGTCGTTTCCGGAGATACGCCGGAAACATTAAAAACGGTAAGCGCAGTTTACGATTCCATCATCACTGCAGGAGTCTATCCAGCGAGCAGCATCAAGGTGGCCGAAGCGGCCAAGGTCATCGAAAACACCCAGCGCGATTTGAACATTGCACTTATGAATGAACTGGCCATCATTTTCGATAAGCTCGGCATCGATACATTGGAAGTGTTGAAGGCGGCAGGTACCAAATGGAACTTTTTACCATTCCGCCCCGGTCTGGTGGGAGGGCACTGCATCGGGGTTGACCCCTATTACCTTACGCATAAGGCCGAAATGTTGGGTTATCACCCGCAGGTCATTCTAGCGGGTCGCCGAATCAACGATGGTATGACAGCTTATGTTGCGCAGCAGACGGTAAAGCAGATTATCCAAACTGGCGGCGCCGTCAAGGGTTCAAAAGTCATTGTACTTGGATTGACCTTCAAGGAGAATTGCCCGGATCTGCGCAACAGCAAAGTCGCCGATTTAGTGAAAGAGCTAAAAGAGTTTAGCTGCGATGTCAGTGTTCATGACCCGTTGGCTGATCCCAGGGAAGCCTTGCATGAATATGGCATCACTATGACCCCGTGGGATACATTACCGGCCAAGGTCGACGCTATCGTTGCGGCAGTATCGCATGCTGAATACACCAGCCAACCGGTATCACGACTGTTATCCAAATTGAAACCGGGTGGCGCTTTCATCGACATCAAATCTGCCTACCAGCAAGAAACGATTGAAGCTGCGGGTTACAAACTGTGGCGACTGTAACGATGACTGGCTCATATCTACAATTGAAAGGCCGTCTTGCGACCGAGCCACATACATGGCTTGTTACAGGCGTAGCCGGGTTTATCGGCAGCAATCTGCTTGAGACTTTACTCAAGCTTGACCAAAGTGTTGTAGGGCTGGATAACTTTGCCACCGGCCATCAGCGCAACCTGGATGAGGTTCGATCATTGGTCAGCGGGAAACAGTGGGCCAATTTCCAGTTCATCGAAGGCGACATTCGCAACCTAGAAGACTGCCGCCGAGCCATGCGATTTTCTCCCTCCCGCTTGGTGGGAGGGGGTGAAAATCCCGTCGAGTACGTTTTGCATCAGGCCGCCCTCGGCAGCGTGCCGCGATCGGTTGAGAACCCCATAATTACCAACCAAACAAATATCAGCGGTTTCCTCAATATGCTCGTTGCCGCACGCGATGCAAAGGTAAAGCGTTTTGTGTATGCCGCCTCCAGCTCCACTTACGGTGACCATCCCGGCTTGCCCAAGGTCGAAGATAAAATCGGGAAGCCGTTGTCGCCATATGCAGTAACCAAGTATGTGAACGAGTTATATGCCGATGTTTTTGCCAGGACTTATGGCTTCAATACAATCGGCTTGCGTTATTTCAACGTATTCGGCCCGCGCCAGGATCCGGATGGAGCCTATGCCGCGGTAATTCCGAAGTGGATCTCCTGCATGATCAAGGGCGAAAGCATCTTCATCAATGGAGACGGTGAAACTAGCCGTGACTTTTGCTTTATCGAGAACGTGCGGCAGGTCAATCTACTGGCCGCAACATCCGAGCGCCCGGATGCGGTGAACGAGATTTATAACGTTGCCGTCGGGGATCGTACCACTCTCAACCAGCTATATGAACAGTTGCGTTTAAATCTCCAGCCGCTGCTCCCTCATATTCAAGAGGCCAAACCCATATATCGAGATTTTCGTGCAGGGGATGTGCGGCACTCACTAGCAGACATTACAAAGGCTTCAATGTTGTTGGGTTACCAGCCAACCCATCGCATAGGCGAGGGACTACGGGTCGCAATGCAATGGTATGTGGAAAAGCTGAAATGAGCTATTCGCTAGCAAAACCGATCTACAGATACGCAATGAACAAGAAGCGTGGAATATGACATACCCATATGCACAATCTCCGGAAAAACTGAGCACACTGTTGGCTCAGTTGTTTCGGCACATAAGTCCACAGCGACGCCTCCAATTCGTACTGATGATCGCTTTGACCCTGACCACTTCCGTTGCGGAAGTGGTCAGCCTCGGCGCAGTGGTGCCGTTTATCGGAATACTGACCGAGCCGGAGCGGGTGTTCAATTTACCCATATTGTCCCGATACATACAGTGGATGGGGATAACCACACCGAGTGACTTGGTGCTACCGCTAGCGGTAGCATTCTCGGTAGCTGCTATCGTTGCTGCGGTCCTGCGATTGTTGCTGCTTTGGGTCAGCATCCGCCTATCCAACGTTACCGGGGCCGATCTGAGCGTTGAAGTCTACCGAAAAACGCTGTATCAGCCCTATCTGGTACATGTTGCGCGTAGCAGCAGCGAAATCATTAGCGGAATTACCCAAAAAGTTACTGCGGCGACAAGCGTACTAACCTCATTAATCACTGTCGCTACTTCATCCATACTGTTTATTGCGATACTGTTGTCACTGTTTTTAATCGACCCCTACATAGCTACAGTTGCAATGGTTTGTTTTGGAACAGGCTATGGACTTATTGCTTGGAAGACGCGTATACGGTTGAAGCGAAACAGCCAGTGCATAGCGCAACAGCAGACGCAGGTCGTTAAAACATTGCAGGAAGGCTTGGGTGCGATACGCGATGTGTTGCTTGATGGGACTCAATCCACTTACACCAATATCTTTAGGAATTCGATACAGCAACTACAGAAATCCACAGGAGAAAACCAGTGTATCACCTTGGGCCCCCGGTATGTAATGGAGGCCCTGGGTATGATAATGGTCGCCATCTTCGCCTATAGCCTCAGCAAACATCAGGGGGGCATCGGAGCCGCACTGCCGATACTGGGCGCACTGGCATTAGGGGCGCAGCGGCTGATGCCCCTGTTGCAGCAACTATATGGCAACTGGTCAGTTGTTGCCGGCAGCCAAGCAACGTTAAAAGATGTTCTGGCACTTCTGGATCAGTCATTGCCCAACCATATTCATGAACCACAACCCAAGCCGATTTCGTTTAAGAAGGAAGCGCGCTTCGAGTCAGTCTGCTTTCGATATAGCATGGAGGGCCCCTGGATACTAAAAGACATTTCGCTCTCCATTCCCAAGGGCGCCCGAATCGGTTTTGTCGGCAAAACTGGCAGCGGGAAAAGCACCATACTGGATTTATTCATGCGCTTGCTTGAGCCGACGTGCGGACAGATCATTGTAGACGGCAATCCGCTTACAGAAGAAAACACTCGATCATGGCAGCTTGTAATTGCGCATGTGCCACAACAAATATACCTGTCGGACGCCACGATTGCCGAAAACATCGCATTTGGAGTGGCGCCCAACGAGATCGATCATGAACTTGTAAGGAACGCTGCAGAACAGGCGCAGTTGACTGACTTAATTGAGGGCTCACTTGATGGTTACAACACTGTTGTCGGAGAAAGAGGTGTCAGGCTGAGCGGGGGGCAGCGCCAGCGAATCGGAATTGCACGAGCACTGTACAAGAAGGCGCAGATCCTCATTTTTGACGAAGCGACCAGCGCGCTGGATACGGATACGGAAAATTCGGTTATGGCGGCGATAGAAAATCTGAATCGCAACTTGACCATCCTTATGGTTGCCCATCGACTCTCTACCCTCCAGAATTGTGATTTGATCGTGCAATTGGAGAGCGGGCAGATTTCTGCGCAAGGATTGTCTCCGGCAATTGGGACTGCGCAAGGTAAATGGTTATGATGATGTACTCACTATCGATAAAGAAAGTTGGGTAATCTTGGGGCTGAATACAACTCCCGTCGTTTGTCTTATTCCGGCCCGCGGCAGGTCAAAAGGCGTATACAGGAAGAACATGAGAACAATAGCAGGGAAGTCGCTTATAGATTTTACTATTCTGGCGGCACAGCATTCCAACTATGCAGACAATGTATACATCTCTTCGGATGACGCAACAATCTTGGAGCATGCGAGAACTCTAGGAGCAATTGGGATTGCTAGGCCAGATGAATTTGCTTCGGATACTGCTTCGGCTATTGCGGTTGTTGAGCATTTCCTGAGCATGCTTCCTGATACGTTGCTACAGGAAGACCCATATATTGTGTATTTGCAACCTACCTCGCCACTTCGCACATCCCATCATATTGACGATGCACTCGAACAGATGTTGGCCGCAAAGGGACAATCGCTTGTAAGTGTATCTGAAGTACAGAAATCGCCATTCAAGATGTTTACATTGGATGAAAAGGGGCGCTTGCAGTCATTATTTGATGAGAAGCTTTCCAATGCTCGCCGTCAGGATCTGCCCGAAGTGTTTGCTCCCAATGGTGCAATCTATGTATTCCGAGCATCAGAATTCAAGTCAAGAGGCGGCTTCCCGTCGAATGGAAGCATCCCTTTTGTAATGAATACTGAGGATAGTCTAGATATCGATACTGAAGATGATATCTGCCGTGCAGAAATTATTTTGGGAGGTAAGTAATGGCTGAATTTAAAATTGCAGACCGATGGATTGGCAACAATCATCCACCGGTGGTTATCGCAGAAATCGGAATTAATCATGAGGGGTCACTTGATACAGCCATTCAGATGGTTGATGCCGCTGTCCATGCCGGCGCTGAGATCATCAAACATCAGACACACATAGTAGAAGACGAAATGTCTGATGAGGCAAAAGCGGTGATTCCAGGTAATGCGGATGTCTCAATCTACGAGATCATGGCGCGGTGTGCACTTTCCGAGACTGATGAATACTCGCTGATGAAGTATGTGCAGCAACGTGGTGCGATTTTCATAAGCACACCGTTCTCACGTGCCGCAGTGAACAGACTAGTCAAGTTCGATATTCCGGCATTCAAGGTGGGATCGGGAGAATGCAACAACTATCCGCTAATTAAGTATATAGCCCGCTTTGGCAAACCGGTTATTATTAGTACCGGCATGAATACAATCGAATCGATAAGGCCATCAGTCGAAATCTTGCGCAAGGAAAAAATCCCTTATGCATTGATGCATTGTACAAACGTATACCCCACTCCACCCGAACTGGTGCGACTGGGGGCGATGACCAAATTGAAAGAATTCTTTCCAGATGCAGTAATCGGTCTGTCGGATCACACCACTTCGAACTATCCATGCCTAGGCTCAGTAGCGCTTGGGGCATCAATATTGGAGCGTCATTTTACCGATCGCATGGATCGCCCCGGCCCCGATATTGTTTGTTCGATGGACCCGACCGCGCTGAATGAGCTGATCGAAGGGTCAAAAATCATCTTTGCAGCACGGGGCGGGGAAAAAGGCCCTGTAGAAGCTGAAGTGCCAACGATTGCGTTTGCATTTGCCTCAGTTGTGGCCATTCGCGACATCACACCCGGACAAAAACTAAGCGAAGAAAATATTTGGGTCAAACGTCCGGGTGGCGGTGATTTTACTGTCATGGACTATGAGGGTCTACTTGGGAAAACTGCAAAAGAGCATATACCGCGAGGCTTTCAGATAAAGAAGTCAAATGTACTCTGATAACAGGAGCGTGAAGCTAGTTGTTACCGGCGCATCGGGATTTATAGGACGACGGATCGTTCGACTGCTTCGTGACAAGCATAAGGTAGAGCTCGTTCCCGTGACAAGGCAGAACATCCCGAATTGGCAAAGGGTGTCCGATTATTCCCAAGCATCGGCCGGAGACGTATTAATTCATTTGGCAGAAAATTGCGACCGAGGTCAGGTTGCAGGCATGGGCGAGTCATATAAAGAAGGCATCCAGTCAACATTGATGGCGCTATTAGCAAAAGGATATAGCCGCGTAATTTATGCGTCATCTGCGGTACTCTATAGCGATAATGATAAACGACCGCACTTGACGAGCGACAAGGTTGTGTTAACCGATAATTACTCACGAATTAAGCATCAATCGGAGTGCGCAGTACTAGATACGCGAGGAGGGGTCGTAGTACGCCTGGCTAATATCTACGGACGCGGAATGTCAGAGAATAACGTGATGAGCGCAATTCTTCGCCAGATACCCGGCGTAGACCCACTGCAAGTGATGGATGCTAGCCCTATCAGGGATTTCCTAAGTGCCGATGATGCTGCCGATGGAATTGTTGCGCTGGCCCTAGGGCGAGATCAAAAAGGTAGCGAAAGCGGCCTATATAATCTAGGAACTGGAATAGGAACATCCATTGGAACATTAGCCAATATGGCCTTGGAAATCGCTGGGGAATCGCACAGGCGAGTCGAAGCCAAATCAATTGCAGGAAAAGATTCCTGCCTGATTCTGGATTACAACCAAACCACTCTTGCCTGCGGCTGGAAACCAAGGACAACGCTGGCTGAAGGTATTACGGATTTGCTGCAAATAGGAAAAGAAGAACATCATCATGAAGCGTCGCACGATAGCAGTATTTACAGGTAACCGGGCCGAATATGGCTTGCAGTATCCAATACTGCGCGCTATAGATCGCCATCCTGATATGGATTACCGCTTGATGGTATCCGGAGCACACCTTGACCCAAATTTCGGAAGCACTCTGGACGAGATTCGTGCAGATGGCTTCCGCATTGACGCTGAGATCAAGATCGAAATGGACGCTGCAACGCTCTATGCTACGGCCCAGGCAATCGGGTCGGGAATTTTGTCCATCAGTCGCGCGCTGAACGAACTGAAACCGGACATGATGGTGGTTTACGCCGATCGTTTTGAGGGACTGGCTGCCGTCATTGCGGCAAGTCAAATGAATATTCCCACGGCACACATAGAAGGGGGCGACTTGACTGAAGGCGGCGCACTGGATGATTCGGTACGCCATGCAATGACCAAGCTCTCCCATCTTCACTTTACAACCAACCAGCAAGCAACTAATCGTATTCTGGCGATGGGGGAAGAACCATGGCGTGTACATACAGTTGGGTTCCCCGCCATCGATTTGATATCTGAAGGCCGATTTGCCAAAGAGAATGAAATTGTCGATAAGCTTGGTCTTGATTTATCCCGCCCCATTATGCTGTTTACCCAACATTCGGTGAGCACCGAATTTGATCACGCCGGATCGCAACTTGAGCCCTCGCTGAAGGCAATAGAGAGATTGGCCGCGGAGGGAGTGCAGACGATTCTCACATATCCGAACAATGATGCCGGAGGACAAGCAATTATCAAGATGCTGGAAGAGTATGGGGCAAGGATGATTGCCGGAACGCAAATTCGACGCTCTCTTGGGCGGCATCTTTATCATGGCGTGTTGGCACTCGCACGCAATCCCTCGATAAGGGTTGCATGCGTAGGGAATTCATCTTCAGGTCTGAAGGAAACACCAGCTTTCGGATGTCCAACAGTCAATATAGGCTCACGCCAGGAAGGAAGATTGCGCGGGGAGAATGTTATCGACGCAGACTATAACGACAATTCAATCACCAGGGCGATGAAAAAATGCTTGTTCGACGACGACTTCAGGTCCGCCTGCCGAAATTCGGAAAACCCTTACTGGCTTGGCGATGCCGGCCCCAAAATTGCCAATGTATTGGCAACCGTTTCCCTTGATCCCAAGATCATACGCAAGCGGATGACGCTCAAAGGAGAAACTCACGATGGTTGGTTCAGGTGATTGAGAAGCCGCTTCGCCACGAGGCAAAATTAATTGATGCTGTTCGGGCTATTGAGATCAGCCCTAGGCGTATGGCGGTAGTCGTCGATGCAGAGAACCGCTTGACTGGAACCCTGACGGACGGAGACATTCGTCGTCATTTGCTCGCGGGAGGCAGTCTGGATGCACAGGTAGCAATCGCTATGAATCCCAACCCACTTTCGGCAGAAGAGGGATCTTCGGACGGATACATCAAGGATTTGATGCGCCGCGGGAATGTGGTTGCGATCCCCTTGCTGGATCGCGATAGAAAATACTTGCGGCTGATTCATTTGATGGATATGGATCTGAATGACAGCATATCCGACAACGCAGTGGGATTCAGTTTTGCGGTAATCATGGCGGGCGGCGAAGGTACGCGACTGAGGCCATTGACGGAGACTATTCCCAAGCCGATGGTTGAAATAGGCGGCGCACCCTTACTCGAACGTCAAATTCAACGGCTGGTCAAGATTGGGATTCCCCGCGTTTACATTTCAGTAAATTACCTGGGTCACATCATCGAGGAGTATTTCGGCAATGGTGAAGACTTTGGGATAGAAATAAGTTATCTTAGGGAGCAGGAAAAGCTGGGGACTGCCGGAGCATTGACGTTGCTGCCGGAGCACCCAACAGGACCTATTCTTGTGATGAACGGCGATATCCTGACCACGTCAGACCTTGATAGTTTTTATCATTTTCACAACGCACATGCGGCAAATATTACTATTGCAGCAATAGACCATCGAGTTCATGTCCCGTATGGAGTAATACGGACAGACGGCGCGTTTATTACCGGACTGGTTGAAAAACCCTCGGAACGATTCTTGTGTAATGCGGGTATTTACGCACTTTCTCCACAAGCGCTGATTCACTTAGAGAAGAACATACATAGCAACATGACAGATCTTGTCAATATCTGCCTTACAAAGAAATTGCCGGTCGCGGTATTTCCAGTACACGAATATTGGAATGATATCGGTACACCTAGCGACCTGGAAAAGGCCCGAATTCACTTCTCAAAGATGGAGATCAATAATGAGTGAGTCACTCAAAGGAAAAAGTGTATTTGTTACCGGGGCAGACGGATTTATCGGTAGTCACCTGGTGGAGATTCTTGTCAACGAAGGGGCAAGGGTTCGCGCCCTAGTCTATTACAACTCATGGAACGCGAGCGGATGGTTGACGGATTTATCTGAATCCATTCTGAGCCAAATTGAGTTGTACACGGGCGATATTCGTGACGCAGAACGCATCCGTCAAGGGGTAAAAGGTTGTGATTACGTATTCCACCTATCCAGCCTCATTGCCATTCCTTACAGCTATGACGCCCCCAGATCATATGTAGAAACCAATGTTATGGGCGCCCTAAATATTCTCCAAGCCTGTCGTGAGAGCGATGCGCTCACGCGGTTGGTGCATGTGTCAACTTCTGAGGTGTACGGATCTGCGCAAACAGTTCCGATATCGGAAAACCACCCCTTGGTTGGGCAATCGCCCTACTCTGCAAGCAAGATAGCCGCCGACAAGATGGCTGAAAGCTTTTATCTGTCATTTAATTTGCCGGTTGTAACAGCAAGGCCATTCAATACGTTTGGCCCACGTCAAACAGCTAGGGCAGTCATCCCAACCATAGCCAGCCAGTTGATTGCGGGCAAACAGAAACTCAAGCTGGGATCACTTCATCCGACCCGGGATTTCAATTTTGCAACTGACACGGCACGCGGAATGGTGGCGCTGGCATTATGTCCGGCAGCGCAAGGTGAAGTAGTGAATATCGGTTCTGGTGAAGAATGGTCGATCGCAGAAACCCTAGAAATGCTTTGCGAGATAACTGACCGTAAGCCGCAAATCATCACAGATGACACACGTATTCGCCCAGAAAAGAGCGAAGTGAATCGTCTGCTTGCGGACAATTCCAGAATTCATAAGTTGACCAGATGGAAAAGCGCTGTTCCGTTCCGGGAGGGCCTGGAGCAGACCGTGCGCTGGATTGAGAAGAACATGCATCACTTTGATGTGGACCAATACTCAAAATGAGAGTTATTGCGCGACTTGATGTGAAGAACCAGTTCGTTATCAAGGGCATCCACCTGGAGGGCTTACGCAAGGTTGGCGATCCTAACCAGTTAGCCAAGGCCTACTATGAAGCAGGAATTGATGAAATCATACTCATAGATGCTGTTGCCAGTTTGTACAATAGGAACAACCTGTTTTCTGTGCTGCAGAAAGCATCGGAAGAGGTGTTTGTGCCTATTACCATCGGAGGTGGCTTGCGTAATCTGTACGATGTCGAAAAAGCTCTGGATGCCGGGGCTGACAAGGTTGCGCTCAACACTGCTGCAATACGCGAACCGGAATTGATTGAAAAGGTAGCAAAGCAATATGGCAGCCAATGCGTTGTTGCCTCGGTGCAAGCCAAACATACGGCGAACGGCTGGGAAGCATACATTGAGACCGGGAGAGAAAAGACCGGTGTTCAGGTACTGGATTGGGTGCGTCGATTGCAGGAACTTGGCGCAGGAGAACTGCTGCTTACCTCGGTTGACAAGGAAGGAACCAAATCCGGTTTTGATATCCCGTTGGTGCGAGCGGTAAACAATGCGGTGTCGATTCCTGTCATTGTCAGCGGCGGTTATGGTCAACCCAAACACATCAATGAGCTTCTTGAGGTCACCGAGCCCAGCGGTTTGTGCTTTGCCTCGGCATTGCATTACAAGACAGCTTGCGCTAGCGATTTGCGGGATAGTATTGAGTCTGCAAAAGCGGGTAGGATGAAATGAAGAAAATCGTTGTCTTGAATTATGGACTTGGCAATGTACGTAGTGTGAGCAATGCCCTGCGGGCGATCGGAGCCAATGCGGAAGTGGTCCATGATGAATCATCTGTCATGCAGGCTGATGGCTTAGTAATCCCGGGTGTTGGGGCATTCCCACATGGTATGGACAATTTGAAGAAGTCCGGTTTGGTTGAGTTAATAAAGAAATATATTGGTACAGGTCGCCCTGTGTTGGGCATCTGTCTAGGTATGCAAATGCTGTTCAACAAAGGAACGGAGTTTGTGCCGACCGATGGCTTGGGCTTGATCCATGGATCGGTTAACATCATTTCCATTTTGCCAGAAGAAGGACGACTTCCACATATTGCTTGGTCCAGAGTCAGCCCGACCGAACTGGGGCGAAATGGGATGTTTGCAGGACTAACTGACAGCGAGATGCGTTTCTACTTCGTACACAGTTATGCAGCAGCCGGGGTTAAGCCAGACAACCTAAGTGCAACCGTGAATTACCTTGGGCATGACATCGTGGCAGCAGTACAAAGAGGTAAACTGTGGGGAACTCAATTCCATCCGGAAAAGAGCGGCCCGAGCGGTCTACATCTTTTAAATAACTTTATAAGTATTTGTTAAATACTGGGGTCAGCAATGAGTAAGCCTTATTTTGGACTTCCTGAAGAAGTGATTTTTTGCAAACACTGCGTTATCTCGAACCAGCGGCCGAGCTCGTCCGTCGAGTTCAAGCACAAACAAGACGAGAAGAAAGCAACAATAGGTTTTGACAACGAAGGCGTGTGCGATGCTTGTCGATATCATGAAATAAAAGAAAAACAAATAAGCTGGGAAAAGCGCGAGAAATCATTGATTGAGCTGCTGGATCAACATCGACGCAATGATGGTGGTTATGACGTAATCGTGCCGGGCAGCGGCGGCAAAGATAGCGCATATACCTCGCATATCCTTAAATACAAATATGGAATGAACCCGCTTACCGTCACTTGGGCGCCCCACAAATACACCCAGATCGGCTGGAAAAATTTCGAGAACTGGATGCATGTGGGGGGGCTCGACAATATCCTTTTTACTCCTAATGGACGTTTGCATCGCTATCTTACACAGCAGGCTTTTCTCAATCTGTTCCATCCGTTCCAGCCGTTCATTGTCGGTCAGCGCATTATCGGTCCGGCGATGGCGGCGAAGTTTGGAGTGAAATTGGTCATGTACGGCGAGAACCAGGCTGAATACGGCAACAATCCCAATGACAACTATGTGCCAACTATGGATCGTAAATTCTTCTCCGTGGGAAATCCGGAAGAAATGATTCTGGGAGGAAAGCCGGTCAAAGACATCATCGCTGAAGGCAAATATCATCTAAACGACTTCGCACCCTATATTCCGCCGAGCGCGGATTTCCTTGAAAACAAGGGTGTTGAAGTGCATTACCTCGGCTACTACCTTAAGTGGGATCCGCAAGAGTGCTACTACTATGCGGTCGAGAATACCGGCTTCCAGGCTAACAGCGAACGAACTGAAGGCACGTATTCAAAGTACAGCAGCATCGATGACCAGATAGACATGTTTCACTATTTCACCACACTAATAAAATTTGGCATCGGCAGAGCTACATACGATGCAGCGCAAGAAATAAGGAATGGCAAGATCACTCGCGAGGAAGGAGTGCATCTAGTACATAAATATGATCAGGAATTCCCCCAAAAGTATTTCAAGGAATTCCTCGAATATATCAACATATCCGAAAAACAATTCTTCGAAACTGCTGATCGCTTCCGCTCTCCACATCTGTGGGCGCGAGCGGATGGGGACTGGGTCCTGAGGCATAAGGTGGCATGAACGTAAAACACCTGGCCGCCAAGATATTTACGCCCGGGCTAAAGCGGTTTAGCAATCTTCATAAAGGGAAAACTTGCTATATTTTTGGCGATGGCCCATCTATCAAATGGTTTAATTTAAGTGAATTTTCTAATCACCCTGCAATTTGTTGTGGACAAATTCCATTTCACAAAGATTTTCACAAGTTAGATGTCAAATATATTTTAATTACAGAGCCATGGTTATTCGTACCAAAGTTATTCCAGCCCAATATAACTTACCTACATCAGCTTGTTCATATAGCGAATGAATACAAGAACCTTATTGTAAGTACTCCGGAAAAGGAGTTTTTCGTTAGCCTATCAAACAGATTTGCGCTAACCGGTAAAAATATTCACTATGTTTATCGGGGGTTGCCACAAATTAGAAATAAGACAGATGCGCTACTTGGGAATTTTGATCTATTTGGCGGTTCTTTTCATGCGGCATTGTCATTGGCGTATTACATGGGATTCAAAAAGGCCTATCTGATCGGCTTTGATGGGTGGACGATACAACCTGCCAGAGCACTACGCTGGTATGAACTGGGGCCTGGTGAATTTTTCGAACCAACAAACTTTGCGTTGGATTTCCTTAGAGCGCTTCGCCCAGAAATCGACATTTACACTATCTCAAAAGATGGGGAGTCCTGTAACGTAAAGAACATTAGCTACGAGTCTTTCACTGGAAAGGCTCCGAAATACTCAGAGAACCATGAGCTACTTACCAATCGTCACTTGAATATACTTGCCACCTTTCCTGAATACAAAATTTTTTCGAATAAGATTGTGGAAACAAAATGAAAAAATGGTTTATAGATACAGCAACTTCAGTTTGGCAGCATATTCCTGCAAGGGTTATAAGGGAGTGTATGTGGAATGCATTTCTTTGGTATGTTCGCGGAAGGAAAGTTGTAACTACAGTCGATCAAATTACGTTTGATTTAGATTTGAGCGAATTGATTGATGTGTGTTTATACGTTAATCGTTTTGAAAAAGATGTTACATCGGCCATTAACATACTGTGCCAAAGGGATTGGGTTGTGCTTGATATTGGGGCACATTCTTTACGATTTGCATGGTTGGTTGGTAATGGCGGGAAGGTATATGCATTTGAGCCAACTAACTATGCATTCAAAAAACTGCAACGAAATGTTGCGCTGAATAAATTTACCAACCTTCATCTTTATCAAGTGGCTCTTTCAAATCAGAGTCAACCACTGCAGAAGATTTCCTATAGGGCAAGCTGGAAGACAAATGGTTCACAGACTCAAGAATCGAGCGTTGTAGACTTCATTAGACTGGATGACTGGGCCGCTCAACAGTCACTTAGCAAATTAGACTTTATTAAGATTGATGTGGATGGAAATGAGTATGCCGTTTTTGATGGGGCCAGAGAGTTGTTGCGCAAATTTAAGCCAATTCTAATTGCTGAGGTCGGGGCTTATCATTTTGCGGATTCATCCACTAACCCTTGGCAAATTATTGCAGATTTGGAGTATCGCTTTTGGGACGTACATACTGGCAAAGAATATGGCAGCCTTGCCGCAATGCGTGAAGTACTTAAGGGCGAAGATACGATTAATGTAATAGCTAGTACCAAGGAGTTATCCGTCGTGTGGCGATAAGATTCCGCAACAAACTCTTCATACCTAAATTCCTTGGGCACTCGTTAAAAGTCATCAATGAAAATCATCTATTCATTCGGCAAGGTCGGCTTTGAGGCTGATTATTGGGAGCGCGAGATTGCAGCCGCCTCCACTGCTGAATATACGTTTATTCCGTTCAACCATGCCGGATATGAAAAATCGAGCTTATTTATGCGCGCGCAATTGTTGGACAATCTTTATTTTGAGAACAGCGCCGGCCTGGCCCGGCTGTATGCAAATATAGAAGAGAAAATTCGGACAGAGCAGGCCGATGCATTGATGGTCGATACATATAATCCTTACCATCCTGACTATCTGCGCAAACTGGGCATCTATAAAGTATTGCGGATCAATGATGGGCCCATGGCAGCCTATGATCGTGACTTTGCCTATCTACATGCCTTCGACCATGTGCTGTATCATTCCCCAGCTTACAGCAAAGATATGCAGATCGATGAAAAGCTCCGCTATTGCAGGGCAAAGCGGATTGATTTCTGGCCTCTCGGATCTTTTGACGCACTCTGTGATCGAAGCATGACAGAAGAAGACATCAAATCAAAAGATCGGGACATCGATATTGCCTTCGTTGGCGCACTTGCGCCAAACAAGATGCCGTTGATCGCAGCGGTAAAGAAGGCATTCGGTCGACGAATGAAGTTGTATGGACTTACTAACCTGAAAAGAAATGCTTACTTCAACTTGAAATTCGGCTTCCCCGGCTGGGTCAAGCCGCTCCAATTCGAGCAATACGTTTCACTATACCAGCGGACGAAAATCGGTATCAACGTGCATAACCGGGGAGACTATACCGTCGGCGGGTATCGCCTTTTTGATTTGCCCGCAAACGGCGTAATGCAAATTTCGGATGGCGGCCCTTACCTAGAGACTTTTTTTGAGATTGGAAGTGAGATCGAGTCCTACAGAAACGCCGATGAACTGATAGATAAAATAAAATATTATTTAACGCACGACACGGAGCGCGAACAAATCGCACTCAACGGATATAGGCGCCTAAATCGGGATTATCTGATGGCGCATTTACTTCAAAAAGCGGGCGCGCTCATCAAGATTGGAATGGAAAACGATTTCAAATCAACAAACAACTTCCGGAAAGCCTCTTGAGTGCATTTATAAAATAGAGCGCCCGTTTCCTGTTTGGGAACAGCAAGGGCACTTCAAACGTGGGCTTCTAACGCCCCTCTGAATCAAAAACTTTTTAATCTGAAATGCTGGCACGCCGAACAGCTGGAACCTAGCACATTGCTAAAGCGCACCATGATATGCTAGATAGCATACAAGCCCAACGGGATCTCTTGCATGCTTTTAGCCTGCAGCACCAATTTAACCAAACGCTTATAGCAACTCATTACGTTGGTGGGACGCACTGCTTTGTCAGCCGAAGTCAACACAAACGCTTCAAGCCCATACTTAAAAGCCGTTCCAATGGCACGCAAGGTGCCAAACACATTATTCCAAACCCCTGCAGCCGGGTTCATATCAATCGTGGACACATGCCTATAGATTGCCTCATGAAATACCGCCTGTACACCAAAGCGTCGGCAGATCCTACCCAGCTTATTGGCATCCAGCACTAACCCCAGCACCGTCACAATATTTACAAACGTTCACAGCAAGGTCAACTCACGATCATTAGCATATAGCGCAAACTCGCTGAGCTCAAACAAGACTAATGTCTTAGGTTACTGCAACAGACTCTACCGGCACAATTCAGAGCCAATTAATCCACTCGCACCTGTTAAATTCTGGTGCAACAGATCTTTGCTTGCCTACAAAGGATCTCAAGTCAGCATATTTTCAATCTCAACTTCGCCAATATCTTCAATCTTTACTAAGCCATTTACCAGATGTGACAAACCCGGCAAGATACGCGCTTACAAAGGCAAAACAAACATCGTCGTGAATATTTCTTTTGGACGAGCTCGACTTGCAGACGGAATAACAAGCAACTTTTCAGTAATTCCCCGATCATAGTGAATCAGCGCAAGCACCGATAAACGATTACTAACCCCCCTTCCATAAACGACGATTCTCATCCACAAAACTAACCGACTTAATCTCGAAACCCCCACTTAAGCCGGACGCGATCTGCCAAGCTGGAGACCGATGTCCATAAATCAATACTATCTTTGGCCAGCTTCCAGATGCCATTTTTCGCAACCAGCCATTAAAGAAATACTTGGTCACCAATTGGGATAGATCATTCCCACAAACAACAGCACTGATTGAATTTTGCCAACTGATCGTGGTATCTCTTCAGTCCAATGATCCAAAAGTGTGTCGTATATACCAGCGCATAAGACAATAACCATAGGCGAATCTAAAGATGGCGCAGTACAAGCTAAATTGATGATATAAGCAACCGCGATCACCGCTACCAACTCTAGCAGCAAGAGTGATTAAGGCATCAGACCATCAAAATGTAAATAATGGCCAGCTAGACCGTCAGCAAGCAAAGCTCAATATTCAATGGAAGAACGATGAGTATCTTGATTCCCCTTGGAAGAAAGTCAATATTTTCGTTGCATGATTTACTGGCATTTTCAAATCATAAATTTAGCGGTTGATTGGAAAAATCCAGCTTTAATTTTTAATCCTATCACCAGTACCTTTGCCACCTAACGTCATGAATATGTACTTAAAGTACATAGCCAAGGTTAGATTCTGCAACATACGTGCATCCGTCTCAGCCAGAAGCTTTGGTGTCGACATATCAATATTGCTCACCTGAGCCAACCCCGTAATGCCAGGTCTCGAATCAAAGACAGCAAGGGCGTCGCGTTCACGGATCAACTCATTCTGACTGAGCAAACAAGGCCGGGGACCAACTAGACTCATCTCGCCCTTCATCACATTCCACAGTTGAGGCAGTTCATCGAGTTTAGTTCGCCTCAAAAAGACGCCCAAAGGAGTTATTGCAGAAGCATCAGCAAAATGAGATGGAACGGAAGCAGTGTCTGACTGCATTGTTCGAAACTTGACTAAGGTAAAAGACTTTTGATAGCGACCAACCCGCTGCTGGCGGAAGATCGGCGAACCTGTATCAAACAACCCCAACACAAAAATCACCAAAAATACCGGCGCCCCCAAGATGAGCCCAAGTAAAGAAAATGCAAAATCCAAAAACCGCAACATCATACCCTCGGCTCGACTGCTCTACGCAGCCCTTCGTCCACCGAGACTGGCGGCCTCCACTCAAGCAGCTCACAGGTCTTGCCCATGTCCACTTTTAAAGAGCCCAGCAAACGTTGAATCACAGCTCTCCTACCCCAAAATCCAGCAAGAAATACCAAAAGGCCAGCAGGTACTGGCAGTAAATGAATTGGTCGGTTCATGGCATTGCCGATTCTTTGCAACAACTCCGTTGTCGATAGATCCTCTCCATCACTAACCAAGAATATTTGATTTGCAGCC
Source organism: Polynucleobacter sp. MWH-HuK1 (assembly GCF_018881815.1). GTDB lineage: Bacteria > Pseudomonadota > Gammaproteobacteria > Burkholderiales > Burkholderiaceae > Polynucleobacter. The sequence goes on from NZ_JACVPP010000001.1 coordinate 42,834, forward strand.
TTGGGGTGATCAATACAAGTCAGAATCAAATCCACCAAATTATCAAGCGCCACAAAACTGCGGCGGTTTTGGGTAATCGCACCCAAAGGCAAAGGCAAGCCTCGCCTTACCCAAGCCAACAGACTTGCAAAATTACCCTTAACCCCCGGACCATACACTAAAGGAGGACGAATTATGACCACCTCCATCCCCGTCTCTTGTGCCAGTCGCCACAATCCCGCCTCAGCCTCAGCCTTTGATACGCCATAGCCATCTTCTGGCGCAGGATCGTCATCGCAAGCAAAATGAAGTGAACCGTTTGTCAACTCGCCATTGACCTTGATGGAACTGACAAACACAAAGCGTCGCACACCAGCCTGCGCAGCTTGTTTGCCAAGGTTCAGTGTTCCTAGCGTATTGACCTTACGAAACTCGGACATTGAATCGTTAGAGGTTTCCCGCATGACATGCACTCTAGCTGCAAGATGAACTACCACATCACACCCGCTCAATGCGTTCCGCCAATTAGTATTTTGGTCTATTGACCCAACACTCAGGCAATGATCTACATTTGGCAAATTACATGCCTCTCGTGTCACCGCCTTTACTTCCAAGCCCCTCGCATAAGCTTCACGACACAGTCGCTCTCCAACAAAACCATTCGCACCAGTAACCAGTAGCTTTTTTATCACTTTATGCTCTCAAAAAATGGAAACTGCTTATTTTGTCACTTTTGGTAGACAACGGCCTAATGCCTGCAACACTTGGCTTGTTGCACTGCAATAATCCTTGTTGAAAAATATGGCTTAAGATTCAGATCCAATTGCCCCACGAGGTATTCTCTATTCAAAATGATCAATGGACTAACAAACAAGAAACCCGTGATCATTCGCATAATAATTATCCCTAATATAAAATGCACACCACCCCAAAAGCCAAGCGTCACTGAGACTGAGGTGAGATATCCCGCTGTCAGTAATTTACTGTTTTTTTATAAATCCCATTGTCTTGTAACTTTAAGAAGTTAAGTCCTTGCGGATTTATATGTGTCCGACAACATATTGCCAAGCCCGATTCACTATTTTTCTGGCTGCAAATTTTATTAAAGAAAAGCGAACCCCGTTTTTTTTCAACGCGTTGATCACTTCTTTGTTTTGTCGAAGAATACTCTTAAGACTTTTATTCGATACTCCACCCACTCGCATTCTAATCAGCGCCTGTGAAATATATACAGCGCGAATTTTGTAGCGCTCAAGATATCGCATCATCAAATCGACATCTGATGCAATCTTTATGGAAAGATCAAACCCTCCAAATCTTTTAAATACCCTACTTCGGACATAGAAGGTAGGATGGGGAGGGTTCCATCCCAACCCAAATGAGCCCATAACAAATTGTGAGGACTTCCAATATCTCACTATCGTCCGATTATCCTGACTGACATACATCAGATCTGCGTAGCAGGCATCAATGGATCTATCTTCAAATACAGCCGCAATTTTCGCAACAGCTGAGGGTAGAGCAAACATATCATCCGAGTTCAAGAAACCCACGACTTCGCCCGTAGCTATTGCGATGCCCTTGTTCATGGCATCATAAATCCCCGCATCTTTTTCACTTACCCAGTAATCGATATGTTCTTCATGTTTTCGGATAATATTTAGCGTCTCGTCCGTCGAGCCGCCATCAATGATGATGTATTCAATATTGTCATACGTCTGCTCAAGAACGCTACGTATAGCATCTTCGATACTATCGCCTCCATTAAATACGACTGTAACAATAGAGCACTTAAGTTTATTTAATCGTGGTTTTTCTTGTGCGTTTTTGAAACGAGTTCCGCCTTTGAGTTCTCTATTGATTTCTTGTAACAAGATAGTCACCCAAAACTAACACATCCATTTTGGTGCGCAAGAAGCAGTCGAGAGCCTCTTCCGGCCTGCATACAACCGGCTCATTCTCGTTAAAAGAGGTATTCAGCACCAGAGGCACGCCCGTCAATTCACCGAAGGATTCAATCAGCATGGCATAGCGTGGATTAGTCTCGACACTGACAGTTTGCAACCGTCCCGAACCGTCAACATGTGTTACTGCCGGTATAAGAGAACGCTTATCTTCACGAATCTGGTACACCTGCATCATGAAGGGAACCTCGTCATCCGTTTCGAACCAATCAGGCACTGCCTTGCGCAAAATCGATGGCGCGAAGGGCCGGAAAGACTCCCTCCTTTTGATCTTTAGATTCAAAATATCTTTCATGTCAGCACGTCGCGGGTCACCAAGAATAGAGCGATTCCCTAAGGCGCGGGGGCCCCATTCCATGCGCCCATAGAACCAGCCTATCACCTTGCCGTCCGATATCGCTTTGGCAACACGGTTACACATTACCTTCTCCTCATTCACGAACTCCCACCGGCAATTCTGTGCGAGTATCCTTTCATTGTTTGCTTCCAACAATCCCCGAACTTCTTCTGTTTTGAACGATGGTCCCCAGTATGCATGATCCATCACAAATCGGCGATTACCTCCTTGCTTGTGCCAGATATTGAATGCTGCGCCGATTGCCCCCCCTGCGTCACCCGCAGCAGACTGAATATAGACTTTCTTAAAAGGCGTATTTCTGTATATCTTGCCATTCGCCACTGAATTCATAGCACACCCTCCGGCCAAAGCAAGATTATCCACACCGTGTTTTGCATACAGCTTTTTTAACAAATGGAAAAAAGCTTCCTCATACATCGCCTGGATCGAACGCGCGATATCCTTGTGATGCTGAGTCAGCTCGTCACCCTTTCGCCGTGCCGGCCCAAGCAATTCGCATAGAGCATCAGTAAATAACCCTCCCACTCTTGGTTCACCATTTTCCCATTCGTATTTAATCTTGTTCTTGTGATGCTGAAAATAATCTAAATTAAGATGGAATGAACCATCTTCCCTCAACCTCACGATATTACGCATTTCAGGTAGATACTTTGGTGAACCATAAGGAGCCAGACCCATCACTTTGTATTCATCACCATAGTTTGGAAAACCAAGAAACTGGGTCAATGCCTGATAGAAGATGCCTAGCGAATGCGGGAAATAAACCTTGTTGTCCTCACGAATTTCCGCACCTCTTCCCAAACCCCAAGCGGCACTCGCAAAATCCCCGAAACCATCTACAGATACAACAACGGCTTCATCAAAAGGAGATACCAGGAAAGCTGAAGCAAGGTGAGATTCATGATGTTCTACACCATGAATCTCACCGGCAAAGTGCTGCCCGGGAAATGCCTTTGACAATTCCTGCCTCACATTCAATCGCTCTCGTTTGTTACGCAGCCGGTCAATGACAAACTTGATGTCGGGACGATTGGTGAGAGTGAATAATATTTTTCGCCACAGATTCGCCTTGGGATCCTGATTGATCGCAACGTTATCGACAGCCGTCAATTCAATTCCGGCCTCAGCCAAGCAATATCGGATAGATTCTGAAGGGAACCCTGCCCAATGCTTGATACGTCGAAAACGCTCCTCTTCCGCAGCAGCAATCAAAACACCGTCTTTGACCAAACATGCAGAAGAATCACCATGATAAGCGTTGATACCCAAAATATATGTCATAGTGAACCCTAGAATTGGAAATAGATAAACTGGCTGACTGGGCGAAGAAAAATAAATACGACAAATATCATGAAACTATACGCCGCAATCTCCCCAATATTTCTAACCCATGTTTGATTAAGAACGGAAGCTTTAGTATGTGTAAAAAACCAAGTTAACAACATTCCACATGTGAATAAAAATACCAGCAAATAGAAATTCTCACGAAATGCCAAGCTATGATAACTAGAAATATCAAATACCCGTTGCCACAGAGACAATGACGTTCTCAATGAATCCGCCCTAAATGGAATCCAGCCAAGCATGATGATTGGTAGCGTGAGCATCCAACCGAAAATCATCGTCAATCGGGATGAGTTGAATGGAGACCAATTCATGGTCAACCGATATAACAATATAAAGATTGCATGCCAAATACCCCATAGAGCAAACATCCAACCCGCCCCGTGCCATAGCCCCATGATGAGCCAAGTGAGGACCAAGGCCAGAGCAAAGCGAATGCTAGTTGCTTTAGGATTCGGCTGAATATCAATGCCGTTTTCTGAACTGTCTTTGATCCGCGAACCTGAAAGTGGCAAATAAAGATAATCTCGAATCCACGAAGATAAAGTAATGTGCCATCTTTTCCAAAAGTCTCTTGGCGACGAAGCCAAGTATGGCCAGTTGAAATTCTGAGGCAAATGCACACCGATCAGCAATGCAGAACCGATAGCAATTAAACTATACCCGGCGAAATCAAAATAAATCTGGAGGCCGAAACCAAATGCCATGGTCCACACATCCAGCCCACCCAAACTATCAGGAGGGACTGCAAACGCTTCATCAACCCAAGGTGCAATCTGGTCGGCCAACCCCACTTTAAGAAACAGACCCAAGATGATCTTCTTGATACCATTAGTCACATTATCCAACTTAATATGTGGCATCTTGACGATTTGAGGGATCAACTCGTGTGCACGCAGGATAGGGCCTGCAATCATATGCGGCCAGAACATCACATAAGTTAGGTATGTCCAGAAACTTCTTATCGGCTCAAAAATTTTACGGTAAACATCAACCGTATAGCTGATTGAAAGGAAGGTATAAAAGCTGATTCCGAGCGGCAAGATAATATTACCCAGAGAGAATGTCCAATCATGACCAAGAGATTTACCGACCATCGAGATATTATCTGTAATGAAATAAGCGTACTTAAAATAAATCAATAAGCCTAAATTTATAGTCAGACTCGACAACAACCATAATCTACGTCCACGAGGGTGTTTCTCGTCATATATTTTCAGCGACGCGAAATAATCTACGAAAGCCGACAAGACAATTAGAAATAAAAATTCAACTCGCCAAAAACCATAAAATAAAAGACTTGCTGCCAACACTAAAAAGCGCCTTCCTGAGCTTGGGATTATCCAATATGTCGTAACAACCAACACCAGAAAAGTTAAGTAAGTGACCGAATTAAATAGCATGCACTTATTTCAAATTTGACTGAATAACAGGGAGGAGTTCTTTCGCAAGAAGTTTATGACCATTTTCTTGAAAATGCATAAAATCAATGTCTTCTCCAAAATTGCTGCCCCAATCTTCAGCTGGAACTAATTTTTCAAGATCAAGATATTTTGCAGAATATTTATTTGCCAATTGCTCAATCTGAATTTTCCATTCTGAATATTCTTTTCTATCGTATGGCAATGGTTTATCTTGCCTTACTGGGGCGATATACATCACTAGCGGTACCATGTCCGCTTTTGAACGAGCCAGCATGTCTTCCAAGGCTTTCATATTCTTTTCATAGCGGGGTTTAATGATTTTACGCTGACTTGTTGAACTAATATTAAAAACCCAATTCCGAAACTCAAATAAATCTCCAAGCACACTGGCTCGCAGATTGCCGCGTTTTTCCCAAAGCTGCCAAACACTTCCCAATTTTGACGAAAGCAAATCTTCCAAACCTTTATCAACTGATTCACCGTAAGCGCCCTGCTTTACTTCTGACTCAACTTCCTTTCCATTATTCGCTAAAAGCGCCAATTCCCTGCCAACTGAATAAGTAAGCAGACTGTTGACAAATTTATCGGTGGCTATGTCAGAAAAATCCTGACGTAAGCCGCTTTCTCGAAAGCCCATAAATTCGACCTGAAGAACCAACGCCTTTACAGCAAGTTTGCTTTGAACAAACTGGGCAAGAATGAACTCCTCTTGCGGATTAGCGTTTGATAGCGACAGTCCGAGAGGGACAAAACAACCTCCGCACTGTGGAGAGTTTCTCATCCAGTATGGCGCAAGGTGTTCACCTTGTTTGAATTGATTAATGGTATGGAGCTGAGAATTACTCAGCCACAACACGATCTTTTGTTGCTTCGATTCTCCGGAGTAGTGACTGACTATTGCATTGATTTCAGGCAAGGTATGCCCCGTAAAGGGAATGCCATCCATTGCCTCAGATCGGCTTGTGTTTTCTTTTCCCAAGGCAAAATCTTCCGCTTGAATACGCTTCCCCTCGTAGTAAATAAGCATGATCAAAGCCAATACTATCGAAAGCAGTAATATTGCGAACGATTTGTATTGATTCATTGTTTATTTCTCATTAAGGGAGAGAGTACATGAGAGCATACTGAAGAGTCGATCAGGAACAACCTTGTAACACTCACTTGGTTATTGTAGACCTTCTTTTTGCGAAGAAACACACACTTCTATGACAGACTTTGTAAAATTTTCCCAGGAATATTCGTCTGCACGCATTTTGGCTCGTCGACGCAAATCGGCCACCCCTGTCGGATCACTCAACATGATTTCAATCTTGTCTGCAAGATCCTCTGCTGAGAATGCCTTGAAGTATCTTACCCCGTTCGATCCAAATTCCGGCATAGGCTCGACATTACTGGCCACTATCGGAAGCGAATAGGCCATGGCCTCAAGAAGAATATTCGGACTATTCTCGATTAAAGAGGTGAAAACGAACAATGACGCATTACGATAGAGCGCGTCCAAACTAGACCGATCAGCCCCAGCAATAATACTCACATGATCTGTCAATCCGAGTCGCTCTATCAAACCTTCGATTTCTTCAAAATATTTTCTATCGTATGGTTTACCGACAATCACCAGTCTTAAACGGTTTAGTCGCTGTGCCGGCAATAAGCTGAAAGCTTCGATCAACCTTTCAAAATTCTTATATCTATAAAAATGAGATACTGAAAGAATGAAAGGCGATTCGCAGGGAAGGGTACTGTTCTGGATATCATCCGCACTTGGATTAAATATCTCGACACCATTAGGAATTACCTTGATCTTCAATGGCTTAATACTGCATTCAGCAAGTATGGACTTGCACGTATTTGAGAGAGCGATCACTTGGTCGGCTCGTCTGCAAGAAGAGATTATCGTATGACGAAGCAATCTCATCCTGAAACGAACAATATTGCTCTCAACCCCCCACGCCTCTTCAGAGAAGGGTGCGAGATTAGACACTCCCACGATCGAATAGACTTCTTCACCCAGAAATAGCGGCAGGTAATGCGAGAACGTCAAATATATATTCAGGTCTTTACTATTCATCAGCTGCGGCAAGTTCCAATTCTCCCAGGCCGCTCGGCGAAGCGCCCGCAATCGTCCCACCCCAATATGTACGTTGATCACCTCCCAACCGTCCGCATCATTTATAGAAGGTAGAGAATCGCGATCTTTAACGATCACTAAACGTATGTCGGGAGCATAAGTACGAAACCTTCGCAAAAATGCCTCAGCCCTCGTAACCTGCCCACCTGTTGTTGCCGCTAATAAATTCAGCAATATCCCCTTGCTGCGCTTCATCAGATTTTATGGCCTCGCACCACAAGTAAATTTGCCTGAAACACTTCAACCTGATTAAAGCCAGCGCCGGACATCCACTGCCGGATTGTGGTTGCCGATTGGGGACTATCGTATTGAGGGCCCAGCATATCAAAAGTATCCAGAAGCGCCCACTCTCTTAGCTGACGCTCATCCAGCGGATATACGCCGGTGTAATCGGCAACCGGGATCAATCTCTTCAAATATCGTCCCGCAAGAGGAATCCTCCCGATCAATTGACTTGTCTTGAGAAGCGCGGGCACCGTCTTCTCCAAGAAGTGGAACAATTGCTGCTGCGGCATGTGTTTTGTAATTGGACGAAATAGGTATTTGGAATGAAGAAGGGTACGGAGCCGTTTCCAGTAGAAGTCCGTACAAAGCCACCCTCCTTCCGCAACCATCCCAGGAAGTGCTGCAAAAGCCCGAGCCACATCCGGCGTATGCTGCAACACTCCCAGCGAATACACAAAAGAAAAAGATGCTTTCAGAAAGGGCAGTGAATAGATATCCCCCTGAACAACATGCAGATTGGGATAATGACGGAGATTGGTGAGGCAAGCATCAACTGCTCTGGAATAATCCAGCGCAACTACTTTTGCCCCGGCCTGCAGCGCTACCTCGGCAAATCGGCCTGCTCCACAACCGACGTCTAGCACCCATTTACCTGCGATATCCTCGACGTTCCATCCTGTCGCCTGCCAGAAGCGGTTAGCTGAAATTGGATGGCCGGAATAGCTATCAAGCTGAGTTTGACGGAACTTGTTCCACTGCATTCCGAAATTGTCGGCATAGTTGGATTCCGGTACAAAGCGCGGAATAAACTCCCGAACCGGATAACGTTGATGACCATCTTCCGACACCAGCCAAGCGCTGCGAACCAGCCCATTCAGATATTCCGGAACCTCCAACCTCAACTTTTGGTTCGTTTTAGGGCACCGCAGAATTTCCAGCAATTCGATTTTCATTTATCCTCATATCCTTATTTGATATTCCTGTCGCCAGAGTTCGAACATAACCAGTCCGAACAATCGCTCACTGTTGTTTCTACCTTTGTCCTGCCCGCGCAATAGAGTCAAGACCATCTTCTTGTCGAACATACATCGGTTATCGAGCAGAACGGCATGGAAGTAGTCCCTCCAAGCTCCTTCTTTCAGCCAGTCCCGCAATGGAACTGAAAATCCCTGCTTGCGTTGCCGATCAAATTCGGGTGGCAACAGTCGCGAGGTCAATTTCTTCAGGATGATCTTGCGCTGCGACAGTGTTGTTTTCATGTGCGACGGAACTCGACCATAAGCAAATTCGATAACGCGATAATCCAACATTGGCGCGCGAATTTCCAAGGAATTTAGCATGCTGGCCCGATCCACCTTCACCAGAATGTCCTCGGGCATATAGTTCTCGAATTCCATTCGAGTCGCCCTCTGTAATAAGTCATCGACCATCGGAATGCGTGACTGCCTGATTCCTTCCGCAACCGTCTTCCAAGATCCATCTCCGATTAATGCGCGGCGTGCAGCATCATCAAAGAATGTCGCAATCAGAGGCAAGCCTGAATCCAGATCGCTACTTAACGACTGAAGCCAGTTCCGCCCCCTGAAACCATATGGCAACAATGCGCTAGCCGAACTCGCCACCAGTTTGCGAAGTTCCAAAGGCAACCAATCGATCTTTTGCTTACGCCACAACAGCCGGTCGTAATGCGCATATCCGCCAAAGAGTTCGTCTGCGCCGTCTCCACCTAGTGCTACAGTGCAATGCTGCCTTACCAGTTTGCTGACTAGATAAGTTGGAATCATCGAAGAATCGATCATGGGCTCGTCATACTGGCGCGCTAATAACGTAAGCAGATCCGGAGTTACCTGACCAGCATTAAGTTCAATATGCTCCGTACCGAAGTGCTTAGCAATCAAACGTGCGTGTTTGGTCTCATCATATTTTCCAAATCCCTCAAACCCCACTGTAAAAGTTTTGACATGCCTCGATGTTCGTACAGCCATGGCGGTAATGAGACTGGAGTCGACCCCGCCGCTCAACAATACACCCACCGGCACATCTGCAACCATCTGCCGCCGCACGGCATCTTCCAGTAATGCTTCGAGATCATTCTCCAGCGCCCGCTCATTCTGGCAACTCTCTCGGGTTGGTGCGGGCAGTTGCCAGTATTTCCAGACCTTTGCAGCACCTTGCTTTAGATCGAACGTCAGCGCATGAGCTGGCGGCAATTTCTTCACCCCATGAATGATGCAACGCTCACCCGGGACAAAGCCCATCGCCAGGAAGCAATCCATCGCTTCTGCATCGAGATGCTTCGAAATGGCGGGGTCCGAAAGTAGTCCCTTCAACTCGGAGGCAAAGCGCAAGCAACCTCCGGATAAGGAATAAAAAAGCGGCTTTTCTCCGGCGCGATCACGGGCAAGAAATACTTTTTGCATCGCGGCGTCATACAGCGCGAAAGCAAACATACCATTCAGCCGGGAAAGGCAATCTACCCCCCATTCCCTGTATGCTGCCAGAAGAACTTCGGTATCAGTAAGTGAACGGAATACGTGACCTTTCCCTGCCAGCTCTTGCTGAAGATCGAGGTAGTTGTATATCTCCCCGTTAAAAACGATCGTTATCGATCCAGTAGAATCATGCATAGGCTGATGTCCGGCTGGCGACAAATCGATGATGGCCAACCGTCGATGCGCCATGCCCACCTGCCCACCTTCGCACCACCAAATACCGGCGTCGTCCGGACCACGATGCCTCATGGTATCCCGCGCTGCGGTCAGAATCTCCCGATCCTGTACTGGCGAACGAGATGCGACACCGACAATTCCACACATTATTCATTCACTCCAGTTAATACTTGCCTGTAGATATTTTCATATTCTCTGGCGGCTGATTGTATTGTCATACCACTTACGCGGCCGTATGCCAACTCGGAGCGTTGTCGCGCAATATCACGCTGCATCACCACCGATTCTATGGCTTTTGCCAGCGCCAAATGATCATCGGGCTGCACAAAGATAGCGGATTCGTCATTCAATATCTCACGGTGTGCCGGAATATCGCTCACGATAACCGGACAACCTGCAGCCATTGCCTCCAGCACCACATTAGGCTGCCCTTCGAAGCGGCTCATGCTGACCAAAGCGGCAGCACGTCTCAGCAAACCCCACCAATCCGATCGATATAGAGAAAGTGAGACGCGGTCATTCATACCTAAATTTCCGATCATGTTTTCAATGCACTGCCGCGATGGCCCTTCCCCGATAACCCATGCGCCGACCAAATTCGATAACGAATCTGTCTTGACCGCGTTAATCACCACATCTATTCCCTTTTCCGGCGCCAGCCGCCCGACCACTAATATATTATTTTCGCAAACATTTGAGGCTAACGAATCTAACAACGCTTGTGGAGCATTGCGGATTGCATCAACATCAACCGCATTCGCCACTTGAAAGATGTGTTTATTTGCCGGCAATACTCTGCGCCAATAACTTTCACCGGCGGACGAATTTGCCACCACTGCATCTGCGTAACGAAAAAACCACCATCTAAGCCAAGCCATGAACCTCGTGTCATTTATACCCTGAATCGAGGAACGCTCAGTTCCTATCCATTTCACTCGGTTTACCAATGCGGCAGTACCACCTACGACATCCATTTGCGGCAGCCAGGTTTGCACAATATCGGGGTTTATTTTCTTCAGTAATGCACAGACACACACAAATAAGCGTGGATCGATGGATTTGAAGTCCCTTAGTTGATGAATTTCGATTTTTTCGCTCTTTAGAGCATCAAGATGAACTCCTCCTCTACGAATACCAATATGCACATTCCAGCCGCACCTTGCCTGCTCCTTTGCTAATAGCGAGAGCTGGCGTTCTGCTCCCCCACCAGATAAAGTAGGTATCAAATGCAGGATGACTTTGTTCACTTCACTCTCTTACTTCTCTCATAGCAGCCAAATACCAAACCGAACAGCATCCAAAAAGGTGCCGAGTTGTGCCACTGCTGAAACAATCCGTATAGCATTCCTTGAAATAACCAAATCAGCATTACTTCACCCAGCACTCTTGATTTTTCATCCTTCAATAAATGACGAATCGCCCGAAACGTGAAAAAGCACAGGCTTAATACAATCACAACAATGGGGAGCCCCCCTTCAAGAGCCCAAGTCATATATGAGCTATGCAAATTTGCACCGTAAACTATTTCTCCACGAGCATCGAGGATCCGATAATTAATCAGCTCTTGGGAAATAGAGCTAAATCCACCAAGACCAATGCCCGCAGGGAAATTTTCACTGAGCAGCTCAAATGATAATGTAGAAATTGCCGTTCGCGACGGATCCTCATCCCCCTGCGGGTCCGATAAGCGTTTATATGTTGTTTGGATTTTCTCTGCAAAGAGGGCCATAACAAAAAAAATAGCGATTACCCCGACTATTCGCCTAATCCATATTGAAGCGACCGAATTTCGCCTCTCTAAGGCCGCATTCCTATGCCCACGGGAATTTCGCGCCTTGAACAAAAAAGCGGCTCCCAATGAGAAAATTGCCGCGACGGTTATCGTCTTCTTGGTTGATGCAAGTAATGTGAATATCGCGGCAAATGCCAAAGTTGTTGCACCAGAGATAGTCGCTAGCGGAACTATCATAGCGACATCTAAATCTAAAACCCCTATTCTCGGTAAGGAAGGGTGTAGATACGCATCTATTAGCAAGTAAAATATGGAGAGGGCCCCGGCAATTAATATATATTTTGCAACAACCGCCTGGTTGAATTTGTAACCAATGATGAATGCCACTATGAAGTCGATGGTCACAATTGGAAGGTACAGTACTTGATATTTAATTGACTCTTGAAAATCAATGCCCCAATATGAGACAAGGATAAAGGCAAGCGCATAACAGATTGGCAGTGCCAGCCATTTCAATTGAATATATATGATGTTTACAATATCCTTATATATGAATGTAGCCAAAAGTATTAATGTACTTCCATAGATCACGTACACCTGATTTGGATATTGTGTATACCTTGACGCAACGATGACACAGAGTGGCTTGAGCGCCCAAAGAAATATAAACAGTGTTTGATTGCTAAGTGACATGTGTGGGTGCCAATAGGGGCAAGCCTTGGATGCACTGCACGCCCAATTGATGCCCGTCTAGCCCTGAATAAAATAGCCGACTTCTAATGCTACTTGTAAAACACAGGGCTTTCGACGTTCTTACGAGGTGTGAGGATATTAAAACAATTTCAGCCAATTCATGACCGCCAAGGGGAAAAAGTTTTTTATTCCAACTGTCGTGTCTAGAAGAATAGACCATCAGATATCTTGCCAAAAAAAAGCTGCTGAAATTAGGGTGGCTAAATAGTAAAGTTGAACCGACCAGCCGTGTCCGGTTGGATCTGAACGCGCCTTTTTTCGGTTCTTAAAGGAACTTAGGACGCAACAAGAGTGGCTTAGGAAGCGGGAGGTCGATGTCACGCAAAATAACCCAAAGTCCAAAACAGACCAATTCTGGTCTGAGTGGGAATAGCGCCCGCTAATGCCCGAACCCGGGCATCTATTTTCGTACCTCTCTTTATCAAACCGTCCCCGCCATCTCACGCATGTATGTTGCGACCATCTGGCGTCCCAGTGCTATCAATAATCCAAGCAGGAGCCCACCCAGGAGCCCACCTGCCAAGACTACGCTTTTTTTGGGCGCGATCGGGCTGTCGCCTGCATAGATGGGAGTGATTAGGCGGGTGGCACGGCTTTGGTTAGTACTGACCACATTATTGAACATGGCCATCTCCTCTAGCAGGAAGCGGATCTCGTCGCGGGTCGAGAGGTAGCTGGCGCTGATAGCCTGGCCGGACTTGTCGGCCATAGCTACTAGGTTTTTCGCTCTTTTCAGGCGACCCTCGTAGTCTGCCAACTTAGTTTTGACCTCCTCGACGTAGGTCGCCACAATTTGCGCTTGACTCGATTGAATGAGATCAAACATGCTTTGTGCACAGGCCGTGGCAATTTGAGGGGATGGACCAACCGTTTTGAGCTCAATCAGATTAGCCACCCCCCTTGGGATGCTCAGCTTGATCATATTTTTCAGCGCTACGGCATCGCCCGCTTGATCTTGGAGGCCGCAAGACTTAATCACCTGAGGCGAAAAGCTCGTGGGCAAAGAGAAGCGCGCGATTAGGAGGGTCGGCTCCTCAACATTGACGCCTAGAGGATTGAGGTTCTTGTTAGCGGCAATAACAATTTGCGCCATCATGATTTGGACCGATGCTTCGTATTGTTTGGGGGTGATTAGCAGGTAAGCTACAGCTGCCGCAAGCCCAAGTGCGCCTGTGAGGGCGATAGATTTCCAGGCAGCTTTGAGGAAGCGCAGGATGTCGATTAGGGAGACTTCGCCCTCGTCGAGATTGTTGTTTTTATCGGCTTGCACATTAACCATTTGGAGTTTTATGAACTCAATCTATTTCTAAATTAGCTGGGGTATGGAGATGATTAGATTGATTTACGACGTTGATCATACCAAAAATTATTATCAAAATGCTTAGATATTTATATATTGTGAACTCTACGAGCCCGCGAACTAAATAGAAACTGATGAAGGCTGTTAACACTGCGATTGTTAGGTAAGATAATTTTTGATTTATTGCACGATTGACTATTAATTTACGCCCGCGCTCCCAGAAGCTTTTTAAAATACCAAACATGCCAACTACCAGGGAAAACTGGGCAATGCATGCTGGAATGCCGCCAAAAAACCCCGCCGATAGAAACCAATTGTGTGGACTGCCAAAATTAATAATATTTGGATGTGTCAGTTTTAAATGCGAAATAGCAGCATCCCATACCTCAGCACCAAACCCATAGCCCATCATGGGCGCCTCCTGAATCAATAGAATCGCAGGGGTCCAGGCATATAAAATCCTGTCCCAAGTTTGGAGCCTCCGAGAAACAGCCCCCTCAAACAACTCAGGCGCCAAAAGTCCAAGAGCGACTTTTAAGACTACGAAAACAAGAAAGCTGATCGTCAGCATTTTGATTGCAGACCATCTGGCTTGATAAGCTTTTAGAGCAATGAAAAATACAATCTCAAAAAATAGAATTAGATAGGTTGATCGCGCACCGGTGCCACCGCCCAAGATCACCGAAAGAATTAAGAGTAAATACAGCAATAGCTGAAAAAATAAGGGGGCTACGGAGAGCTTTTTGATTGCTTGAATATCACCTTGCTCTTGATTATATAAAATTCTGGCCAATAAAAAGGGTGTCAAAAATACATACCCATCCCCTAGCCAGCGATGGCTATAGTCAGAACCTATCGCAATATTGTTTCGGTAATCCCAGATATAAAAACCAATATCCACAAGAATAAGGGCAAGCATGGAAAAGAGTAGGCAATTAAATAAGAAACCAATTGTTTTCACGCTGATTGGAATTATCATTAAAGCCATGACTGCTAGACAAATATGCACTCCGTACTGCGCACCAAACGCAATCAAACCATCGTACCGAGGAAATTGCCTTAAGGTTGCGATGAAAAACAGGATGCTCATCACAAAAAGACCCCAAAAAACCATCTTGGCCGCCATTGACTGCGCAATAGACGCCTTGAGCAAATTAATATTGCTTTTATTAATGAGGGGCAATCCAAGCAAAATTAATCCCAGCGCAAAAAAATCGACTGGTCTTCTAATAAACTCATTAAAAACTAAAACAATATAGAGCCCAACTAGGTACAAATAATATTGAGCTACAGCCTCTTTGGCCTTTTTAGGGGCATTAGCTTGAATATCGGCAATTGCCCCATCATTTATTAAACTCATATCTCATTTTAGCAGTTTCCTCATGGATATCCCTATAAAATTGAGTGGAAATTAATCCCACACCTAAAGATCGCCCTAGGAATCATTTTGATGCCGCATTTCTACCGAATCATCCAATCTGGGTTAATTCTCCTTTCGGGATTTGCAGGTCTTCACATACGCTTTTACGATCGCCCCATTCCCAATAACTTCTACTGGGTAGTTCTTTTATTTAGCGCTCTTCTTTTTTTATTTTTAGGCGGCGATAAAAAGTCGGGGGATCTTTCGGAGACTTATACCAGACTCAAAGTATTGAGCAATAAATGGTGGCAAACCTTTGCGGTTGTCTTGTTGGTGATTTTATTAACGCAAAGCAGCTTACTTTTTTCTCGCATTTGGCTCCTATCATGGGGAGTTGGCACATGGGTCTTGCTCATGATTTCAGATCTGATTTGCAGCTCTTTAATCAGCAATTTCATCATCCAGCCAAGTAATGTCATCAATATCGCCATTATTGGCCATAACCATGCTTCACAAAGGTTGTTAGATTACGTCTCACTCAACCCTTGGTCGGGCTGTGTCTTAAATCACCATGCTCAAGAATTGAGTGATACCGAACTTGCAAAAATTGAGCGCATGCAATTGGATGAAATTTGGATTTGCCTAACCCTTGATGAGGCCAACCAATTTACCAACGTTCTAGATAAACTCTCTACCAGTTCTGCCAAAATCAAATTTTCTCCAGATCTCTTTATGCTGCGCTTACTAAATCATGGCATTAGTGAAGTGGCTGGTGTCCCAATGATTGATGTAAGCAATTCGCCATTTGAAGGAAGAAAACTCTATCTCAAAAATTTAGAAGACTTTTTTCTGTCGTTTATTTTCTGTATCTTGTTAATGCCAGTATTTTTAACTTTAGCCGTACTGGTAAAGCTCAATTCCAAAGGGCCCGTGTTCTATAGACAAACCAGGGTGGGCCTCAACGGCAAGCCATTTGAGATGCTGAAGTTTAGAAGCATGCCGGTGGATACTGAGCGTGATGGCGCTCGCTGGGGCGGATCAGAATCCAAGGTAGTTGATTCATTTTCACTATTTTTGCGTAAATATAATCTTGATGAATTGCCGCAGTTCTTTAATGTCTTAAGAGGTCAAATGTCAATTGTTGGGCCCAGACCAGAGCGCGTTGAATTCATCGATAAATTTGCAAAAGAAATTCCGGGCTACGCAAAAAAACATTTAGTCAAAGCCGGCATTACTGGCTGGGCACAGATACATGGATTACGTGGTGATACCGACCTGCATAAACGAATTGAATACGATCTGTATTACATTGAGAACTGGTCACTATTATTGGATTTAAAGATTATTTTCATTACAGCGATCGAGCCATTTATATCGAAGCATTCTATAAAGAGTTAAACCAATTTCGACATGAAAATTCAAATCATCAACACATTCAAGCGCAATGTGCGCAGGGCGCAACTTATCCTTGAAAAACCATATCAATACTTAGAGGATCAAGTTGCTACTACCGCCTTTCCAAATTTACATATTGCACCCAATATCTACCAAACATGGGTAAATCGACATTTTGGTAAAACTCACTTTAACGAGATTCTGCAATTTAGAAACCGCAACCCTGATCTAAATTTCTATTTGTATGACAATCAAATGATTGAGTCCTACATGGAAGAGTATTGGGGCAATCACCCTATATACAGAATCTACCAGAACTCTCAATTTGGTCCCTCAAAAGCAGATATCTTTAGAATTTGTATTTTGAATGAGCGTGGTGGCTTTTATTTTGATATTAACAAGGGGTGTAAAGCCCCGCTCCACTCCCTATTGCAACCTGATTCAGATTGCTTAATCTCTTATGAGCAAAATGATTGCATTATCATGCCTGAACAGTCGATCATGGACCGCATTGCTCATCCCACAAAACTTGCAATGCAATGGTCGTTTGGATTCGCAAGAAATCATCCTGTAACTACCTTGATGATTAATGAAATTTGTGATTTTTATCCTTTGTTTAAAGATCAACATTTTGATAATCCGAAAAATGCGATCTTAAGTTTTACCGGCACCGGAATGTTAACCAGAGTAATTCGAAAGACACTTCTTCAAAACCCAAGTATTGCACTAAATCAAGCTGGAATTGATTACAACGGTTACGCCATTCCTGATATGAAAGGCTCCTGGGTCCGATATTTCACCTCACCTGCCTATAGCAAATCAAACAATAGGCCGATTGTTTTATAGCCAGCAATCAAACAAAGCTTATAGCTCTCTCTCAGATTTAGGTTTATTTAATTTTGACTTTAGAAGACTATGCACCATTTCAAAGAATTGATTTTGGAACTGCTCTTTTGAAAACCTCTGCGTCCACTCTCGAATAGCTTGTGGATTAAATTGATTGGGCGATTTCTCAAAACGCTCAATCGCTTCATTTAATGCTTGCGCTGTCTGAGTCTCAAAATAAATACCCGTTTTGCCATTCACAACAGTATCTAAAACACCGCCCTTACCGTATGCAATTACGGGCCTTCCGCAAGCCATCGCCTCAACCGGGACAATCCCAAAATCCTCTAATCCAGGGAAGATTATGGCCTTACAGCTGGCCAAATACCCTCTAATTTGATCATCATCGAGCCTACCCAGAAACTGGATATTGGGTTTTGCCTGTTTTCTAAGGACCTCTAGCATGCCGCCCTGGCCAATGACCACTAATTTGCGACCAGACTGATTAAAGGCCTCGATAGCCAAATCAGGCCTTTTGTACTGGATTAGTTGACCAAACAGCAAGTAATAGTCTCCCTCCGAATGCTGAATCTGGAAATGATCAATATCCACTGGTGGATGAATCACAACTGAATCTCTTTGGTAGCAATTTAGGATGCGCTTTTGAACTGTTGTGGAATTAGCAATAAATTGATTGACTCGCTTTGAGGTCCAGCGATCCCAGATGCGTAAGGGCTTCATCAAAAGCAACATCATCAGTTTTTTAAAAAACCCAACTGATCGAAAGTACTCATCAAATAAATCCCAGACATAACGCATAGGCGAGTGGCAATAGCAGACATACATCGCCTTGTTGTTCAGCCTGACCCCTTTAGCGGGACCCGACTCAGAGCTAATAACAAGATCATACTTTTTGAGGCTTAAGAATCGTAATGCAATCGGCATTAAAGGAAGGTAATTTTGGTACCACTGAATCGCCCTTGGTAAATGCTGAATAAAAGTAGTATTGATCTGATGCTTCTTGATTGCATCCGAGATATTTTTAGGATCGTATACATGCGTATAGATATCGGCTTGCGGATAGAGTTCACACAAAGCTTCAAGCACTTTCTCGCCGCCACGCATGTTAACTAACCAGTAGTGAACAATTGCTACTTTCAAAGTGATGCCTTATTCTTTAACAGATTTTGAGATGCGGCAAATACTTTATCCACAGAAATCGATTTCATACAAATAGGGTTGCTGCAATCAGCGTAGTTTTTACCGTCATAGCAAGGTGCGCAAACGATCTCCTTGCTTGCTTTAAATACCCGCAGATTTTGACGCCCGACCGGCGCTACTGCAGTTGCAGGTGTGGGGCCAAATAAGGTGATTAATGGGGTGCTTGTTAGTGTCGCTAAATGTAGTGGGCCAGTGTCGTGAGTAATAATAAGATCAGCTTTATCAAGTACAGCAACCAATTCTAAAAGACTGGATTTCCCAATCAAATCAATTGTCCTTAAGCCCTCAAAATAGGACTTAACCCATTGATCACTATTTGCACCGACAAGTACAACTTCGCAATCAGCGCTGATGAACAATTTTGCTAGCTCAACGTATCTTTCAATAGGCCAACGCCTTAAGAAATCATCTCGTAAGGCATTTCTACTGCCACCAGAAACAAGAGCAACCGTTTTTCTTTGTTGTTTTTTTTCAAAAAATGATTGCTTGAAGAGATTATTTGAGAGAAGGCGATTGCCCAAGCCCTGCAAAATACTCGCACCCTCTATTACATCAATAGTATTTCCTGATAAAAATTTCAGGTATTCGCTAACCCTATATTCCTTGGTTGCCGGAAAGAAGCGCTTTTGCATTTGAAATATCAATCTGGGATTACAAGCATAGGCTGGCAAAGCGAATAAATCGTATTGCCAATTCGTATGAGCAATATAAATTGCTTTGTACTTTTGACAATGGCTTAGTAAAAGAAACCAGGAGATGAGTAAGGCTTTGATTCTTTGCGCTAAGGGCCCAGTTAAAAGTGCTTGTTCTGGCACTGCAATTACCTTATCAGCAACCTTAAGACTCTCCAATAATCCAGAGATTGATTGCCCCACTACCCAATCGACCAGAACATTTGGATTGCTGAGCTTAAACCTTTCCACGGCTACAGCAGCCTGGATAACATCCCCAATGGCACCCAGCTTAATGAATAGGATTCGACTCATGATCAGCCTAGACCTCGAAAACTACCTGGAGTTGATGAATCAACATCTGCGGGGAAATTCCATTAACACATGCTCTTTGTGCGCAAGGATTACTATGACAAGGGGAACAAGTGACTTTATTTTCAAGCAAGCGAACTGATTTTCCTAGAGGATGCCAGCGTTCGATTTTACTGAGCCCATTGGTTACCACTATAGTTGGTCTGACATAAGAACCTGCAATATGCCCTGCTAAAGAATCAACACAAAAAACGGCTTTTGCTTTAGAAATCAACTTGCAAAAATCATCAAAACTGAGATGGCCAACTAAATTTTTGACTTTTTCAGGATTATTTATACGATTAATTAGTACTGAGGCTTGATTTGCTTCACGCTCCCCATGACCCGTAATCAAAACATTGATTGAATATTGATCAAGCGCATCAATAACTTGAACCCAAGAGTCCAAAGACCACTCTTTAGCGGGATTGCCAGATCCTGGATGAATCACGACATAAGTCTCGTTTAAATCCAATCCAAAAGTTATCTGCTCATTACCATTAACATTCCTTAACCAAGGCTGGTAATCGGCTACTTTTTTGACTGCACCTAACCAAGGAATAAATAATCCGGCCTGTAGCTGTACCTCATGAAATGTTGGCTCTTTTTGACTGCTAGCTTCATTTATCAATAGTGGGCCACCCCCAGCACTTACATATCCTATAAGCGGACAATTAAAACTCTTGAATAATGGAATAAAAGATGGTTCGTATGAATTGAGAAAAAAGATTGCATCATAAGCATTTTCTTTCAACTGAGGCATAACTTTTTTTACATGACTCTTAAATTGGCGCTTTTTCTCTGATATCGCTAATTTGCTGCGATTAGCCTGCCAATGACTGATGTAATAAGACCGATCTATACCAGGATGGTCTTTGAGAATAGGAGCAGACCAATCTCCTGCTAAAAAATCGATTCTACATTCTGGGTATTTTTGCTTTAGTTCTCGGATTAATGCCATGCTAATCACCACATCGCCAAGATGCGCAGGATTAACTAATAGAATGCGATTTAACTGTCGTGGTATTTTCTGCTTAGGCCTAATTGTTTTTGCGTATACCCAAAATAGAATATCATTTAGCGCCAATTGAGCTATAGCAAACGGATTGCGACGATGGTAGCGAGTAAAGATCATGGATTCTTTCTTGCATTCATCTGAAGATGTAGATCAATAAAAGCGTTTACAAAATGTTTAATGTCACCAAGTTTTGCCCTCTCCATCAACAATTCTCGCACTTGCGGGTCAACTGAATTTTCAACGATGAAGGTAATAACTGACTTCATGACTGTAATATTTCCTTCAGGAAAGCAGCACCCCAGATTACCTATCACCACTGGAATAGCACCCGATAGGCTGCCCGCAACCGGAGTACCACAGGCCATCGCTTCTACAAGCACTCTGCCATACTGCTCTTTCCAGAAGTAATCAGTATGTGACGGTAGAACTAGAACATCAAAAGATGCATACAGTTTGGCTAATTCATCTCTTGATTTAGGGGACACAAACTCCACACGATCATGCAGATCAAGTTTCGCAACTAAATGTCGGATTCCCTCTTCTTCTGGACCGCTACCAACTAATATTAAGCGATAACTGGGGTCCAGTTGACTTAATAGTTGAATTAGATCCGGAACACCTTTCTCAGAAATAAATCTACCAACGTATCCAATGATTTTGCTACTAGCGTCTGATTTTTGATCTTTTGTCATCTGTTGGAATGGCGCTAGATCTAATCCCCACCACTGGATGCCCACTATTGGTCTCCAACCAAACTGATGCACTACATCCATACTTTCTTGATAACAAGCAAGCCCGCCATGGACTAATCTAGATCTTAATGGCTGCAATAGCGCATCAGCTAGCAAATAGCGAATACTCTTGCGAATAAATACCCAGATATTCTTAAGGGAAAAGTTCTCCAGCAAGAATCTTACTGGCGGGGTCTGAACAATATTTTCAAAACTATAGAACAGTACAGTCGCTTTATTCTTTGCCAAATAATTAGCTAATCCCATATTCAAGGTATTGATGGAAAAGGCCTCATCTAAAACAATAATGCAGTCGGGTTTAAATTCACTAATACATTTTTTAAACTGAGACACTGGACCCCATTTTTTTCTAAATGAGTAAGTTTCAATTCGTCTAAAGCTTATTTTTTCAGAATAGGCTGCTGTATTTTGAGAGCCTGCATAAATGGCCTCAGAATCAAAATCTTTTGGGCCGACGATACATAGATGACTAATGCGCGTATCAGCTGCAAAAGCCCGTATCAAGTAATCAGAGTAAGGGATATAAATATCGTGCCAGTAAAGCAATACCTTCATGGTTAATTATTCCGCGCCTGCCGAGTCTTTAGATAATGAGCCATTATCAACCAGCGGTTTTAATTGCCCCAGAACAGAGGTCCAGGAGTAATTTTCTGCTTGTTGGCGCGCTGAGATAGCCATCTTCTGACGCTGCTCTGGATTCTCAATCAAATAATTTACTTTTTTCTCAATATCCACTTTGGTGCGCAGAATAAATAAACCAGTCTTTCCATCCTGAAGGTAATCTTCAATCCCACCTACTTGTGTGGCAACTAATGGCAAACCACATGCCATAGCCTCAATGCCTACCAAACCAAATGCCTCATAAAAAGTCGGCAGAATAAAAGCGTCGGCACTCTGAAATAGCTTAATTAAATCTGGGCCTGATTTAGCCGGCAAAAATTGAACTGCATGCTCTACGCCAATTGATGCTGCATATCTTTTAATTACTGCATAGTCGTCACGACCAACAATACGGTATTGAATTGACCTATCTTTAGTAATCATTTCTTTAATAGCATCCAGAACTAAAAAACAGCCCTTACGCTCAACTTCATTAGTTACTGTGAGCAAGACAAATGTCTTCTTATCAATTGATTCTGTCGCTCGCAACTCTTGTCGCAAATCAACAGCTAATGGATGGAAGAGATTTGTATCTACACCATGTGGCAAAACTACGATTTTTTTAGGGCTCACGCCATAGTACATTTCCAACTCTCGCCCAGTTCGCGTGGAGGGCGCTAAGACCATCTGAGAGCCATATTTAAAAAAGTACCACTCTGAAAGAGATATTAAATAATTAAAGGGGTTAAATATCCACTTCCATGATCCATATTTTGCCGATACAAATAAAGATGCTAGATGACAACTCCCAGCAAATCCAAAACTTATTTTCCATGGGCCAGCTCCTGGCGCAGCAAATACCAAGGAATCTTCGAGCCTATTCTGGCGAATGGCCCTACCAACCTTATTAATCCATGAGATAGTATTAAAGAAGGGGAATCTTCTAAACAGAGGCGGCCTTTGTTGCAGATAAATCACTCGGGCACAGCAAGATGCTAACTCAGGATCAACCGCTTGGCAGATCAGAATAACTGAATATCCTGATTTAGATAAATACAGTAGAAATTCAGAGAATACCTTCTCTATCCCACCTAAAAAATGGAGTTTAGGAATAGCTAAAATGATGGGTTTTAGTTTGTGTGAGTTAATAAAGTTTTTCTAACGTAGAAAAAATTAAACACCAGGAATAGTAGATTTCCAATCAAAAAACTAACCCATATGCCAATCATTTTCATCGGAGCATATAACAATGAAATACCCAGGAATTTGATGGCTCCACAAATGCCCAATGCCCATATAACAGGAACATATACTTTATTGGACTGATAAAACAACTGAAACAAGGTATTCATAGCAGTCACTGTAAAGACTGCGCCGATTAATAAGTAGAGAGATCGATCCTGTACAAGTTGACCGCTCCATAGTTTAGTCATCTGCTCTCCACATAGAATCAAAAATATGGAGTAGGTGAACCCAATCGACAGTACCACTAGTAACTTGACATTACTTTTTTGCTTTAACCAATCACGGTCTTCGGCGCTATTTTGGTGGATTCGTTTGGCATAATGCCCTAAAAATGGAATCGTACTTGCCGCTGTAAATGCTATTGCAATATTGACGTAGCGCTGCAAGATAGCGGTAGTACCGATAGTGGTATCGTCAGCAAAAAATCCCACATAGATCAACTCGCTGCCGGAGAAAATCATGGCTCCCAACTGAATAGCCCACAAGGGCAGTCCAGCCTTAAAGAGTGGTAGAAATTGATTCCAATGGTGTTGAATATTGCCAAACACACTAGCTATAAAAACGCCCATTGCCAATTGTCTGGATTGCAGCAGCAAATATAGACCCGCCAGAGAGTAAAGGGCATACGGCGCAAAAAATATAGCAGTGGCCAGATTGAGGTCGGCCTGCAAAATATAGATAAGTGCAACAGCAAAGAGTTGCAAAGCATTTCTGCAAAAGTCTAATAGTGCAACTTGATCTTCCTTTAGAAATGCTAATAGCGCATTTGCTGAAATAGTCCCCAATAATGATAAAAGAGAAATCATTACCACTAACGCAAAAAGACCGTAAGGAGCTTTGATTGCTTTTAAGCCTTCGATACCAATTGACAGAAATAACAGTGCCAACAAGCCAAGACCAATAATTGCCAATAATCCTTGAAGTACCGAGAAAATCAGTTGATTCTGTGTTTCACTTGAATCGTCTTCTTGGCTTGCGCCCAATTTCCCCAACTCAATTCTCATAGCAGATATAACGCCAAAGTCTTGCGAGGTAATCAGTGTTGCAATGGAAAGCAGCCAGGACCACATACCAAACTGACTTTTATCTAAAGTTCTACTGAGTACGTAAACAGCCGCAACTGATCCCACAATACCCATTGCCCTGATTGCCACATTGGCAGCAGAAACTAAAAATAGTTTGTGGGTTTTATTTTGAGGAGCTAACCTCTTAATTAAGCTCATGGTGGCTATAGCTTATGAATGTACTTATTTAGCGTTATCAGTATTACCGCTCAGTTTTAACAGTGGTTTGTTGCCACTTCCAAGTACTCGCAGCGATCTCATCTAAGGATCGCTTAGCAGCCCAATTCAAAAGCGCCTTTGCACGCTCTGGCTGGGCATAGTAAACCGGTAAGTCACCAGTGCGTCTTGCAGCAAAAGCCTTCGGGATCTCTCGACCAATCACTTTCTCAAAAGCACCCACCAAGTCGAGTACGCTCACTGGAATACCCGTTCCCAAATTAATCGCATGCCAGCCGGGATGGTTTTCAAGGTAGGTCAAGGCAGCCATATGCCCTTCAGCCAAATCCATCACATGGATGTAATCACGCTCACCAGTGCCATCCTTTGTATCGTAGTCATTGCCAAAGACATTGAGCTTGGGCAAGTGGCCTGTAGCTACCCTGGCTACAAAGGGCATCAAGTTATTCGGAATGCCGGATGGATTTTCACCAATGAGCCCTGACTCATGCGCACCTACCGGATTGAAATAACGCAAACACGCTACCTTCCACTGCGGATCTGAAATCGATACATCATGCAAAATCTCTTCAACCTGCAGCTTAGTCCAACCATAAGGATTCATTGGCTTTGTTGGATGCTTTTCATCGTACGGTAAGTATTGAGGATCGCCATATACAGTTGCGCTAGAACTAAAGACAAAGGTTTTGATGCCCACTGCTTTCATTGCCTGAAGAACGCTGATGGAGCCTTGCACGTTATTAGCGTAATACTTCAGGGGATTTTCTACCGATTCTCCCACTGCCTTTAAGCCGGCAAAATGAATCACTGCTTCAATCTGATAATCCCGTAGCGCTTTTTCTACTGCAGCAGCATCAAGAACATCTGCCTCAACATAAGGAAGTGCTTTACCTAAAATCGACTGCAGTCTATCTAAAACGCTTTTTTGACTATTACAGAAATTATCCAAAATGACCACGTTGTGGCCAGCCTGCGACAGTACTACAGTAGTATGACTGCCGATATAACCTGCGCCACCAGTAAGCAATATATTCATTTAAGCATTTCCTAACTCTGCGCTAGATGTTTATCTAGTTTTTTGTTGTGCCCAAGATCCATAGTCATACCAGCTATAGCTACCACCATAAATACAGTTGCATTAATAAAGATCTCTGAGGAAAGCTCAGTGGTGATCATCAATAGGCCAATCGAACCAAGGCCCCATCGACCTAGATAGGACCATGGAGTAATCACCTTTTTACTGTTATGCCAGGCTAATAGCAAAGCGCCTAGCAGCAAAGCTAGACCAGGAATGCCATAGCCTAAAGCAAAATCCAGCCAACCACTATGAGTCATACTCAACCAAGAATCTGGCCATTTGGCTTTAGTGAGGTGGTCAAAAGATAAACTCATCAACCCATAGCCTTGTGGATTTTCGATGAGCAACTTAGTGCCCACAATACCCCAAGCCACTCTCTCGTAGTTTGATAAGTTCACGGCCTTGCCGTATTCATTCATTGGGTAACCCTTACCCAAATGGTTTTGATATTTCCAATGATCAAACTTCTCTAACTGCACTGCTACCTTGGCATCAGCCACCATCATTTTCCATTGCGGATGCTTGTGTACTGAAGCCGCTACCATCGCAGCTAATATCAAAGAAATTGCAAAGAGTGCTGCAATTTGTTTGCGTGAGCCACTGCGTAATACCGATCTTCCTGCGATCGCAATTGCAATCACAATCAAAATGCCTGCATAAATCATGCCATTACGCACCGCCTGCAGATAAAAGGCGCAAAGTACAGCAATCATTGATAAGAGAAATACGCCATATTTTTTGATGGTAAAAGTGTTTGTCAAAATCGCATTGGTAATCATGCCTAGCGCTACAGCGAATCCTGGCAAACAGAAGAAGACATACCAGGCCTTGGACATCCCAAAGCGACTGAGATGATAGTCTTCAGAAACCTCAAGGAATGGATTGAGTTCAATCTGATAATGCTTCGCCAAAATGGTCAGAGCATATTTAACGAAGAAAATAATGGTGGGCAGCATTAAACCCAAATACATGACCCCCCAACAAGACTGAGAGTTTTTGGATTGCTGGGTATCTGAGTAGACAACAGCACTACGCAGAGCCAAACCCAAACCTAGCGCAAACGGAAAGCATAAGATGATTCTTTTCCAGTAGCGGCTAAATTCTTGTAGCTGCAATTGCGGTTCAGCTCCGAGCCATAGCAGGTGTGCCGTAACCCATAAATATAAGAGCATAACCATGAGGACGGGTATGGCATTGACCTGCAGCACTGTAACGCCGCGCCTGAGCTCCAAAGCAATCACATACAAACCCAATAACCCTCCAAGCAGAAGGCAAGCATTTCTGACGAAGATCGTATTAGGCAACATCCATATGCCAAATAAAATGGCAAAGAGCCAACAAAGAGCAGCAATCAACATCGGCGGCAATGTCTCTGCCGTTGCCAGGACTGATTTGGTAGTTGATGAAAACGCTTTGATCATTTAAGACGATATTGATTAATTCTCTACAAACTGTAGTCGACGCAAGTGGGCATATAAGCTATCCCTAGCAATCAACTCTTGATGGGAACCGAGCTCTGCAATTCTTCCACAATCTAACACTGCAATTCGATTGGCATGCTCAATAGTAGATAGGCGGTGAGCAATCACAATGGTCGTTCTGCCAGCCATAAGACGATCTATAGCAGCCCGTACTTGACGCTCTGACTCAGAATCCAAAGCAGAAGTTGCTTCATCCAAGATCAGGATAGGGGCATTTTTATAAATTGCTCTTGCAATAGCCAGCCTTTGGCGCTGACCCCCAGAAAATTGATTGCCGTTGTCACCAATGACAGTATCGATGCCGTTTGGCAATTCCTGAATTAACTCTGCTAGGTTTGCAGCATCAAGCGCTTCCATCACCCTTTTCCGATCAATTTGATCGAGAGCAGAGCCATAGGCTACATTGACTGCAATTGAGTCATTAAACAAAATAATATCTTGGCCAACAAAAGAAATCTGTCTGCGCAGGTCTTTTAATCTTAAATTTTCTAGGCTGATGTTGTCTAAATAAATCTGTCCGGAACTTGGTCTAGAAAAACGGGGTAATAAATTTACCAAGGTAGTTTTACCGGCACCAGATGGTCCAACAAGCGCAATCACCTCACCAGGTGCAATCGTTAAATTAATAGACTGCAATGCAGCCCTGCGCTCACCTTCTTTTTCATAATGAAATGTGACATCCTCAAACTGAATTTTTCCTTTAGCCTTATCCAGAGCGACCTCTTGATCTTGCTTTTCTGGATCAGATTCAAGCTCCTGATCTAGCAGCATAAAGACCAACTCAGCAGCGGTAAAACCACGCTGCAAGGGTTGACCAATATCCGCCACGCGCTTGAGCGGAGAAATAATCAGCATCATGGCGGTAATAAAAGCAGCAAACTCACCTACGGTGGTGCCCTGGCTGGCTGACTGCATCAAGGCAATCACCAACACTATTGATAACGCAGATGAGGCAACAAGCTGGGTAAGAGGTTGATTTAACCCACCAGCAACAGCTAACTTCATCGTAAAGTGATAAAGCTTTTTTGCGCGTTCCATAAATCGGCGCATCTCATAGCTTTGACTACCATGTAATTTAACTAGCTTATGGCCTGCAGTAGACTCCTCAACCACGTATGACATGTCATTGGTAAAGTCCTGCTGTAAACGATTTAGCATGCGCAAACGCTTATTAATCTTATTGGAAATAAATGCCACGATAGGAAAAATACCCAACACAATTAATGTGAGGCTCCAGTTTAAATAAAGCAGGTATCCCAATAAACCTACAACGGTTAAAACGTCGCGTAAAAAATTAATTGCCAGGCCACCCATCACGTTCAAGGCATTGCCAACCTCAAAAACAACAGCATTAATGAGCTTGGAGGCTGTGCTATTGAGAAACAATTCAGCCTTTGCATACATTAATCTTGAAAACATTTGCTGGCGCAAAGTAAATAAAACGCTACTAGTAATTTTGGTGAGCAGATAATTAGAGGCAAATTGAGAAAGGCTTCTGACCATGGCCAACCCTACCAATAAAAATGGCACTACCCATAAGGTGCCATTTAACTTTCCTGTAAAACCGTCATCAAGCAAAGGCTTCATCAGGGCTGGCATGGACGTTTCTGATGCAGCTACGATGATCGTAGTCAATATGGCTAATGCGAAAAGCTTGTAGTGTGGCCGCAAATAACGCAGCAGGCGCAATAGAATTTGACGATCTTGATTATTCATATGATTTAAGTCGCCAAGCTCGATAGATTGGCATAATAGCTTGATTTTAATCGATAAATTGCACTAAATTAAGCTAAATACCCTCAGCAAGCAGTACCTTCAATAAAAATCAGACACCCCATGATCAATCAAGAACCCCAAGAAATATTTCTCATTCATCATGGGAACCAAGATTATCTGCAAATAGCAGCAAGATGCACTCAAAGTGCAGGTAATCACGTCATTTTGATCGGCAATGACGCTGAAACAGGCAAGCTTTGCACGGCGTATTACGATGATGCCCTGATTGATCTCCCCGAATATCGAGATTTTGAGGCGCAATATGTTCACCTCTCGTCGGCACCCATCGAGTTTGAGCTTTTATGCTTTAAACGCTATTTTTATCTTTATGCCATTGCAAAACAAAGGGGCTTAGATCATTTTTGGATGATCGACAGCGATGCGACCGTTTTGCAAAACCTGACAGCCATCACAAATGATTTCTTGTTACCTAATCATTATTGCGCAGGCATTTCGACTCCTCGCCAGTCAGCCTGTAACCAAGAGGGATTTTGGTGGGCCTGCTCACCACATACCTCTTTCTGGACAATGGCTGGTCTAGAGGACTTTTTGAGTTTTCTCAAAAATCTTTACAAAGGGGAAACCCGTCAACTTCTTGATCAAAAATATGAATGGCATTTGCAAAAAAATATGCCAGGCGGTATTTGCGATATGACCGCACTCTTTCTTTGGCAGAAAAGCAAAAGCAATGTTTACAACTTTGCCAAATCACATTTAGATGGCTTGCCGTTTTTTGATAACAACTTAAATGAAACTGGCAATGTTATTGATCACGAATTCGCAATGGTCCAGAACGTAATGCTGAAAAAAGTGACCCATCAAAACAAGATGCATTGGGTTCACAAATCAGAAGGTGAGCAGGCAATACCTGTAGCCGCCCTACATTTTCAAGGCAGGGCCAAAGCCTGTATGGCCACCTTTGAAAGGGCACAGCAACTCACCTATTGGACTTATGCTCCTCATGCGTTTTTGCAATACGCCACCAAAAGAAAGAATTCTCTTGTGCGAAAAATAAAAAAAGTAATTCCTATCTTCTAGATAAAATATTCAATAGTTATGACGTTATTGCAGTAAATCATTCATTTTTATAGGCCCAAATACCAATATGCTTCATCGACCACTCTATCGTTTTTTGGGTCACTTCTTACGCAAGCATGATCGCCGCAAAATTGCTACGAAGATTCTCATGGCATCTGACTTTGAATATGGAATTCAGAATGCAAGGCTAGTAAACAGCCGCTCGATCCTGTATTCATGCGATGTTCACCCTGATAATCCACAGTCCAGCATTCAAGATACCGCTTACTTAGATAGCATCCCAGGTAAGCTAAAAAATCTCTCCTTACAAGGCGCATCTAAACCACTTTCCATCTACATCCCTAGCGATGGACTCGTTTACTTCGCTCAGCAGATCCTCCCCAAGATTCATCAAGGCTTTGTATTGGTGAGCGGTGATAGCGATCTGCCGATTAACGCCAATAGTCTTGGTGACAGTCTGGATCGCCTCCTACAGAGTCCTCACTTACTCAGCTGGTTTGCGCAAAACAGGGACTGTGATCATCCAAAACTACACTCCCTACCAATCGGTATCAATCTTCACAATTTATGGTCCAACCCATTGGAATGGGGTGGTGGCTTCATTTTGCCGAGTATGCAAGAGCAGCAGCTACTCAATATTGCAGAAGGCGCACCAGAATTGTCGGCCCGTAAACATCAGATTTTTTGTAATTGGCATTTCTCAATAGATCGCGCAGATCGCAAAGACTGTTACGAAATCATTGATAAATCGGTCTGCTACTTTCAGCCGGAACCTAAGCCTATGGTTGATACCTGGGAGTTGCAATCACAATACCAATTTGTACTAAGTCCTCACGGTGCTGGTTTAGATT
Source organism: Polynucleobacter sp. MWH-HuK1 (assembly GCF_018881815.1). GTDB lineage: Bacteria > Pseudomonadota > Gammaproteobacteria > Burkholderiales > Burkholderiaceae > Polynucleobacter. The sequence continues at coordinate 73,613 of NZ_JACVPP010000001.1, forward strand.
GCCATCGCACTTGGGAAGCGCTGCTACTAGGATGCATCGTCATCGTCAAAACTGCCAAACTAAATGACTTATTTAGCACCCTACCAGTCATTGCTGTGAATGATTGGCGAGAAATTACCCCTGCATTTTTAGATCAAGCAATCATCTCTATTAACCAGAAAAAGCTTGATGCAAAATCGCTGTATATGCCCTTTTGGAGAGCAAGACTAGAAAAGTCTATTGCTGAGTAATAAAGCCGGCATAGGCCTGACTCAAGCCACTTGGCAAATCTACTTTAGGCGACCAGCCTAATTGATTGAGTCGATCTGAGCTCATCCATTTACGCGGTGCTCCATCAGGCTTACTAGAGTCAAAACTAATATTGCCAGCATAACCCGTTGCCTTTGCTACGGCATGGGCTAATTCATTGATGGTGATGTCACTACCAAATCCCACATTAATATGACTTTGCATAGGCTGAGTTTGGCTGTCATAAGTCTTCTTATCCAAATCCATAACAAAGATTGAGGCAGCAGCCATGTCATCGACGTATAAAAATTCACGTCGTGGTGTGCCCGTTCCCCAAATGACTACCTCAGGTGCATTAGCTAGCTTAGCTTCATGAAAACGTCTAATTAATGCCGGAATCACGTGACTATTTTCTGGATGGTAGTTATCGCCCGGGCCATATAAATTGGTAGGCATTACAGAGCGATAGTCAACGCCATAGGATGCACCATATTGACGGTTATAGCTTTCACACATTTTGATGCCAGCAATTTTCGCAATTGCATAAGGCTCGTTTGTTGGCTCTAGCTTGCCAGTGAGGAGCGCATCCTCACTCATAGGCTGTGGCGCTAAGCGTGGGTAGATACAGCTTGATCCCAAGAACAGGAGTTTCTTCACACCATTTAGGAAAGCTTGATGGATCACATTGTTTTGCACCATCAGGTTGTCATAAATAAACTCAGCTGGAAAGGTGTTGTTCGCATGAATACCGCCAACCTTAGCAGCAGCTAAATAGACTTGATCCGGCTTTTCTGTTTCAAAAAACGTTTTTACTGCCTGCTGATTAGTTAAATCTAGTTCAGCGTGAGTGCGAGTAATGATGTTTTTATAACCCTTGGCCTGGAGGTTGCGCACAATGGCAGAACCCACCATGCCCCGATGGCCAGCTACGTATATTTTTTGATTTAAATCTGTTGGCACGTATTGATCTTCTTTTATTGAGTCTTCTTTTTAGTTTTCTTTACCAACCGCTACTGAGTAACCGTGCTTTTGCAATAAAGCGTGTTGCTTGGCCTGGTCTAGATCATTAGCCACCATCTCTACGATCATTTGATCAAGAGTGATTTCTGGAACCCAGCCCAACTTTTCTTTGGCTTTTGTTGGATCACCCAAGAGTGTTTCTACTTCAGTAGGACGGTAGTAGCGTGGATCAATTTGCACAACGACATCGCCCACTTTAAGTGCCGGAGCCTTATCGCCCTCAATCGAGGCAACGATGGCTTTTTCATTTTCAGCTGAACCTTCAAACTTCAAGGTGATACCCAATTGCTTGGCGCTACGAATAATAAATTCACGTACGGTAAACTGCACACCGGTTGCAATCACAAAATCTTCTGGCTTGTCTTGTTGGAGCATGAGCCACTGCATACGGACGTAGTCCCTTGCATGACCCCAGTCACGCAAAGCATCAATATTGCCCATGTACAAACACTTCTCTAGACCCTGAGCAATATTAGCCAGGCCACGAGTCACTTTACGAGTTACGAATGTCTCACCACGACGCTTAGATTCATGGTTAAACAAAATACCGTTACATGCATAAATGCCATAAGCTTCACGATAGTTCACAGTAATCCAGTAGGCATACATCTTGGCAACTGCGTATGGACTACGTGGGTAGAACGGCGTGGTTTCTTTTTGTGGAATCTCTTGCACCAAGCCATAAAGCTCCGAAGTAGATGCCTGATAAAAACGAGTCTTTTTCTCTAAACCCAAAATACGGATTGCCTCAAGCATGCGCAATGGACCAATCGCATCAACATCGGCGGTGTACTCTGGCGACTCAAATGACACAGCCACATGAGATTGCGCGCCCAAGTTATAGATTTCATCAGGTTGCGTTTGCTGAATGATGCGCACCAAGTTACTGGTATCAGTCAAGTCACCGTAATGCAAAACTAAGTCGGGATGATTGATGTGTGGGTCTTGATAAATATGATCAATACGGTCTGTATTGAAAGAAGAAGAGCGGCGCTTAATACCGTGAACGATATAGCCTTTTTCTAATAAGAACTCGGCTAAATAGGAACCATCTTGGCCAGTGATTCCAGTGATTAGGGCTACTTTTTGCTTGCTCATAATTAACTCTTCTTGGTTTATTTACTATATTTACTAATTGGTGTACTAAGGATTATTGATTACTGTAATAACTAACTTCTGCCGTAGGTATCTTCAAAACGCACAATATCGTCTTCGCCCAGATAACTACCGGATTGCACCTCAATGATTTCTAATGGGGTTTTACCGGGATTAGCCAAGCGATGCGTTTGTCCTTGCGGAATATACGTACTTTGATTTTCGTTTAGCAGCAGAACTTGATCGCCGTTGGTGATCTCCGCAGTACCTTTCACCACGATCCAGTGCTCAGCACGATGGTGATGCATCTGAAGCGATAAGCTAGCGCCTGGCTTGACCTGAATACGCTTAACCTTAAAGCGCTCACCCTCATCCACGCTGTCATACCAACCCCATGGACGTGAGACTTTGCGATGCAGATTTTTCTCTTCACGCTTTTGCGCTTCTAATTGCCCAACAATATTTTTGACGTCTTGGCTATTTTTTCGATCAGCCACTAAAACTGCATCAGCCGTTTCAACAATGATGAGATTCTCAACACCAACTGCGCTCACTAAACGACTACTTGCATGCACTAAAGAATTCTTCGAATTACTGACTAAAGTATCACCAGAAGTGACGTTGCCTTGTGCATCTTGCTTGCCCACTTGCCACACAGCATCCCACGCACCAAGATCATTCCAACCGGCATCTAGCTCAACCATCTTGATGGGGTAATGAGATCCCGGGCATTTTTCAATCACTGCATAGTCAATTGACTCACCTGGAATCGCCTTGAATAAGTCTTTTTCAGGACGAATAAATTCTGCTTCACCGGCAGCATCGGTTGCTTTAGCCTGCCAGGCTGTTTGGGTCGCCGCCAAAATATCAGGGCGATACTCTTTGAGCGCAGCCAACCAAACACTAGCTTTGAGCACAAACATGCCGCCATTCCAGAAGTAACCACCCTCTGCCAAGTATTGCTTTGCAGTAGCTTCGTTCGGCTTTTCTACAAAGCGCTCAACCGTATAAACATCTTCAGCGCTAGCCTGACTCTGCACTTTGATATAACCGTAACCCGTTTCTGGTGCACTCGGCGTAATACCCAAAATAGCAATCGCGCCAGTTTGCGCAAGCTCAATACTTTTCGCTAAAGCCTTAGTAAACGCAGCTGGGTTGGTGACTGTTTGATCTGCAGGTGTAACAACCAAAATAGGATCAGAAGAATCACCACTCATGCTTGTTTGATCTTGCGCATACAAAGCAGCCAAGGTGAGTGCTGGGGCTGTATTTCTGCCGATAGGCTCCAAAAGCAAAGCAGCTGAAAGTGCTGCATGCTGAGTCTTGAGTTCACGCAATTGATCGAGCGCTAAAAAACGGTGCTCCTCATTGGTGACAATGACTGTTTTACCAAGCGTGACATTCTTACTGCCCACCGCATGAATTCTGCTGATTGCTTGCTGAAAGAGGCTTTGATTTGAGCCGTCACCAGACAGGACCAAAAATTGCTTAGGAAAGCCTGCTCTTGATAATGGCCAGAGACGAGTGCCCGAACCGCCACACAAAATGACGGGAATTATTTGGGACGATGAAGAGCCTGGCGTAATATTACTCACTGATTATGTTTTTTAACAAAATAACTGACATTGTAAGGCCCAAAACCCGTGTGGCTGTCCCAATTTAAGTGTTTTTACACCCTTTAAACATGCCCACCCCCTCCCCCCAGCGTTACGTCACTACTGTGCCGGTTTATAAACCGCAGCTTTCCCTATCTGACACACGCTCGCTGCTTCAATTGCACTTATTGGGCGTTGAAAACGTTACCCTGGTATGCCCAGAAGGTTTGGACCTCAATGGGTACCTAAACCTATGGCCAGATCTTAAGGTCCAGAGATATGCCCCCCAGCACTTTGTCAGCGTGCATAGTTATAACGATTTAGTCATTAGCTCCGCTTTTTACGCTCCCTTCGTCGATCAATACGACTATTTACTCATTGCCCAACTAGACACTTTTTTGCTCAGCAACCAAATTAGGGGGTTTTGCAACCAAGGCTATGACTACTATGGCGCCCCGTGGATTAAAGGCTTCCCACAATATCGGTTTTTATTCAATCGCTGGCCCATTCAGATCAATACCAAGCGCTTTTATGTGGGCAATGGTGGTCTTTCCTTGCGCAATATTGCGAAGACCCTGGATTTGCTGGCACGCAAAGAAGGTCATATCAGCAAAACATTCTTCATGGAAGATGCCTTTTTTGGCTACTGGGGCTCAATAGACCCCCATTTTCAGGCCTGCCCGCCCCTTCTGGCCGCTAAGTTCGCCCTAGAAATGGAGCCTGCCTACTGGATGGAGCAAACTGGGGTATTACCCATGGGGCTTCATGGCTTTGAAGTCTGGCACAAAGATTTTTATAATTCATTACTACAAGAGAGCTTTTTAAAGCTCCAGGAAACGTACCCCCAATTACAAAATCACCATAAAACTTAAGGAGACAAAATGACTGCACCAAAAATCAATGTTCGTAATTCAGTAATTGAATGTGCCCAATCACTTAAAAAAGAAAATGCGGGTAAATATCACAATTACGGCATTAAAGACTGCATAGCCTCAATCGCAGCAACCAAAGTTAAATAAACTGCATTTATTGATATTTACATACAAATCAAGGAAAATAGGTCTAATTAATCTACATTTAAAGACAATTAAGTCTTTTTAGATTATTTAGACCTACTCATTAAGTCAACTTGGTCTATTGGGATAGGCTTTTCCAGTCAAATTGCTGTAGATAGCCCCCGCCACAACCAACAATACCGAATCAATGAATACGGGAAAGAATGCATAGCGGTAATGCAGCACATGGCCTAGTACCGCAATCATTGCAACCGCAGCAGCCGGTGGATGCAAACACCGCAAAATAAACATTCCCAGAATAGATAGCGAAGCAGCCAGCGGGAGCGCTAGCAAGGGCGCTGAAACCCAGTGGGCGCATGTAATTCCAACCAAAGCAGACAAGGTATTGCCCGCAATCACGGCCCAGGGTTGCGCCATTGGACTGCCTGGCAATGCAAAGACTAGCAAAGCGCTAGCCCCTAAAGATGCCATCAACCACTCATCAATTGCATTGAGCTCCCCCAGAACTTTGGCGACGGTAAGTACCAAGGCAAGACCAATAAAAGCCCCCATTACCGAACGCAAACGTTCTAGCCAATTGACTGCCGGCTGATCGCCGCCCAGATAAAAGGAAAAGCGTTTGACCAGGGATTTAAAGGAATGTTTCATGCAAACTTAAAAGTCGGTTTCAAAGCCAAATATCTTTGAATGGAAATCATGATCATAAGCTCTGACTTTTCACTGCCAGAAAACAAAAAGACTGCCGGAGCAGTCTTTTTTACTATTCGATGTGAATCGAATAAAGCTTTTGTCTTGAACTTAAGCTTTCTTAGCGTAAGCAGAGCACCAGCCTGGGCCAGCAACTTGCTTGCCAGCAAACAAAGAGCAGCCGCCCGCCGCTGAACCAGGCTTACCTTGATACAAAGCACAGTTATCGCACTTTTGACCAACAGCATATTTAGGGAACTTCGCTTTATCTACTTTAGAAGCATCAGCCCTGTAACCCAATGCAGCAGCTTGTGGATCAGTTTCAGCAACCATTGCTTGAGCTTGAACCTTACCGTTCAATGCCAAAGTACAGGCACCAGCAGCAGACAAAATCATAAATTGGCGACGACTATTTTTCATGGGTTCTCCAAAAAGTAAAACAGCAAATAATTTAAAAGGTTGTTCTCAAACAAGGGGTACTTTTAAAACTAAAACTGATCATAGTGGAGAAGAATTGATGCTGCTAGCTACAACGTAAGTCAATGATTTATATAGAAATATAGATGAGAATTGTTCTCATAAATCAGGGACCCTATTAAGGACAGCAAAAGGGTTCATCTATTTGTTTAGCTAAAGCAAAAGAAAAAAGCCACTCCGAAGAGTGGCTTTTAATAAGAACTAAGCTAGAAAACTAAATTAAAACTTATAGCCTAGACCAACCAAAAGATTATAGGCCGTTGAACCGGCCGAGCTTGTACCAGAGTAACTAGTACAGCCCATTGAGCAAGGCCCCGAAGTGGTTAGGTTAGCTTTGCTGTAAGACATATAATTTACTTCTCCAAATCCATACAAACCGCTTGTAATCATCTGCTTGTAACCAAGGCCTAAAATATAGCCGGAGACGTTTTCACTACCTACTGAGGCTCCATTAGTAGCATCGAAGCCCTCCAATTTCTGGGTTGAATAACCAGCCTTTAAATAGGCTAATTTGTCTTTGTCGATGACATAACCTGGTGTTAAGAAAACATTGAAACGGTTTGAAGTTTTATAGTAAGCGTTATTTGGATCTGCGTCTGGACTTGTACTAGTCGAGGTAAAGTTTCCCGATTTGCCTGTAATAAAAGAATAATCCGCACCAAGACCGAGAGTGAATTGATTTGTTAGGGAGAAGGTATAGCCTAGACCAGCAATGAGTGGAGCGTTGCTAAAATTGACGCTAGGATTGCTGTAAGTTGCGCCATACCCTGCTGGGACTGTAGTGAAAGTGGTAGTGTTACTTTGAACATTGTTAGCTTCGTAGCCAGTAGCGATCTGACCATAAAAGCCCTCGAACGCGCTCTTTTGTGCAAATGCTGATGTAGCAACTAAGCCTGTTGCAGCTAACGCTACCAATAATTTTGCTGAATTCATATCTTTTCCTCTGTTTAATAATTTTTTTGACCTTTTTTTATGGGGGGTGCGTATTAATAATAAATTAATTACAAAATTTATATATTTATATGCATTTCAAGAGAGGTGAGTGAGTTAAAAAACCCTTTAGAAGTTGCATAAAAGCCACATTTTTACTTCCAGCCCTTGAGATTCATGCAGCTAATCCACTGCCTGTAGTGAGCTCCTGACCCCACTTCCGGATAATCCTCCCGGCACTCCATAAAGTCTTTGTTGTATGTGGCTTTGTTATTTTTAGCTGGGTCTTGATTTACCGTTGGCATGCTTGAGCATGCAATCAAGACAAACCCCAGAAAAATCAGCGAAATAGCTTTGGAAGAAAGCGCCGTTATCATTTCTACCTTACCCCTCGGGTCGAGATTTTCATGTAAGAACCGTGATTTGCGCAGGCTCTATTAAATGCTACGGCAGTGAATGAATCTTTGGTCCCGATTGCTCCAGTAGATTTTTCAGCTCCTTGCGAAACTAAGTTATAGGTATTGTTTTGGCAGTTTGCAGTGAAAAGATAGTCAGCCTGCTTTGGAAAATCTTTTTCCATTAAATAAGAGCTGATCTTCATTTGGCGCACATCATTCTTTGCATCAATCACAGTGACTTCGTTATTAATAACCTCATAAAATACAGGGGTCTTCTCTGCTGGCACTTCTACTGGCGGCGGAGGTGGCGGTGCAATCGGGACATTGTATGCGGCACTTTTTTGCGCTTTCGAATCTTTCAGCGCTTTTGCCCGCTCTTCTTCTAACTGCATTTCTTTTTGATATTGTGCGGCATCTCGAATCACTTCTTTGCGTGCTTGCACTAAAGACATTGGACTTGTTTGGAATAAAAAGTAATTGATGTTTTGGTCATCAATGAACTTTCTACCGCACACACGGGTACGCACATAAGCCATTGCCGTACGGCTTTTAATCTTGACCCAGCCCGAGCCATTGACAGGCTTAATTCCAGCTAGATCAGGGGTCTTGGGTGCTATGTTTTTTGTATAGAGCGTTTCAGACCACTGATAGTTGCCAAAGCAATCTATCTTTTGGCGATAGGGGCCAACAATAGTGGCATTAAATAACTGCAAATTATTTTGCTCTCGCGGAGAAAAGAATGCATCAAACGCAACAACCCCTTCTTCGTCCTCAGCAAGCGTATAGGGATCATAGAACCACAACTTGGTTTTTGACTCGGCCAATAAAACCCAAGTACGGTCTGCAAAGTCTTTTTGATTTAATGCGGGCACTTTAAAGAATGGAGAAACCACCTCCTCATTCATCAACGCCTGATAGTCTTGCCGCCTGGGTCCATTAGAGCAACCCACTAGCACCAGCCCTAACAAGGCAAGAATAAAAAGCTTTTTCATCAAATTACTTGCGATCAATCAGGGCCAAGAACTCACGGCGCAAATTAGAGTCCTTTAAAAAGGCTCCGCGCATCACACTATTAATCATTTTGGAGTCGCGATCCTTAACACCGCGCCACTGCATACAAAAGTGATCCGCATCCATGACAACCGCAACACCGATCGGCTTAATCTTTTTCTCAAGCATGTCCGCTAATTCCACAACAGCCTCTTCCTGAATCTGTGGGCGACACATGACCCATTCGGTCAAGCGTGAATACTTAGAAAGACCGATCAAAGCAGACTCTTTGCTTGGTAGCACCCCAATCCAAATGCGGCCCATGATGGGACATAAATGGTGGGAGCATGCGCTACGTACAGTGATTGGCCCAATGATCATGAGTTCATTTAAGCGACTCACATTAGGAAACTTTGTAAGCGTGGGTTGCTCCACGTAGCGACCATTAAATACTTCCTGTACGTACATTTTCGCTACGCGACGGCTAGTATTTTTAGTGTTGTGATCATTTTCAGTATCGATCACCAAGCTTTCCAGGACTGCTTGCATCTTCTCAGCAACTTCATCCACCAAGCCCTCAAGCTCTCCAGGCTGAATATAAGCAGAAATATTGTCGTTTGCATGAAAACGTGCTTTTTGCGCCTCTATACGACGGCGAATCACGACTGACAAAGGCAAACCTACATCATCTTTTTTGGATGCTGTCTTCTTGGTAGCGCTGGCCTTTTTGGCCGCTGGTTTTTTTACTGCAACTGGTTTTTTAATCGGCATAAGAAATAGTCTGTCTCAGTTATTTTTATTAATTGTTAGGTTTAGTGATTTATGAATTGAATGATGAATTGATTACAGTATTTGTATGGAGGGTGTGGCGTAATCAGCGTGATATCAGAACTACTTAAATTTGGAAAAATAGAGCGACTACACAGATGATTCCAAATAACCAAACAATGGATCTGGTTGTTGGCCAATTAGCAACATAACAAATTAAGTAAGCAATGCGCGCAGCAACAAAGCCTAGCGCCAGTAAATCAATTCTAGCTTGTGGGGCATTAGCAACTGAGGCAATGATGACTGCCGCAAAAAAGAGCGGCAAAGACTCAAATAAATTTGCTTGCGCGGCATTGGCTCTAGCCCTAAAGCCAGTTTGCTTCGCAAGCCACTGTCTTGGCAAAGCATTGTCATAACCCTCAAACCCCTTCTTTGCTATACCAGCAGCGACATAGGGCAGAAGACCCATAAAGAGAACACAGGCGTATGCGATATTCATGATTGGGGGCTTTGATGAATTTATTTTGGAGTCTTTTTGGAACCAATGCGACTCTCGGTGCCATTGAGTAAATTTTGGATATTGCTACGGTGACGCCAAATCAACAAAAAGCAAATAATCAGTAGCGAAATTCCCATTGGCTGAAAGCCGAACAAGAAAACAAAATAGATGGGGCCAAAAATTGCCGCAGCTAATGCAGCCAATGATGAGTACCTCATAAACATGGCCACAATAATCCAGGTGCTCAGCGTCGCTAAACCTAAGATCCAATTAATGCCAAACAAAATGCCGCAGGCAGTTGCAACACCTTTGCCGCCTTTGAAGCCGTGAAACACCGGAAAGAGATGTCCCAGAAAAACAGCCAGCACTACTCCGCAGAGTAACCAAGAATTTAATGAAGCAGTGAAGGATTCATCACCCAACAGAACACGTGCGAGCATGACAGCAAGGTAACCTTTCAAGGCATCGCCTATCAAGGTCAACACTGCCGCTAATTTATTACCCGTACGCAGTACATTGGTCGCGCCCGGATTACCAGAGCCATAGGAATGAGGATCGGGCAAACGCATGCACTTGCTCACCACTACCGCAAAGGAAATAGAGCCAATCAAATAGGCAATGGGGATTAGTAATAAATCGAGTGTGAATTCCATACCGCTATCTTAAACACTTATAGACTCAAGAAACCGGCACCGCCGGTCCGGGACCGCACTTAAGAGCCCCGTGGATGATGCTGTTGATGAATTGATTTGAGTCTTTCTCTGGCAACATGGGTATAAATTTGGGTAGTAGAGATATCGGCATGCCCTAAAAGCAGCTGCACCACCCTTAAATCAGCCCCATGATTGAGTAAATGGGTAGCAAAGGCATGGCGTAAGGTGTGAGGTGAAAGCGCCACAGAGATATTGGCGACTGTGGCATACCTCTTGATAAGGGCCCAAAAAGCTTGGCGGGTTAAACCAGTACCGGTATGGCGACCCACAAAGACGGCATCTGATGTTTTTCCCTCTAGCAACGGAGTACGTGCTTCAGCAAGATATCTTCTTAACCATTGACCAGCCTCGCCACCAAAAGGCACTAAGCGCTCTTTACCACCCTTACCATTTACCACTCGCACTACGCCCTCGTTTAAACCAAGCGCTACTGTTTTTAAAGAAACAATCTCAGAAACACGTAGACCACTGGCATACATCAGCTCTAACATCGTGCGATCACGCAAACCCAAGGGTGTATCAATATCTGGCGCATTCAATAGTGAAGTAACTTGATCTTCACTTAATGTCTTTGGAAAACGTAGTGCTTGCTTCGCAGCACGCAAACCCATACAAGGATCATTTTTGACTAAATTGATGCGCAAGGCATGACGGTAGAAGCGCTTGAAAACCGTTAGGCGACGATTAGCAGTGGTAGCTTTATCAGCCCTGCGATAAGCAATGTAAGCGGTGAGATCTTTTTCAGTAACGCCGTAAAGATCGCCGCCAGACTCTTTGTAGAGCCACTGCGCCAATAACAACAAGTCTCTGCGGTATGCGGCTAGACTATTTTGAGCAAGGCCATCCTCTAGCCAGCAAGCATCGCAGAAGCGTTCAATAGCTTCTTGGCTTGCTGGGGCTATTGCAGGCGAAGCATTAGTCACGGAAATTATTAAAGCCCAATGGAGCTTCGGTTACTTCTTTCTTGAGTAATGCCATCGTTTCTTGCAGGTCATCACGCTTAGCGCCTGTCACACGTACCGCATCACCCTGAATACTGGCTTGTACTTTGAGTTTGCTGTCTTTAATAATGCGCACTACTTTTTTTGCCAACTCTGAAGTGATACCTTTTTGAATCTTCATTGTTTGTTTACGCTTATCGCCGCCGATGGTTTCCGTTTTGTCATCTTTGAGATAACGCACATCCACATTGCGTTTGGCCATTTTGCCAACGAGAACATCGCGCACTTGACCTAATTTAAAGTCATCATCACCAAACAAAATTAAAGCTTCGTCTTTTTGCTCTACGCGACTATCGGAACCCTTAAAGTCAAAACGATTGCTAATTTCTTTATTCGATTGCTCAATCGCATTTTTGAGCTCAACCATGTCCGGCTCACAAACAACGTCAAATGATGGCATCTCAACTCCTTAAATAATCTTGCTTATTTGGTTTAAGTTCTATTTTTGCGAATTTCTAGGGTGTATGACCACCATTTTTTGCCTTACAAACAAAAAAGCTGCTCTAGATTCGTTTACGAATAAGATTGTGGCATGACTCGCGCCCAAAATGCGTCCAACCCCGCAAAATTGACTCCCCATTTGGGGCTCAAGCACCGCAACACCTTTGGTCTTGATGCGGTAGCCGAACTTGCCTATGAAATTCACTCCCCAGAGCAAATTCCAGCAGTCATGTCTGAGATTGCAGAACAGAAATTGGCATGGAGAGTGTTGGGTGGTGGCAGTAATGTCATTTTGCCAAGCGCCTTACCTGGTGCCACTCTGCTGATTGACATTCTGGGTCAAGAAATCCTCTCCAGCGATGAAGAAGCCGCCTATTTATCGGTTGGTGCTGGAGTACCTTGGCATGAGCTAGTCGCTTGGACACTAGAAAACAATATGCCTGGCTTAGAAAATCTAGCTCTGATACCAGGAACTGTGGGTGCTGCCCCTATTCAAAATATCGGCGCTTACGGTGTTGAGATCGGCGAATACATTGATCGCATCGAAGCATTTGATGTCAAAGACCATGCCTTTGTCACCCTTCCAAAAGAAGCATGCCGCTTTGCCTATCGCGATAGCTACTTCAAGCAAAATCCCGGCCGCTTTATCGTGACAAAGGTCGTTTTTAAATTACCTAAGGCTTGGCAGGCTCGCATTGATTACGCGGATCTAGCGAAGCAGTTTCCAGCTAATGCTAATGCTAGTCCTGGTCCGGAAGACATCTTCCTAGCGGTATGTAAGATTCGTACCCACAAACTTCCCGATCCAAAAGTAATCGGTAATGCTGGTAGCTTCTTTCAGAACCCGGTTATTCCCAATGAGCAATATGAGACTCTTCTTAAATCCTATGCCGATTTAGTTTCTTACCCAGATCTACCAGGTAAGCGCAAACTCGCAGCTGGCTGGCTCATTGATCAATGTGGCTTTAAAGGTCAACGTATGGGCGCTGTGGGTGTTTATGAAAATCAGGCCTTGGTACTCGTCAATCATGGCGGGGGCACTGCTGAGGATATTCTTGGTCTCGCTAAATGTATCCGGGATAAAGTACACGATAAATTTGGTGTGACCTTGCAGATTGAGCCTAATTTTTTTTAGGACTTTAATCGTAGTGAGTCCACATTCTTAATACACGAACAGTCTTCTCTTTACGAAAAACTTCGTACACCAAGCGATGTTGAATATTAATGCGCCGAGAGTAAGCACTCTTAAGGTCTCCCACTAATTTTTCGTAAGGCGGTGGATTCTGCAAGGGATCAATTGCCAACACTTCTAGCAATGTCTGTGTTTTATCTTTTAATCCAGCGGCGGATAATTTTTTAGCGTCTTTTAAAGCATACTTGGAAAAAACTAAATTCCAAGTCACCACTTTAATACCCTCTTACTCTTGGCAAGAGGTTCTGCCATGGCATCCTTAATAGATTCGCGCATACCAGGTACTGCCATAAGATATAAGGTCTCTTGAATTGCGCTCCAGTCCTCCTCTGCTATCAGGACGGCATTAGCCCGTTTCCCAGAAATCGTTACTGGCTTATGAGACTCTGCCGCTTGATCAATCAAGCGGTAAAGACCTGCTCTAGCTTCGCTTGCAGTAATTGTTGTCATAGTGACCTCCTGAACTTATGGTACGCAAAAGCGTACGCTTTGTCAAGTTTGCATTATGGCTATTTCCTAAGAATCTCTTCGAATAGCACCTCTGCTTGACCCTCAGCCAACCTTATCTGAAAATTTTGCTTTGTTTTAAGTTCGCCCGGATTTCGCACCGCGTGTAGCTGATCTTTTTCTTTACTCAAAATCACCGCATAACCACGCTCTAGCGTTCTTTGTGGATTGAGCATCTCTAGTTGTAATTGATAGTGCATTTGATTACGCCTCCAACTTTCCATACGCACAGACCATGCTTGATTCAAGCGTTGCTGCCACCCCTGTATTTGCTCGCGCATGCGATCTGGATTGGGTAAGGCATGACTGAGGCGAAGCGCTAGTTGATCTAGGGTTTGCGCTTCACGCTCTACGCGCTGATTAATGCGTTGTAGCAAAGCCTGCATGATCGCATCCAACACTTGCAGCATTTGATCTCTGCGAGGCGCAGCCAATTCTGCAGCGCCAGTAGGAGTGGGGGCACGCAAGTCGGCCACAAAGTCGGCGATGGTGAAATCGGTTTCATGTCCAACACCACTAACTACTGGTATTGGTGATTGCGCGATGGCGTAAGCCAGCTGCTCATCATTAAATGCCCAGAGATCTTCAATGCTGCCACCACCACGAACTAGCAAGATGACATCGACTACATTTTCTTTTTCAGCGGCTTTGAGCGCAGAAATAATTCCGGCAGGTGCATCTGGTCCTTGTACTAAGGCTGGATAAATCACAACCGGAATATGTGGCGCCCTTCTAGCTAGCGTACTTAAAACGTCTTTTAAGGCTGCCGCTTGTGGTGATGTGATGATGCCAATAGATCTGGGGTGTATTGGAATATCGCGCTTCTGCTCATCGTCAAACAATCCCTCTTTGGCGAGTTTAGCTTTGAGCTTTAAGAAGGCTTCGTATAGGCCGCCCATACCGGCGCGACGGAGTGTCTGGATCGTGAGCTGAATATCTCCACGTGGCACATACATACCCAGGCTGGCACTTACCTCAACCAAGTCACCCGATTGCGGCATAAACTCAACTTGACCATTACGTCCCCGGAACATTACGCAGCGTATTTGACCCTCTTCATCTTTTAAAGAGAAGTACCAGTGGCCGCTGTCATAAGCCTTGAAGTTGGAAATCTCCCCGCTGACCCAGACCGTATCAAAACGATCTTCTAAAGAAGTTGCAATTGCGCGGTTAAGATCGCCAACACTCAGAATTTCCCTTGATTTTTCATGCGTTTTCGACATTTTTTCTCTTTAATTCCGCATCCATCAAGCTAATGAATCAATAAATATCCACAGACCCCAATAAGCCGTAGCTTGAATGCCCATAAGTAAGTAATTACTGACCCAAAACGTCCCATAAATCCAACAATGCAATTCTAAGCCATTGATTTATATAAAGATTAATTAAATTTAGAAAATCAATCTACGTTCGTCTATCACCAAGCTCAGGATCAATCAAGGACTTACAGCACGAAACTAAAAAAGTTTTGCACAGAGTTATCCACAGGCAAGCTTTCCGAAACAGGCTTTTTAATTCAGCTAAAGTACTGAGCTTATGTACTCCATCATACTATCCGCTGGTTGGCCTATTTGGCCCCTCCTCATTATTTCTATTTTGGGCTTAGCGATCGCTATAGAACGCTGCTGGTATCTACGGCAAATCCATATTTTTCCAAAAAACTGCCTAGAAACGGCTTTTACCTTTACGAATCAAATGGTCGACTCTAAAGGAGGCTCTGCAGTCAGCGATTTGCAGATTGCCGAGTTGGCACAGCTTTCGCCGGCAAGCCCCTTATTGGCATGCGCCCTCAAAGAGAAACTCAGCGGCAGTAGCGCCGCTAACGCTTTAGAGGAACTTCAAGCAACCGCTCAAAGCACATGGCTCAAATTAGATCGCTATCTTGACGCACTGGCTACGATCGCCACCATTGCTCCTTTGCTAGGTTTATTTGGCACCGTAGTGGGCATGATTGAAATTTTCGGCAGTCAAGGTGTAATTAATGGCGCAGCAGGTAGCCCACAGCAATTGGCTCACGGAATTTCGGTTGCCCTGTACAACACCGCTTTTGGATTGTTAATTGCGATTCCTGCGCTTGCTGCATGGCGCGGTCTACGTGCCATGGCAAATCAGCGCCAACGTGAGTGTGAAGAATTCACGCGCCAAATCTTTAAAAAACTTTATCCAATCGATCACGCTAAATGAGTTGGTTAGAAACGCATGCATATGCAAAGAGAAGATTTTCTCTAGTGAGTACTGCTACGCCCACGGAACCAGAGATCAACCTGATTCCATTTATTGATGTGCTGTTAGTGGTGTTGATTTTTTTAATGATCTCTACCACCTTCACTCGCTATCAAGAACTTGCAATTACATTACCCGCCGCTAGCGGCAGCGAGAGTCAAGTAGAAGTCAAACAAATTCACATTGCTGTTAGTCGCGACGGTCGATTTGCTATTAATGGCAAAGTAACTGATCGCTCTCAACTAAGTAATGCGTTAACGCAGTTGAGCGGACAAGCGGATAACAAGAAAGAATCTTCAAACAATCTGCAAGTGAATATTGATGCAGACGCTAGAGCCCCACATCAGGCGGTAATGAGCGCGCTCGAAGCAGCACGTGATGCCAATCTCTCTAATATTGTGTTTAGCAGCCAAACGAAAAAATAATCCACCAATAAGAAGAAGTTATAAAACTCCGCACTCAGAAATCTATCTTTAATGTCTTTTTCTTTTTTCCGTAAAGCACCCAAGTTCTGGGAAAGGCGTGGCCCCACAAGTTTGATCTTGTGGCCACTGTCATGGCTTTATGGTTTGTTACTGCGTGCTCGCAAATTAGTCTTTGATACCGGCCTCATCAAACAAAAGCCAGCGCCTGTACCTGTCATCATTGTGGGAAATATCCGTGTTGGAGGTACTGGCAAGACTCCAATCGTCATTGCATTAGCAGAGCGCTTACGGTGCATGGGTTGGAACCCCGGAATTATTAGTAGAGGTTATGCCTCCTCTTCACAACATGCTCCATTGCAAGTAAACAGTGAATCCGACCCCGCATTAGTTGGCGATGAACCCGTACTCATTGCTAAGCGTACGCACAATCAATTTCCAATTTGGGTATTTCCTAAGCGTCAGCAAAGTATTCGGGCTTTACTAAAACAATCGCCCAATGTAAATGTCATCATCAGTGATGATGGTCTGCAGCATGCCGGACTGGCTCGCTGGCCGGCTCGTGAAGGGGGTCGTGATATTGAGTTTGTAGTGCGCGATGGCCGCGGGGAAGGTAATCGCTTCTTGATACCAGCAGGTCCATTGCGAGAGTCAGCCACCCGTGAACGGGATGCCACCCTGTTTACCGCTAAAGCAAAAGATAGCGCCCACAAAATAGGTCAACAAGACGAATACTTTTTAGGGCGTCGGGCATTCTCACTCGCGAGTCATTTAGATAGTGCTTATCAACTCATCAATCCAGATAATCATCAGACGCTCTCTCAAATTGCTGATAACTATTTACCCAACAAGATCACAGCAGTTGCAGCACTGGGTAACCCACAACGCTTTTTTGATGATCTACTAAATCAAGGGATTGCGGGTAAATGCATCCCCCTGCCTGATCATGCAACGTACACGCCTGAGTTTTTTGAAAAGCTTGATACTCAATGTATTCTCATGACAGAAAAAGATGCTGTCAAATGTACAGGGATTATTAATGAGCGCATTTGGGTGGTTCCGATGACCCTCGCTCTGCCTGATAGTTTGGGTGAATGGCTGCAATCCATCCTACAAAGACCAGACCCCTATCGTTACAACCTTTAAGCTACGCAGATCTTCTGAACTTGTTTACTAGAACTAGATAGCACTACACTGTAACTTCACCAACTAAGACTTAGCCACTAGAGTTCACTACAAAAATTATGGATAAACGACTGCTCAATATTATAGTTTGCCCACTCTGCAAAAGCCAGCTTCAACTTGATGCTGCAAAGGAAGAGCTCATTTGCAAAGCGGATCGCCTCGCTTACCCCATCCGTGATGATGTGCCAGTCATGTTGGTGGATGAAGCACGCAGCCTGACTAGCGATGAAGTTGCTTAATCATTGAAATTACTGAATCAATGACTGCGCCCTTTAAAGCGTCTGATTTTTTAGTAGTAATTCCAGCGAGATTGGGATCTACTCGTTTACCTAGAAAACCATTAGCAGATATTGGTGGTAAACCTATGGTAATTCGGGTGGCAGAGCGCGCTAAGTTATCTCTTGCGCAAAGTGTTGTAGTTGCAACAGACTCTCCAGAAATTCAAGCGACTTGCGGTGAACATCGCATCGATTGTTTACTCACTAGCGAGCATCATCCCACCGGAACTGATCGCATTGCTGAAGTAGCGCAACTATTAAAACTTCCAAACGACGCACTGATTGTGAATGTGCAGGGTGATGAACCATTAATTCCACCTGAGTTGATTAACCAGGTTGCCAGGACCTTGGCTGAAAATAAACGTTGCGCAATCTCTACTGTGGCAGCTCCAATTACAGAAGTTATTGAAATTAACAATTCTAATGTGGTGAAGGTTGTCTTAAATCGCTCAGGTGAGGCACTGTACTTTTCAAGAGCGCCCATTCCTTTTGTCAGGGATGCTCAGAGCATTCAATCAGCTGTGCATTTACGCCACATTGGCATCTACGGCTACCGAGCGGACTTCTTGCAGGCATACAGCCGCTTAGAGCCAGCTCCTCCAGAACAAGCAGAAGCCCTAGAGCAGCTACGCGCCCTATGGAACGGCTACCGAATTGCCGTTCATACTGCCCCTGAGGCACCTCCGGCAGGGGTTGATACCCCCGAGGACCTCGAGCGCATCCGACAATTACTAGGCAATTCCTAGAAAAATCGCTTTTCAGAGGTCCCAACTGCCCTTCTCGGGGATAATCCTAGTGATTACACATTAATGATCCCAACAAAATACGGGACAATGACAGCTCTTCTAAGGGGAAAACAATGCGGTTGATTCTGCTCGGTGCACCAGGTGCTGGAAAAGGCACACAAGCTCAGTTTATTTGCGAAAAGTTCGCTATTCCACAAATCTCCACAGGCGACATGTTGCGCGCTGCTGTGAAAGCTGGAACAGAACTGGGTATTGCCGCTAAAAAAATTATGGATGCCGGCGGTTTAGTTTCCGACGACATCATCATTGGCCTTGTAAAAGATCGCCTTACTCAACCGGATTGCAGCAAAGGTTATTTGTTTGATGGTTTCCCAAGAACGATTCCACAAGCACAAGCCATGAAAGATGCTGGCGTGCCAATTGATTACGTTTTAGAAATCGATGTGCCATTTGATGCCATCATTGATCGCATGAGTGGCCGTCGTGTTCATCCAGCCTCTGGTCGCACTTATCACATCAAATACAACCCACCAAAAGTGGCTGGTAAAGATGATGTCACTGGTGAAGACCTTATTCAGCGCGATGACGATAAAGAAGAAACCGTTCGCAAACGTTTACAGGTATATGACGATCAGACTCGCCCGTTGGTTGAGTACTACTCCTCATGGGCCGCACAAGCCAACTCTGCTGACAAAGTAAAAGCGCCTGCTTATCGCAAAGTCAGCGGCACAGGCAGTGTCGAGGACATTACTGCCTCTATTTTTACGGTATTAAAGTAAGCACATAAATTGGCCGTCAAAAAAGCATTAATTATTGGCATTACCGGGCAAGACGGTGCTTACCTAGCTAAGCACCTCTTATCAAAAGGATATGAGGTAACCGGCTCATCACGCGATGTGATGGCTTCATCTTTCAATAACCTAAATGATTTAGGCATTCGCTCGCAAGTCAAACTGATCTCTGTTTCAATCAACGACTTCAGAAGTGTTTTTAATGCGATACAGACGGCTGATCCCGTCGAAATCTACAACCTTGCTGGGCAAACCTCAGTGGGACTCTCCTTTGATCAGCCTGTTGAAGCAATCGAAAGCATTGCGATTGGCACACTCAATATTTTGGAAGTCATTCGCCTACTGAGTAAACCAGTGCGTTTTTATAATGCTGGCTCTAGCGAATGTTTTGGTGATACCGGCGATACGCCCGCTAATGAACAAACGCCATTTGCACCACGTAGCCCTTACGCTGTAGCCAAATCTACTGCGAAGTGGTTAATCAATAGTTATCGCGAGTCCTACGGTCTATACGCTTGTACCGGAATCTTGTTCAACCATGAATCCCCTCTGCGCCCAGAGCGTTTTGTGACCCAAAAGATCATTGCTGGTGCAGCCAAAATCAAAGCAGGTCAATTAGATAAGCTGCAACTCGGTAACTTGGATATTTCTCGTGACTGGGGTTGGGCTCCAGAATATGTAGAAGCCATGTGGCTCATGATGCAACTAGATCAACCTGACGATTTTGTTATCGCCACCGGCAGAAAAGAATCTCTTAAATATTTTGTCGCTAAATCATTTGAATACTTTGATTTAGATTGGCAGAAATACGTTGAAATTGAGAAGAGCTTCTTCCGACCAAATGAAATTGTTTCAAGCGTAGGCAATCCAGAAAAAGCGATTAAGGCTTTAGGCTGGAAAAGGCCCACCGATATTGATGGCGTCATCAAGATGATGTGCGCCGAGAAAGCAAAATCAATCTAATTCCGATTAAGCATGAGCACTCAGTGTCATGCCCAGCGCTTGCACCACTCGCACCACCATTTCGAATTGTGATCTAGCCTCTACTTTTAGTAGCTCTATACAAAGAATCCCATGTAATACATTACCTTTTTCATGCTCAAGATATAGGTCAATATTTAACTATGTCACTAAGTGGTATAGTTTTACATGACTAAAAATAAGAGCAGTCGCATTATTGAAGAAATGCGAGAAACCGTGGCTGGTCTTCATCGGTCTGGAATCATTACAAGAAAAAGCATAGATGAATTCAAGGCCCTGCAGAACTTGGATGTAAAACCAATGACGCCCACGCGTATCAAGCGTCTTCGTGCCAAAACGCATTTAAGCCAAGCCGTATTTGCTTTAACGTTAAATACTAGCTTATCAACAATTCAAAAATGGGAAGCTGGAGACAAAAGCCCTAGCGGCCCCTCTCTTAAACTGCTTTCTCTCATTGAGAGAAAAGGATTGGAGGTTGTTTTGTAAAGATTCGTCTACTTCAGCTCTTTGAGAGCGCTCTCGAAGGATTCAATATCGGCAAAGCTTCGGTATACAGAAGCAAAGCGAATGTAAGCCACCTTATCCAGGCGCTTGAGCTCGCGCATCACGAGCTCACCAACACGCTCACTAGGGATCTCTTTTTCTCCAAGACTAAGGAGCTTCTCTTCAATACGCGCAATGGATTCATCTACAGAGTCAGATGAAACAGGGCGCTTGCGCAAAGCTAGCTTAAGTGAACTTGCCAACTTATCATGGCTGTATTCCACGCGACTGCCATTTTTCTTCACAATCGCTGGAAGCGCGAGTTCTACGCGCTCATAAGTGGTAAATCGCTTATCACATTTGGCACAACGGCGACGACGGCGAATAGTATCGCCCTCGTCTGATACCCGGGTATCCAAAACCTGGGTATCTTCGTTATGGCAAAAAGGGCAGCGCAATGAACTCTTCTTTTCTTAGTTGGGTTACTGGTTGCTTAATTGGCGCTTAACCATAAACAGGGAAGCGCTTAGTTAACTCAGCCACTTGCGCACGCACCTTAGCGATGTTCTCTGGGTCATTTGGATTATCTAAAACATCGGCAATAAAGTTGCCAACCTGTCTTGCTTCAGCTTCTTTAAATCCACGAGTAGTCATCGCTGGTGAGCCCAAACGAATTCCGCTAGTTATCATTGGTTTTTCTGGATCGTTTGGAATGCCGTTTTTGTTGCAAGTAATATGGGCATCACCTAATACGCGTTCAGCTTCTTTGCCAGTCATTTTCTTGGCGCGGAGATCTACCAACATCACGTGCGAATCTGTACCGCCAGAAACAATACGTAAGCCACGAGAAATTAATGTCTCAGCAAGCGCTTTGGCATTCGCAACCACTTGCTTTTGATAGTCTTTGAACCCTGTCTCAGCCGCCTCTTTGAATGCTACCGCTTTAGCAGCAATCACATGCATCAAAGGTCCGCCCTGTAAGCCTGGGAATACCGCAGAGTTAATAGCCTTCTCGTGCTCGGCCTTCATCAAGATGATGCCGCCACGGGGGCCACGCAAGCTCTTGTGAGTGGTAGATGTCACAATGTCTGCATGAGGCACTGGATTTGGATAAACACCAGCAGCAATTAAACCAGCATAATGAGCCATATCAACCATAAAAATCGCGCTCACTTCTTTAGCTAATTTACCGATGCGCTGGAAATCAATTTTCTTTGAGTAAGCAGAGGCGCCCGCAATAATCAACTTTGGCTTATGCTCGCGAGCGAGACGCTCCATTTTTTCGTAATCGATCTCTTCGTTTTTATCGAGACCGTAAGCAATTGGATTGAACCATTTACCACTCATGTTCAAAGCCATGCCGTGAGTCAAGTGACCACCTTCAGCCAAACTCATACCCATGAATGTATCGCCAGGTTTTAAGAACGCTAAAAATACTGCTTGGTTAGCAGATGCGCCGCAATGAGGCTGAACGTTTGCTGCTTCAGCGCCAAACAAAGTCTTTACACGATCAATCGCCAATTGCTCAGCAACGTCCACGAATTCACAACCGCCGTAATAACGCTTACCTGGATAGCCTTCAGCGTACTTATTGGTCAATTGAGAGCCTTGAGCTGCCATGACAGCTGGAGAGGTGTAGTTTTCAGAAGCAATCAACTCAATATGGTCTTCTTGACGCTTATTTTCATTCTGAATGGCTTCCCATAACTGGGGGTCAGTTTTAGCTAAAGTGTTTTGACGGTCAAACATGGTGATAATCCTGATGAAGTTCGATTGCTGAGTTGATTAACTTAGTAAAATCAACCTACATCATACAAAATTCACCATGACCTCTACACAAGACCTCTCCTTCCTCTCCCTAGTCCTCAATGCCAGCCTATTAGTACAGTTGGTAATGTTGTTATTACTCAGCATGTCGATAGCGTCTTGGACCATTATTTTTAAGAAAACAGCGGTTTTACGGGGGGTTCGGCAGGATACCGAGCGCTTTGAGCGGGATTTCTGGTCCGGCGGCGACCTCAATGCCCTTCTACAAGCCGCTCAACGTAACACCCGTAGTGATGCCGTCTTGGAGCATATCTTTGAAGCTGGCATGCAAGAGTTCACCAAAGGTCGTGAAATAGACGCTGCCCGCCGTGCCATGAAAGCCACCTACCAACGCGAAATGGACCTCCTGGAGGCTAATCTGCCATTTCTGGCGTCCGTAGGCTCAGTCTCCCCTTACATTGGCCTCTTTGGCACTGTTTGGGGCATCATGCACGCATTCCGCGGTTTAGCTAACGTCCAAAACGCCACCTTGGCAGCGGTTGCCCCTGGTATTGCCGAAGCCCTCGTTGCAACTGCGATTGGTTTGTTTGCAGCGATTCCGGCAGTGGTTGCCTATAACCGCGCAGCTACTGATGTAGACCGCCTCTCCATTCGCTTTGAAACTTTTATTGAAGAGTTCACCAACATCTTGCAGCGTCAAACTGCTGGACGCTAATTGAGCTAACAAGCGAACCTATAAGCAAAAAAATTATGGCTGGATCTTCATTACGTAAAAGCAAACGTCGGGCAATGTCTGATATCAATGTTGTCCCGTATATCGATGTGATGCTGGTATTACTCGTGATCTTCATGGTCACTGCGCCGATGGTCAATCCTGGCGTTGTCAACTTGCCAACCGTTGGTGGCGCGAAAGTGCAAACCTTGCCGCCAGTCTTTTTAACTATTGATGCCAATGAAAATGTCATCGTGAAAAAAGAGGGCGACCCCACACAAACACTCAATAAATTTGAACTCGCCGCTTTTGCTCGTTCACAAGCAGAAAAATCGGCAGAACAACCGATTGTGATTGCAGCGGATAAATCCATTAAATATGAAACAGTGATGGAAGTCATGTCCAAACTCAAAGAGAATGGCGTCAAACGTGTTGGACTTGCGGTTAAGACCCAATAAGGCTTAGAGGCTTGTTTTATCGCCCATGAATAGCGCTCCTACTTTCCAATCTTCTTTTTCGCCATTCAAGCGGGGTCGACACACCAAGTCAGAAAGCACTAAACGTGCGTTTACTTTTTCATTAATTGCGCACCTAGGTTTACTCGCTTTTTTAATGATTGGCATTAGCTGGAACAACAGCACTTCCTCAGGCATCGAAGTAGAATTCTGGGATTCTGCTCCACAGGTTCAAGCGACACCAGAACCAGAGGTAAAAACAGAAATCAAAGAAGAAGCTGCTGACATTGGTATCCAGAAAAAGAAGGTAGAGCAGGAACCACCAAAAAAAGAGTTAATCAAAGAAGTGCCTAAGGTAGTGGCGCCACCCACTCCGCCCAAGCCAAAAGAAAAAGAGCCTACTAAAAAAGAGGTAGTCAAAGAAGTGCCAAAGGTAGTGGCGCCACCCACTCCGCCCAAGCCAAAAGAAAAAGAGCCTGAGAAGCCAAAAAAGACAGAACCTCCTAAGGCTACAACACCCTCTGAAACCAAAGCGAATGCGGCGGCAGAAAAAGCACGCGCAGATCAATTGGCACGCTTACGTGCAGCAGCTGGAGCTGAAGGTGGCAGCGGCGGCAAAATAGGTAGCGGCGTTGGTGGCGGCAATGCACCTCCAGGATGGACTGATAAAGTAATTAAAAAAGTAAAACCTCTAATAGTCTTTAATCCGGAATCTATCAGCGGCAATCCAGCCGCAGTGATTTTGGTTAGCCTAGCTCCCGATGGGGCCATTTTGAGCACCAGCATTCAGTCTTCTAGTGGAAACGCCAGTTGGGATCGTGCGGTACTACTAGCACTTTCGCGTGCAGAGAGCCTGCCAAAAGACGACAATGGCAAAATTCCACAACGCGAAGTAAAACTGACTTTTAAACCCAAGGATTAATGCATGTTGCAAATAGCAAAAAGATTGATATCCAAACTGAACTCTTTTGGCTTAATTGTTATTGCTCTGTGCATAAGCTTTGCGACACCTGCGCTTGCGCAGATGAATATTGAAATCACTGGTGTAGGTCAGTCACTTTATCCAATCGCAGTCATGCGTTTTAAGGATGAAACTAAGTTACCTACCAGCGTTACTGAAATTATTCGTCAAGATTTGGCTCGCAGCGGTTACTTTAAAAATACCGAGAACGGTAATGCTGTCGAGAGCGATGAGGGCACGCCGAATTACAAATCTTGGGCAGCCCGTGGTGCTGATGCTTTGGTAGTAGGATCAGTTGTACAAAACGGTTCTCAATTTGATATTCACTACAAGCTATTTGATATTCGTAAATCAGTCAGTCTTGGTGGCTTAAACCTCAACTCTAGCGCTGACAACTTGCGTGCTGCAGCTCACAAAATTGCTGATGACATTATTTATAAATTGCTTGGTGAGCGTGGCGTATTCTCCACTCGCCTCTCTTACGTCATCAAGGATGGCAAACGCTATCGCCTCGTGATCTCTGACGCAGACGGTCAAAATATCCGCAACGCCATGAACAGCAGCGAGCCAATCATTTCTCCATCATGGTCGCCTGATGGCAAGAAAGTTGCTTACGTTTCTTTTGAAGATCGTAAGCCAGTAATTTACGTTCACGAGCTTGCCACTGGTCGTCGCATTTCTCTTTCCAACCAAAAAGGTAATAACAGTGCGCCAGCTTGGTCGCCTGATGGTAAAAAATTGGCGGTCTCTTTATCTAAGGATGGCAATACACAGATCTACGGCATCAATGCAGACGGTACTGGTTTGCATCGCTTAAGTCGTGGCAACACAATTGATACCGAACCACAATATTCTGCTGATGGTCGTTACATTTACTTCACTAGCGATCGTGGTGGCAATCCACAAATCTACCGTATGAGCGCTGATGGTGAACAAGCCGAAGGTGTGAAGCGCGTGACCTTCAAACAAGGTTTCGTTACCTCACCACGCATCTCACCTGATGGAAAGTATTTAGCCTATATTGCCAATATTGGTGGCGCCTATCGCCTCTATATACTTAATTTAGCAACTGGTGACTCACAGGCCCTCACCGATGGTACAAGTGATGAATCCCCCTCCTTTGCGGCTAATGGTCGATACGTTCTCTACTCCACCAAAGTAGGTGGCAAGCGCGTCTTAGCTGCTGTTTCGGTAGACGGCAACTCTAAGCAGGTACTCAGCATCCCAGGATCTGATGTTCGTCAGCCCTCCTGGGGTCCTTTCATGGACTAAGGCCTTTTAAAGGGCTTAAATAGTCACTTTTGATGTTCTTGGGGGCATAATATTAGCTATTAGCTCCTTTGGAGCCGCTTTATTAGTTAATTTGTCATTCAGCTTGTAGGAAAAAGGAAAATTCATGAAGATTTCTATCGCACGTCGCGCAGCGACATTTGCTCTTATCAGCGCTACCGCATTACTCATGGCGGCATGTTCTAGCGTAAAGCTGGATGACACCGATGGTGCCGAAGGCAGCGGTAGTGGCAAATTTGGTTCACAGCCATGGAATGATCCAAGCAGCCCGCTTTTTGATAAAAGCGTTTACTTCGGGTTTGATGAGTACACCGTTCAGACTAAATATCAAAAAATGCTGTCCGCTCACGCAAGCTACCTGAAAGCCAACCCAAAACAAAAGATCATCATTCAAGGCAATACTGATGAACGCGGTACCGCTGAATATAACTTGGCACTTGGCCAACGTCGTTCTGATGCAGTACGCAAGTCATTGAACTTAATGGGCGTTTCTGATGACCAAATGGAAGCGGTAAGTTTTGGTAAAGAAAAGCCAAAAGCTGAAGGTGATAATGAAGCAGCTTGGGCGCAAAATCGCCGCGCTGATATTGTTTACATCACAAACTAATGATGGCGCTTTCTCACTCAGTAAAACAAACGCTCTCACGAGCGTTTTGTTTAAGTACTGCACTCATTTGCTTGGTTGCATCCAATAGCGCTTGGGCTATCTTCTCCGATGACGAGGCCCGTAAGGCTATTTTAGATTTGCGAAAGTCCCTTGCAACTACCCAGCTTGAATTGCAGAGTCAAATAGATAAACTCAAAACCGAGAATGCAGAGTTACGCGGTAAGGTAGAAGAGCTTGAGAAACAAGGCGAGGATATCAACACTAGTCAAAAAACTTACTACCAAGATCTGGATACTCGCTTAGGTAATTTTGAGCCACGTACAGCCACAATCGAAGGAGTGAGTGGCACAGTTCAACCTGGCGAGAAAAAAGCATACGACGACGCTCTTAAAGCATTTCAAGTGGGCAACCTAAAAAAAGCAGATCAGGCTTTTTCTGCCTTTGCAGGCAAATATTCTGGCAGTCCATATCTACCCCTTGCTCTATATTGGGGAGGTAATAGCAAGTATGCGAATAAAGAATATGCTGGCGCCATTAGTCAACTCCAAAGCCTAATTAAGAAATACCCCAATCACCCACGCATTCCAGCGGCAATGGTGACTTTGGGTAATGCTCAATTGGAGAGTGGCAACAAGACTGCTGCTAAAAAAACATTTAACGAGATCATTGCCAAGTACCCAGATACTGATGCCGCAAAAGATGCACAGCAAATGATTGCTGCCACGAAGTAGTTCATCATCCATACTAGAAATGTCCGAGCTATCCGCTGCATTTGAATCATTGGCGCCACGCAAGCCTGGCGCCCCTGCAGTGATCTTGTTTTCTGGTGGCCTAGACTCCACAACCGTATTGGCCCTAGCAAAAGATTTAGGCTATACGCCTTACGCACTTTCCGTAGGCTACGGGCAACGCCACTCCTCAGAACTAGCAGCAGCAAAGCATATTGCCAAACAAATTGGTGTGGCTCGTCATGAGGTTGTGAATCTAGATCTCACCCGTTTTGGTGGCTCCGCTTTAACCGACTCTTCGATTGCAGTACCCACTACTCCAGGCAAGGAGCAAGAAATTCCAGTCACTTATGTACCCGCACGCAATACGATCTTGTTATCACTTGCTTTAGGTTGGGCAGAATCATTGGGTGGTCTAGACGTATTCTATGGCGCCAATGCAGTTGATTACTCAGGTTATCCAGACTGCAGGCCTGAGTACGTCAAGTCTTTTGAGCATATGGCCAACCTCGCAACTAAAGCTGGTGTTGAAGCCATCAATGATGAAAACCGCTTTAGGGTACACGCACCAATCATTAGTCTTACTAAAGCGCAAATCATTCAGCTAGGCAATACCATGGGTGTTGACTACTCACAAACAGTATCTTGCTATCAAGCAAATGATCTAGGTGAGGCTTGTGGTGAGTGTGAATCTTGCCGCCTAAGACAGGCTGGCTTTGCACAGGCCAATGTGAGTGACCCTACTCGCTATCAAAAAACTAAGTAAATTTATCTAGATTATTTTGCTTGTGTCTCAAGCATGCGCGCTACGTAGCGTGCAATCAGATCTATCTCTAGATTGACGGCATCTTCTGGGACAAGCGCACCTAAAGTAGTATTTTGCAAGGTATGCGGGATGATGTTGATATCCACAATACAAGCAGTAGCGCTATCTTCGGTCTTATTCACTGTAAGTGACACGCCATTTACAACAATAGAGCCCTTATATGCCAGAAACGGTGCGAGCTCTTTCGGCGCCTCAATCCGAAGCAACCAAGAACCATAAGCATCATTAGCCACTTGAGAAAAGTGAGTCACCTTACCAACGCCATCTACGTGCCCACTCACTAAATGACCACCAAGACGATCATTCAAGCGCAATGCTTTCTCCAAATTAACTTGACCTACTTTATCTAGGCCTACCGTTTTATTCAGAGACTCACGAGAAATATCCAAAGCGAAAGAGTTGCTTGTTAACTCGGTTGCCGTCATACAAGCACCCTGAATAGCAATGCTATCGCCTAAAGCGACATCATCCAAGTAACCATCTGGCACCTCTATAACGAGATGCAAACCATCGCCCTTTGCTTGAGCGCTTTTAATTTGACCGACGGCAGTAATGATTCCTGTAAACATAAGGTGATTTTAGTTCTTAATTAAACGTAAGCGCAGGTCAGGACCCAAAAGGGCTTGATCAATGATCTGCCAATTCTGGCGATAGCTTAATGAATTCATCAACCCCACATTGGCCATGCCGATACCCTCACCTATTAAGAAAGGTGCATAGTAGAGCAATAACTCATCAACACAATCTTCTCTGAGCATTGAACCATTGAGCTTAAAGCCAGACTCAACATGAATCTCATTCATCTCGCGTTCTTTAGCGAGATAAGAAAACAGCGCTGTAAGATCGACTTTGCCAAACGCATTTGCCATCGCAATCACCTGAATACCGCGCCCTTCAAATGACTTGGCTTTTGCTTTCATATCGGAACCATCAAGACTGGCACAAACAATCATGACGTCAGATTGATCTGGGTTTTGCAAAATCTTAGCGGCGGGTGGTATTTCTAATTTGGAATCGATAATGATGCGTACTGGCTGCCTTTGAGTATCTACATCTCGCACATTCAAACTAGGATCATCTTCTTTGACAGTGCCTACACCCGTCACAATGGCGCACGCTTGTGCACGCCAGTGATGACCGTCGGCTCTTGCAAGCGGCCCAGTAATCCATTGACTTTGGCCATCGGGCAACGCCGTTTTACCATCCAAACTAGCTGCAATCTTCATGCGCACCCATGGCAAGCCACGCGTCATTCTTGAAATAAAACCGCGATTGAGTGCTTGCGCTTCTGACTCTAGTAAACCGCACTGAACTTCAATGCCAGCCGCTCTTAATTTTTCCAAACCCTTACCCGCCACCAGAGGATTGGGATCAGACATAGCGGCAATCACTTTGGCTGGTTTAGCGGCAATTAGAGCATCAACGCAAGGAGGTGTTCTGCCAGTGTGACTGCAAGGCTCTAAGGTGACGTAGATTGTTGAGCCAGCGACATCGTTACCTAAAGTCTTTGCATTAGCCAAAGCCTGTACTTCTGCATGCGCCTTGCCAACCGCTTGTGTAGAACCACCTCCTATCAATTTGCCATCCCGAACAATGACGCATCCTACCCGGGGATTAGGATTTGCAAGATAAAGGGCCTGTTGAGCTTGGGCTAGAGCCTCACTCATCCATTGGTGGTCAACTGCGCTGTACATAGGGTCTATTAAACCATTCAATGGCAGCGCTTTGAATCTCGTGAGGGATCGCAGATACGCCAGCGCCCTCCACTACCCAGAATCATTTGCCTTTCTAGGTGTGCAGCCCTCTGATGACCCAATATCAAGCGATTAGCTACAAACCCGCCTTGCCCGGTCTTTGCCGCCCCCGCAGTGTTAAATAGAACTCCCCTTTTGTCAGAATGTGGGTCGGTAAATTGCTTACCCCCACCCTTAAAGTAAACGGGCTCAATACTTCCCTGAGAAAACCAGCGCTTAGGCTGGCAACTAGATTCTGTTTGCTTTGTAGAGCACCAGCCTTGCACAATCCAACCGTCCTCCCAAGAACCGCCTTTAAGGGGCGTCAACAGGACAGGCTGTCTTATGTTCAAAGCTTGTTGGCGAGCAAAGTGCGCATGGGCAATAAACCGTCTTGCAATCGCATCGATTTCACGAGCAGCTATTTGTTCTTGCAATAGCGGCATGCTCATCACCACAGTAAGGGCAATGATCAACACAACCGCCATTAACTCCAATAGTGTCGAACCACTTTGGTCAAAGAATGTCTTATTCAAAAACTTGACGCCAATTGATACGAGTAACAGCGCCTGTTTTTTCATCGATCTGAACACCAATCTGAATACCTGGTTTTTCTTTACTGGATATTAGCCAGCGATCATTTCCAACAGACTGAATGACGCACGGATTGCTAGGTAATGATGAAAGTGTAGTGATATGTTCTTCACATTCTTGCACTGCTTTTTCAGCGGCGATAAATTTCTTCTGCGCCATATCTATCGTATTCACTTCAATCATACGCACAGCACTCAGCCGCTCTATGTAATCGATGAGAGACGAGTAAAGTAGCAATAAAGAAATAATCCAAGCCAGAATCACGGTAAGTTTCTAGTGGCAAAAGTTCTCTCTAAATCAATCTGAAGCAGAGCGCCATCTGTCATTTGCAGACTGATCTTATATACTCTTTGACCCTTGCTGCTAGAGCCCTGAGGCTTATGATTCTCCTCAATCAGCAGATGATTGACTCCATTCATGAGTGTAGAGTTTTGCAATCTTCCTTGGCGGTCAAGTGACTGGCAAATGAGTGAACCGCCATTGACCTTTGCACCTTTGGCAATGCCCGCCTGTCTCTCGACTACAAAACCTTGATACACCAAATCTTTTCTGGTTCGCTCTTTCGTCAGTGTGTTACCAATGCAATCAAAATCTATGTCATCGGATAAAGCATGCTGAACACTCAATGAATCCGAGTCTCGATACCCTGCCTTTTTATTGACTTGAATAAACTTCTGTGAAGAATCTATTTTTTTATATTTGTCATAAGTCTTGATATTTTGATAGCCTGCCATCTGAATTGCTCTACCTATTAACTCTAGTGCGCGCTCTGCCTCAGAGATCAATAATTGAGTTTTTTCATATTCCACTTGCTTGCTTACCAAATGGGCGCTTGCCTTTAGTAACGGATTTAGCAGAAGAGTGCATAGGCTGATTCCGACTAGACACTCGAGTAGCGTCATTCTTTATGCTCCCAATTTCATGCGCATCTAATTCCCTTCTCAATTGAGATCTTTTGCCTTCTTGTTGCTTTAGAACAAGGCTTAATTTCTGATAGGTGTGAGTGGCAGCCATCCAAGAACCCATGATTAAGCTCATTGCCACTAGGACCTCAAGCAAAATAAAGCCATTTAGCCGTTTTGCCCTGCTGATACAGAAGTTACCGTTTTGCATGGTCATGGGTCATTTTCCAAGGGTCATACGCCCGATAAAACAGTCTTGCTGGGCTCTTGCCGTCAGAATGGCAGGATATTGCTGTGAGACCTCACCGCAACCCTATCCTGAGCTTAAAATAGAGGGCTATGCCAAATACCCTAGCTTCCACCGAAGAAATCATCGCCGACCTACGTGCCGGCAAAATGGTGATCCTTGTCGACGAAGAAGATCGTGAGAACGAGGGGGATTTAGTGCTGGCCGCAGATCATGTGACTGCAGAAGCTGTCAACTTCATGGCTAAACATGGCCGCGGTTTGATTTGCTTAACCCTGACTCGAGAGCGTTGCCAACAACTCAACCTGCCATTGATGGTGAGAGATAACGGCACTTCTATGGGCACCAATTTTACGGTTTCAATTGAGGCAGCTACAGGTGTAACTACTGGCATTTCAGCGGCAGATCGTGCTCTCACGATTAAAACTGCAGTAGCACTAAATGCTAAGCCCAGCGATTTAGTTCAACCTGGACATATATTCCCCTTGATGGCTCAACCTGGTGGGGTCTTGATTCGCTCTGGACATACAGAAGCAGGTTGTGATCTTGCTGCTATGGCCGGTTGTTCACCCACTTCAGTCATCTGCGAAATCATGAAAGACGATGGCAGCATGGCTCGTCTTCCAGACCTGCTGGAATTTGCCAAGGAACATCAACTCAAAATTGGCAGCATTGCAGATCTAATTCAATATCGCAGCCAGCATGAAAGCATCGTAGTGCGTGAAGGCACTCGAGAATTTGTTACCCCATGGGGAAAATTCCAAGGCATCGTCTATCGAGATACGCCTAGTTCATGCATTCATATTGCGCTAATCCATGGCAAGCCCTCTGAAGCACAAGAAACGTTAGTACGCGTTCATGAGCCCGTGACTGTTTTGGATTTTTTAGATTCCAATGTCAGCACACACTCCTGGCCTCTAGCTAAAGCCCTTCAAGAAATTGCGGCCTCCCCTGCTGGTGTAGCAGTTTTGTTAAACGCATCGGGTGTTGCCGCCCCAAGCGATAGTGATTGGCTTGCCCAATTTCAAAAACTCAATCGCACCCATGATGCCGAGCAAAAACCTTTGGCACGTAAAACTGACTTCAGAAGCTACGGTATTGGCGCGCAAATACTAAAAGACATTGGCGTTGGAAAAATGCGCTTACTAGCCAATCCAAGTCCAGTGCCAAGTCTTTCCGGCTACAAGCTTGAAGTAACAGGCTACACACCATTTAAACCTTTAATCTAGAAGACACTATGACTGACTCCACCAATGATTTTGTAGGCGTTTTAGAAGCTGATTTAAATGGTCAAGATCTACGCATTGGCGTTGTACAAGCACGCTTTAATGAAGATCATTGCGTAGCGCTAACAAACGCTTGCATTAATGAATTGATTGCCTTGGGCGTCAATCAATCCGATATCAAACTAGTAACTGTGCCAGGCGCACTAGAGATTCCATTTGCATTACAAAAACTTTCTGAGACTGGTGAGTTTGATGGCTTGGTTGCACTTGGTGCAGTCATTCGCGGCGAAACCTATCACTTTGAATTAGTCTCAAATGAATCTGCTGCAGGCATTACACGTATTTCAATTGACTCTGGTTTACCCATTGCCAATGGCGTATTAACTTGCGACACCGATGAACAAGCGCATGCGCGCGTAGAAGTAAAAGGTGCCGAGTGCGCTCAAGCGGTGGTTGAAATGGCTAATTTAGCATTAGCGCTTACGCCCGATATTGATATCGAAATAAACTCGAGCGAAGAATAAGTAAACAAATGTCTAAATCTATTCCCAACCCAGAAAACTTAGTAGCAGCTAAGGATGCCAAGACTCCAGTAAAGCGCTCGTTGACCCCGCGACGTCGTGCTCGTGAATATGCTCTTCAAGGTGTGTATCAGAGTCTTGTAATGCGCCGCGCTGGCAGCATCCCAAATGGGGCGGCTATCGCCAAACAGCTATCCGAGGATCCTGCGTTTCGCCGTTGCCAGCTTGACCTATTCCAAGGCATCTTTGATGGTGTTTTAGCCCGAACAGATGAGCTAGAGGCCATCATCACTCCGGCATTAGATCGCCCCATCAATGAACTCTCCCCTGTTGAGCATGCCGCATTACTCATTGGGGCCTATGAGTTGGCAGCTGATCTGTCCGTACCCTACAAAGTAGCTATTAATGAAGCAGTTGAGCTCGCCAAAACCTTTGGGGGCACTGATGGTCATAAATACGTCAATGGCGTATTAGACCTCCTGGCCCAAAAACTACGCAGTATCGAGATACAGGCAGGCTAAAACCGCTAGCTAATTCAATAAATCCCCAGATCAATACACAAGCCTTCAGGCCCTTACGCCTGGAGGCTTTTTTATTTATTAGGGGATAAAATGATTTGCATACACACCAAGGTTGGACATTATGCAAAAAATAGACATTCGCACTCAATTAAAAGACTCAAGCCTTTTTAAAGAGAAAGCCTTTATTAATGGCAACTGGGTTAGCTCTAAACAAACCTTTGCAGTCAATAATCCTGCTACCGATGAAATTATTGCCAATGTCACAAATCTAGAAACTGCAGATGCAGAGAGTGCAATTGCTGCTGCAGAAAAAGCTTTACCAGCATGGCGCAATAAGCTTGCTAAAGAACGCGCCTCCATTATGCGCAAGTGGTTTGATCTTATTATTGCGAACACTCAAGATTTAGCCACACTCATGACGCTCGAACAAGGCAAGCCTCTGGCCGAAGCGGTAGGTGAAGTGGTTTACGGCGCTTCTTTTGTGGAGTGGTTTGCAGAAGAAGCAAAACGGGTCGAAGGATCTATTTTGAGCACCACCTGGAGTGATAAGCGCTTGATGGTTCTAAAGCAACCAATTGGGGTTTGCGTGGCGATCACGCCTTGGAATTTTCCAATTGCTATGATCACTCGCAAGATTGCTCCAGCAATGGCTGCCGGCTGCACCATTGTGATTAAGCCTGCTGAACTGACTCCATTATCTGCATTAGCTTTGGCAGAGCTTGGTAAGCGCGCAGGGATTCCAGATGGGGTCATTAATATTGTCACTGCTGATGCCAATCAATCAATCGCTATTGGTAAAACATTGTGTGCGTCACCTAAAGTACGTCACCTCTCTTTCACAGGCTCCACAGAAGTTGGTCGCATCCTCATGGAACAATGTGCGCCAACAGTAAAAAAATTAGCGCTAGAGCTTGGTGGGCACGCCCCTTTTATTGTGTTTGACGATGCTGATATCGATGCGGCTGTCAGTGGTGCTATGGCTTCTAAATTTAGAAACTCGGGTCAGACTTGTGTATGCGCCAATCGCTTTTATGTACACAAAAAAGTACAAGATGCTTTTGTGGAAAAGTTCGCTAAAGCACTAGAAATCATTAAGGTTGGTAACGGTATGCAGGCCGGCGTTACTCAGGGCCCACTGATTGAAACTGCCGCACTAGAAAAAGTGAAAAAGCATGTAGCCGATGCATTGAGCAAAGGAGCCACATTGGTGACTGGCGGCAAGCCATCTGTTGAGGGCAAAAACTTCTATGAGCCAACCATCCTGTCCAATGTGAATAGCCATATGCTCATTACCTATGAAGAAACCTTTGGCCCAATAGCACCCATCATTCCTTTTGAGAGTGATGAGGAGGTTATCAAGCTTGCTAATAGCAGCCAATTTGGTTTGGCCTCTTATTTCTATAGCCGTGATATTGGTCGCGTCTGGAAAGTAGCTGAAGCCTTAGAATACGGCATGGTTGGTGTAAACACAGGCCTAATCTCCAATGAAGTCGCTCCTTTTGGCGGCATCAAGCAATCGGGCCTAGGTCGCGAAGGTAGCCTTTACGGTATGGACGAGTATTTAGAGATGAAGTATGTCTGCGTAGGTTTATAGACACCCAGCAATAACAGCCAATTTAATTCTTCCGGAATTGAATTGGCTTATTTTTCTTATTTTTTCTTGTAGACCAAATCCCATACACCGTGACCGAGCTTGACACCACGGTTTTCAAACTTCGTCACCGGACGATAAGCTGGTCTTTGCACATATCCAGCATGCTGAGCATTGAGTTGCTCTAACGTAGGTTTGAATTCATTTGGAGTTTCATCTGCTTTGGCAATATCGGAGAGATCAAAAGTCTCAATCTTCACCAATTCATTTGAGGTATTTTGTAAAGCAGTCTCTGCATTCAATACTAAAAGCATCTGCTCAGCATAGTTATGCCAATCTGTTGCTAAATGTAAGTAAGCACCAGGCTTTAAACGAGAAACCAATAAACGCACAAACTCCGCCTGTATCAGACGACGCTTGTGATGACGCTTTTTATGCCAAGGGTCAGCAAAATAAATATGAATGCCGTCCAATCTATTAGGAGCAATCATTTTTTCAAGGACCTCAACCGCATCATGACGAATGACTCGCAGATTAGTGAGCTGGCCTTCACCAATAAGCTTCAATAAAGCGCCAACCCCAGGCGGATGGACTTCAATTCCTAAGAAATCATCATCTGACCGAAGTGCTGCGATTTTGGCAGTAGCCTCTCCCATACCAAAACCAATTTCCAAAATTTTAGGCTTGGCAGAACCACCAAAAGCACTCACTAAATCGAGGGGAGCTTCTTTAAAAGAAAGTAAAAACTGTGGGCCTAACTCATCGATAGCGCGTTGCTGTCCAGCAGTCGTTCTGCCTGCCCTTAATACAAATGAACGAATACGGTCAAAGTGCTTTTCTGGAGTTGGGCTATCCACTTTGCTCAATGGCTTACCCCACTACCTTCTTAAAGTAAGCGATCGTTTCTTTAAGGCCATCTTCTAAATTTACCTTTGGCTCCCAGCCTAGTTTCGCTTTTGCTAACTCAATATTGGGCTGACGCTGCTTAGGATCATCTGAAGGCAATGATTGATGGATGATCTTGGATTTACTGCCAGAGAGTTTTAGAACCGCTTCAGCTAGCTGCAGCATCGTGAACTCGCCAGGATTGCCAATATTAACTGGACCAGTAAAGCCTTTTTCTGAGTTCATCATTTTGACCATAGCATCTATTAAGTCATCGACATAACAAAAGCTTC
Organism: Polynucleobacter sp. MWH-HuK1; assembly: GCF_018881815.1. Taxonomy (GTDB): domain Bacteria; phylum Pseudomonadota; class Gammaproteobacteria; order Burkholderiales; family Burkholderiaceae; genus Polynucleobacter. The sequence goes on from NZ_JACVPP010000001.1 coordinate 110,138, forward strand.
TGGTTTGCTGACCATCGCCATAAATGGTGATATCTTTTCCTTGTAATGCCTGGACGATGAAGTTACTAACTACGCGACCATCATTAGGGTGCATACGAGGACCATAGGTATTAAAAATACGCACGACCTTAATATCTAAATTGTGTTGACGGTTGTAGTCAAAAAAGAGGGTTTCAGCACAGCGCTTACCTTCATCGTAGCAAGAGCGAATACCAATTGGATTGACCTTGCCCCAATACTCTTCTGGCTGAGGGTGCACTTCTGGGTCGCCATACACTTCACTCGTAGAGGCTTGCAAGATACGTGCCCGAGTTCTTTTAGCCAGACCCAGCATATTGATAGCGCCGTGCACGCTTGTCTTGGTTGTTTGCACTGGATCGTACTGATAATGCACTGGAGAAGCTGGGCAAGCGAGGTTATAGATTTGATCTGTTTCTACATACAGTGGAAACGTCACATCATGACGCATGAGCTCTAAGCGAGGATTAGGCAATAAATGAGCCAAGTTCTCTTTGGTGCCCGTAAAGTAGTTATCCACCACCAATACGTCATTACCCTCTTTAAGGAGTTTTTCAGTAAGATGCGAGCCTAGAAAGCCAGCGCCACCAGTGATGAGGATTTTGTTCATAGTTAGTCTTTTAAAGAGAGTATTATTTTATCGAATCAGCAATTAATCAAATTTAGGATTATTCCAGCCAGCCGATCTGTAGGCATAGACAACTTCAGTCAATACAATTGACAAAGAAGTCATGAAAAAAATCAGGCCCAGGACAAATGTCCAGATCACATAGGTAGTCTGCAGAGATCGCACTGCGCCCGCTTGAAAGAAAAATAACTCCAGCACAGTTAATGAAATAAACACTCCGCTCAGTACATCAAAAAAGATGGCGGCAGTGCAAAGACGACCACGAATTTTGGCCTCATCCGCCTCTTTATTCATATGCTGTAACAGTACGCCATCTTTTACTTTACCCTCTTCAATAGCCCCTCTGATCTCGCGCATACGATCCACAGATCGCGCCAGACGTCCAGAAATGGCATTGATTAAAGTGGCAACTGCAGTCAATAAAAATACAGGGGCTAATGCCAGCTGAATATTATTGGTAATTGCGTCTATTGATGCGTCCATATTGTTCGTTAACTTTAATAGGAGATGTTCGTGAGATTAATGCGACCAAGCAATCAGGCCAGTATACGAAGTAAATAAGACCAATAATCCAAAAGCGATTCGATACCACGCAAAGGGGATGAAATTGTGATGCGCCACATAATGAATCAACCAGCGAACACAAACAAAGGCTGAGATAAAGGCAGATACAAAACCTGCTGCAATTGCTATCGAGAACTCACCAGAAAAGGATACCGGCGCTTTCCAGAGCCTGAGCAATTCATAAGCTGTAGCACCACCGATCACCGGAATTGCTAGAAAGAAAGAAAACTCGGTAGCCACAGCACGAGGAAGACCAAATAACATACCGCCAATAATCGTTGCACCAGAGCGCGATGTTCCCGGTATGAGTGCGGCACATTGGGCCAGACCAACCTTAAGTGCATCCAATGCACTTAAGTCATCAATTGATTTGATATGACTCTCTATGACGGTCATTTTTTGCTGACGACGTTCGGTCCAAAAAATAATTAGCGCGCCTAAGATAAATGCACTAGCCACTGGAATGGGCGCAAACAATACCGCCTTAATAAACTTGCCAAACAAGAAAGCTAAACCCATAGCAGGAATGGAGGCAATCAATAAATTGAGTACAAAGCGGCGAGAGTCAGAACTGCCAGAAAAAGAAGTGGTCACTTTCAGTAGCTTTTCTCGGAATTCCCAGCAAACCGCCAAGATAGCTCCAAACTGAATTATGACCTCAAAGGCCTTGCCTCGCTCATCATTAAAGTCCAGCAAGTCACCGACCAAAATGAGGTGGCCCGTACTGGAGATCGGCAAAAACTCCGTTAAACCCTCTACCACCCCTAGAATGACTGCTTTTAGCAACAAAATTAGATCCATGGCCAAATTTTATAGGCATACAGAGCTAATCTAGAGGTTTTGGCAAAATAGTGTCTAAATATGCAATTTGAATAAATTGGCCTTAAACTGCATGGCACATTAAAAAGTACCCTAATTAAATGACCGCAAGCCGCTTTAGTCTTTCTAGACTTACCGCCTTTAGTTTGATCCTAAGTCAAGCGCTTGGCTGGAATGCCTGGAACGGCAACGCAATGGCTCAAAGCCCGAATGGCGCCGCCAAAACTTCTCCACCGACTCCAATGAGTGCTTCAACCCTCATTGGTCTAGATCAGCCGCCACAAATTGCGCCACTCCCTCCCAAGCCAGCATTACCAATGGTTGCGGCCCCGTCCAATTTAAATGGAAACAAAGCTGTTGATAACAATAGCCAATTGAGCGATCTACTTCAGCTTTATCAAGAAGCCGCTTTCAGTGATCCGGTATTAACTGCTGCACGCTTTAATTACCAAGCAAGTAAAGAGCTGTACTGGCAGGGATTTTCATTGCTAATGCCTCAAGCCAATGCCACTCCGGGTGGCACGCGTTATTACCAACATGGCACTGGCAATACTCAAGTATCTAATAATGCGGGCAACTCCAGAGTCTTTGATCAAAAAAGTTATACCGTCACCTTAACGCAGCCTGTATTTAATGTAGCTGCGCTTGAGCTGTTCAAGCAAGGAGATCTTAATACTAAGTTGGCAGATATGCGCTTTTTCTCAGCACAACAAGATTTAATTTTGCGTGTGTCTCAAGCCTATTTTGATGCACTAACAAGCCAAGATAACGTAGCGCTCTATAAGAACAAAAAAAATTTAATCAAACAACAGCTTGAAGTTGCTCAAGCGAAATTTGATGCAGGCTTAGCAACTATTGTGGATGTCAATACCGCACAAGCTGCTATGGATTTAGCAACCTCCCAAGAGATTGCTGCGCAGGCAGACCTGATTGTGAAGCGTGGCGCCCTCGAACAGATTGTTGGTCGACCCGTAGGCGCTTTAAAGCCGCTAATGAAAGACGCCAAGATTGAAGGTGTATTAAAAGATCCACGTAGCAAAGCAAAAGATGTCAAGGGTAATCCCATTGCAGATAGCGTCAATCCTCATTTGCCCCCAGGTCAAACGCTAGATGATTGGATTAATCAAGCAGAAGTCGCAAATTTTAATGTCTTAGCAGGTCAACTTTCTGTCAGTCTTGCTGAGAGTACATATCGTGGCGCACAGGCTTTAAATTACCCAACAGTTAATTTTGTTGGCACATCAGGCTATAACACCTCAAATGGCACACCCAATAATTACACCCCAGCTAATACCAATGTATACAATAATACTGTAGCCCTGCAGATGACTATCCCATTGGTATCGGGTGGCTACAACAGCTCAGTCATTCGCCAAAATGCTGCTCTACTAGATGCGGCAAAAGCAAACTATGACAACTATCGACGTACAGCTGCTCAAAGTACACGCGCTGCTTTTACCGGCTTTTATGGTGGTCTAGCAAGTGTCAAAGCATATGAAGCTGCTGAACGCTCATCATCATCTGCCCTTGAATCAAGCAAGCTTGGCTTTCAGGTGGGCACCTTAATTAATATTGATGTATTGATAGCACTCGATTCGTTAATTAATACACGCTCTTTGTTACAACAAGCCCGCTACAACACGATTCTGAACGCGATTAGGTTAAAGGCGCACGCAGCTGCTTTAACTGATGAAGACTTGATCTCTATTAACTCTTTACTGCGCTAAGTAGCATTCAGACTCAAGAGAGTAATTCAATAGCAGCCTGTAGAACTTGCGCTACTGAAGGTGATTTTTGAATATCCCCTACATTACGAATATTGCTGGACCAGTACCCCTCTGTTTTCCAGAGCGGTGAATCGCAATAAATTTCAACTGTCGGCCTTTTCAACACTGCAGCCAAGTGCGTTAGACCGGTATCGACCCCTATCGTTAATGCAGCACCAGCAATAATCACAAAAGCATCCTCTATAGAAAATGCTGGGGGCACTAATGCATTCGGAATCTGCGCAGCAATTTCTTTGCTAACCGCTTGCTCAGCTAAATTACCCCAAGGCAAAACAACTTGATAACCTTGAGCAGCCAATGTTTTTCCTAAAGCTATCCAATGGCTATTAGGCCAGCGTTTAGCTTCTCTCGCGGTGGAGTGAAAACATAACACATAAGGATCGGCTAACTGCTGGGCAATAGGTTTATCAGACAACTGCAATGATTGAATATATTCATCAGGATAAAACTGCGGGGCGCTTGTACGTTCTAGTAGCGGCCAATCTAATGCTGAGCACATTACCCATCGCGAACGATCCACAGCATGACACTGAACTGGCACTTGTGCAGACTGATCGTAAAAAGATCTGGCTATAGGCTCATATCCAGAAAACTCGGTTGCATTAGCCAAGCCCGCTATCACTGCATTTGGAGTCTTTTTGGCTAACGAGCAAACAATGGCTGACTTCAGTAAACCTTGGGTTTCAATAATGACGTCATAGGATGTTTCTTGCAGGGTTTTCTTAAATGTAAAAAACTCTTTCCAGGTAGATAACCGAAGAAGATTCTTTTTCCACCGACGTAAACCAAAAGGAATGATGCGATCGATACCCTTAAAACCATCCTTAGAAAGCAATGGCGTGAGCAAGTGGACATAACCCTCTTCAACCACCCAATCAATTTGAGCGTTTGGTAAACGCGCCCGTAAATCCCACACAATCGGAAGATTGTGAAGAACATCCCCTAAAGATGACAATTTGACCAAGAGAATCTTGGTCTGTTGAGAATGGGTCGATAAATCGCTCATAAGAGCATTATCTTATCTTTTACAGCCAGCACAGGAGATTAGAACTTAGGCGCAGCATCCCATGAGAGACCCGTCATATCTTTAGCATTCATATTAGGCTGAATACCACTAGGCAAAGGCCACTCAATACCGACCGTAGGGTCATTCCAAGCCAGGCAAACCTCACTTTGTGGGTGATAGTAGTCAGTAGTTTTATATAAAAACTCTGCTGTATCTGAAAGTACCAAAAAGCCATGTGCAAGCTTTTCTGGAATCCACAATTGCTTATGGTTTTGAGCGCTGAGCTCAACGCCAACCGATTTGCCATATGTTGGCGAATCCTTGCGAATATCTACCACCACATCAAAAACGCTACCTACCACCACACGCACCAGCTTGCCTTGTGTTTGCTCGAGCTGATAATGCAGGCCACGTAATGTCCACTGACGCGAGAAAGAGTGATTGTCCTGAACAAACTGCACATCAAAACCAGTAGCGGCAGCAAAATCGAGCTCATTAAATGATTCGGTAAACCAGCCACGCTCATCACCAAATACTTTTGGCTCTACGATCAATACATCGTGAATGGCTGTCGAGGTAATTTGCAACTTTGATGACATGTTTACTTTCCTGGCTTTTTAGCGGAAAGAGAAATTGGCTGAGCTGAGCTATTGAGCTCATTCAAAATCTTTGTTAGGTATTGTCCATAACTATTCTTACTTAACTGGGATGCAACCTTTTGTACCGTCTCAGCAGTAATCCATCCTTGGCGATAAGCAATCTCCTCCGGACAGGCCACCATCAAGCCCTGGCGCTTTTGTAGGGTCGCAATAAAACCAGCGGCATCCAATAAAGAATCATGCGTTCCGGTATCCAGCCAAGCAAAACCACGGCCCATGATTTCTACATTCAACTCATTCTTTTCTAGATAAGTACGATTCACATCAGTAATCTCGAGCTCACCACGAGCGCTAGGCTTAATCGCAGCAGCAATATCGCAAACTTGATTGTCATAGAAATACAATCCAGTCACAGCATAACTACTTCGGGGCTTTAATGGCTTCTCTTCAATAGAGAGCGCTTTATAGTCCTTATCAAACTCCACTACACCATAACGCTCTGGATCATTGACGTGATAAGCAAACACGGTTGCACCAACACTACGGTCATTTGCACTATTAAGCTGATCAACTAGTTCATGGCCATAGAAAATATTGTCACCGAGAACCAAAGCGCTTGGGTAGTTGCCAACAAAGTTTTTACCTAGAGTAAAAGCTTGAGCCAAGCCATCTGGCGAAGGCTGCACACAATATTCAATATTAAGGCCCCACTGTGAACCATCACCTAAAAGCTCAGAGAAGCGCGGCGTATCGTGCGGCGTAGAAATTAAGAGAATGTCACGAATACCAGCAAGCATCAAAGTGCTTAATGGGTAGTAAACCATCGGCTTGTCATATACAGGCATCAATTGCTTAGATATGGCCTGCGTCACTGGATAAAGACGAGTACCTGATCCGCCAGCTAAAATAATTCCCTTGCGATTTACTGTCATTGCGAACTTCACCTTATTTGAGCGAATCCAAACTGAGCTACGAAAGGCCTTAAATCAAACCTTCTTTAGCCAACTGAGATACATATTGCTGAACCATGCCATCCCAAGCTGGGAAATTAGACATATTTTGAGCTTGATTATAAGAGTTTGAAGTGTCAGAAAGGCCGCCTGATAGGGCTAACTGTAATTTACGGTTAGCCATACGGGAATTTGCAGGCCTAAGGGCTGGAAGCGGGTATTCAGCCGCCAGAATAGGCTTAATGCACCCTGGTTTAGCTTTGAGGGCTATGCCAGCATCTAGGGCAGCCTGAACCGCCGCACAAGCCAAGCCATGCCATGTCGTTTCACCAGCAGGTACTGCGTGATAGATGCCCGATGTAAATGGCTTGATTTGGAATTGGGAGTCAAGCACTAACGCAAGGCTCACCTTGGCAAGCCAATCTGCACTCGTTGGCACACCACGCTGATCATGAACGACTTTTAACTCATCGCGTTCTTTTGCTAAACGCAACATCGTACGTATGAAATTCCCACCAGCACCATAGACCCAGCTGGTTCTAAAAATAGCAAAGTGGCTAGAAGCTACATTTGCAAATACTTCCTCTACTGCAATCTCACCAGCAGTCTTACTTTTGCCATAAATACTTAAAGGATTGCGCTCATCGCTCTCGATATACCAACCACTCTTGCCACCATCAAATACATAGTCTGTCGAGTAATGCAAAAAAGTTGCACCATGTTCAGAAGCGTATTTAGCCATTAGCTCTGGTGCGCGGGCGTTGATAGCAAACGCCATCTCAACATTATTTTCGGCTTTGTCTACCGCTGTATAGGCAGAAGCATTAATGATCAGGTCAGGACTTGTCTTGAGAAGTAAATTGCTTAAAGCGTTTGCGTCACTTAAATCACAATCAGCACGACCAACATATTGAATAACTACATTTTTAGTAATAGTCTGTGAGTCAAAAAGTGCTTTGAAAGCCTTGCCGAGCTGTCCGTCTTTTCCGAAAACTAAAATATTCACTGAGTATTTAGTGCTTATTTAAAGGGTTAGTGGATTTAGTTGTACTGCTTTTGCAGCCAGTCGCGATATGTGCCACTCACTACACCCTCAATCCAGATCGGATTGTCTAAATACCACTGCACTGTTTTACGTATACCTGTATCAAAGGTTTCCGCCGGACGCCAGCCAAGCTCTCGCTCTACTTTGCTCGCATCAATCGCATAACGACGATCATGACCAGGTCGATCTTTTACAAACGTGATTTGGTCTACATATGATTTGCCGTCAGCACGAGGTTTGAGCTCGTCCAGAATCCGACAGATCGTTTTCACTACATCAATATTAGCTTTTTCATTCCAGCCACCAATGTTGTAGGTCTCGCCTAATTTACCTTTAGCCAATACTTCCCGAATAGCAGAGCAGTGATCGCCAACATACAGCCAATCACGAATTTGCTGGCCATCACCATAGATAGGCAATGGCTTGCTATTGAGCGCATTCAATATCACTAACGGGATTAACTTCTCGGGAAAGTGATAAGGGCCATAGTTATTAGAACAATTCGTTGTCACTACTGGGAATCTATAGGTGTGGAACCATGCACGCACCAAATGATCAGAAGCCGCTTTAGATGCCGAGTAAGGACTATTAGGCTCATAAGAATTTGTTTCTGTAAAGGCGGGGTCTGTCAAAGACAGAGAGCCATACACCTCGTCAGTAGACACATGATGAAAGCGAAAGTGCTCTTTTCCACCTGCATCAAGGTCATTCCAATATTCACGCGCGCACTCTAATAAATTAAACGTACCCACAATATTGGTTGTTACAAATTCTGCTGGCTCATGAATAGATCGATCCACATGACTCTCAGCAGCGAAGTTCACAATAGCCCTAGGCTGATGTTTTCTTAATAGCTTAGCAACTAATTCTATATCGCCAATATCACCATGAACAAAAACATGGCGGGGATCATCTTTTAAAGACTCTAGCGTTGCAAGGTTTCCTGCATAAGTGAGCTTGTCTAAATTAATAACACCTTCATTCGTTGGAATCTTGAGCCAGTCCAAAACAAAGTTGCCACCAATAAAGCCTGCGCCGCCAGTAACTAATATCATTTTTAATCCATTAAATGAGTGAGTGCCAATTTAACTAAGCAACAATGCAACTAGCCTACTAAGGTGTTTGCATTAATTGCAGGTACTTATTAAAGCGCTTCTTGCCAAAGAGCAGAATCCCTAATTTCTGCACCAATTTTAATCCGCCTCTCGCCTTGGGCAGAGGAACCTGCTCTACCGTGCCACCAGGCGTCTTATCGCAATTAATCAAGGCTGGGTTAATGAAAATACGATAGCCTTTTTGGCGTAAATCACGATGAAATGGAATGTGGTCAGCGACATCAATGCCGTCCGCTTGATCATCCGTGCCCGCATATCTGCCAGCTAGAAATGATTCACGCGTATAGATACCTAAGCCGCCAAAAGCAGAGTCAACTTCAATCAGATCTGCCCTTGGATCAATGGGTGACTGTTTGCATGTCACTGCAATATTTTGAGCCATATCATTACCCAAAATATTTTCCAATCGATGCTTTTGCTCCCAGCAATCCATTGGATTCCAGTAAGGGTGGCTTAATCCCCAAATGTCATAATACTCACCCAACTGATTTGCAGTAATAACATCCCAAGGCTCATCTACCTCCCAGCATTGGGCAATTTTTGCAGGAGTAACCAGTGCATTCATGCCATCCAAATCGGCCATGGCAATGTAATCAATGTCAGCATATTCTGGCTTTGAAGCCACTGCATCAATAATCAAATTTCTGCACAAAGCAATTCGGTCGGTACGCCTTGGATATTGATTGCTTAAATTACCAACACTAACAAATGAGAAGTTTTTAATAACACCCTGTAGTTCTTCTAATTTTTTCGGGGTATCATCACTAGAATCGCTCTCAACTACAAAGCAATGTATTTCCTTGAAGTTACCAAGACTTGCAACTAAGGTTTCAACCTCATTTTGAATCGTATGTGCCACATTCCTAATCGGGCCAGCCAGCAAAATTTTGGAGTCGGCAATTGCCTTACGAGCAGGTTTTCGAAACTTAATTAGAGTCATATAAAAATGTTATTTGCCAATTACTATCAACCTGATAGGGTAAAAAATGCCTCTTTTGAGGAAGTCGATAGACATCATACCTACAACCCCACCTTTACCAACAGATTACTAAGATCAGAGTTTCTGAAGCACGGTATTGAATTAAACAATCCAGACGTCAATGAAGGTCGTGAAATTGCTTTTAGTATTTTGCACGACGGCCAAGCTCTAGGCCAAATTTCTGAGCCAAAATACCTGATTGCCACTGAAAACCCCCATATTTGCCCACTGAATAAAGATAGAGGGTATTTAAGCCAGTTCAACGGAGTCTTTACTTGGAATGCGGACTTTGCAAACTTACCAAATGTCAGCCACGTCTTCATCCCCAATCAGGTGAGAAGTCTGCCTACACCCTCGTTTTCCGAGAGGCCCATTTTTTCTTGCATCATTAATGCGAATAAAGCATTTCCTAAGGGTCTAGAAAATGATCTCTATCGGGAACGTCTAGAAGTGATCCGCTGGTATGAGACTAACGCCCCTGAATATTTCTCCTTGTATGGTTTGGGTTGGGGCAAGCCAGAGCCCGCTTTTACTCCTGCTGAGAAAGTAGCTAGGCGAATGAAGCGCCTGGCAAGCCAGCTTTTTGCATACAAACCTTTTCCAAGTTACGCTGGCGAAGTACCCGACAAAGAATTGATCTATCGCCAAACGAAATTTGCCTACTGTTACGAGAATGTAGCCAATTTGCCTGATTACATTAGTGAAAAAATATTTGATTGTTTTTTTGGTGGCTGTGTTCCAGTCTACTGGGGCTCCAGCACAATCAGCCAGCATATTCCCAAATCCTGCTTCATAGACCGAAGAGACTTTAAGAATACGGTTGAAGTTCATCGCTTCTTATTGAATATTGATGAACATGAATACACAAAATACCAAGAAAGTATTCGTGACTTCCTTTCAAGCACAAAGGCAATGGAGTTTGACACCGCTAGCTATGTCTCAACGATTATCAGTAAGATTCTCAAAGACCTGAATCATGCTTAATCGTTTTATTCTCGATTACGACAATCCCGATGCCGGCATTGGCCACTCGATGGGCATCCTAAACCGTGCTCTTAAAATTGCCGAGCGTAATAATCTCCAGCTTGCTTACTCTGAGACACAGCTTACTAAGTCTCATAACCAATCCTTGCGATGGAAACTCAAGCAGGGTATACGAAAACTGCGAGGACGACGCGCCAATGAAACGCACAACATTGGGAATGACCTCAATGAAATGCTTGACCCCAAAACTCTACTTGCTAGCCGTGAAGAAGTGGAGCAAAGGATTCGGCGTGGAAAAATTAAGCTCATAGAGCTGCCTGCTTTTGAAATCCATATCCCTTCGAATGAGCAAAATGATGAACTCATTTATAAAGCGATAGATGATTTCATCCAAAATCATCCCGAGCCAAATACCGCCTTCAGAATTAGCAATAACCGCTTTGGCGACTACGAATATGCCTCTACTAGAGATTGGTTCCTCAATGCCTACTCCGAAGCACGTAAGCAACACCCTATCTCACTCACATTCGATCCAAATAAATTGAATATTGCTGTCCACATCCGCCGTGGAGACCTGTTACCAGGTCGTCAGTTTTCTGATCTTTCCTCAAGAATGCTGCCTGATGCTTGGTATCTAGAAATCCTCAATACGATCATTCGCAATACCCAAAAAGATCTAGCTATTCATATTTTCAGTGAGGGCAAAGACGGAAAATATCACTCGGAAAGTAGTGCGCTATTTTCCTGGAAATCGCATTTTGAAAATACACCGCATGCAGTTCATGAACACATTGATAGTGACTTCAAGAGTACGTTTCATCACCTACTAAACGCTGATATTCTCATTGGCTCTAAAAGTGGTATGAGTCATTTAGCAGGCATGCTGAGTAAACAGACAAAGATCATGCCCAAGATGTGGCACTCCTATCGAGGAGCCAATCAATTGCTAGAAGTATCGAGTTCGCAATCAGAACTTAATCAAGAAGAAATTACCAAGCACCTGCAGCAGTTACTCTAAGTTAATGCACTAGAGGGTTGCCCAAAGTCCTACCAATAGGCGCTCGAGGCGCATTAGCGGCGTCCATAATCCGTTTCTTCGAAACTGAAAGCGGGCATAAATCTCACAATTTGCCTGCAAAGAAATTCCTTTAAAGCGCTGATTTAATGCTCGCAATAAGCCAGAACCAACTGACACCCTCTTGGTCCATGGCAACTGACGCGGATAGAAATCCAAAGAGATCCCTAATAGCTCCAGGTACTTTTTCTGTACTTCAATTGTGGTGATGCGGAACTTATCCAAATGCACTGAGCTTGTTTGGGCCGGATAGCGGCGGTAAGTAATCAAGCGCTCTTTAAGATTTAAAAATCGATAGCCAGCGGCAGCCATCACCACCCATAAGTAATAATCTTCTGAGGTCAAAATAGTGGTGTCATATTTAAAACGCTTAAATATTTCAGCCTTACCCATCATGGCAGAATTACAGAGCCCGCAATATACAGAAAGTAGCGAACGCAAATCAGCATCAGTAAATTTATCTTTAGATTTCTTAATCTTTCCTGAAGCTTCATCTAAAACCCATTGCGCACTACCGCATAGGTCGCATTCCCCAGCTTCTAAACTACGCAATTGCTTTTCAAGACGGGTACGATCGGCAATATCATCGGCATCCATCAATGCAATATATTGGCCACTAGCCCTATCAATCATGTCATTACGCGCTCTAACAACCCCATAATTCTGATCTGAAAGTATCTTCACGATACGAGGATCATTAAAGCTCTGAATCACTTGCCTTGTATTGTCGGAGGAGCCATCATCAAAAATGATTAATTCAATATTTTGATAGCTTTGATTGAGGATGCTCTCAATTGCCTCAGCTATGTATAACTCTGAGTTATACGCGGGCATGAGTACGCTAATTAATGGCTGCTGATTCATTAAATGAAGCTTTGTAAATAACGGCCGAATCGTTTCAACTTTTTCAGCGCCCGGGATGGAAGAGATTTTTGGCTCGCGCCATAGTCCAAACTGAGATCCCAGCTTGACTGATAAATCACACCTAAATAATTTTGCTTTAGCTTATCTAGAGTTTCACCGTTTCTGCGTAATAAGAAAAAGTGCCAGTCATAGTAATAAATTCGAAAGAGCTGCTCTATAGGATGCAATGGGATAGCCTTGAAATTTAACAAGGCTTCTAAATACAGTAAGGTCTCTGGATGCCCTGGAGTACAAATATCCCAGAAGGTAAGCCCCTTAGGCTTAAGATAACTCTCATCCAGGGAGTTCCATACCTTGGCCGACCAAATAAATGGTGGGCAAGGACAGTAGTAATTAGGCCCACGACGCCCAAACAGCTGCTTCACTCTATTGCCCTCAGCAATTAACTGAAGTGGGGCTTTAGCAAAACCACGATCAAGTGCTAACTGGAAATATTCTTTATTTTGATAAATGACTGTGTATGGATTACCATCATCAGCCAAGAAATCAGACTGATAAAAGTTCTTAATAAATAAGCAGTCAGAATCTAAACATACATAGTTCTCACACAATCCTAGACGCCAGAATTCTGATTTAATAATTTGCTGGGTCAAGCTACCTGATTTATCTTTCCCAACTCCCGCTGGTACGCTTGTGTTCGCCTGAATAATGGATTCATCTGAAACCCATTGATAGCCTTCACTACCAATTAGTTGAACTAATAAATCATGATCAGCTTGAGGGGTGGAAATATAAAACGGAATGTGATCGCAGTTATATTGAGATATAGACTGCAACAGACGCTTAAGCCGCAAGAAATCTTTGCGATAGGATTTACAGTAAAGAACAATGTCTTTCAAGAGACAACCTTTTCTTGAGCAATATGCGAAAGAATACTGCTAACTGCCTGATCGACACCAATTGGCTGCCAAATCGGCTGTAGAAGTTGTTTTTGCTGCCAATCCAACCAGATTCTTTCGAGGGCCATAGCAATCCCCTCCTCATCCCCATCAGCACTTAAATAGGACTTTCGATCCAATAGCATTTGATCTAACTGTGGATTACGGTGGGTAATACCCCAAATAGGCCTACCCGACCAAAGATAGTCGTAAAACTTCGAAGGAATGTACTCTGCACACCATTCATCATTGCCGTGAAGCAAAATCAACGCATCTGCTTCTTGCATCTTTTGTGCAACTCGCTCGCGCCCTGATTTACCGCTGACTGGGTCACGCTCTAAGCGACCGTGCGCCAACAAAACATCAGAAAAACTATATTGATTAATAGCGGCCGCTGATAAAGAATCCAAGGGTGCGCCATAGGCGTGAACTCGCAGATACTTTCTAGCCTCGGGATACTTTTGGAACAGTGTATGTGCCGCCCGCAGAACAATAGAGAGCGATCTGTCATTTGCCAATGAACCAAAGTGGCATAAATTTAAATGTTCGCCGTATTGATGCTGAGACGCCCCCTGCATTTCACCTGGAGGATTGGCGCCGGGCATCACTACGAACCCTCTGGCATTGCCGGGAGTATTTAAATTCGGATTTCTGACTTTGGCGTAATGAAGTGCGCCATCAGTAAACCACCAGACATAGTCTGAATACTTGCAAAGCTGAGTTTCTAGATAGTGCCGAAAGCGCGCATCTCGATTTTTGGGTTTCTCAAACCCTTGGTCATTGGGATTCTTACGAATCACCAAGGGATCATGCACCTCGGAAATCAAGGGCAAGCCTGTGGCACGCTTTAACCAAACTCCAGCTAAATGTGCTGACCAAGCGCTGCCAATGGAATAGATCACATCTACCTTGCCACTGCGAATCAAGAGGTAACCGCGTACAAATGCAGGCAATGCCCAAGACCACTGACTTGAATATCCCAAGAGGAGTTTTTCAATGCCGATGAATGGAGCTAGAAGTATAGAAACGGTGCGTGTCAGGAGTTTGTAAATAAACCCGCGTCCATATTGATTGGCTATCCAATGTCGAAAATCAAACCTAAAGGCTGCTGGGCCCCAAGCCAAGAACTGCTTATGAGGGAAACGCTCGTCTTTTAAGCCAGTAATAGCACTAAAAACAATCGGCTGAACGCCGGCCTCTAAGAAATAAGGAATCTTATCGGTAATGGTCAAACTAGCCGCTCTACCATCCATGTTGAAAGCATGAGATAGAAGAAGCCAGTTTTTCTGTTGCGCAATAGATTTAGCCTTCAATCAGCACCCTTATATCACCGCTTAAAATCACATTAGTAGCTAGAATTATAGTAGGCTTCCTCTTACACATTGAATATTAAAGTGCATGCACAAAATTAAAGACTTCTTTCAGAAATGCCTATTTAAGTTTGCTGGGAGCGCAAGCTATATCCTCTTCAAAGATCAGCTCTATAGCAGGAATGCCATTTCAGTTAAAAATGACCGTGTTCATTTTGTTAAGCGCTGGTCACTGCTTCCAATCGATTTAGCAGTCGAAAATCTTGAGGGCGAAGAGTTTTATTTATTAATTATTCACACAGATAATATTGCCCATTTTTTTCATGACGTTTTCTTCCCTTTTTACCTTGAGTGGAGAAAAAATAAAAAACGAGTCTGCGTTTCTATTAAAGGCAATACATTCCAAAGAGAATTTCTGGAATCCATCATTGATCCAAAAGATTTAATCTTTTTAGACTATGACAAGGCTTATGCATTTTCTAAGCTTATCGTCACACCTGAAGGCAGAGATTTAAAAATCTATCCTGATTTTCAGAAAATTTGTCGCGAAATTAAAGCAATCTGTTTTGCCAAACACGGCATTTCTGAGATACGAAATAAAAACTTGATCTATGGCAGAAATGAGCTCAGCCGCAAGAATCTACTCAATATCGATCAGGGATTTTTAAAGGCAAACCATATTGATCAAGTGTTCTTATCCAAACTGAGCTTCAAAGACTATCTTCAGACACTAGCAAATGCCCAGACCTTTACCTACATGGTAGGTGCTGGTGTATTTAATCTGCTTTTTTTAAGTGACGACGTTAAGGTCTTAGAAATAAACCCTTACCGCAACAATTCTTGGGCTCAAATGTTTGGCCTATCAACACTCTGTGATTTCAATGTCGTGATTAGTAACAATCTAGAGCACTCTGCAGCTGCCGCTCAAGATGAGTTAATACTAGATAGTCATGTGTACTTTGACGATCAAATTGCAGCGGAAATTACTAAATTAATTTCCAGCCACAATTGACATCACTGCCATGCGCACTGCAATGCCAAAGGTCACTTGATTCAAAATAACTGATTGCGGGCCATCAGCTACGACTGAGTCAATCTCTACCCCGCGATTCATTGGGCCTGGATGCATCACAATGGCATCAGACTTGGCGAGAGCCAAACGTGCTGGTGTTAGGCCATACTGCTTAAAGAAGGCATCTCCCTCGGGAACCTGACCAGCCTCCATGCGCTCTTTCTGAATACGCAAGGTCATCACTACATCAACGTCTTTCAAACCCTCTTCCATGCTATGGAAGACCTTTACACCCAACATATCCAAATCACTTGGCAATAAGCTTTCTGGGCCAATGGCACGAATGTCTTCGCAACCCAAAGTAGTTAAAGCATGAATATTCGACTTTGCTACACGACTGTGAACAATATCACCGACAATCGCCACTTTTAAACCTTTAAAGTTTTGCTTGAAGTGGCGCATCGTATACATATCGAGCAACCCTTGCGTAGGATGCTGATGACTACCATCACCAGCATTCACTACGTGCACATGTGCCGGTACGTGATTCGCAATTTCAATTGGCGCTCTAGAAACACTATGGCGAACAACAAAAATATCTGCTTGCATCGCTACCAAGTTATCAATGGTATCGAGGAGACTTTCCCCTTTAGCAGTTGATGATGTAGAAATATCCAAATTAATGACGTCAGCGGATAAACGCTTAGCAGCAATCTCAAAAGTTGTTCTAGTGCGAGTAGAGTTCTCGAAGAAGAGGTTAAAGACACTCTTACCCCTTAACAGTGGAACCTTCTTTACTTCGCGCGCTGGATCAGTAACGCTGACAAACTGCTGAGCCGTATCCAGAATATGAACGATTTGCTCCTTGGGAAGGCCTTCTAAGGTGAGAAGATGTGTGAGCTCACCGGCAGCATTAAATTGATTCACTGGCTGATATATCGAACTCATCACTCACGCTCCTCTAGTACGAAACTGAACTTACCAGCCGTATCTTTTTCTAAAACCAGAATTTGGTGATCTGGTACGCTAACCTCTTCACCGACATAATTGGCGCAGACAGGGAGCTCTCGGTTGCCGCGATCAGCCAAGACCATTAACTCCACCTGTGCTGGTCTACCAAAATCAAATAACTCATTTAAGGCTGCTCTAACAGTTCTGCCAGTTAACAGAACATCATCAATCAAAATCACCGTGGCACCGTTGACATCAAATGGTAAGTGAGTCGTCATGGTGCTAGCCGTCCGAAGTGCAGTCATACCTTTTTCGGCATAGTCATCACGATGAAAAGTCACATTAATGACACCGTAGTGCGGTAAACCTAAATCTTTAGCTAAGCGCTCAGCAATCCAGGCTCCACCCATTGCAAGTCCGACCAATTCAAAAGAGCTCGCCTGCTTCAACTCACGAAGCTTTGCTAGTAATTTTTCGTATAACTGTTCTGCGTTCATTCTTTATTCACCGCTATATATAAAACTGCATTTTTAATCGACAGCCCTAGAGCTAATTTCTGCAAAGTATTGCTCCAAAATAAGGGCTGCTGAGTGAGCATCTAGATTGTCCTGCATCTGGAGATCACCCTCTAAAACCACGGAGGAGTAGCGCTCATCCACCCAGGCTATTGGTAAATGAAAGCGGCCATGTAATTGATTACCAAAGCGAATGGCTTTAGCAGTCATCTTATGGGGCTTGCCATCCGGGTGCGTTGGTCGACCAACCACTAATTGATTAGGCTGCCAGTCTGCCAAAAGTGTCTCTATATCCCTAAACAAGGTGTCGGCATTTGGAGCCGCAATAGTCTTTAATGGTTCGCCCGCCTTAGTTACTGAATTGCCAACTGCAACACCTACACGTCTAGTCCCATAGTCAAATGCCATTACCGTCATAGGCGCAATAGATGCAGCGGGCTTATGCATGCCCGGCCTCTCCAGAGAGGTCAGAGGGATCAAAACCTAAATGATGCATAGCCTTTTGATAGCGCTGGCTTGAGGGAGTATTAAAGATAATCTCCATCATTTGTTCGCGGTTCAGCGGAACATTAATCCAGCCATTGAGAGTAATCTCCTCTTCGAGCTGTCCCGCACCCCAGCCCGCATAGCCCAGGGTCATCAAAAACTTTGCAGGCCCTTTGCCATTAGCCACCTCCTCCAATACATCCTTAGAGGTAGTCATGGTTAAACCGCCCGGGATAATTAATGAGGAGCTGTAAGAAAGATTCGGATTGGATTCGTGCAAAACAAAACCGCGCTCTACCTGAACAGGCCCGCCAAAATACACTGGTTGATCTAATAGTGGAGCAATCTCCAACTTCAGATCAATTTTGTCAAACAAAGTGCTTAAGTTCACCTCAGTTGGCCTATTCACCACCAAGCCCATCGCTCCTCTCTCAGTATGCTCAAAGAGATAAATGACTGAGCCAGCAAAATTGGGGTCCACCATACCCGGCATAGCAATTAAAAACTGATTAGCCAGATGGTCGGCAGAAAAAGAAATTAATGACTCTGGCGAAGGCGCTATTTCTGAAGCAGAGGGTGCTTTTTTAGCAGAAGTCATAGCCTTTATTTTACCGAAGATCTAGATTTTTCCGGTAATCCAGTAGGCAAGCAGGCCTACAGCCTCATGCACCACATCATGCCAGTTTTGCGCGCCATCCACTAGGCTGAACTCCGTCCACTGCAGGCGATTGGCGGTCTGGTAATCCACAGGCAAAGGTAATACAGGTAAATCCTGTTTTTCAAAGATTTTGACCGATCGATACATATGACTGGCTGAGGTAATGAGTAGCCAAGGCTTTAATTTTCCAGAACCATCCTTCGCCCCAAGCTCTTGAATCATCGGCTTCATATAAATCACATTCTCGTAGGTGTTCCGAGATTGATTTTCATAATGAGCCTTATCTTCATTGAGACCTTGTTCCTGAACCAACTGTTTAAAAGCATCCGCCTCTGAAATACCTCTTGGTGTAATACGCCCAGAGGCGCCACTAAAGATATAGGGAAGATTTGGATACCTACGAACGAACTCAAATCCCTTGGTAATGCGCTCTGCTGAAGAATGAATTGATATCTCGCCCCGATCTACTGCGATTTGCTCACCAGAGATTGCGCCTCCTAAAATAATGATGCCCCCAACCTCATTATTGAGATCACTTAATAAAGCAGTCTTAGGAATGAGATTTTCAATCACTCTCAACGGTAACTCTGAGGCAGGCAACCAACCTACCAGCAGAAGGTCGAAGAGCGCTAGCACTAAAAAACGCTTACAAAAGTGAGGTTTTCGTAGAGATAGAAAGAGAAGGCTCAATAATACAAAGACGATTACCCAGTTGAGGGGCTCAATGCAAAATTGCACTACTTTCGAGAGAGTAAAAAAGATCGTATCCATCATTCATTAGGATCTTAACCTGTTCGTCTAAAACAGCGTTGGGCACCTTCTTTAAATTAGCCCTAATATAGGGGCTATGCAAAAAGCACTTGTTTGGCTCCGCCGAGATCTCCGCCTGTATGACAATGCAGCCCTCCATTACGCACTGAAGGAGGCTGAGCAAGTTTGGCTAACCTTCATTTTCGACACCGATATTCTGAAACCTTTATTAAAAGGCGAGCTCGATACGAATGGCCTTAAACATGACCGCAGGGTTGATTTCATCTGGCAAGGTTTAAAACAAATCGATGATGAACTACGCAAACAAGGTGGAGGATTAATTGTCCGCTTCGGCCAGCCCACTCAATGCATTCCTGAGATAGCCAAAGAACTGGGCGTAAATACAGTGTTTACGAATCATGACTATGAGCCTTCAGCAATAGAACGTGATGAGACTGTCAGAGTTCAGTTAGAAAAACAAGGTATTGGGTTTGAGACTTTTAAAGATCAAGTGATCTTTGAGAAAAAAGAAATTTTGACCAATTCCAATACCGTCTTTTCTATTTTTACACCCTATAAAAATAATTGGCTCAAGACACTTCAAGAAAAAGATCTTGCTGCTTATGAATGCAATCCGAAACCAGGGCAGCTTGCAGAGATTCCCAAGAAATTATCTGCGCCATTTCCATCCCTGGAGTCCATGGGGTTTTGCCCCACCGGCATTGAAAGCTACCTACCGCCTGGCTCTGAGGGTGGCCAATCCTTTTTAGAAGACTTTCTTCATCGAATAGATCAATATCAGGTTGGCAGAGACTTTCCCGCAATCAAGGGCGTGAGTTATCTCTCTATTCACTTACGTTTTGGCATGTTGTCTATTCGAGGTTTGGTACGCGAAGCTCATCGACGCATGCTTGCGGGAAGTATGGGTGCAACCATTTGGTTGAGTGAACTCATTTGGCGTGATTTTTATTTCATGATTTTGTCTAATCATCCTCGCCTTGCTAAGGGCGCATCTTTTAAACCTGACTACGATAATATTGCGTGGGAGAGTGGCGCTACCGCTAAAAAATTATTTGCCGCCTGGTGCGAAGGTAAAACTGGCTACCCTCTCGTAGATGCAGCAATGCATCAACTGAACCAAAGTGGCTATATGCACAATCGCTTACGCATGGTTGTAGCAAGTTTTCTCACTAAAGATTTGGGGATAGATTGGCGCTGGGGTGAAGCGTATTTTGCTGAACACCTCAATGACTTTGAGCTCTCTTCCAATAATGGTGGCTGGCAATGGGCTTCCTCGTCAGGTTGCGATGCACAACCTTATTTCCGAATCTTTAATCCGATTACCCAATCAGAAAAGTTTGATCCAGAGGGCAAGTTTATCAAGCGCTATTTACCGCAACTTGAGAAGCTTTCCAAGAAGTCGATACACGCACCCTGGAAAGCCGGCCATATCGAGCTAGAGGCGGCTGGCATCACTATGGGAAAAGATTACCCACTGCCGGTTGTAGATCATGATGAAGCCCGTAAGAAGACTTTGGTGCGCTATAGCGTTGTGAAAAAAATCGCTTAACAAAATCAATAAGTCCTCATTTCCGCTTTAAGATTAGGTATGAGCAAGATCTATGCCGTAGGTGATGTCCAAGGCTGCGCACCTTCGTTAAAAGCCTTAGTAAAAAAGCTTCCCCCAAAATCCAAAATGATTTTTCTGGGAGATTTAGTGAATCGTGGACCCGATTCATTAGGTGCATTACGACATTTAAAAACTCTGCAGGAATCTGGTCGTGCCGAGTGCATCTTAGGAAATCATGATCTACACCTCCTAGCAATTGATGCCGGCCTTCGCAAAGCGAAAGGGCTAGATACTGTTGAGCCCATCTTGCATGCTCCTGATCGGGCAGAGCTCATTGACTGGATACGAAATCGTCCCATGGCATTGAGCAATGGAAAAGTCCTCGCTGTTCATGCAGGAGTACTACCTCAATGGGACTTACAACAAGCTATTGAATGCGCCCAAGAAGTAGAGAAGGCATTGCGTGGGAAGTCTTACAAAACCTTTTTAGCCAATATGTACGGCAACACCCCCACCAAATGGAGCAACTCCCTAAAGGGGTACGAACGCTTGCGAGTCATCACGAATGCTTTAACCCGCATGCGATTTTGTAGCCCCACAGGTCAGATGGAGTTTGAAGGTAAAGAGGGTTTAGAAGATGGGCCAAAAGGCTATACACCCTGGTTCATGGCGCCCAAGAGAAAAACTGCTGACACTCTCATTTACTTTGGGCACTGGTCCACATTAGGTTTGATGCGCAAACACAATGTCATTGGTCTAGATACTGGCTGCGTCTGGGGTGGCAAACTCACCGCACTTGAGATTTCAGACTCCAATAAAGACCATCCGAAGCTAGAAATCATTCAAGTGGATGGCTATGACCACCCACTCAGAATATAAAGCATTGCAAAGACTAGTTTTTAAAGGACTTAAAGCTTTTTAAAAGCATTCTCGGCTGCGGCAATAATTTCATCGAGTACAGCGTTGTCATGTGCAATGGATGTGAAACCTGCCTCGTATGCAGATGGTGCTAAATATATCCCTTCATCCAACATCAAGTGGAAGAATTTCTTAAACGCATCAATATTGGATTTAGTCACCGCCTCAAAGGAGGTGGGAACTTCATTCGTAAAATAAAAACCAAACATTCCACCCTCGCTATCTACAGCAAAAGGAATGTTGTTTTGAACTGCAGCTGCTTTTAAGCCGGCCATTAATTTTTCTGTCTGGCCAGTCAAGCACTCATAGAAACCTTCCCGAGAAATAATCTCGAGAGTCTTTAGGCCTGCAGCTACCGCAACTGGATTACCAGAGAGGGTGCCAGCCTGATACACAGTGCCCAAAGGCGCAAGCTTAGACATGATTTCTTTCTTGCCGCCAAAGGCTGCCATCGGCATGCCGCCGCCCATGACCTTGCCTAGACAAGTGAGATCTGGGGTAACTCCTTGCAAAGACTGAGCACCACCCAAAGCCACCCTAAAGCCAGTCATGACCTCGTCATAAATTAATACAGCACCATGCTTGCTGGTCAAACCACGAATCGCCGTCAAAAACTTTTTAGACGGCTTGATTAAGTTCATATTGCCAGCGATTGGCTCGATGATGACTGCAGCAATTTGATCGCCCTGCTTTTTAAATACTTCCTCAATCGCAGCGACATCGTTGTATGGCAACACTAGAGTATGTTTCACCAAATCCTTCGGCACACCGCCAGAGGATGGTGCATTTTGCGTAGAGTCAGCAAAGGTCAGTAGACCTGAGCCAGCCTTCACCAAAAGACTATCAGCATGGCCGTGATAGCAACCTTCAAACTTGATAATCAAATCACGGCCTGTGTAGCCACGAGCCAAACGCAAGGCACTCATCGTCGCCTCTGTGCCACTTGACACCATGCGCACTTGCTCAACGCTTGGCATTAAGGCACAAATTCGTTCAGCCAATTCAATTTCACCCTCGGTAGGAGCGCCATAGCTAAAACTAGTTTCAGCAGCTTTTTGAACTGCAGCAACCACCTCGGGATTTGCATGGCCCACGATCATGGGGCCCCAAGACATAATTAAATCGATATAACGCTTATCGTTGGCATCCCAAAAGTAAGGGCCTTTGGCTTTAGCAACAAAACGAGGTGTTCCACCAACTTGACGGAAAGCCCTCACTGGGGAATTAACTCCTCCAGGAATGGTTTTTTGTGCACGCTCAAATAGTGCTTCGTTTTGATCTACTTTTGCCATTGTTATTTCTAATTAAATTGCCATCATTTCAAAATCTTCTTTGCGAGCACCGCACTCTGGACAAGTCCAGTTCATTGGCACATCCTTCCAAAGCGTTCCTGGTGCAATACCTTCATCCGGTAAACCAGCGGCTTCGTCGTAAACCCAACCGCAAATTAAACACATGTATGTTTTAAATTCCATTGCCTTGCTCTCTGATGTTCTTTGATCTATCTTTTGTTTACTATGCTTCTGGTCTTATTTTAAGGTTTTATAGCGACTTAAGCTGGGCGCTTCGCATGCATCTCAAACTTGAATAAACGGCACTCAAGAGGACCATTAAACAAGGGAGTGCGCTTAGATTCTTTGATGCGCAATTGACCTGGAAGTGCCATATCTGCGGTAAGTACAAAAATATTCCACCCGCCAAAATCATCTTTTAGATGCTGGCCAAACTGACGCAAAAACTCCACAAATTTAGGATCCTGCTCTTCTTGGGCCTGCAACTTTTTCAATGATTCACGGCTAGAACGTTTAGCACTTTGACGACCTGTCTCCAAATTCAGTTCGAAGCGGTTTTCAGGTTCATCTGCACCATCGTACTTAGCATCTCGACTAGAAGTGCGATCTTGGCCACGACCACCCTTGATGACCAACCGCTCACCATAAGGGGGGTTCAACAACATCACGCCTTCATTCACACTCCCAGGCGGCTTAGCAGCTAAGGCATCAATCTGACGAACTACCGGCTGATCAGGCAATTGCGCTCTTTGCCAATTACCCTTGAACATGGATACCAACTTCTCATTAATATCACCACCAGTAATTTTTAAGTTATCAACGCTAGGGTACTGCTTACGTTTTTCCAGCATCTGCGCAAGAGCGGCCTCTTTTAAATCAACCCAACGCTTCTGTTCGGCAACTTCATTAAAAGGCTTGAGTCGCTGAAAACCAAACCCATGCGCCGAAGTCACTAAAGGACGATAAGCTAGTCTGTTTGGCTTGGCATCATCGCCATACATACCTGCACGAATAGCACCAGGTGGAATAGATAAAACAATCTGGGCAGCTTCAATTAAAAAGGTGCCGCTACCGCACATTGGATCAAATAATGTTTGACCAGGCTTCCAAGCAGTAAAAGACAAAATCCCAGCAGCCAAATTTTCTTTAAGGGGTGCATCGCCCTTTTCATCTCGCCAGCCACGTTTGAATAAAGCCTCACCAGAAGTATCCAAATAAATAGTGACTTGGGTTGCTGTTAAATGGGCTTGTACTCGCACATCCGGGAAAGCAGTATCAATACTTGGTCGATCGCCTGTTACATCACGCAAGCGATCCACAATCGCATCTTTAATTTTGAGCGTAGCAAAATTGAGACTCTTGAGTGGAGAGCGATGGGCTGTGACATCCACTCGCAAAGTTTGCTTTGAGGTAAACCATTCTTCCCACGCTAAACCGCTAGCTAGCTTATAGAGATCATCTTCTTGACGATAGGGGGCTTGCGCCATTTGCAACAGAACGCGGCTTGCAATACGAGAATGCAAATTCAATACCATTGCAGCAGATATTGGTGCAGCTAGACCAATACCACCAGTTGGACTTGTAGGTGTTGGATCGATTACCCATGCCCCCAAAGCCTTACATTCTGGACGTCCAGCTATCTCTGCTAGCTCCTGGGCAAGCGGCACTTCTAAACCGCCTGGGCATACAACAAAAAATCTCATGGGGCTAACAATCTATAAATGGGGATATTAAAAAAATAAACTGTACTTATTGGTTGGACTCAAGGCTTAAACAATACCAAGGCAACAATAATGACCAACAAAATAACTGGCACTTCATTAAACCAACGAAACCAAATACCAGATCGCTTATTTGCACCGGCTCGGAATTTTTTGAGCAAACTTAAACAAGCATGGTGATAACCAATCACGAGAATCACAAAAAATAATTTAGCGTGCATCCATACATCGCCACGACCAATACCAAAGTGAAGCCACAGCGTTATACCCAATAAGACCGCTGGGACCGCCAAGATAGTCATAAAACGAAACAGGCGATCAGCCATGCCCAGTAGGCGCGCATAAGCCTCCACATTTTTTTCTTCCGCCAAGTTCACAAAAATTCTAGGTAAATAAAACAAACCGGCAAACCATGAGGTAATAAATACGATGTGGAAAGTTTTAACCCAGAGGTAAGAATTACTCATATATTGTGCGTTTACTGTTTAATAAATTAAGTACGAATCTCACCATGACCCATAACCACGTACTTTAAGGAGGTCAGGCCATCCAAGCCAACTGGACCGCGGGCATGCAGTTTGTCATTGGAAATGCCGATCTCAGCACCCAAGCCATATTCAAAGCCATCCGCAAAGCGAGTGCTGGCATTGACCATCACACTAGCACTATCCACTTCGCGTAAGAAACGGTCCGCTTGTGCCTTATTGTTAGTAATAATGGCGTCCGTATGTTTACTGCCGTATTGCTCGATATGATTCATCGCTTCATCTATATTGGCAACTGTCTTGATTGACAAAATTGGAGCTAAGTATTCTGTCTGCCAATCTTCTTCTGTGGCATCAATTAAATTCTGAAAGCCATTTGCTTCGAGTGTTTTGCGAGTTATGCCATCCACACGCAACTCCACACCCTTATCTTGATAAATCTTGCACAGTGTAGGCAAGACCTTCTGTGCTATCTCTTGATTTACGAGTAAGGTCTCCATTGCATTACAAGGAGCATAGCGTTGTGTCTTAGCATTATCACAGACCTTCACCGCCATTGCTACATCAGCATCCCCATCAATATAGGTATGGCAGATTCCGTCTAAGTGCTTAATCATAGGTACACGTGCTTCAGCCATCAAACGCGCAATCAAACTCTTACCACCGCGTGGCACGATGACATCAATGTATTGAGTCATAGTGATCATTTCACCAACAGCACTACGATCTGTTGTTGTCACTACTTGCACAGCATCCTTAGGTAATCCAGCGGCTGCTAAGCCATCCTGAATAATCTGAGCAAGCAAGGTATTAGAATCGATTGCCTCAGATCCACCACGCAAAATCACAGCATTTCCCGACTTTAAGCAGAGTGCTGCAGCGTCAATGGTGACATTAGGACGAGACTCATAAATAATGCCAATCACTCCAAGCGGCACACGCATTTGACCTATCTCAATGCCAGAAGCCTGTTTCTGAAGCGGGGTAATTTTTCCAATAGGATCTTTCAAGGAGACGATTTGCTCTAAACCCAAGGCCATCGTTTCGATTGTCTTTGGAGTCATGGTTAAACGATCGACAAACGCCGCATCTTGGCCATTTGCTTTGGCACGCTCAACATCGACCTGATTAACCTTCTGAATCTCGGATGCCTTTTGACGAATAACTTTCGCAATATGTAATAAAGCCTGATTCTTTTGTTCGCTAGATGCACGCGCCATAGCTCGAGATGCGGTACGTGCTCGCATCCCAATGTCATACATCATTTCTTTGATAGGTGAACTCATTTTTATTCTCTTATTGCTCTCTTGCTACTCTTTTATTACTTCTTTAAATTTACTTTTATATTTGATGTCTTTACTTCTTAACGCAATAAATTGCCAACTAAACGCAGACCATCCCAGGGATCTGCAGGCAACTCTGCTGCGTGCAGACCTTTTACCTGGCGATCCAATCCTGCAGCCACTTGCATTGCTCTGCGGAGTTTGAGCGGTTGAACTCTTCTCAATGCCGCTGGATATAAACGCTCTTTATTTCCCCAAATTCGATTGGCACGCATGAGGTTTTGCACAGACTCCCCAGCATCACTCGCCGCCTTTAGTTTAGATAGTATCCGAAGCTCTTCAGTTACGCTCCACAGAATCAATACTAGCGGCTCACCCTCGCCTTTGAGGCCATCCAACATACGATTCAGTCTTGCCAAATCCCCTGCAAGCATGGCTTCGGTTAACTCAAAAACGTTGTAGCGCGCCACCTTCAGAATCGAAGAGCGAATCTGCTCCTCGCTGAGTTTTCCAGCAGGATAGAGTAGGCCTAATTTCAGGATCTCTTGGTGGGCAGCAATTAGGTTGCCCTCAACTTGATCAGCTATAAATTCGAGTGCGCGCTGACCTTCAGGTCCAGCTTCTACTTCTTGATCTTGACGCTTGAGGCGTCCCGAAATCCAATGGGGCAAATGGCTGCGATCCAATGAATCAATCTGAATCGCCATACCCGCATCATCAAGCGCACTAAACCAAGCGGAAGTCTTGGTCTTGCCATCCAAACGAGGCAAAACAATACAAACTACGGTATCTGGACCATCTGAGCCATTTGACTGCGCAGCGATTTGAGCGGCAAATTGCTTTAAAGCATCTGCTCCATCACGTCCAGGCTTACCAGTCGGAATTCGCAACTCTACCCAGCGTTTATCTCCAAACAAAGACATTGTCTGGCCAGCGCTCAGTAAAGCACTCCAATCAAATCCACGCTCCTGCAGCAAAACTTCACGCTCTGTAAAGCTTTGTTTCTTCGCAGCAGATCTTAATTGATCCATCGCCTCCATCATTAATAGAGGTTCATCGCCACTAAAAATATAGAGTGGCAACATGGGTCCGCCCGAACTCAGAGATTTGAGGTGTGCTTGCAGGGCATCAACTTTAACCATGCGAGTTTGGTCCGCTTTAAAACACTCTGGATTGCGGTGATTTGGCGGCGGCAGATACGCGTCGCAGGATCTGAATAGCCAAGTCACGACGCATCAGCCCCAGGAACTGCTGGATTTGAACATCTGTCGCCAAGACCGTTGTAACGCTAAAGTCCATATCACGAGTCATATAAATCTCTGCCTCAGGAACTATCTCAGCACCCGCCAAATCAAAAGCCCTAAAGCCTACCCGAATATTGAGGCGATAAGCTGAAATCTGACCGCTGGAGTTATAGGCCAAGATCTCACGACCGTTAACATCATTAGTAATTTCTAAGATCAGATCCGCATCTTTAGGATTGATCGCTACCTTTGCATCGGTGCCCGTCAAAATTGCTGTCTGCAAATCAGCCCTCAAAGGAGGCGATGGATTGCCGGTAATCGCAATAACCTTGAAGGGCAAATCCACCATACCGCGCAAGCGATAGCCGCATGCGATCAACCCCATTACCGGAGCAGTGGCTATTAAGCCTAACATTGCGCGACGAAGAGAATTTACGCTCATGTTTATATTTTCTATTTAAGCAACTATGTTGACTAAGCGACCAGGCACCACAACCACCTTCTTCGGTGTGCCGCCATTTAAAGCTTTTTGTGCGGGCTCACTTTGCAATGCCATTGCTTCGATTTGCTCTTTGCTTGCATCTGCCGGCACTTTAATGTCGCCACGCAATTTGCCATTAATTTGCAACATTAATGTCATTTCAGTCTGAACCAATGCTGCCTCATCTACAGCAGGCCATGGGGCATCAAGTAGAGGGCCCAATGTTTTGGCATAGCCAACTTCTTTCCATAAGACATGAGTCAAATGCGGAACTACTGGATACAGAATACGCAATAAGATACTTAAACATTCACGCAAGACTGGTGCGCTGATTGCAGTATTTTGATCAAGCTTAATAGGCTCAAGAATATTGAGCATTTTCATTGCTGCAGAAACAACTGTGTTGTACTGACGGCGCTGATAGTCAAAGTTAGCTTGCCTCAAGATGGTATGCACTTCGCGACGCAATTCTTTTTCAGCATCATTTAAGTTACTTGGCAGCGTATCAGATACATCACGCAAAGCACTCGTCTGGCTGCTGGAATACATCCATACACGGCGCAAGAAACGAGAGGCACCATCCACCCCAGCGCCCGACCACTCTAACTGCTGCTCAGGAGGGGCCGCAAACATCACAAACAACCGAGCTGTATCTGCGCCATACTCATCAATTAAGGCTTGCGGATCAACACCATTGTTCTTACTCTTTGACATCTTTTCAACGCCACCAACTACTACTGGGGTATTTGAAGTATCACCAATTAACTTGGCGCCTCTAGGACGACCTTTTTCATCGAGATCTAATTCCACATCCAATGGGTTGAGCCAAGTCTTCTTACCCGATGTATCTTCGGAGTAATAAGTCTCATTAAGCACCATGCCTTGTGTTAAAAGATTCTGGAATGGCTCATCAAAGGTAATAAGGTTGAGATCACGCATGACCTTAGTCCAGAAACGCGCATAAAGTAGATGCAAAATCGCATGCTCAATGCCACCAATATACTGATCCATTGGCATCCAATATTCATTACGCTCATCCACCATGGTCTTCGCATTCGGACCCGTGTAGCGCATGAAATACCAAGAAGAATCGACAAAGGTATCCATAGTGTCGGTTTCACGGCGTGCAGGCTTGCCGCACTTCGGACACTTTACATTCAAAAAGTCAGCGCGTTTATTGAGTGGATTACCGCTACCATCTGGCACGCAATCTTCAGGCAACACCACTGGTAAATCGGCTTCAGGCACCGGCACTGCGCCACAACCAGGATTGCTTTCATCGCCACAATGAATAATTGGAATCGGTGTACCCCAGTAACGTTGGCGGGAAATACCCCAATCGCGCAAGCGATAGGTCGTCTTGATTTCGCCAATGCCGAGCTTTTCTAATTCTTTAGCAACAGCACCCACTGCCTCATCGTGAGATAAGCCATCAAACTGAGCGCTGTTGAAGCAAACAACGCCTTCCTTTTGGGCATACCAATCTTCCCAACGAGTGGCGTTGAACATGGGTGATTCTTCTTTGAGCGCAATGACTTGCTTAATCGGCAACTTATACTTCAGCGCAAATGCAAAATCTCGTTCATCATGTGCGGGCACACCCATAACTGCGCCGTCACCATAAGACATCAGAACGTAGTTGCTAACCCAGACAGGCACTGGCTCATGCGTCAAAGGATGTGTGACATACAGACCAGTAAACATTCCTTCTTTTTCTTGGGTAGCTAAGTCTGCCTCGATCACGCTTCCGGTTTTGCATTTCTCAATAAATGCAGCAAGTGCTGGATTATTGGCGGCCGCTTTAGTGGCCAGAGGATGTTCTGCTGCAACTGCGCAGAAAGTAACGCCCATGATGGTGTCTGCACGGGTAGTGAATACATACAACAGACCATCCTGAGTGAAGTTGCCATGGTCGTCAGCGATTTCGTGCTTAAACGCAAAGCGCACACCACGACTCTTGCCAATCCAGTTTTGCTGCATGGTCTTCACACGCTCTGGCCAACCCAAGCCTTCTAAGCCAGAGAGCAATGGTTCAGCATATGCAGTGATATTGAAGTAATAACCCGGAATCTCACGCTTTTCTACCAGAGCTCCGGAGCGCCAACCACGACCATCAATCACTTGTTCGTTCGCTAAAACAGTTTGATCGATTGGATCCCAATTCACTACCTGAGTTTTACGGTAGGCAATACCTTTTTCCAGCATCTTCAAAAAGAGCCACTGGTTCCAACGATAGTAATCAGGACTACAAGTTGCTACTTCGCGCGACCAGTCAATAGCTAAACCCATCGCAGCCATTTGCTTTTTCATATAAGCAATGTTGTCGTAGGTCCATTTTGCTGGAGGTACTTTATTCTGAATCGCCGCATTTTCAGCAGGCATACCAAAAGCATCCCAACCCATTGGCATGAGGACGTTGTAGCCTTGCATGCGAAGCTGACGTGCCATTACATCATTAATGGTGTAGTTGCGTACATGCCCCATGTGGAGCTTGCCAGATGGATAAGGCAACATAGAGCAAGCGTAGTACTTTGGCTTTTGTTTGCCTTGTGCATCAACTACCTTCTCTGTTACTTGATAGACTTGCGCACTTTCCCAATCAGCTTGCGCTGCGGCTTCAATACTGCGGTAGTCATAATCCTTACTCATTCTGCGACAACTCTTTTCTTCTATCTTGAATTGATTAACCAATTATTTACGCAAGCCAAGAACGTCTTGCATATCGAATAAACCGCTGGTTTGGTCTTGCAAAAAACGGGCAGCTCGCAATGATCCCTGTGCGTAAGACTGACGGCTCGAAGACTTATGACTGATTTCAATACGCTCACCATCACCAGCAAATAACACGGTATGGTCACCTACGATATCGCCGCCACGAATGGTTGCAAAACCAATCGTACCCTCTTTGCGTTCGCCGGTATGACCTTCACGCGCATAGACTGCAACGTCATCTAATTTCTCGCCCAACGCATCCGCGATCACTTCACCCATCTTGAGTGCTGTACCAGAAGGTGCATCTACTTTGTGTTTATGATGCGCTTCAATAATATCAATGTCATAACCCTGATTGAGCATCTTGGCCGCGATCTCGAGGAGCTTAAACGTGGCATTAACACCCACACTCATATTTGGAGCAAACACAATTGCTAATTTAGACGAAGCTTTTTTCAAGTTCGCAATTTGGTCGGCAGTGAGACCGGTAGTGCCAATAATCATTTTGGTGCCGGTCTTTTCGGCAACTGCCAAATGAGCCATGGTGCCTTCCGGCCTTGTGAAGTCGATCAAGAATTGCGCGTCGGCTAACACCTGAGCAACATCAGAAGAGATCAGTACACCAGTCTTTTTACCTAAGAATGCGCCAGCATCTTCGCCCAGCTGTGGGCATGAAGCATGTTCAAGAGCACCAACTAATTGTGCGTCTGCTGTATTGAGGACAGCCTCAATCAACATCTTTCCCATACGACCTGTTGCGCCTGCAATTGCAATCTTCATCATGTGTTTCTTCGCTTCTTATTCAAGTGAGCCAAAAAGGTAGTCTTGGCATCAGTAAAAAAGTGGTATTTATTATTTAGAATCCGCTGCCTTTGGCACATCATTTAAAGTGCCTGGCCCCAACTGCAGAGACTGCGCTGCCGAATCATTCTTTGAGGAACCAAAGAAGTCCCAGAATGAACTGCTATTTGGTGCAGGAGGAGTAGCCGCACCAGCAGCTAAATTATCTGTCTTGCTTGGAACCAATAATTCTGGACTCTGCAATGGAGGAGTAACTGGGGGTTTATTGGATCCAGTAATAACATCCCAGAATGAACGCTTTGTTTTGGAGTAGTTGTCAATCTCCGCAACCAACTCAATCTCAGTAGGCAATGCGTCACCCTCAAACTTCACTACTTTGTCACCATCAAAAAATATGGTGACATGACGCTCTTTGCCAATTAGTTGACCAGAACGTTTATATTCAAAAATATAATCCCAGCGATTTGCGTGGAAGTAACTTGCCAACAAAGGTGTGCCTAAAATTTGACGCACCTGTTCGCGACTCATACCAAGCTGTAGCTTTACATACTGCTCGCTAGAAATAAAGTTGCCCTGCACGACATCAGGAACATAAGGTCTAAAAATCTTATTCATCCAAGCGCGCTGAGTTTCATCAACCGCAGAAGTGCAGCCAACCACTCCCATGAGTCCAAATAGAGTGAGGGCCACAACTCCCAGTCGAACAGGGGAATAAACCCCCTTTAAAACTGGGTTCAAAAAGCGGGTAAAAAGTTCAAGGCAATTTTGCATGGCTGGCCGTATCATTAAGACATTGATTTTAGCTCCCAATGCCCTTTATATGACCCAAATCCCTACCCCTGAAAATTTACGTGATATTGGCCTGAAAGCGACTGGGCCAAGGATGAAAATTCTGGATTTTTTCCATCAAAACGGTGGTACCCACTTTAGCGCTGAAGACGTTTTTATGGCCCTAGCAAAAGAGGATAAAGAGATTGGTTTAGCCACTGTATATCGGGTTCTTACCCAATTTGAACAAGCAGGCCTCCTCCTACGTAGCCATTTTGAATCCAGCAAAGGGGATAGCAGAGCCATCTACGAACTGAATGAGGGGCAGCATCACGATCACTTGGTCTGCATTGATTGTGGGCACGTCGAGGAGTTTGTAGACGAAGCAATTGAAAGAAGACAGCGTGATATTGCTAAAAACCTTGGATTTAAGCTCCAGGAACACTCTTTGGCCATGTATGGCCAGTGTCAGAAGAAAAATTGCCGTAATAAACAAGCAAAATAGGCTGTTTTTAGCCCCTAGAAGCAAAAAAGACCTCAAATTGAGGTCTTTTTCACATAATTAAGCTTAAAAAGAAGATTTAAGCGTTTTTTAACAACTTTTAACTACTGTTAGATAGTTTTTATTACTTTACAGCCATTAATGCTTCAGCAGCATTGAGCATTTGAACTGAATAACCCCACTCGTTGTCATACCAAGCCAATACCTTAACCAACTCGCCATCCGCAGAAACGCGAGTTTGGGAGGCATCATAAATACTTGGACGTGGGTCATGATTAAAGTCGATTGAAACTAATGGCAAGGTATTGAAGCCCAAAATACCTTTGAGCTCGCCTTCACTGGCAGCCTTAAGTATCGAGTTCACCTCATCCACGCTAGTAGCGCGACTTGCAGCAAATGTGAGGTCAACTACTGAAACGTTAATTACTGGTACACGCATCGCAAAACCATCAAAGCGACCAGCCAATGCTGGCAGAACCAAGCCCACTGCCTTGGCAGCACCAGTCTTCGTTGGGATCATGCTTGTTACAGCAGAGCGCGCACGACGCATATCCTTGTGATACACGTCAGTCAAGACTTGATCGTTTGTAAATGCATGAATCGTTGTCATCAAGCCAGATTCAATGCCAATCTTTTCTAGGAGTGGCTTCACCAGTGGAGCCAAACAGTTTGTTGTGCAGCTTGCATTCGATACAACTACATCGCTTGGCTTAAGTACGTTTTGGTTTACGCCGTACACAATCGTTGCATCCACATCTTTTTCACCAGGAGCAGAAATCAATACTTTCTTCGCGCCCTGCTCAATATGAATCATCGCTTTTTCTTTAGAGGTGAACTTACCTGTGCACTCTAAAACCAAATCGACGCCCAATTCACCCCAAGGAGTTTCTGCAGGGTTACGTGTACAGAACATCTTGATGCGATCACCATTTACCACCATGCAATCACCATCAACCGAGACTTCAGCTGGGAAGCGACCGTGCGCTGAATCGTATTGAGTCAAGTGAGCATTAATGGCAATATCGCCCATCGCATTAATCGCAACAATCTTGATATCACGGCGTGGTTTACCGTTTACTTGATCTTCATATAAAGCACGCAATACCATGCGGCCGATACGCCCATAACCATTAATTGCGACACGAATTGTCATTTATTTCCCTTTACTAATATTGAATTTATTTCGTATTTGAATTATTTCTTTGCGATGCATTGCTTAACTGTCTTCGCAATTTGATCAGTTGTTAGACCAAAGTGTTCATAGAGTTGTGGCGCAGGCGCTGATTCACCAAAAGTATCAACACCATGTACCGCTGCACAACCATACTTCCACCAGAAATCGCTTACACCTGCTTCAACTGCAATACGTGGAATACCTGCGGGTAAAACTTTTGCCTTGTATGCAGCATCTTGTTGATCAAATACGGTGGTCGAAGGTATCGAAACAACGCGAATGCCTAAACCTTCTCTTTCTAATTGCTGTGCTGTTTGCAAAGCAAGAGCAATTTCAGAACCAGTAGCCATAATCACTGCATCCATCTTGCCAGATGGATCACGCAATACATAACCACCGCGAGAAATCTCTTTGATTTGCGCAGGAGTACGAGACACAAATGGGCAATTCTGACGACTGAAGATTAAGGCGCTAGGGCCATTTTTGCGCTCAATAGCTGAACCCCAGGCTACGGCGCTCTCGGTGGTGTCACAGGGACGCCAAACCATTAGATTTGGAATGAGGCGTAAGCTGGCTACGTGCTCTACAGACTGGTGGGTAGGGCCATCTTCGCCCAGGCCGATTGAGTCATGAGTAAAGACAAAAATGCTGCGTAGCTTCATCAACGCAGCCATACGCAAGGCATTACGGCTGTAATCGGAGAATGTTAAGAAGGTACCGCCAAATGGAATATAGCCGCCATGCAGAGCGATACCATTCATGATGGCGCTCATACCAAATTCGCGCACACCGTAATTGATGTGATTACCCCACTGATCACCACGCACTGGCTTGCATGTAGACCAATTGGTTAAGTTGGAGCCTGTTAAGTCAGCGGAGCCGCCCATAAATTCTGGTAATGCTGGTGCTAAAGCTTCAATCGCATTTTGACTTGCTTTACGAGTAGCAATAGTCTCAGCTTTAGATTGGCAAGTTTTTAAATACGCATTTAAGGTAGATGAAAAGTCTTTTGACAATTCACCTTCCATGCGGCGCTGTAATTCAGAAGCAAGCTCTGGAAATTTATTTTTATATTTCTGGAATTCTTTATTCCACTCATGCTCTGCTGCTTGACCACGCTTTTTAAAATCCCACGCCGCATAAATATCTTTCGGAATTTCAAACGGAGCATAAGGCCAGTTCAAAGCAACGCGAGTAGCTGCAATTTCAGCGGCGCCTAATGGTGAGCCGTGCACTTTATCGCTACCAGCCATATTTGGTGAGCCTTGACCAATTGCAGTCTTACAGCAAATCAGAGTTGGCTTATCACTCGTTTTCGCCTTGGCAATGGCGGCAGAAACCGCTTCTGCATCATGACCATCCACATCGCGAATGACATTCCAGCCATAGGCTTCAAAGCGCTTAGGCGTGTCTTCATTAAACCAAGAAATAACTTTGCCATCAATCGAGATGCCGTTGTCGTCCCACAATGCAATTAACTTATTGAGCTTGAGAGTGCCAGCCAAAGAACAAACTTCGTGGCTGATGCCTTCCATCAAACAACCGTCACCTAAAAATACATAGGTGTAGTGATCAATGATGTTGTGGCCAGGACGATTAAATTCTTCAGCAAGTAATTTCTCAGCCAATGCCATGCCAACCGCATTCGAAATTCCTTGGCCTAATGGTCCAGTAGTTGTTTCTACTCCAGGTGTAATTCCATATTCAGGATGTCCTGGTGTCTTGCTATGCAATTGACGGAAATTTTTCAACTCTTCAATTGGTAAGTCGTATCCAGAAAGATGTAAGAGTGAATACAACAACATGGAACCGTGACCGTTTGATAAAACAAAACGATCTCGATCAATCCAATGTGGATCGGTTGGATTATGTTTTAAATGTTCACTCCAAAGACCTACGGCAATATCCGCCATTCCCATCGGCATACCAGGATGTCCTGAATTTGCCTGCTGAACTGCATCCATAGATAAAGCGCGAATGGCATTGGCCATGCGAATTTGAAGGTTTGACATCGTAAAAGTGGTCTCGAGAAAAATAAATTGGCTATATTTCAGTAATGCCTCAATTTTATCTTCCCGGACCATGGGAATCCCAAAAGCCAATGACCCTCACACCCGAGGTTGCCCACCATTTGCGTGTTCGACGCGTTCAGACCGGGGAATTCTTCCCTGTATTTGATGGAAAAGGCCAGATTGCCAAGGGTGAGCTACTCTCTTTGAGTGGCAAAACAGGTCAAGTTCAGCTAACCGATATCCGCATGGATACCCACCGCGAGACCCCTTACGCCATCACCGTGGCCCAGGGACTGGCTGGTGGCGACAAAATGGACTGGATTGTCGAAAAAGCGGTTGAGACTGGCGCCCAAAATATTGCCCCGATGCAATGTGAGCGCTCCATTCTTAAGCTGACTCGCACAAGCGATGCTGAGCGCGCCCAAAAGCGACTTGCTCACTGGGAGGGAATCATTCAAGCCGCTTGCGAACAATGTGATCGAACTGTCTTTGCTAGCTTAGAACCCATTCAAACCTTTGAAGCTTATTTAAAGGCGACCCCAAAACCACCCCTCAAGCTACTGTTAAGCCCCGATGCAACTAAAAGCATGTATTCAGTGCTGATTGAAAACAAACCCCAGGATATCGTCCTCATGATCGGGCCAGAGGGTGGCCACTCCCCTGAAGAAGAGGCTCAGGCGGAAGCTGCAGGCTATCAATTAGTTTCCTTAGGTGAGCGCGTGCTGAGAACAGAAACGGCTGGTGTGGTCGCTATAACAGTGGTGCATAGCGTGTGGAGCCCAGAAATGCAAAATCGCCTCAAATAGAGGCGATTTATTTAAGTTCTAAGGCTTTTTCCTATTAAGCAAAAGAATAGAAGACGCGATACGGGGTGCGGCGCTCGGCCCAGAAATCAACTGCATCACGGAAAACGTCTAAAAGTGTTTCGCGTGCTTCTTTGTCGAACTTCTGAGTGCAAGGCAAGCCTTCAAGGACAACAACAAAGCCAGGCTGTGGGCCAGACTTATCAACTGTAGTGGTCAAAGCATCCAACAAAGGATCGTAATTTTTTGCCTGCTGCTTCGTAAATGAATAAGCAATCGCAATGGACTCCAAAACCTCACCTTTAGTCATTGCATTGGCACAATTGGCATAAATGAAGTGTTGACCCAATTCTGTTGCCGCCTCCTGCAAATCAGGAGTACGGAAAGCACGAATAGATTGCACAATATTTGGGCGCACACTGCGCAACATAGCCGGCGGTCCGGCATCGCGAACGGCCAAAGCGGCACGCCAAGAAGCTGTCACTTTTTTCCCCGAAACTTGATTTGCTGCATAGGTTTGTAAACGAGATAAACCGCCTTCAGCATAAATATTGGCAGCAGATGATTCGGTTTCAAGTCGATCATTGCTATCCCAACTTTCAGCGCGGCTATGTTCTTCGAAGCTGGCTGTATTGCTGTTTTCAGAGCGATTATTCATGATGGGTGCTAGGTTACCCTTAACACGCCATCAAATCAAGCCCAAATACAGTGCATTTTATGTAACACACTGATTTATATAAAAATAAATTATGTAAGTTATTACTAACTTACATAATTTTAGGGTCTTAAGAAATGCCTCTTGCGTTGCTTGCCGCCTCCACAACCGCCAAAGTTGTCACATTCACAATACGACGAACTGTAGCTGCTGGGGTCAGGATATGGATTGGCTTAGCAACACCTAATAACAATGGGCCAATTGCAATGCCATTACCGGCTGCTGTTTTCAGCAAGTTGTAAGAAATATTTGCCGCATCAATATTTGGCAAAACTAAAAGGTTGGCGTCGCCTTTTAATGGTGATGAGGTTACCGCACCCGCACGAATAGTTTCATCCAAAGCGCTATCGCCATGCATTTCACCATCGACCTCTAGGGTTGGATCTGCTTTCTGAATCATTGCTAATACTTCACGCATTTTGATCGCAGATGGCGCATTGCTTGAACCAAAATTGGAATGGGAAAGAAGTGCCACTTTAGGTACGAGACCTAACTTACGCATTTCACTTGCAGCCATCAAAGTCAACTCAGCTAATTCGCAAGCAGTTGGATCGATGTTGATGTGTGTATCAACCAAAAATACTTGGCGGCCTGGCAAGATCAAACCAGACATTGCACCGTACACATTAGCGCCAGCTTCACGACCAACTACCTCATCCACATACTTAAGATGAGTTGAAGAATTGCCTACGGTCCCACAAATCATGCCATCAGCCATGCCTTTGATAATCATGATGGAGCCGATCAAACTATTGCGGCGACGCATCTCTAATTTAGCAAAAGACTCGGTGACACCCTTACGTTCTGCAAGGCCGAGATAGGTTTGCCAGAAGTCACGGTAGCGCGGATCATTCTCTGGGTTAACAACCTCAAAGTCATCACCCGCCTTCATACGAAGACCGAACTTCACAATGCGATGCTCAATCACGGCTGGGCGACCAATCAGAATTGGCGTTGCCAAATGCTCATCAATAATGATTTGTACTGCACGCAATACGCGCTCATCTTCACCTTCAGCAAATACAATACGTTTTTGATTTGCAGGCACACGTTTAGCAATGCTAAAGAGTGGCTTCATCAAAGTACCAGAGTGGTACACAAATTGTTGCAACTGATTGCGGTATGCGTCGAAATCTTTAATCGGGCGTGATGCAACACCATCATCCATTGCAGCTTTAGCAACTGCTGGAGCAATCACAGTGATCAAACGCGGATCAAATGGTTTTGGAATTAAATACTCCGGACCAAAGGAAAGGTTTTCAATGCCGTAAACCGACGCCACTACCTCACTCTGCTCAGCTTGAGCCAACTCTGCCACAGCCTTAACTGCTGCGACTTCCATGCCACGAGTGATAGTCGTTGCACCTACATCCAATGCACCACGGAAGATGAATGGAAAACACAATACGTTATTAACTTGGTTTGGATAATCAGTGCGTCCGGTTGCCATCACTGCATCTGGACGTACTGCTTTCACTTCCTCAGGCAAGATTTCTGGGGTTGGATTTGCCAACGCATAAACCAATGGCTTGGGCGCCATCTTCTTAACCATATCTTGCTTAAGAACGCCACCAGCAGAGAGACCCAAGAAAATATCAGCACCTTCAATTGCTTGATCGAGAGTACGTAAATCTGTGTCTTGGCAGAATGGTTCCTTCTCTGGATCCATCAACTCTTTACGACCTTTGTAAGCAACACCAGCCAAGTCTGTTACCCAAATATTTTTGCGCTGAATGCCAAGATCAACCAATAGATCTAAACAAGCCAATGCAGCTGCACCCGCCCCAGAAGTGACGAGCTTTACGTCTTCTACCTTCTTGCCAACGACCTTCAAACCATTAAGGATAGCGGCTGCGACCACAATCGCAGTACCGTGCTGGTCATCATGGAAGACTGGAATCTTCATGCGCGCTTGTAACTTGCGCTCAACCACAAAACAATCTGGCGCTTTAATATCCTCTAAATTAATACCGCCAAATGTTGGCTCTAATGCCGCAATAATTTCTACTAACTTATCTGGATCGTTTTCATTCACTTCGATATCGAAAACATCAATACCAGCAAATTTCTTAAAAAGAACTGCCTTACCTTCCATCACTGGCTTACTTGCCAATGGCCCAATATTTCCCAAACCTAAAACGGCAGTGCCGTTCGTAATGACGCCAACTAAATTTCCTTTTGCGGTGTACTTAAAAGCATTGGCAGGATCTTTAACAATTTCTTCACAAGGGGCTGCAACACCAGGCGTGTAAGCGAGCGCTAAATCTCGTTGATTGGTTAATTGTTTGGTTGGGGCAATTTCAATTTTGCCCGGAGTAGGAAACTCATGGTATTGGAGGGCTGCAGCTCTTAAGGCTGCAATTTGTTGCTCTTTATTGTTTTCTTTACTCATTCACTGGCTCGCTAAATTTCGTCTTATCTCTATTGAATCTAAGACTGTTAAGAGCTTAATTCTATTCCTCTCGGGCGTTCGCCACATAACCACCATAAAATGAGACATGTCTTCTCATTCCAAACCCTTTGGGGAATTTGACCTGATCGAACGTTTTTTTAAAACGGCTGCTAATTCTTTGCGGACCAATGCAGATCAGGCTATTTCCCTGGGAATTGGTGATGATTGCGCCCTAATCAAACCTAGGGCAGATGAGGAAGTCGCCATTACCAGTGACATGCTGGTTGAGAGCAGGCATTTTTTTGCAGGCGCAAATCCCGACTTATTAGGCCGTAAAGCCCTAGCAGTCAACCTTTCTGACTTAGCCGCCATGGGTGCAAGACCCCTCGGATTTACGCTGGCAATTGCCCTACCAACAGTAGACGACACATGGTTAGAGGCATTCTCTAAAGGCCTTTTTGCCATGGCGAATGAGTACTCATGCCCCCTCATAGGAGGCGACACCACAGCTGGACCATTGACGATTTCAATCACTGCTTTTGGCGCCCTACCTATACGAGAAGCCATTCGTAGATCAGGGGCAAAACCGGGTGACGATATCTGGGTTTCTGGAACCGTTGGAGATGCCAGGCTTTCTCTTGCTGCACTGCGTCATGAAATAACGCTATCTGTCGAAGATTTACAACAGATAGAACACCGTATGCACAACCCCACCCCCAGAATTGCATTGGGTATGAAACTCAGAAATATTGCGAGTGCCGCCTTAGATGTATCCGATGGCCTTCTTGGCGACTTACGTCATATTTTGAGACAGTCACAAGTCGACGCTGAAATTCAATTGGACAAGCTACCAAAATCTGACACATTGCAAAAACAAGATGTACAAATTCAAAATCAATTTGCAGCCTGCGGTGGAGATGACTATGAAATTTGCTTTACTGCCCCAGCAAGTCAACGTAACAATATCCAAGCGATTAGCAAATCGATCGGATTACCTCTCACTATGATTGGTAAAACTGTTCCGAAAAGGAATGTTGCAGTAAAAGTGCATTTACTCAATGAGTCTGGCATACCCTTAAGTGATGCAGAAGCTGCACCGCTTTTAAAATCATTTGATCACTTTGCATCATGACAAATCTTCAGCATTCTGTAGAAGTAAAGCCAACTTTTAAGTGGGTATTTCAAACTGCTAGCCGAACCATTGCATTTGGCTTTGGCAGCGGCCTCAGCCCCGCAGCACCAGGGACTGCCGGCACTCTCTGGGCCTGGGCGGCTTTTCTGGTTGGCGAATATTTTCTCAGCACTGAAGATTTTCTCTGGATTATTGGTGGTGGCATATTGCTTGGCTGCTGGATCTGCGGTCAGGTCAGCGAAGAGCTTGGCAAAAAAGATTTTGGTGGAATTGTTTGGGATGAAATTGTTGCTTTTTGGTTAGTTCTGATCTTCATCATGCCAACCAGTATTTGGATGCAAGCATTTGCATTTGCACTATTCCGTTATTTTGATGCAATGAAACCTGGCCCCATTGGAATAATTGACCGCCACTTTAAAAATACGATAACCGATCACTCCAAGCGATCTTCTCTATTGCAAATTATTTGGCGCGGTTTTGGAATTGTGATTGATGATCTTGCAGCTGCTTTTTGCACACTTCTCATAATTGCCTTATTGCAGTTTCTAATTAAATAACGAACATTAATGAATACAGCGGACCTCACTAAAAAATTGGCTGAGATTTTGCTTTCCAGAAATTGGACGGTATCACTCGCTGAGTCTTGTACTGGGGGCCTGGTTTGCGCCGCCTTAACTGAGCTATCAGGATCAAGCAAATGGTTTGAACGTGGCTACATTACCTATAGCAACGAAGCTAAAACTGAATGCCTTGGGGTGCCAGCAGAGATCATCGAGGCTCATGGGGCAGTCAGCGAGGCCGTAGCCAAGGCCATGGCCCAGGGCGCCAGGATCAATTCAGGAAGCAATGTGGCCATTTCAATTACCGGGGTAGCAGGACCATCTGGCGGCACATCCGAAAAACCGGTTGGCACTGTTTGGTTTGGCTGGGCAACCGCAAATCGAACACTAACCAAAACTATGCACTTTAACGGCGATCGTCAAAAGGTAAGAGAGCAAGCAACCGAGTTTGCACTTGCTGAGTTAATTGCCTTACTTAGAAGTTAAAACTACAAGCAGTTCATTACTTCATCCAGCCTTTACTGTGGAAGTACCAAAGTGGGATGATTGCCGAGATTAACATTGCAGCAATCGCCATTGGATAGCCCCAAATTGCATCCAATTCTGGCATATGTTTGTAGTTCATACCCCAGATACTGGCAAGTAAAGTTGGCGGCATCAAAGCTACGGATACCACCGAGAAGATCTTGATAATTTTGGATTGGTTCAAATTAATGAAACCGACAGTCGCATCCATTAAGAAGTTAATCTTATCGAATAAGAAGGCAGTATGGTTCTCAAGCGAATCAATATCGCGCAAAATTTGACGCGCTTCCTCTTGCTGCTCATCAGAGAGCAACTTGCTGCGCATCAGAAAAGATAAGGCTCTGCGGGTATCCATCACATTACGACGAATACGTCCGTTGGTATCTTCCTCTTTTGCAATTGTCTCGAGAACTTGCTCTGCATCCGCATCATTAATGTCATCTTGCAAGACTCTCTTACCTGCTTGTTCAAGGTTTTCATAAACCTCTTCCAAAGCATCCGCAGAGTACTCAGCATCGGTTGAGTACAAATCTAGCAATACGTCTTTTGCATTGCTTACTGATCCTGGACGCAAACGCGCACGCAAGCGAACCAAACGGAACACTGGCAAGTCTTCATCATGAATCGAGAACAACACTTGTTTGGTGAGAACGAAAGCGACTCGAACGTTACGAGAAGTTTCTTCTTCATCCAATAAGAAATCAGTACGAATATGGAGGTGACCATCATCTGCTTCAAAATAACGCGCAGAAGCTTCCAAGTCACCCAAGTCATCCAACTCAGGCAAGAGTACGCCAAACGCCTCTTTAATCCAGATTAATTCCTCTTCTTCTGGATCAACCACGTCAATCCAGATAGGATTGGCATATTGCAACAATTCATTGCGATCTTCGACTTGCTCTTGAGAGAGGCGGCCATTTTGCAGGACGAACAAGTTGATCATGGTGAACTCCTAAGGAATGTGCGCTAGTTTATCCTATAGAACATGACAGTTTCACTAAAATAAGCCAAATCCAATGAACTCTCGCTCAAATACCTTTAACCAGCAACTCCAGTCCGTATGGGCTTCCCAAGGCAGCATGCTGTGCGTTGGTTTTGACCCAGATCCAAAGCGCTTACCCCCATCCCTGCAAGGGAAACCAGAGGGTATCTATGAGTTCTGTCGCGAAATCGCTGATGCGACTGCGGATTTAGTCTGCGCCTTCAAACCCCAGTTTGCCTACTTTGCCTCACAAAGAGCCGAAGCTCAACTAGAAAAACTGATTCAGCATCTCAAAGATAAATACCCCCATATCCCCGTGATTCTTGATTCCAAACGTGGGGATATTGGCAGCACTGCGGACCACTATGCTCTGGAAGCCTTTGATCGCTATGGTGCAGATGCGGTAACCGTGAATCCCTATATGGGCTTTGACACAATTGAGCCTTACCTCAAACATCCAGGCAAAGGCGTGATTGTCTTGTGTCGCACATCAAATCCAGGTGGATCTGATTTGCAGTTTCTGAACGTAGCCCCGAATGGTGAGCCACTTTATCTTCACGTAGCTAAACTCGCTGCGCAGGAATGGAACCAGTCCGGTCAGATTAGCCTGGTTGTTGGAGCAACCTTCCCAGAAGAAATCGCCAAAGTACGAGCCATCGTTGGTGAGATGCCTTTGCTAATTCCGGGCATTGGCGCTCAAGGTGGTGATATTAACGCCACCGTCAGTGCAGGAAAAATCGCAGGTAAGCCGGGGACTGGGATGATCATTAACTCTTCCAGAGCTATTCTGTACGCTAGCTCCGGAAGTGATTTTGCAGAAGCCGCCAGAGCGGTTGCCCTAAGCACACGTGATGCTCTCAGAGCTGCAACAAATAAATAACTAAGAAATTACTGAACGCGCTTACTTTTTTGGGTAAGGC
Organism: Polynucleobacter sp. MWH-HuK1; assembly: GCF_018881815.1. Lineage (GTDB taxonomy): Bacteria > Pseudomonadota > Gammaproteobacteria > Burkholderiales > Burkholderiaceae > Polynucleobacter. The sequence goes on from NZ_JACVPP010000001.1 coordinate 154,183, forward strand.
GCTAATGCAACCCGATCCATACCTTCCAAGATAAATTCTTGGCGAGCTAAATAATTAATACTTCCACGGCGGCAATACTGTTGCTTATCAAAACACTTGGGCGCAGGTAACGCTGAAGCCAGTGCAGCAGCCTGATTTCGGTCAAGTGCCGCTGGACTTGTAGCGTAATAGTGCTGGGATGCAGCACCAACTCCAAAAATACCTTCGCCCCACTCCACAGAATTGAGGTAAATCTCATACATCCTCTGTTTTGATAAGGTCAACTCCAAAAGCCCGGTGATGATGAGCTCTTGCCCTTTACGCAAATAGTTTTGCTCAGAGGAGAGGAAGAGATTCTTTGCTAACTGCTGCGTAATAGTTGAACCACCTCGCAAAGCTGTTTTTGATTTATTGCCTGCTTGAGTTTTTTGCTGATTTTGCTGTTGATTCTTCTGCCAAGCTTTTTGCATATCCTCTACCCGCACACCACTATGCTGAAAAAAGATATCGTCTTCACTGACCAGAACTGCGCGCTTGAGATTATTAGAGATTTTGTCATAAGGAACCCATCGAGATTGCACGGAGCAACTCCAACGCCATGAGCACAGACGCCAACGCTCAGCTCTCTGAAAAGCAGTACTGCTAGGATCTAGACCAACCCATAAAGCAATCTGTAAGGCAAAGAAGATTTGCATCGCCACAAATCCTGCTAGCAAACATTTCACTGGATAGAGAAGCCAGCGCATCAGAACAAATTAGCTACGTAGCCCTGCCAATACTGCGCGAGGATCAATTAAATTTACCAAGTGCGCACCACGCCATAGCAAAAATGCATCTGCCGCTTGCTCGACCAACATACCAAGGCCATCGCTCACCCTTGCTCCCCGTTGAAGAGCTTGCTGCATAAAAGCGGTGGTTTTGCTATAGACCATATCATAAGCAAAAGAGCTTGGCACAAAAATATTACTCACTGCCTGGGAACTCAAAGGCGATTCATCCGTCAGACCAGCAGCCGTGGCATTGATAACCAAATCAAATGGGTGCTGTGTTTTTGTAGGATCATCAAGATCACTTAAAGTCCGAGACTCCAGCGCCACCTCTTTGGAGGCTGCTAGATCAGCAAAGAGTTTGACCAATTCATCGGCTTTAGCACTAGAGCGATTGGCGATGATGAGCGCTTTTGGAGCTTGCTCCAACAAAGGACCAATCACGCCGCGCGCTGCTCCACCAGCGCCAATTAACAAAATACGAGCACTATGTAGTGCAATACCTTGCGCCAAAAGATCCCGCACGAGACCGGCGCCATCGGTATTATCACCAAAAATTTTGCCCTCTGTTTTCCACAAAGTATTAACGGCGCCCGCCAATTGGGCGCGAGGTGTTAATACATCAGCCAGATTTTGTGCGTCCAACTTAAAAGGCACTGTGACATTCATACCTTTGCCACCTGCAGCAAAAAACGCTTTCGCTGCTTGCGCAAAAGCATCCACATCAGGCTGAAGACGACCATAGTACATAGTCTGCTTTGCTTGCTCTGCAAAATGTTGATGAATTACCGGAGATTTACTGTGGGCAATCGGATTACCAGCCACGGCATAAACATCAACGCCAGCAAAGAGGTTTGGGTCTGTATGCAAAGGGGTGGCATTCGGTGAGCTCATAATGACTACAGAATAAGCGAATTTATAAAGTTAGTTAACTTACATTAATGGCGTAGTTCTAGGCGATCTATGCCATCGCGTGTGAACTCAAAAGTAGAGATCCAATCCAACACATCAATTTGATTGCGCATTTCCGAAGGGAAGGGGCCAAAGGGAGCTGAAGCTCTAACGATGGCAAGGGCCTGACGATCCAACTCAGGGTTGCCGGAACTACGACCAATAGAAAGCCCATCTTTACCTTGAGCGTTCGTAGTTATTCTTCCTTGGTTATCTACACTCACCACAATCACTAAGCTGCCATACAAGGGGCGCCCATTTGCTCTTGGGAAAAATGCGCTGCCATAAGCCTCAATTTTTTGGCGCATGGCATCGTAATAGTGCGCAAAGCTCACTGCTTTTGTATTGGCGCCAGTCAGCACCTTACGCCTTGGCTCTCTACCATCAGACTGGAGCTGCCTTGCTAATTCAGCTTCTAAAGAATTAAGTTGAGGAGTAATTTTTTGTTCATCACCACTTTTACGACCACCAGAGCGATTGCGCTGCTCATCTAGCTTTGCAAGCATCTGCTTTTGTTGCTTCTCTAAAACCTCAAGTCTTGCTTCTGCCCCTAATCTAGCGCGATGCAGTGCTGTAGCGTCTTGATTTTCTGTTTTGCCGCCACCGTGTAAATCGGCTTGAGCCAATTTGCTCGCTTTTTGTGGGGGTGTTTTATTACTGGCATTAACCAATACCACGCTCAGGGGAGTATTAAGTCGGCGACTCTGAATTTCCCCCACGCCCCAGCGAAAAGATAAGAACACAAGATGAATCAGAATGGAGACACATAATGCGAAGCGAAATGGGTAATGACTCCATGCGCGATGCAGATAATGCAAGGCCTTACCGAGTCTCTCAGGGCGCGGAATCTCAAGAGATTTAAGCTGGGCTAGCATCTTCTTTAGATTTGTCTGATGGCTCTGGATCTAGCTCCGACCCCTCGGCTTGGTCGGCTGATTCATTTTCAGGGGCATCCAACTTTGCTTCAATTTCTAGTACTCGGACGCCTGCGCTAAGTTGCAATAAATCCACATCGGCAATCACTACTACTGCACGTGTCATGCGGGGATGTGTAGCTAACTCAGGAATCGGCAAGTGCAGTGGGACTAACTCGACGCGGGACATCCCCTCCTTCAAATGGCGGACATTTACAGTCTTTGATTCACCATCTTGCGCGATCCAACGTAAGCACCAATATTTTTCTAGACGGTCCTGGAACTCTCCATACGCTTGATAGCAGGACTCGAAGTCAGCAGCAATGCCCATCAGCGTAGCATCGCGCGGCGGAAACGGTGCAACCATTTTGGCTGTCACACCATGCTTTGCAAGCGCAATCAATTGCCATTGATTGACTAAATCGGAATACCGACGTAAGGGAGAGGTGCACCAAGCGTAATAGTCCAAGCCCAAACCTTCATGAGGTCCTGGGGTAGTTTGCATGCGAGTACGCAATGGACCCCAGCCCTTCTGAGTTCTGAACAATCCTGGCAGACCATGATCCGCAAGAAGCTGTCCGGATGCGCTGTTACAGAAAATCATCCACTCAGCAACAATGGTGTCCAAAATAGAACCGCGTTGACGTGGCAAGATATCAACGCGCTGCACACCATCTATTTCTTGTATCTGGAAGTGAAAATCTCTTGCCAGAGCATTGGGATCAACAAGCCCCAGTTGCTCGGCACGCAGACCATTTGCTACGCGCTTTTCTTGGCGACCTGCATGAAGATGTTTAGCCGCTTGCCATAAGATGGCTAATTCTTTGCGATAAGGATAACTTGCGCTTTCATCAACCAAGCTTTTCTCACTCACTAGATGCTCAATATCTTCCAAGCGTAAATTGGCTGCCATAGGCACCATCTCTGCGCGCATCTGTAAAGTAGCTCGATTGACGACACCTTGCGAATCAATATCCACATAAATTGATAAGGCAGGCCTTGGCAGGCCTTCATCCAAGGAGAATTGCTCAATGACCGAATCAGGCAGCATCGTAATTTTGTCGCCAGGGAAGTACGCCGTAGACATGCGAATACGCGCAACTTGATCCAAGGGATCATCTTTTGCAATAGCTAAACCTGGAGCAGCAATATGAATACCTATTCGATGCCCACCATCAATTGACGTGACTGATAACGCATCATCGATCTCGGTAGTACCGTAATCATCGATAGAGAATGCCTGTACTTGGGCGACTGGAAGCTCAGCAATAGCAGATGCATATGCTGCTTGATCAACCCCAACGGCTGGGTTGTGAGCCGCACCATTCGGAAAATGCGCCTTCAGAAACAGCCCCTGGTGATAAGCCAAAGGTGAATCAATTGCGCCACAACGAATCATCAACTGCGCCGGAGATTCACCGGTCTCGGTGCAAGCAGCAATTAACGCTTTGTACGCAGAAGTATTTTTATCGGGAGAAAAAAGTAATTGCTTGGCTGAAGATTTGAGGGTTTCAGGGAAAGTGCCGCCAACTAACTCTTGCTGCCAACCTGATTGCTGCTCAAGCTCTTTTTGCTTACGCTCTAAAGCTGCTAAGCCTGCCTGCAATTGCTCAAGTGGTGCCCTCTGAAAGCGGCCACGCCCTTTACGACGAAAGAAAACAGGGGCTCCCTGCAATGCAATTGCTAGTGCGATTTGCTGCGGAACAGTCGCTTGAGAACCAAAGTACTCTTGAGCAACATCCACCAAACCAAATTCTTCATCTGGTGCGCAATCCCAAAGCAACTGCAAATCAATATCGGCAGTTAGAGTTCCAGCCTCATCTATAGCGGCCTGCGCTTCTGGCTTTTCAAAGCGCAACCAAACCTCTTTGGCTTTGAGCTTGATCTTTTTCCCAGAAAGACTGGTTGCCTGCCATGACTCCGCATCCCCAGAACCTGATGCAGACTGTACTGTGGCGATCTTGATGTCGCCACCTTCTTCATATAAAAGGTTCATGCTTAGAGGGAGATCCCGCCGCTGGCCTCTAATGCCACTCCATTGACATAGCTCGCTTCATCACTAGCTAAGAACAAGTAAACGTTCGCCATTTCAGTGGGAGTACCTAAGCGGCCAAGCCAGCTGCGCTTTTCAATATCTTGCAAAATATTTTCTGGCATAGCTTTGACCATTTCTGTTGCAATGAAACCTGGGCATACTGCATTTACTCGAACTCCCTTAGGACCGAGCTCGCGCGCCCATGTTTTGGTAAAGCCAATAACGCCAAATTTTGTAGCCGAGTAATTAGTTTGGCCAAAATTACCGTATAGACCCACAACGCTAGATGCATTGACTACCGCACCGGAGCCTGCCTCGAGCATATGCGGAACAATCAACTGGGTGCAATTAAATACACCCTTCAAGTTGACATCAATCACCGTATCAAACTGAGCTTCGGTCATCTTAATCAAGCGCGCATCTTGAGTAATGCCAGCGTTATTAATCAAGATATCAATTCGTCCATGCTTTTGCATCACCTGATCAACCACGGACTGAATGCTGGCGCGATCAGTCACATTCATGGTATAGCCTTCGGCATTCAGGACTTGTGCAGCAGCGCTGTTAACAGCCTCTTGGTTGATATCAGTAATGATGACCTTGGCGCCTTCTTGCGCAAAACGCTGGGCAGTAGCAAAACCAATACCCTTAGCGGCACCGGTGATGATGGTTACTTTGTCTTTTAATCTATCGCCCATTTTTTGCTTTCTATATTTTGTTACTTTGCCGAAATGGCTTTTAATAGTTTTTGATGCACGCCACCAAACCCACCATTACTCATAACCAAAATATGATCGCCTGGCTTAGCTTCATGTATAACAGCTTTGACTAAAGCTTCAAGATCATCGAAAGCCCGTGCTTTACCCTGCTCTTTTGTGTTAAGTGGAGATAAAACCTCAGCCAAGTCCCAACCCAACGACTCTTTTCCTGAGTTTGCACCATAAGCAAATACTTTATCGACTACCTCAAGACTTCCAGGAAGCTGAGCCTTCATCACACCAAGCTTCATTGTGTTTGAACGTGGTTCCAGTACAGCCAAGATGCGCGCTTTACCAACGCGACGACGTAAACCATCAACGGTTGTGGTGATTGCAGTTGGGTGATGCGCAAAGTCGTCGTAGACCGTAATGTCATTTGCAACGCCAATGGTTTCTAAACGACGCTTTACATTCTTGAACTCTGCCAACGCACGCGCAGAATCTGCAGGAAAAATACCAATGTGATTGGCAGAAGCAATTGCCGCGAGAGCATTTAGTTGATTGTGTCGACCCATGACGCCTGAATCAGTTGCCCACTTTACAGTTGCCACTTCTTTGCCAGCTTTGCGCACAATAAAACCGTCATTCTCTTGTGAGATTAAAGACCATTCATTTGTAAGTTCTTGGCCAAAGCGCTCTACAGGAGCCCACGCACCACGCGCAATGACACTTGCTAAAGCAGGTTCTTCGCCATTTACCACCAATAAACCATCGCCCGGAACCGTACGGACCAGATGATGAAACTGGGTTTCAATTGCAGCAAGATCCGCAAAGATGTCTGCGTGATCAAATTCCAAATTATTTAATAAAGCAGTGCGTGGTCGGTAGTGAACGAACTTACTTCGCTTATCGAAAAATGCAGTGTCGTATTCATCTGCTTCAATCACAAAATATTTACTCTCACCTAAGCGCGCAGATACCGTGAAGTTCAAAGGCACCCCACCAATCAGGTACCCAGGTTTATAACCATTGAATTCCAAAATCCAAGTCAACATGGCTGAAGTGGTTGTCTTGCCATGTGTGCCGGCAACCGCTAGAACATGTCTTCCGTATAAAACTTGTTCACCCAACCATTGCGGACCAGAAATATAGGGCAAACCTTTATTGAGAATTGCCTCCATTAAAGGGTTGCCGCGAGAAACCACATTGCCAATTACAAATAAATCAGGCATGGTCTCAAACTGAGATAATTGATCGGGTGAAAATCCCTCAATCAGTTCGATGCCTTGAGCTTCAAGCTGCGTACTCATTGGTGGATACACGTTAGCATCGCAACCAGTAACGCGGTGTCCAGCTTGTCTGGCGATTGCAGCAATGCCGCCCATGAAAGTACCGCAAATGCCCAAGATATGTATATGCATTTACGAATTTTAGCGAAGGAGCTGTAATGAACCGCAAACAATGGATCATCATCGTCGTAATTAGTCTTTTGGCACTAGTTTCAGGAGTTCTTACTTCGCAATGGATTTACAAAACTGGTTTAGCTAGCGACCTTGCCGTAAAAGCGTTTCTTGAAAACCCCTGGCAAACTCCAGATGGAAAAGCAGCCAATACCCAAGCATGGCAAGAAAAAGTCCTGGTTGTGAACTTTTGGGCCTCCTGGTGCCCCCCTTGCGTTGAAGAAATGCCTACTTTAGATAAATTGCAACAAGAGTTTTTAAAGCAAAATGTCTTATTTGTCGGCATCGGCATTGATTCACCCTCTAATATTCGTGAATTTCTTGAAAAAACCCCGGTTAGCTATCCGATCATGATTGGTGGATTGCAGGGCAGCAATCTTTCTAAGCAATTGGGAAATGCCCAGGGCGCCCTCCCCTACACCATCATCATTAATGCCAAAGGGAAATCTAGCTATAGCAAATTGGGCAAGATAAGCGAAGATGAGCTAAGAAATGCTATTAAATCTGCTTTATAGAGATTTTTATTGAGTTTTAATGCAAAAACATTAAATTTATTCCGCCTCAATTTCAGGCAATAAAAACAATATTTTTCAGTATTTGCACTTAAAAGTTTCGAAAATTCCTATTTTTAGGGCAACTTTTTGGCCTTGTAGTGACCTTATAAAGGTATACTTTCCCACATAAGCAATAGAGCATGAAGTTGTATGTATGGCTTAAAGTCCAAATCGTCAATTAACGATTAACTGCCTCTAAAAATAGGGATCTATGTCGAAAAAAGCTTCAATTCTCGTAATTCAAGGCCCAAACCTAAATCTATTGGGCAGTCGTGAACCCGACATTTACGGCAAAACAACCCTAGAAGACATTCATCAAAAGCTAGGTGAGCTAGCTAAAGAGCAATCTGTTGATCTAAATACCTTTCAAAGCAATCATGAAGGCGAGTTAATCGACCGGATTCAGAAGGCCAAACAAGATGGGGTTGATTTCATCATCATCAACCCAGGTGCCTTCACACATACCAGCGTTGCCCTACGCGATGTATTGGCTGGTGTAGCCATTCCATTTACTGAAGTCCATTTATCAAATATTCACCAGCGTGAAGAATTCCGCAAACACTCCTACCTATCTGATATTGCGACTGGAGTTATTTGTGGACTTGGCGCCATTGGCTATGAATTAGCACTGCAAGCAGCAATTACACGCTTAAAGAAGTAAATCTATTTAAAGAATCACAAGAGAGGAAGCACTCACATGGATTTGAGAAAACTAAAAACCTTGATCGACTTAGTCTCTGAGTCAGGTATTTCAGAGTTGGAAGTAAATGAAGGTGAAGATCGCGTTCGCATCGTAAACGCAGGATCTCCAGCTCCAGCTGGCCAGGTGGTTTACGCCAATCCAGCGCCCGTACAAGCCATCCAAGCTGCGCCAACTGCCAGCGCACCTGCTCCAGCAGCAGCTGTTGAGACACCTGCTGCTGAAACTGGTTTTGTTGCGAAGTCTCCAATGGTTGGCACTTTCTACCGCGCGCCAAATCCTGAATCACCAAACTTCGTCAATATTGGCGATACCGTCAAAGTAGGTCAAACTCTTTGCATCATTGAAGCGATGAAACTACTCAATGAGATCGAATCTGAAAAAGCAGGTGTGATTAAAGAAATCCTCTGTGAAAACGGTCAGGGTGTTGAGTTTGACCAGCCTCTTTTCATCATTGCCTAATAGATCCTCTTGGGTCTATTCCAATCCACCATTACTTAACTCAGAGCCGACATGTTCGATAAGATTCTGATTGCCAATCGGGGAGAGATTGCTCTCCGCATCCAACGCGCATGCCGCGAGTTGGGAATTAAAACTGTTGTGGTGTATTCCACCGCAGATAAAGAAGCAAAGTATGTGAGGCTTGCCGATGAAGCTGTATGCATTGGGCCGGCGCCATCTCCATTAAGCTACCTCAATATGCCCGCGATTATTTCTGCGGCAGAAGTAACTGACGCTGAAGCGATCCATCCTGGTTATGGATTTCTCTCTGAAAATGCCGACTTCGCAGAGCGTGTAGAAAAATCTGGTTTTGCATTTATCGGACCTACAGCAGCATCCATTCGCTTAATGGGTGACAAGGTTTCTGCTAAACGCGCCATGATTAAAGCAGGCGTGCCTTGCGTTCCTGGTTCTGAGGGTGCACTCCCCGATAATCCAAAAGAAATTCTTGCAACTGCTAAAAAGGTTGGTTATCCCGTCATCATTAAAGCCGCTGGTGGTGGTGGTGGTCGCGGTATGCGTGTTGTACACACTGAGGCCCACCTCATTAACGCTGTCAATATGACACGTGAAGAAGCTGGACGCGCTTTTGGCAATCCAGAAGTCTATATGGAGAAGTTTTTAGAGAAACCTCGTCACGTAGAGATTCAGGTTCTTGCTGATACTCATGGCAATGCCATTTGGTTGGGTGAGCGTGATTGCTCCATGCAGCGTCGCCACCAAAAAGTCATCGAAGAAGCTCCGGCTCCCGGCATCGATCGTCGCTTAATCGCCAAAATTGGTGAACGTTGCGCCGAAGCTTGTCGCAAGATTGGTTATCGCGGCGCTGGTACATTTGAATTCTTATACGAAAACGGTGAATTCTTCTTTATTGAGATGAACACCCGTGTTCAGGTAGAGCATCCAGTTACCGAAATGATCACTGGCGTGGATATTGTTCAAGAACAGATTCGCATTGCTGCTGGTCTCAAACTCAGCTACCGCCAGAAAGACATTGTTTTCCGCGGACACGCCATCGAGTGCCGCTTAAATGCCGAAGATCCATTCAAATTCACCCCAAGCCCAGGCAAAATTGGTTCATTCCATATGCCAGGTGGTCCCGGTATTCGCGTCGATTCACATGCATACAGTGGTTACGTAGTGCCATCCAACTACGACTCCATGATTGGTAAATTGATTTCTTACGGCAATACCCGCGAGCAAGCTATTCGCCGTATGCAAATTGCCCTCTCCGAAATGGTGATTGATGGCATCACGACCAATGTGCCACTCCATCGTGAATTAATGTTGGATCCCAACTTCATGGAAGGCGGAACCAGCATTCACTACTTGGAGCATCGCTTAGAAGAGCAAGCTGCAAGTCGCGGCAAATCCTAATTAATGCGAGCGTCCCATGTCTTATCGTGAACTGGTGTTCACGGTAGCAGCCGAAACCGCTGAACCTTTGGGTGACGCGCTTTTAGACTTGGGCGCCCTATCCGTTACCGTCGAAGATGATGCTGCCGGTGGATACGATGAAAATCCCCTCTATGGAGAACCAGGACTTTCACCAGAAGTACAAGCTTGGGATCGATCTGCAGTAACTGCTCTCTTTAATCCTGAGATTGACCCTTCTGGCAGCGCAGAATTTATCCCGGAGCTGCTTGCTTCCTTAAAAGAAGCGGGTTTTAACTTAGCGCCTCCCCAAGAAAAGACTGTTGAAGAGCAAGACTGGGTTCGGCTAACTCAAAGTCAATTTGCACCCATTCAAATTGGTGAACGCATTTGGGTAGTACCTTCATGGCACGATGCGCCAACCGATACAAGTGCGATTTGTCTAGCTGTTGACCCAGGGCTTGCCTTTGGCACAGGAAGTCATCCCACCACCCATTTATGTTTGCTTTGGCTAGAGCAACAAAAGAATCTTCAGAACCAGAGCCTTTTGGATTACGGTTGCGGCTCAGGAATCTTAGCTATTGCTGCAGCCAAGTTAGGTTGCAATCCTGTTATTGGTACCGATATCGACCCACAAGCCATGGTTGCAGCACGTAACAATGCAGCAATCAATAACACCACCATTCGTTTTGTTCTACCAAATGAAGGTGCAATTGAACTTGCTGCTGAAACCAAATACGACATCGTTATGGCCAACATTTTGGCCAACCCTCTGCAAGTGCTTGCTCCTGCGCTGGTAAATAAGATGAAATCAGGTGGACGCATTGTTTTATCGGGTGTACTTGCCCGCCAAGCTGAAGAGGTGATTGCTACTTACAGTCAATGGCTCACGCTTTCTGTCTGGAAAGAGAGTGAAGGTTGGGTTTGCTTGCATGGCACCCTCAATCAAGACAAGCAAAGTGCTACCAATACTACTTTTACTCCATCCGCTCAAAAAAAAAGTTTTAAATTAGTCCTATACGCTGGCTTATTGCTGCTCTTACTAGCTTTTGGAGAGCATCTCTCAAGAAATTCATTTCTTCCAGCGCTTGCGCCACGCGTTGATGGCACTTCAAATTCTTATTTAGTAAATTCATTTTCTGTTTTACAGCGTATAGATGCAAAACTTTGTCGCGTACTAGGATGCCTAGATCGCGCTGTAAGCGATTTTGCCGCCTGGAAAATAACTTCAGCCACACTTTCACCAGAAAACGTGCAAGAAGGCCTTAAAAACGTTACAAATCAATCTATGCTGCAAGTTGAGATACAAAATCGTCTTGCTATTGCAGTTTTACCGCCAAATTTAGAAATTACTTTGACTGATGCAGAAGAATCTGAAATCAAATCTCTGCAATTTACTCCGCAAGAATGGCTTCCCAAAACTTGGCAGGAGACTCATCCTGATTTTTTAAAAGAGGGAGTGCCTTCTGGCGAGGTTTTGCAAATTGAATTGCCTATTTCTTTGCCAGCAAATGCTGCAGGTTATCGCGTGCGGGTGCTGTACCCTTAAATCCATTCATCATCACACTTATCCCCTCATTTTTTATAAAAGAAAGTAATTTATGGCTAGCTTGATCTGTGGCTCTATTGCCTACGACACCATCATGAACTTTGAAGGCAAATTTGCCGATCAAATACTGCCCGAGCAGATTCATATTCTGAACGTAGCCTTCTTGGTTCCAACAATGCGTCGTGAATTCGGTGGTTGCGCAGGCAATATTGCCTATAACCTCAAGCTTTTGGGCGGCGACCCTATCATCATGGCTACTGTTGGCGGCGATGCATCGCCGTATATGAATCGCCTTAATCAACTCAAGATTGATGCGAGCCATATTCGCCAGATTGAAAATGCGTTTACCGCCCAAGCCATGATCACCACTGATCAGGCGAATAACCAAATTACCGCTTTCCACCCTGGCGCAATGGGCGAGTCACACCTAAATCAGGTTTCTGCAGTTGTTGCCGAGCGCAGTAAAAACGCCAAAGGCCCGGCAAAGTTAGGGATTGTCGCCCCCGATGGTCGTCAAGGTATGTGGGAGCACTGCCATCAATTGGCCGATGCCAATATTCCATTTATCTTTGATCCAGGCCAAGGCTTGCCGATGTTCAATGGTCCAGAGTTGCTTGAACTGGTCGATATCGCGAGCTACTTAGCCGTAAATGACTATGAAGGCGAAATGCTTTCGCAAAGAACAGGGTTGAGCTTGGCAAAAGTTGCTGAGCGAGTGAAGGCGCTGATTGTTACCAAAGGTGCTGAAGGGGCCGACATCTATGTTGATGGCAAATGCATCGCAATTCCGCCAGTACCAGCAGCAAAAGTGGTTGATCCAACTGGATGCGGTGATGCATTCCGCGGCGGCCTACTCTATGGATTAGAAAATGGCATGGACTGGGAGATCACTGGACGCCTGGCAAGCCTCATGGGATCAATCAAAATTACCCATCAAGGACCACAAAATCACCAATTAAGCAAAGATCAGATTGCCAGCCAATTTAAAGCTGCGTTTGGCTTTAGCTTCTAAGCAACCTTTGACTCAAGCTTGAGTCGTTCTGGTTGAAGAAATAAAAAAAGGGGTCTCGTGAGAGACCCCTTCTAGTAACACCCGTCTGATTAAGGACGTGTGCCAGTTGGGAAGGGCCAAGCAGCAGCAGGATTCAACGCACTAGTCGCTGGTGCAGCTTTCTTAGCCGCGGGCTTTTTTACAGCAGAGCCCACTTTCTTCGCAGCAGGCTTACTTACTTTTTTTTTGCTACGCGCTTTTTAGCAGCAGGCTTTTTAGCAGCAGCTTTTTTAGCAGCAGGGCGCTTCTTAGCTACTTTTTTAGCAGTAGGCTTTTTAGCAGCAGCTTTTTTAGCAGCAGGACGCTTCTTAGCTACTTTTTTAGCAGCAGGCTTTTTAGCAGCAGCTTTTTTAGCAGCAGGACGCTTCTTAGCTACTTTTTTAGCAGCTGGTTTCTTTGCAGCTACTTTTTTCTTAGCAGCTGGTTTCTTTGCAGCAGGTTTTTTCTTGGCAGTTGCCATAGTAATGCTCCTTCACGTGAGGATTAGTACAAACTACATTAAGAAGACCCGACCACTCATTTCCGCCTGGTTTTGCAACCTTTTGGATCTGACGAGCGAGCCATTCATCGGCGCGCGGCTTGATGCTAAGTGCTGCACGCTAATGAATCCTGGAAAAAAAGCCGCGGCCCCGAAGGACAACGGCTTCTTAAATGTGCTGGAAAAAATAGAGAGAATAGCCCAGGCACCCTTGAGCAAGGGTTTTCGGATTTGAGTCTGGTTTTGCTGACTTCTAAAACTATCCAACCGTCTAATCTCCTATTTAGCCAGTTGTGCGCTTTACTTCCGTCTCACTACTCCCAACTAAGCGCACCGCCGGTTTGATACTCAATAACGCGTGTCTCAAAAAAGTTTCGTTCTTTTTTCAGATCAATCATTTCTGACATCCATGGAAATGGATTCTCTTCATTTGGGAACATCGCGTCAAGTCCTATTTGCAAACATCTGCGATTACAAATGTATCTTAGGTACCCTTTGAACATCGGAGCATTCAATCCGAGCACTCCGCGAGGCATCGTATCTTCAGCATAACGGTACTCTAATTCGACCGCCTTTTCGAAGATCGATTTGATCTCGTCTTTGAACGCGGAAGTCCATAACTGCGGGTTCTCCAGCTTGATTTGGTTAATTAAATCGATACCAAAATTGCAGTGCATGGATTCATCGCGAAGGATGTATTGATACTGCTCAGCAGCACCCGTCATTTTGTTTTGACGGCCCATCGCAAGTATTTGCGTAAAACCAACATAAAAGAACAAACCTTCCATCACGCAAGCAAAAACAATGAGTGAACGGAGCAATGTTTGGTCAGCTTCAAGAGTCCCAGTCTTAAAATTTGGGTTGGTAAGCACATCAATATATGGAATCAAGAACTCATCTTTGGCGCGAATTGACTCAATTTCGTTGTACGCATTGAAGATTTCGGACTGATCTAAGCCTAAAGATTCCACAATATATTGGTAAGCATGGGTGTGAATCGCTTCCTCAAAAGCCTGGCGCAATAGGTATTGTCGGCACTCTGGGGCGGTAATGTGGCGATAAGTACCCAAAACAATATTGTTTGCGGCCAAAGAATCAGCCGTTGTGAAGAAACCAAGATTGCGTTTAATAATGCGGCGCTCATCTTCTGTTAGTCCATTTGGATCTTTCCAAAGCGCGATATCGCGATTCATATTGATCTCTTGTGGCATCCAGTGGTTTGCACAACCCGCCAAATACTTCTCCCAAGCCCATTTGTACTTAAATGGAACCAACTGATTTACGTCAGTCTTGGCATTAATGACGCGCTTGTCAGCGGCATTTACACGTAAAGACGCACCACCAGCTAAATTAGCTGCCGCTACTGGTGCAGGCGCAGCAGTTTGTGGTGCTGCTATTGCAACTTGATCTGGCTGTGGACGTTGTGGCTCCACTGCAACCGGCTGCGGCGCAAGACCAGCTTTTGCTAGTGCTGGAGCAACTTCCTCTTCCCAATTCAACATAACTCTCTCCTAATTCTTCTATTTATAGCCAATAAGCGAATGACTTATTGACATGCTTCACATTCTTCAAATCCTGCATCGCCTGGGCGCATTGTGCACACTGGGCCATCCGCCTCAATTCCACCAGCCGCACCTGAAGCAGCTGCATCGGTGCCATTGACACCGCCGCCACTAGAAACAGCATTCAACTGACCACTAGCAACGGTAGATTTCTCAACGTGAGTAGCGGCCATTGTGCGGAGATAGTAGGTTGTCTTCAAACCACGCAACCAAGCCAACTTATAGGTGTCATCCAATTTCTTGCCAGATGCGCCGGCCATGTAGATATTCAATGACTGCGCTTGGTCAATCCACTTTTGACGACGAGAAGCCGCTTCAACCAACCAGGTTGGCTCAACCTCAAAGGCTGTTGCGTATAAATCACGCAAATCTTGTGGAATGCGGTCGATCTTGGATAAAGTACCGTCAAAGTATTTCAAGTCAGCAATCATGACTTCATCCCAGAGGCCACGATCTTTCAAATCACGCACCAAATACTCGTTTACCACCGTAAATTCGCCGGAAAGGTTAGATTTCACGAACAAGTTCTGGAATGTTGGCTCGATACATGCAGAAACGCCAATAATGTTGGAAATCGTTGCCGTTGGCGCAATAGCTACGCAGTTTGAATTGCGCATACCGTGTTGCTTGATACGCGCACGCAAACCACTCCAGTCCATAGTGGAGGAGTTGTCTACTTCTACATAACCGCCGCGCTCAGCTGCTAGCATCGCTACCGAATCCTGCGGGAGAATACCGCGATCCCACAATGAACCTTTGTATGTGCTGTAAACGCCGCGCTCTTCAGCCAACTCATTGGATGCTTGATAAGCGTAGTAGCAAACTGCTTCCATAGAAGAATCTGCAAACTTTACTGCCTCATCACTTGCGTAAGGAATACGCTGCATATGTAAGCAATCCTGGAAGCCCATAATGCCCATACCAACCGGACGATGCTTCAAGTTGGAGTTGCGAGCTTTAGCTACTGCGTAGTAGTTGATATCAATCACGTTGTCTAACATACGCATTGCAGTGCGAACTGTTCTTTGAAGCTTCTCGTGATCCAAAATCATCTTGCCGTTGGCATCAGTTGTCATGTGAGCGGTTAAGTTCACAGAACCCAAGTTACAAACTGCAATTTCGCTCTCATTAGTATTAAGTGTGATCTCAGTACAGAGGTTAGATGAGTGAACTACGCCAATGTGCTGCTGTGGGCTACGGATGTTGCAAGGATCTTTAAATGTGATCCATGGGTGGCCAGTTTCAAACAACATGCCGAGCATCTTGCGCCACAATTGCTGCGCTGGAATGCGGCGGAATGGCTTCAACTCACCACGATCAGCCTTTTGCTCATAAGCAACATAAGCTTCTTCAAAAGCTTTACCAAACTTGTCATGCAAATCAGGCGTATTGGATGGGGAGAACAAAGTCCAATCGCCGCCTTCCATAACGCGCTTCATAAACAAGTCAGGAATCCAGTTGGAAGTATTCATGTCATGGGTACGACGACGATCGTCACCTGTGTTCTTACGCAACTCCAAGAACTCTTCGATATCTAAGTGCCATGTTTCCAAGTAGGCGCAAACCGCACCCTTACGCTTACCACCTTGGTTAACAGCTACGGCAGTGTCATTCACCACTTTCAAGAATGGCACAACACCTTGTGATTTACCGTTAGTACCTTTGATATGGCTTCCCAACGCACGAACGTTAGTCCAGTCGTTACCCAAGCCGCCGGCATACTTAGACAACAAAGCATTTTCTTTTAATGCTTCGTAGATGCCATCAAGGTCATCATCTACAGTGGTCAAGTAGCAGCTAGAGAGCTGTGGACGTGTTGTAGCTGAATTGAACAATGTTGGTGTGCTGGACATGAAATCAAATGTAGAAAGGATTTCATAGAACTCAATTGCACGACGCTCGCGATCCAACTCATTCAGAGCCAAGCCCATTGCAACGCGCATGAAGAACGCCTGTGGCATCTCAATTCGACGGTCTTCAATGTGCAAGAAATAACGGTCATACAAAGTCTGCAAACCGAGATAGTTAAATTGCAAATCACGACTTGCATTCAAGGCTGCGGCTAGGCGTGGCAAATCAAACTCACGCATGCGTGGGTCTAACAATTCAGCAGAAATACCTTCGTTGATGTACTTGGCAAAATAGGTGCTGTACTCAGCCTGCATGTCACCTTGCAATACTTCTTTGCCCAAGATTTCTTTACGAATCACGTGCATCAAAATGCGTGCAGTTACTTGGCTGTATGCGGGATCTTTTTCAATCAGCGTGCGGGATGCCAAGATCGCAGAGTCATAGACCTGAGCCATTGGTACGCCGTCATACAAATTCTTAATGGTTTCAGTGATGATTGGGGTTGCATCAATATGCGTGCCCAGTCCTTCACAAGCAGCCTCAATTACCGTGCGCAAAGCAGCCATATCAAGCCACTTCTCAACACCGTTATCCGTCACTTTGATGCCAGACTCACCAGCCTGATTCGCGGATTGTGCTTCTTGTGAAATTTCTTGTTGAGCAGCACGTTCTTGGTTACGCTTCTCACGATAAAGAACATAGGCACGAGCAACGTTGTGCTCACCACTACGCATCAAAGCCAACTCAACCTGGTCTTGAATATCTTCAATGTGGAAAGTGCCACCGTTTGGACGGCTACGCAATAATGCGCGCACAACAGAATGCGTCAATTGCTCAACCTGCTCACGTACGCGTGCAGATGCAGCACCTTGACCACCATTAACCGCTAAAAATGCTTTGGTTACTGCAATGGCAATTTTCGATGGTTCAAATGCAACAACGGAACCGTTGCGGCGAATGATTTTGTAATCAGACAATTGCGTTGCCTGAGTGCCACCAACACCACCAGCCACAAAGCCGGCGGAAGGGGCTTGATTCATTGCCCCTGCAGGAGTCATTCCTGGGTTGTTAACACCAGAGGATTGGTCTGCTGTCTGTGGATTAGCGTATGTCATGTTGCTCCTGCGTCTATATATAGAGTTATTTGGACAAAATATCGTTAAAAAACAATGGGGTATTGCTGGATTCAAACACTACATCTAGTGTCTTGAAGTGCATTAGGCACTAAGTATAGGGAAATATTTAGTATTTGGTAAGCTATTTATGACAAATATTTACTAGTATTTTTACTAACTTTTCTAGTTATTTTTGGCTCATTTTGGTGCGGATTTTTTAGCCCTTTTTAGACAAAGGCTGCAAAAGTAAGCGGACGCTCACATACAAAAATACCTTATCGAGAATCCAAACCGAAGGGCAGTTTTTTGGCAGAAATTCCTGTCTCTTTTTGGAACTTTTTCCAATCAAAATGTCTTCCAGGATCTGTTTTACGCTCAGGGGCGATATCGCTGTGTCCAGCAAATTGCAAACAAGGGTATGAGCTTGTCAATTTTTGAATGAGGTTTGTTAAGGTCTGGTATTGAGCGGCCTCAAATGGTGTATCGCCATCACCCTCTAGCTCAATCCCAATCGAAAAGTCATTGCACTTTTCTCTACCAAGAAATGCAGAAACTCCAGCATGCCAAGCTTTCTTGCGAGTAGATACGAACTGCACCAACGATCCGGAGCGTGTAATCAAAAAATGACTTGATACTTTTTGATCGGCAATTTCCCCAAAATAAGGGTGCTGATTTGGGTCTAGCTTGTTTTGAAAAAAATCTACGATATATGCGCTGGAATCCTGCTTTCTAAATTCGCCAGGTGGCAGACTAATGTGATGAATTACCGCAAGATCTGGTTGAATATTTTCAGGCCTACTATCTTGGTTAGGTGAAATGCGCCAATATGCATTACCAATCCAGCCGTCAGAATCGAGGGCATGCAGATGCTCTTTCGAGCAGTAGAAACGATCGTCATAAGCAATTGCTTCTGGTTGCGGAAGATGCACTTTGCAATATTGACACTGCACCATGACCTCGGGATCGGCAGCCTTCTTAGGCTTATCTTTACTGGGTTCTGGCGGATTTTCAGCATTGAGCTTAGCCTGCTTTTTACCTTTAATCCAAAGATATACAAGGCCAGCGCCTACAATTAATAAAAGCCACTTAAACAAGAATTACGCTCTTTGCAAAATAACTTCAAGCACAAAACGGCTGCCTACATAAGCAAGTAGTAATGCTGTGTAAGCACTTAATACCCAACGAATTGCAGCTCTACCGCGCAAACCTACTCGCCAGCGAGCCAAAAGCAATCCCGCAAACAAAACCCACGAGACCAAAGCAAATATCGTTTTGTGATCAAACACCAACGGCTTACCAAACAGAGTTTGAGAAAAGAGCAAACCGGAGAAGACCGTCAAGCTTAGCAATGCAAAACCAACGTAGAGTAGGTTGAATAGGAGACTTTCCATCGTCATTAATGGCGGAAGATCTTCCAACCAATGCGCGAAACGACTATTTGGAATAATAGCCAACTGACGATGCAAGGCACGATCTTGCACGCTCATGAGCATGGCGTGCATAGCAGCCAAACTCAACAAGCCCACCGCAACCGTCGCCACAACAAAATGACCTTTGAACCAGGGGTCTGAAACTGCCTTAGGCGAAATTAAGACTCCGGGAAATAGATTGGGAAGGAATGCACAAATAAGCGCAAACATTAAAGCCATCCAACGCAGACTGGAGATGGGCAAAAACCAAGATTGGAACCAATAAAAGGCTAGGCCAACCCATGCAATTAAGGATAAATCTTGCGCAAAACCAAATACAAAGCCCTCAGGAGTGAAGACAGAGTCGTGAAGCTGTACCCCGTGAATCACCAAAATTACAAAAATAGCGGCCTGCACCATGGCTATTGAGAACCTAGACTCCACGCCGCTCTTGGCTTTGAAGCTTAAAACCAGCAAAAGCGCCAAATAAAGTGCAGAAGGAAGCCATCCGTAACTTGAGTAACCTAAAATATCCATCTGGAAAGTCTAATCGATAAATGCTAGAAAACCTCACCGACCGCCTATCTCGCGTTGTTAAAACAATGCGGGGCCAAGCCCGCCTTACTGAAGCCAATACCGCAGAAATGCTGCGGGAAATCCGTTTAGCCCTATTGGAGGCTGACGTAGCACTTCCAGTGGTGAAGTCTTTGCTTGAGCAAATTAAATTTAAAGCCCTTGGCGAGGAAGTGGTTGGAAGCTTAAGTCCAGGGCAAGCCCTTGTTGGCGTAGTTCAGCGTGAGCTATCCCAAGTGATGATGGGCGACACCAATCAAAGTGGTGAACTCAATTTAGCAACTCAGCCACCTGCAGTGATCTTGATGGCTGGTTTACAAGGTGCGGGTAAAACTACTTCTGTTGGCAAACTAGCAAAATGGTTGCAAGAGAAAAAGAAAAAGAAGGTGCTCACGGTTTCTTGCGACGTATATCGCCCAGCTGCGATTGAGCAATTAGAAACAGTCACTAAGCAAGTTGGCGCTGAATTTTTCCCAAGCGATGTTAGTCAAAAACCCAATGACATTGCGCTAGCTGCCCTTGATTGGGCTCGTCGCCACTACTTTGATGTTGTCTTAGTCGATACCGCAGGTCGTCTTGGTATTGATGAAGCGCTCATGCAAGAAATCAAAACCTTGCATGCCAGCCTCAACCCAATTGAAACCTTATTCGTAGTCGATGCGATGCTCGGCCAAGATGCCGTGAATACCGCTAAAGCTTTCCACGAAGCGCTGCCACTAACTGGCGTGGTTCTGACTAAGTTAGACGGTGACTCCCGTGGTGGTGCAGCCCTCTCAGTTCGCCAAGTCACTGGTGTACCACTTAAATTTATCGGCGTCGCCGAAAAGATGGATGGTCTAGAAGCGTTTGATGCCGAGCGCATGGCAAACCGCATCCTGGGAATGGGAGATATCCTTGCCTTGGTTGAGCAAGCTCAGCAGCATGTCGATGTTGCTAAAGCCGAAAAATTAGCCAACAAGATTTCTAAAGGCGGATTTGATCTTGAGGATTTCCGCGATCAACTCATGCAGATGCAAAAGATGGGTGGCATGGCTAGCCTGATGGATAAGTTGCCAAGTCAAATAGCACATGCGGCTTCCAAAACTAATTTAAGTAATGCCGATAAACAGACCACGCGCATGCGTGGAATTATTGACAGCATGACGCCTCAAGAGCGCAGAAAACCCGAATTACTCAAAGCCAGTCGCAAGCGTCGAATTGCAGCGGGCTCTGGCGTGGAAGTGCAAGAAGTCAATCGCCTGCTCGCACAGTTCGAGCAAATGCAAACCATGATGAAGCAATTCAAGGGCGGAAAAATGGCGCGCACCATGGCCACCATGGCTGCAAAAGGAGCCGCCAAGGGTATTGGCGGACTCTTTAAGAAATAACTAAATATAAAAGCTAATTTAAGAGATGGCTTAAGCGATCGATTGCTTAAACAATAGCTTTTTTCGCAGCTTGTACTGCAGCAATGACTTTCGCCTTAATCTCCGTCAGCCCGATGTTTTGGGATTCAGTATCAGCACGACCTTTGAATTCCACTAAAGAATCTGCCAAACCACGATCGCCAATCACCACTCGGAAAGGCGCACCAATAAGCTCCCAGTCAGCAAACATCGCGCCTGGACGTTCATTGCGATCATCCAAAATCACGTCGACACCTGCAGCCAATAGCTCATCATGCAATTGATCGCACGCAGCTTTCACTGCCTCTGATTTTTCGTAACCCATGGGGCAGATCACCACTTCAAATGGGGCCATCGAGATTGGCCAAATAATGCCCTTGTCATCATGCCCCTGCTCAATTGCTGCACCAAGCAAACGTGTCACACCGATGCCGTAACAACCCATCACCATTGACTGAGCTTTACCCTGTTGATCCAAGTAAGTGCAACCCATTGCTTCCGAATAACGTGTTCCTAATTGGAATACATGACCAACTTCAATGCCGCGGCAAATATCAACAGCACCTTTGCCATCAGGAGAAGGATCACCAATAACCGCATTCCGAATATCCAAAACCAAAGGCTCAGGTAAGTCACGACCCCAGTTCACACCGGTGAGGTGATGGCCAGCATCATTCGCACCACAAACAAAATCTGCCATATTGGCAACCGTACGATCAGCAACAACAGTCACATCAGCACTCACACCGACAGGGCCCAAGTAGCCCGCAGGCGCATTACAAGCTTGTTTAATCTCTGCTTCTGTTGCAAAACGAGATTCGGCCATTCCAGGAATCTTGCTAGCCTTCACTTCATTGAGCTCATGATCGCCACGCACCAGCAACATAAACAGCTTTGCTGGTCCGTTTTCTTGATCGACAGCAAATAGCAAGGACTTGATAGTGGACTCAAGCGGAACATTTAAGAACTTAGCGACATCAGCGCAATTGGTTTTATCAGGCGTTGGAACTTTGCTCATTGCCGCTGAAGCTGCAGCACGACTGGCTATCAAAGCAACTGATTCCGCCGCTTCCAAATTAGCCGCGTAATCAGAATTAGGGCAATACACAATTGCATCTTCACCTGTATCGGCAATCACGTGGAACTCTTGACTGCCAGATCCGCCAATGGCGCCGTTATCAGCAGTTACTGCACGGAATTGGAGACCCATTCGCTTGAAGATGCGAGTGTATGCATCAAACATGATTTGGTAAGACTTCTTGAGACCCTCAACATCACGATCGAATGAGTAAGCATCTTTCATGCTGAACTCACGACCACGCATGATGCCAAAACGAGGACGACGCTCATCGCGGAACTTAGTTTGGATTTGATAAAAGTTGACTGGCAACTGCTTGTAACTCTTAATCTCATTGCGAGCCAAATCCGTAATCACTTCTTCAGAAGTTGGCTGAATTAAGAAATCGCGATCATGGCGATCTTTGATGCGGAGCAACTCGGGACCCATCTTTTCCCAGCGACCGGTTTCTTGCCATAATTCGGCAGGTTGAATCATCGGCATGAGCAACTCAATGGCGCCAGCACGGTTCATTTCTTCGCGAATGATGTTTTCCACCTTGCGAATCACCTTCAAGCCCAGCGGTAAATAGTTGTAGACGCCTGCGCTGAGCTTGCGAATTAATCCTGCGCGCACCATAAGCTTGTGTGAAACCACCTCAGCGTCGGAGGGGGCTTCTTTTAGCGTGGCGAGAAATGATTGTGAGGCTTTCATGTATGGATATAATCAAATCGTTGATTTTAAAGGATTTGAGGCACGATCATGCTTGACCGTGAAGGGTATCGCCCGAATGTCGGCATTGTCCTCCTCAACAGCCGTAACGAGGTTTTCTGGGGAAAACGCGTTGGGCAGCATTCGTGGCAATTCCCACAGGGTGGGATTCAGCATGGTGAGAGCCCTGAACAGGCTATGTACCGCGAATTGCATGAGGAGGTTGGCTTACTGCCGGAGCATGTCCAAATTATTGGACGCACCAGGGATTGGCTTCGCTACGACGTCCCTGAGGAATACCTGCGCCGCCAAAACTCCGCCCGCGTACACCGCGCTGCCTATCGCGGACAAAAACAAATCTGGTTTCTCTTGCGTCTAGTTGGTTTAGATAGCGATATCCAACTACGCGCCTCAGAGCATCCTGAGTTTGATGCATGGCGCTGGGTTCCATTTTGGATTCAATTAGATGCCGTTATTGGCTTCAAACGCGAAGTGTATCAACTTGCATTATCCGAATTGGCACGCTACCTATCACGCGGAATGCGTATGCAGCAGCTTGCCTGGGGATCTCCTCTCGATTTAATTCAGTCCTTTTACGGTGAACGCCATGACCACCATAAGGATGAAAACCCAAAAGACTAATCCAAATGAAGATTCTCATGAAACGCACCTTACCTTACTTCTGCGGCGCTATTTTTGGCATCGCCTTGTCCGCATGCGCTGGAGATGCCCTGATTAGCGGCGTAGATCCTTTTGCGCCAATGGTATTTAAAGAGGGCACAACTACAATGCCACTGAATCCACCCAACCAAGTGACTCTAGTGCCTTTTTACGTATCTCAACACACGATTTTCAAATTTGCCGTGGATACAGACTCAATACTCATAGGAACAGATGGAGTAACTCGCTATATAGTCGTTATGAAAAGTCCTGGCGGTAATGTGCAAACTCAATACGAAGGCATTCGCTGCGATTCATTTCAGTGGCGTCTGTATGGCACTTTAGAAAATGGGGTCTGGAGAGAAAATCCTCTATCTACCTGGCGCGCAATTCAAAGCAATATCCCAAATCGCTATCAAGCCTCCCTAGCTCAAGGCGCATTCTGCAACTTCAACAATCAAGAAAAGAGTATCCAAACTATTTTGAGCTCTCTAAATCCTAATGGCTTTATAGGGGGGCAGAAACCAACCAACTCCTTTAATATTCCAGGAAATTAATTAAAAACTAGTCTGCACTTAAGTGCGTACCAAT
Organism: Polynucleobacter sp. MWH-HuK1; assembly: GCF_018881815.1. Classification (GTDB taxonomy): domain Bacteria; phylum Pseudomonadota; class Gammaproteobacteria; order Burkholderiales; family Burkholderiaceae; genus Polynucleobacter. Next base: position 178,108 of record NZ_JACVPP010000001.1, read on the forward strand.
TTTCTCGCCGGCTAATAAACGCGTCAACACATTAGGCTCACGTCCAGAAGCTATTACCGTTGCTGCACCAGTCTTCACAGCAATCTTGGCGGCCAATACCTTTGTGAGCATTCCACCTTTACTTAGCTCGCTTGCTGCACCACCAGCCATTTTTTCTAAGGCAGGATCGCCAGCAATAGCATCCACCAACAATGTGGCATTAGGATTATGACGTGGGTCTGCAGTAAATAAACCGCCTTGATCAGTCAATATAACCAAGAGATTTGCATGAATTAAATTGGTTACCAATGCAGCAAGACTATCATTGTCACCAAACTTAATTTCATCTGTAACTACTGTGTCATTCTCGTTAATGATTGGAACAACACCTAATTTCAATAACGTATCTAGAGTGGCTCTAGCATTGGCATTTCGTTCGGCATCAGCCAAATCCGCATTCGTCAGCAAGATCTGGGCGCTACGCAAATTGAAGCGCGCAAAACAACTCTCATAAACCTGCACCAAACCCATCTGGCCAACTGCAGCAGCTGCCTGTAGCTGATGGATCTCTTGTGGACGCTTAGTCCATCCCAAACGTTGCATACCCTCGGCAATTGCACCTGAGCTCACCATCAACACTTCATGGCCAGCCTTTAATAGGATTGCCATTTGCTCGGCCCACATAGCAATCGCAGCATGATCTAAACCTTCACCATTATTGGTAACAAGGCTAGATCCTACTTTGACAACAATCCGTTGAGTTTTTTTAGCGTTCATAGCAAAGAGTAAATGGAATATTTAATCTGGTTTTTTATCTTCTAGCTGGTCTTGATAGCGAGGATCTTGAGCGCGCTCATCAGCATCATCCCGGTCACGACGAATAGAATCTAAATAATCTTGTAAAGAGTAGCAAAGCTTATCGCAACCCATGCCAGTCAAAGCAGAAATCTCAAATACAGGACCTTTCCACTTGAACTTTTTCACAAAGTCAGCAACAACCTTTTTGCGATCCTCTTCAGGGATCATGTCGACTTTATTTAGTACCAGCCAACGTGGTTTCTCAACTAAGGCTTCGTCATACTTACGCAACTCATTCACGATCGCCACGGCATCAGCCACCGGATCAACGTTCACATCAAATGGAGCGATATCGACCAAGTGGAGAAGCACACCCGTGCGTTGCAAATGGCGCAAGAAGCGATGGCCCAAGCCAGCACCTTCAGCCGCACCTTCAATCAAACCAGGAATATCAGCAATCACAAAACTACGCTCAGCGCCAACACGCACCACACCCAGATTTGGATGCAGGGTTGTAAATGGATAATCCGCAATCTTTGGACGCGCATTTGAAACGGCAGTGATCAATGTTGATTTACCCGCATTAGGCATACCCAACAAACCGACGTCAGCCAATACCTTGAGTTCCAATTTCAATTTACGGCGCTCACCGGGTTTGCCGTTCGTCTTTTGACGTGGCGCTCTATTAGTACTACTCTTGAAGTGAATATTGCCCCAACCACCAACACCACCCTGCGCCAAGCAAAGACGTTCGCCATGCGTAGTTAAGTCGGCAATTGGTTCACCAGTTTCATAGTCAGAAATGATGGTGCCAACAGGCATGCGCAGCTCAATGTCATCGCCAGCACGGCCATAACAATCAGCACCACGGCCAGGCTCACCATTTTTTGCAGTGTGTGTTTTTGCGTAGCGGTAATCAATCAAAGTATTGATGTTGCGATCTGCTGTAGCCCAAACGCTACCGCCTTTACCGCCATCGCCGCCGTCCGGACCACCGAATTCAATAAACTTTTCACGGCGCATAGATGCACTTCCGGCACCACCTTGCCCGGCAATCACTTCAATACGTGCTTCGTCTATAAATTTCATGAATAAAAAAGGCCTCGCTTAGCGAGGCCTGTTCCTAAGAGTTAAATTCGGAATAAATCTGAATCAAACGAGTCTCAGTCAGGCGCCTTATGAACGAGGCAGCACTGAAACTTGGGCCTTCTTCAAAGCACCCTTAACGCCGAATTCCACTTGTCCGTCAATTAAGGCAAACAAAGTGTGATCTTTACCAATACCAACATTTACACCCGGATGAACACGTGTGCCACGTTGACGAATGATGATGCTGCCAGCATTGATATGCTCGCCGCCAAATACCTTAACGCCTAAGCGTTTCGATTCTGAGTCGCGACCATTTCGTGTTGAGCCGCCACCTTTTTTCTGTGCCATATCTTTCTCCTACCTGAATTAGGCTTTAATCGTGTTGATCAAAATTTCAGTGAAATTCTGACGATGGCCTTGGTGCTTTTGATAATGCTTGCGACGGCGCATCTTAAAGATTGTCACTTTATCGTGACGTCCCTGGGAGACGACAGTGGCCATCACAGCTGCACCATTAACCAATGGATCACCTAATTTCAGTGAAGCGCCTTCGCCAACGGCGAGGACTTGGTCAAGAGTGATTTCGCTGCCGATTTCCGCTGGTATCTGTTCTATTTTCAATTTTTCGCCTGCAGCAACTTTATACTGTTTGCCACCGGTTTTTATGACCGCGTACATGGTTTGAAACCTCAATTAATATCTACATTTAAGCCAATCCACCCTGGACCAGCTAAGCCCGTTATTATATCTTGCATGCCTAGCACTGTCAAAACCAATGACTTAAGCCAAATCCTGGCGCCAATTACCTTAGATTTCAAGGCCTTAGATGAGGTTATTCGTCAGCGCTTGGCCTCAAAAGTAGCCTTAATTGATCAAATTTCGACCTACATCATCCAGGCAGGCGGCAAACGGGTAAGACCTGCACTTTTGATGTTAATGGCCAAATCCCTGGCTAACGGCAAAGAAACCCCCCATATTTTGGAGATGTCCGCTGTTGTTGAGTTTATCCATACAGCCACCCTACTTCATGATGACGTAGTCGATGAATCCACCCTCAGAAGAGGTCGTGAGACAGCAAATGCCGCTTTTGGCAATGCTGCAAGCGTTTTAGTCGGTGATTTCCTATATTCACGAGCTTTCCAGATGATGGTGAGTCCAAATGACTTAAGGGTGATGCAAATTCTGTCAGATGCAACCAACACGATTGCTGAGGGCGAAGTTCTGCAACTCCTGAATATGAATGATCCAGAAGTTGATGAAGCTAGCTACCTACAAGTCATCCGCTATAAAACAGCTAAATTATTCGAGGCTTCTACCGAGTTAGGCGCCATTCTTGCCAATGCTACCGATGCACAACGCGAACAAGCTGCTGCATTTGGTCGTCACATCGGCACCGCTTTTCAGCTAATGGACGATCTTCTCGATTACACAGCCAATGCCGCACAAATGGGAAAAAATGCTGGTGATGATTTGCGTGAAGGTAAACCAACGTTGCCGCTGATTTACTTATTAGAAAACGGCACCAATGAAGAACGACTTTTAGTGCGTGCGGCAATTGAGCAAAACCAAGATTTGCCGGATGACGTTTTTGCACAAATTTTGGCTGCCGTGCAAAATTCTGGCGCACTAGATTACACACAAGCAGCAGCCAAACGCGAAGCAGACCTAGCCCTGTCTTATCTCAAGGATCTCCCCGTAAACCCAGCCAGTCAAGCGCTAGAAGCACTCTGTGCGTATTCACTTACAAGACAAACCTAAGCCCCTAAGGTCTTCACCCTGAGTTCGCGTGCTGTAATTCGTGCCTGCTCAGCCTCTTCACGCAATCGTGCAATTTCTTGCGAAGACAGCCTATCCAGATTGGAGTAATCCAACTTCCAAGAAGAATCATCAGACCACTTCAATGGTGACTGAACGGTTGTGCGTGGCGCAGGAGCAGACTCAAGAAGACGCAAAGCTAATTGAAAATTGAGATCCTGCGAAGCAACTTCATTCGGCTTTGCTGCAGCATTACCCAAAGGAAAGTCGCTAAATAAGAATCGCGGTACGCCGCAATATTCAACAATATCCTTTGCAGCTCCCATCACCACAGTAGAAATTCCGGCAGCCTCCAAATACCGCGCCAATAAACTTTGACTCTGATGACAAATCGGGCAATTTGGAATCAATACCGCTATATCTACGCCATCCAATTGAAGCATTTCCAAAATACGTGGCGCATCTACTTCCAATGTATGACGCTGACTGCGATTAGTGGGTAAGCCATAAAAATGGGGTGAAAGCGTACCTATCTCTCCCGTTGCCGCCGCCCTCTTAGCAGCCTCCAGCGGAAACCAGCAATTACTATCTTCCATATTGGCGTTCTTGCGGTCAATGCCGACATGGGCAATCCGTAAATCAACTTTCCCTTCGATAGATTGTTGGTACGGCTGATAAAACTTAGCCGTTGAGTTGTAAGGAGCTCCCTGACCTTGCGGACCCTTATCTGAGTCATATGGAACAGCTGTAGTAATGAGCCCTAATGCTGATTGAGATAGAGGCTTTTTGATGGCGGCGAAAGGCACATCAAGGTAGTGAGCCCAAACATAGGGATTTTCATAACCCAAACCCAAGTAATAACTTCGGGTGCGCTCCATATATCGAACAGGCTGATCCTGTTCTGGTGCAAATTCAAGCTCAGAAGTCTTAGACATCAACTCATCCCTGTAAGATATTGCATATCAAATATTTAACTTCATAGGAACTTATTATGGCTCAGTGGCTTAGATTTCAGCATCAAGGAAAAAGTGGTTTAGGACAGGTAAAGGGTGACCAAATCTCCGTGTACGAGGGTGATTTGTTCAGCGGACCCAAGGCGACTGGTGAAACCATCAAATTATCTGATGTCACTATCGATATTCCATGCACTCCTTCAAAAATGGTTGCCATGGTGGATAACTTCCATGCCTTAGTCACCAAACTTGAACATGCGGTACCAGCTGAGCCTTTGTACTTCCTCAAAGGAAACAACTCATTCTTGGCGGCAAACCAAGTGATTCGCACACCCAAATCTTATACAGGAAAAGTGGTTTACGAGGGCGAGCTTGGAATTGTGATTGGCAAGCGCTGTCATGAGGCGGATGAAGCAGAGGCTGCTAAAGCGATCTTTGGTTACACCTGCATCAATGATGTGACTGCAATTGAAATTCTGAATCGCGACCCCGGCTATGCTCAGTGGACTCGAGCAAAAAGCTTTAATACCTTTGGTGTATTTGGTCCCTTCATCACCACTGATGTTGACCCAAGCAAGCTCAACATCAAGACAATCCTCAATGATCAAGAGCGTCAAAACTACCCAATAGCAGATATGATTTTTCCCCCTGCAAAATTGGTCAGCCTGATCTCGCAAGACGTGCCACTCGAAGCAGGCGACATCATTGCCTGCGGCACTTCTGTAGGCGTCGGATCAATGAAACCCGGCAGTAATGTCAGCATCATTATTGATGGCGTAGGGCAACTCGATAATCGTTTCGAGTAATTTAGAACTCAGAAAAGCAAAAACCCTTGCTATGCTAAGTAGCAAGGGTTTTTTATTTGTAGTAACTTTAACTTTTAGTAGCCTGATACTGAAGGCAACGCCAAGCTACCTTTAGAGGCTTGGACGTTTTCATCCAAATACTTCGTCAAAGCAAAAACAGTGTTCAAGCAAGGGGTTGGAGTTTGCGTGATCTTACCAAGCTCAATCACTGAACCTAATAAAGCATCAATCTCCAAGCTACGCCCAGCCTCTAAGTCTTGCAACATGGAGGTTTTGTGCTTACCAACTTTTTCAGCACCCGCAATACGACGCTCAATATCAACACGGAAAGTAACGCCCAACTTCTCAGCAATGGTCTGAGCTTCAGCCATCATGTTGCGCGCTAACTCTTTGGTTAATGGGTATTGGCAGATACCTTCCAAAGTGCCGTGTGTTAGTGAGCTAATTGGATTGAAAGTCATATTGCCCCAAAGCTTGAGCCAGATCTCTGAACGAATGTCATCCAAGATAGGTGATTTAAATCCAGCCGCGCCCATCATCTCGGACATTTTTTGAATACGCTCAGTAGACTTGCCGTCTAGCTCGCCCAATGGGAAACGGTTTCCTTCCACGTGACGAATCACGCCTGGCGCTTGAGTAAAGGTTGCTGGATAAACTACGCATCCAATAATGTTATTAGGATTAATCGCATTCTTAGCAACACCACCAGCATCCACTGTTTCAACTGAGTGGTCTTGGTAATCGCCACCCAGCTTTTGGAAGTACCACCAAGGAATTCCGTTTTGCATTGGAATCAAAATGGTTTCTGGCCCCATGATTGCAGCTAGGTCATCAATGATCGGCTCCACCTGATGCGCCTTCACTGCCAGAATGACTACATCTGGAGCTTCAGCATCACGAATTTTTTCCACTGCTTTTACTTGGGCAACTAAAGGCTCTGGTTGGTCATCCATAATCAGAGCAAGACCACGCTCTTTAATCGCCGCTAAAGTTGCGCCACGCGCAACAACAGTAACATCGTTGCCTGCTCGCGCCAACATGACAGCTAGGTAACCGCCAATAGCGCCACCCCCACCAATCACACAGATTTTCATAGGAACTCCATAAGAACTAAAAATTTTGAATTGGATTTATTTTAATTGGGTTTTTGCGCTGCAGCAATTAAAGTTGCCTAATTTTTAAGCAATATTTGCTTAAATGGCCTTTAATTGGTCTCTGGGCACTAGGCTACCTAAAAGCATACCTGCAATACTCGCCACCAAGCCAGCCAATTGAGGGGGCATGATGGCATCGGGCGCCAAGGTTTCGCAACTGATCCAGACCGTAAGACCTCCAACTACCGCCAACAAGCCACCCAAAGAATTGGCTCTTGACCAATACACACCAAACGCCAATGGAACAAATGCAGCCACTAAGGTCACCTTGTAGGCGTTCTCCACCATTTTGAAGATGGAAAGATTTGAATTAATGGCAAAGAATGTCACTACTACTGCAAAACAGAGCACGGTAATTCGCATGACCTTTAGCAAATCCTGGTCAGACAAATGCTTAAAAAAGCCTCGCACAATGTTTTCAGCAAATGTGACCGATGGAGCCAATAAGGTGGCACTCGCACAACTCTTGATAGCCGATAAAAGTGCTCCAAAGAACATTACCTGTGCAATTAATGGCGCATGATTCAGAATCAATTTCGGCAAGATCATTTGTGAATCAGTATTTAAATATTGCTTCACCAAGTCTGGACTGATCAAGATTGCCGAATAAGCTAAGTACATCGGTACAAAAGCAAAAATGAAATACAACACTCCGCCCAGCAACGCAGCTTGAACAGCAGTATTGACATTCTTAGAGGAGGTAATCCGCTGAAATACGTCTTGTTGCGGGATTGATCCCAACATCATGGTGCACAAAGCGGCAACAAAACCCAAGATGGATGCCAAATTCATATCCGGCCAGAAATTACTGAATTGACCGGCTGCGGCTGCATGCTCAATGACCACGCCAATACCGCCAGTCTGAGAGGTCATTTCACCGCCGATATAGAGCATGCCAATCACAATGATGATCATTTGAATAAAGTCAGTAATGGCAACTGACCACATACCCCCAAACAAGGTGTAAATCAGCACACTACCAGCACCAATCAACATACCGCCTGTCTGAGAAATGCTGCCCTCAGAAACAACGTTGAATACAAGACCCAATGCTTTTATTTGTGCAGCCACCCAACCCAAATAGGAAACCACGATACACAGAGTTACCAAAACCTCTACCGTGCGTCCATACTTTTCACGAAAGAAATCACCAATGGTGAGCATGCGACGGTTATAGAGATGCCGCGCAAAAAAGAGGCCAACCAAAATCAAACAAAGAGATGATCCGAATGGATCAGAAACTACACCCCCCAAACCCTCTTTCAGAAAAGTCGCGGGTATTCCTAGAACAGTTTCAGATCCAAACCAAGTAGCAAATACTGTTGCAGTAACGATCGGCAGAGGAAGGCTATGACCAGCCGCAGCAAAGTCAGCGGTATTTTTGACTCGCAGGGCGGCCCACAAACCAATTCCCACCGAGACTACCCAATAAATAATGACGAACCAAATTAGCACGCCTACATGCTCCTTCTGAAATGTGATGAAATTATATGGCCATGTCACTTTTGGCAGTTAGCAAAAAAGCGCTCATTTGGAGCCATCCATGAAAGACGCTGGTCTGACATAATTCAAGAGTGAGAGCGCCCAAGCAAACCCAAATATCCAACCCCTCCGCTGATTTGGCATACCAAAAAGCCATCCTAAGCTCTGTATCGCGTACCTTTGCTCTCACCATACCGCTTCTGCCACCGAGCATCGAGAAAGTAGTTGGCAACACCTATTTGCTTTGCCGCATTGTTGACACTATTGAAGATGCGGCAGGATTAAACGCCCAGACCAAGCAGTCACTCTCAGCACTTTTTTTAGATGCCGTTCTTGAAAAGATGCCAGTTGAAAGTTTTGTTGAACCCTGTCTTAAGGCATTAAAAGATTACAGCAATCCAGATGAGCTTGATTTGATTGCGAATACCCCTACCGTTTTACGAATACTGCACACTTGCTCCAGCAATGACCAACAGGCCGTCAGTCGCTGCGTATCAATCATGTCAGAGGGAATGTCCTTCTTTCATGGCAAACAGAATCAAGCTGGCCTTCAAGACCTCGCAGAGTTTGAAAAGTATTGCTATGTGGTTGCTGGCGTAGTAGGCGAGCTGCTAACCACCATATTTAGCAATCACTCGCGGGCTTTTGAAAGAGAGCTCGTCGGACATGAAAATTTAGCCATTGCATTTGGTCAAGCACTACAAATGACCAACATTCTTAAGGACTCTCCAGAGGATAAGGCGCGCGGAGTTTCATGGAAGCCAATGAATGTGAGTCAAACGGAGCTTTTAAAAATTGCCCATCAAAAATTGCAAGACTCTCTGCAATATATTCTGCTCATTCCCAAACAAGAGCTGGGAATGAGACGCTTTTGCTTTTTAGCCTTCGGCTTAGCAGTAATGACGCTTACGAAAATTGCTCAGCGCGCAGAATTTAATAGCAAAGATGAGGTCAAGCTTTCAAAAAGCGCTGTCATGAAGTTTTATGGCTTTACCAAGATTGCTGTTAAAAGCGATGTACTGATGAGGGCTTTTTTCTACCTCAACAGTAGAGCCTTGATTAAATAAAGCCTTACAAAGCACCCTCGTGCTTTAAAAGCCAGAGCTTAATTTGTCGATACAAGCCCGGGGAATCCTCTTTCATAAATCCCCCAATTCCTTGAGCAGAAACTACTCTATGGCAAGGTGCAATTAAAGGGTAAGGATTTGCACCACATGCAGTGCCCACTGCCCGCGGAGCACTCTTGATTTTCTTGGCTAACTCACCATACGTTTTCGTTCTACCAGCTGGTATATCTTGAATGCTGGCCCATACCTTTTTCTGATGTTCAGTACCTGTAGGTTTTGTAGGTAAATCAAATTGCCAGGTGGGATCTTTGAAATATGCCCTGCACTGGCGTGCCACCTCTTTTGCTAGTGCATTTTTTGGTGCTATTAAAACCTCTTCAGTTGGTAAGTAGTCAATTTTTGACAACATTAAACTTCCGTCCACCAGTTCAGTCAAAATTCCCAGGCGGCCAAAAGGTGCTGCAATCACACAGTAACTTGGACTATTGGCAGTCAATGGCTTTGGACAGGCTGTCATAGGGTTCATTCTCACATAATTAAACAGGTTAACTGACCACTCTTTACATCATGGCTATAGCTTGCTTCATGCCACTTTGCTATATTGACTGATCCTTACTTTTTTAGGCGGAACGCATGGACACTTTTTTTGACGATTGGCCTATTTATGGCCAAGTTGCTCTAGTCCTATTTTTACTAGCACTCTCTGGCTTCTTCTCGATGGCTGAAACCAGCATGCTGTCCTCCAACCGTCATCGTCTTCGTGCAATGGCCAATAGCGGTAATCCAGGAGCAGCTCTGGCTGAAAGACTCCTAAAACGTATTGATTCACTGCTATCCGTTCTACTGATCTCTAACAATCTTATTAATACTGTTTTACCTATCTTGGTAACCGGCATTGCTCTGCATATTTTTGGCGACAGTGGTCTCGTACTCTCGATCGCCACCTTAGTGGTTGCACTGCTTATTATTATTTTTAGTGAAATTACCCCCAAAGTTATCGGGGCAGCATTTCCGGAAAAAATTGCCTCTAATGTTGGCTGGGTTATTTTGCCGCTGACATTTTTACTAAAGCCTTTACTCTGGTTTATTAATAGCTTTGTCTCAGGCCTAATGAAAGTCTCTGGCCTGCAATCGTCCTCCGATAGCAGGGCCATGAGCAAGGAAGAGTTACGCAGTCTAGTACTGGAATCGAACCGCTTTGTTTCCAACCATCATCGCAATATTTTGCTCAACCTGTTTAACCTAGAAAACATCACGGTGGATGATGTGATGACGCCTAGGTCCAAAATTGAAGTTTTAGACCTATCAAGACCCATTGATGAAGTGGTTCAACAATTAGAAACCTGCTATCACAACAAATTACCAGTATGTGACCAGGACTCTGAGCGAATTGTCGGCATCCTCTCAGTCAAAAAAGCCTTGTCATTGTTGGGTGATACCGACTTAAAGCATGAGGATTTTAGAGTCCTACTAAATGAGCCCTACTTTATTCCGAGCGGCACACCAGTCTTGCAGCAAATGCAGTTTTTCCAAGACAATCAACAGCGCTTGAGCTTGGTTGTAAATGAGTATGGCGAAGTGCTGGGTCTTGTTACCTTTGAGGATATTGTTGAGGAGCTGATTGGTGAGTTCACTACCTCCTTCTCCAATCTTTCTACCGATCCACATTGGCTTGATGATGGAACCTATCTAGCAAGCGGTAGCGCCTCACTAAGAGACCTTAATCGCCTACTAAATCTCAATCTTCCTTTGGATGGGCCGCGTACATTAAATGGCCTTATTCTTGAAAAGCTAGAGGCTATTCCAGATCACGATGTCAGTATTCGTATCGCAGGGATAGTCATGGAAATTATTCAATTTCATGAACATGGCGTAAAAACAGTAAAACTCTATCGACCCTCCCAAGCCCAAGAACAAGATTGAGCGTTGCTCAAGATGAATCACTAATCATTCGCACTTGGTATGAAATTGCTGCTCATGCCCTAGATACTAGAGCGAGTGATATTCATATTGAGGCTGGAGCTCAAGCCACCCTCGTTCGATTTCGAGTGGATGGTTTATTACGAGTTCACTCTCACTACCCCATTGAATTGCATGAACGCCTGATTGCACGCGTCAAAGTTCTAGCTCGCTTAGATCTTGCAGAGAAACGGCTTCCACAAGATGGACGCCTTTGTATTGGGCACAATTTCTCCAAGCCCGATAGAGATTGCCGTGTTTCAATTCTGCCAACCCTTCATGGAGAAAAAGGTGTCATTCGAATACTGCCAAGCTGCGCCGAAGATCTTGATCTTAAGGAAATTGGCCTGCTTCCAGATCAATTGTGCGAAGTCCAAAGTGCACTTGCCCAACCCAATGGACTAATCATCGTGACGGGACCCACAGGTAGCGGCAAGACTCGCACTCTGTATAGCTGCCTAAGACATCTGAACCAACCTCATCGCAATTTGTGCTCCATTGAGGATCCGATTGAAATTCGTCTGGCAGGGGTCAATCAAGTTGCCTATCACCCACGGGCTGGACTAGACTTTCCAACCATCATCCGCGCCTTGCTGAGACAAGATCCTGACGTCATCATGATTGGTGAAATTCGTGATGCTGCCACAGCACACTTAGCGATTCAGGCAGCACAAACAGGGCATCTCATTCTAAGTACCCTACATGCCCGTAATGCACGCGGGACCATACCAAGACTTCAGCATCTGGGAATTGATCAAGAGTCTCTCGAGTCTTGCTTACTGATTGTCACTTCACAGCGCTTGGTCAGAAGGACTTGCCATCAATGCCTTAATCAAAATTCGCACGAAAAGACCTTGTGCATAAACTGCGGTGATAGCGGTTACTTTGGACGCATTGGGGTTCATGAAGTAATTAGTCGATCTAAACTCTTTGACCCCTCGCCTTCATTCACCTCTATGCAAGCAGCTGGCTTAGCCCATGTACAAGCAGGATTCATTACACAGGCGGACCTAGAATCAGAAGTAGGTGCATGACACTAAGCAAGCAAGATCAATTGCATTTTGCCGACCAACTCCTAACGCTCCTCGAGTCCGGCTTACCACTTTTGAATGCAATTGCACTCATTTACTCTACCGCACCCAAATCTTGGCTTGCCTGGATTAGTGGCATCTATGTGCAACTTAAAAGGGGTGAGAGCTTTTCTCAATGCCTGCACAGCCAACAAAATCTGTTTTCTATGGAGTTTATTAATTTGATTCGAGTTAGTGAGCGCACAGGCGACTTTAATCTAGCACTGAAAACTATCTGCGCACAACTTGAGGCTCAAATTGAATTGCGACGAAAAATACAACAGGCGATGAGTTATCCCCTCATCACCCTAACAAGCTCCTGTCTACTAGTGATTGTGATGATGATTTGGGTTGTACCAGTCTTTAAGGATGTATTTGGTCATTTTCAAGCAGAGCTGCCAGCCCCAACAAAAGCATTAATTGAACTATCCGCCTGGTTTGAAACTTTTTATATTGAGATGGTGGTAACTCTAATCAGCCTAGTCAGCGTCTTTAGTTTTGCATGGATCAAACTTCCTAAACTACAAAAGCAATGCGATCGACTTAGTTTTTACATACCCTTAATTGGGCAGCTCCTTAGATTAGCTACGCTGAGTTATTGGTGTCGCACATTGGGCCATCTGCTGAAATCTGGATTACCACTACCTGATGCACTCAGAGTGACCGCCCAATCATCAAACCATTGGCTTAGCCATGATTTCAGTGCTGAAATATTTAAGCACTTGACCCGCGGCTGGTCGCTTGGTGATGCCATAGCAAAGACTGATCCTCAACATTCATTGTTTGACCTAGAGACACTGCAGCTCTTAAGGATTGCCTCGGAAAGTGGCGCACTCGCTGATATGCTAGAGAGGCGCGCAACTATATTGAGCAACCAATTAAGCCATCGCCTAAATACCCTTAGTCACAGTTTGGAGCCTTTATTGATTATTGTTGTTGGACTCATCATTGGAAGCCTAGTCATAATCTTGTATCTCCCCATATTTAATTTAGGACAAATTGTTTAATGGGTAATATTGCTTTTTCAGAGTGGATCCAAGTATTCCTAATATTGGTCTTACTGTATTTAGCCTATTTTGATTTGCGCACCTTCAGACTGCCCGATATCATCACCCTGCCGCTCATTTTCACGGGTCTACTATTTAACGGCCTTTCAAACCAAGGTTTTGCCTCTTTTCAAGATTCAATCATTGGCGCCATTCTTGGCTATACAGGTCTGTGGTTATTAAACGTCCTTTATCGCGCACTCAAGAAACAGAATGGCATAGGCATGGGAGATGCAAAACTCTTGGCAGCTTTAGGGTCCTGGCTTGGCTGGCAGCTATTACCCAGCATTCTTCTCATAGCATCCCTGACTGGACTGATTGGTGGCCTTATTTGGCTAGTTTGGAATAAACAAAATCATCGCACCGCTTTTCCATTTGGCCCTTTTCTTGCTATTGCTGGCATTATTGAGCTGTTATGGCCGCAGACTATACAAACACTCCTGCTGAGCAAGCTAGCCTAGCCGCATTAAAAGGACAATTACCCCTTGTTGGCCTGACAGGCGGTATTGGCTCGGGCAAAACGGCCGTCAGCGATGAATTGGCTATTTTAGGAGCGGCCATAGTAGACACCGATCTGATTGCTCACCAGATCACCGCTCCAGGTGGTGCCGCTATTCCTTTAATTCATGAGCAGTTTGGTGCAGAATTTATTGATCCTAGTGGAGCGCTGGATAGAAGCAAGATGCGCAGCCTAGTTTTTGCAGATCCACAGGCTCGAAAATCCCTAGAGGACATTACCCACCCCTTAATTCGACATGAAACGATTAAACAGGCCCAGCAATTGGTGGAGAAAAGGGCTCCTTATCTTATTTTTGTAGTCCCACTGTTAATTGAGTCAGGCAACTGGAGGTCCCTGCTCGATTACTTAGTGGTAGTGGACTGCCCAGAAGAGACCCAAATTGAAAGGGTGATGCAGCGCAGCAAATTACCCCGCAAGGACGTTGAGGCAATACTTAAAGCCCAAACAAGCAGAGCGGAGCGTCTTGCCTACGCTGATATGGTGATTGAAAATCAAGGAACCCTTGATCAACTTAAAGTAGAAGTCTTGAGCTTGCACCAAAAAATCTTACAGATTCAGAAAGATCGCTCCAGTTCGTCATAGAATATGGGCTTGTGATTGTCTACGAATACCCCTTCAACGAATTAGTTCGAAGCATGCTTCGGCTGGAGTATTTGTTCGCCCGCTTTAATCACTTTATCCGCTCGGATGACCCTGAGTTACACCACAATGCAATTTCTATCTTGTTTGATCTTGGGGATATTGGCGCTCGTGGTGATATCAAGTCATTGCTACTTAAAGAATTTGAGCGCCAAAAATATGCTCTCAACGGATTGAAGTCATCCCAAAAAGTAGATCAAGAAGCGCTCACACAAACTCTTTCTGAAATTGATGCTGTTGCTGCTAGCATCAACCAATCTGCTGGAAGGCCTAACTCAGCCATTACTGAGAGTGAATGGTTAAATGCAATTCGTACTCGCCTAAATATTCCAGGTGGGACAAGTCCAATTGATTTGCCTAGCTATCACGCTTGGAAAAATAGTCCTACCTCTGAACGCCGCGGGTTGCTTGAAAAATATATTGGCCCACTCTTACCTTGGCAAGAAGCATGTCAATTATTTTTAAGACTACTTCGTCAATCGGGTGAGGCTAAGGATGTGGTTGCACATAACGGCTCATTTCAACAAGCCCCTTCTGGCAAGGTGTATCAATTAATGCGTATTGCCGTTGAAGATGACACTTTATTTTCTGAGATCAGCGCGAACAAATATTTGCTCTCAGTACGCTTCTTAAAATCGGAAAGCGATAAAAAAGCGCAGTTAGTAAATGCAGATGTGTCATTCAAACTAACGCTCTGCCAGCTTTAAGATAAAAGGGCTCTAAGCCTTTCTAGCATGGGCCAGGCCGCAGGCAATAATGGCTCAACACTAGGTTTTTCTGCAGACAAAAATTCCCAAGATAATGACTGGTTTTCACAGCCCTTGGGCGCACCTTTCCAATCACGAATAATGCTGACATGAAGACGAACATAGGCATGCGGGTAGTCATGCTCTAGCACAGTTAGCTCTTCACTTGATTCAATCTCTATACCAAGCTCTTCCCAAAGTTCACGTTTAAGCGCCTCGAAAATAGACTCTCCTTTTTCGATTTTTCCACCCGGCACCTCCCAATATCCAGCATATGGCTTACCTTCGGGTCGCTGCCCCAAAAGATAGCGCCCTTTAGCGTCAAGCAAAATACCTGCGGCGACTTCGGTAATGGGACGCTGAATTTCACTCATGTGAAAAATTTACTTAGGCTTTTGAACCAGCCCAGTGTTTGGCAAATTGCCAAGCAACGCGACCAGAACGTGATCCACGCTCTAATGCCCACACCAGGGCCTCAGGACGAGCTGCTTCAATTTCTTTAGAACTCAAACCAAAGTGCTGCAACCAGTGCGCCACAATTGCCAGATACTCATCTTGTTTAGGTGGGTAGAAAGATAACCAAAGACCAAAACGCTCAGATAAAGAAATCTTTTCTTCCACTACTTCACCAGGGTGAATCTCACCATCATCGTTATGAATATAACTCTCGTTATCCTTCATATATTCCGGCAATAAATGACGGCGGTTAGAGGTGGCATAAATCAAAATATTGTCGACTTGGGCAGAAACAGAGCCATCTAAGGCTGATTTCATAGCCTTGTAGCCGGATTCCCCATCTTCAAAAGAAAGGTCATCGCAAAAAATAATGAAGCGCTCTGGCCGCTCAGCTAAGAGCTCGGTAATGTCAGCCAAATCTGCCAAATGCTCTTTTTCAACCTCAACGAGGCGCAAACCCTGACTAGCAAACTCATGCAAGCTTGCCTTAATTAGAGAAGACTTTCCGGTCCCTCTCGCACCAGTCAACAGAATATTGTTAGCCGGCTTCTTCTGAATAAAGTTTTTTGTATTGTCACGGATGGCATCGCGTTGACGGTCAATATTTTGTAAGTCTTCGAAGGTGATATCGGATACATGTTTTACTGGCTGTAAAAATCCAACACTGCCGAAAATACTGTCACGACGACGCCATCTAAATGCAGTGGAGGATTTCCACTGCTCATCAGTTAAAGGCTTGGGTAAAAAAGTATCAAGGTGGTCTAAAAGACGATCTAATTTTTCATTCATATTTTAGGTAGTCTTTTATGAGCGGTAGTCTGCATTAATAGATACATAGTCATGGGATAAATCACAGGTCCACATAGTTTGTGTAGCGATGCCACGACCCAGATCAATCTTGACAGTAATTTCTGGAGCCTGCATTACCCTCTGACCATCCGCTTCTTGATAATCTGGATTACGTCCACCATCTTTCGCAACCCAAACATCACCAAGCCACATTTGTACGCAATTCACATCTAGGTCAGAAATGCCTGCGTAGCCAATCGCAGCAAGGATGCGCCCCAAATTGGGATCACTTGCAAAGAAAGCGGTTTTAACCAAAGGTGAATGGGCAACTGCTTTGGCAACCAAGCGGCACTCTTCAGGGGTTTTGCCACCAACCACTTCAATAGTCATGAATTTAGTCGCGCCCTCACCATCACGCACGATCATTTGAGCCAACTTGCGAGCCAATGAAATTAATGCTTCCTTCAAAATTGTGTAGCTAGGATCACTCGCAGACTGAATCTGCACCGCTGACTGACCAGTTGCCATAATGATGAATGAGTCATTGGTCGATGTATCACCATCAATCGTGATTGCATTAAAAGAAAGGTCTGCAACTTCACGAGTTAGGTTACCAAGCAGGCCTGGTGCAAATCCTGCATCAGTTGCAATAAATCCAAGCATCGTCGCCATATTAGGGTGAATCATTCCTGCACCCTTACAGATGCCTGTAATGGTAACTACGCCAACAGGCGTCTCAACAGTGACTGATGTGGCCTTAGGTTGGGTATCTGTGGTCATGATAGCTTCGGCCGCATCAAACCAGTTGTCCTCACCCAAATTGGCTACCGCTTTTGGTAAGGCAGCGATAATTTTTTCAATCGGCAGCGGTTCAAGAATCACACCCGTTGAAAAAGGCAAAATTTGTTCAGGATTAATCTTCAAATCTTTTGCCAAAGCGGCGCAGGTTTCTAAGGCATGCTTCATGCCTGATTCACCTGTCCCAGCATTAGCATTGCCAGTGTTCACCACTAGCGCTCTGATCTCACCATTACGACCCTCTTGAGCCAAATGCTCACGGCAAACCTGCACAGGGGCAGCGCAAAAACGATTTAAGGTAAAAACTCCTGCTACCTGGGTACCAGGCGCCAAGGTCATCACTAGAAGATCCTTGCGATTTGCCTTCTTAATTCCAGCTTCAGCGATGCCCATCTGAAAACCTTTAACAGGCTTGAGTTCGGCTTTTTCGGGGAGAGGTAAATTAACGGCCATAAATAAAAATACTCAATCAATTGAAATAAATAAAAGGGAGGCCTATCCTCCACCCCTACGAGTATAAAGATCAAATCGATTCAGGACAGCTTCACAATCGCCTTGTGACCAGTCATCGGGAAATTGGAGCCTCACCTGCAGAACCGGGATTTCTAAAAGTGCAATTTTTCGTACCGGCTGACTAGACCCAAAAATCCGCAATTGGGGTTGAGCAGCATCTTTCAAGACCCGGCCATCCACAACAAGGCTTGTATTGGTATGGAGCTCGCCCAAGGCTTGGGGTAGCCAACGCATCAAGTCTGCACTGGTGCAACCCATATTTCTGTCAAATTGCGGCATTCTGTAAATACGCGGGAATTATCCGCCAGCAACTGGTGGGCAGATAGCCAATGCATCGTTCAACTTTAGGACATACTGATCGCGCTCTTCCGGTTTGATATAAACCCCATTCACCATCACTAAATGCGCTGATTTACTTGGAATCTTATACAGACTAATGACATCACCGATGGTGCTGCCATCAACTAACTCGATATCCGCTTCGATGCTATTTTTTTTATTAGAAGGTAAATAGCTTGCCAAGCTGGCAAACAACTTCAAAGTAACTTGCATGCCAGAAGCTTAATTCATCCAGGCAGATTGTGCTTGACCTGCAGCTAGATAGGCGCTCATTGTCTTTGTAGGGTCACTCATTAACATTTGCTTCCAGTCACCCAATGGAACTCTTCCTTGAATTAAACCTCGAAGCACACCAATATGCTCAGTTGTACCAACGCAAGTAGCGCCAACTAGAACATCATCGATAAACTCTAAGCGCAAGTATTTATAGTCCTGCAAATCGACTAATTCCACATGATCGCCGCCTTTAGCGCCAGACCATAAACCAAATGAAGACGAGATCAGCCCCAAGGTATCAAGGACGTTAATTTGAAGTGCGCCCGCACTCTTTGCAGTGCCGCCAGACATGGCAATCGCAGCAATTCTGGCTTGCTCAGCAGCGTTAGGCTGAATCGCATTAACGATACGCTCGCCCGTCGAAAAATCAATACTCTCGGTTACATCACCTGCTGCATAAATATCTGGATGAGAGGTTTGCATCTGCTCGTTAACCAAAATTCCGGTTTGAATTTCAAGACCGGAAGAATTTAGATAGGCGATATTCGGACGTACACCAGTCGCTGAAATTACCAAATCAACTTCTAGAGTCTCACCGTTAGAAAGTTTTACCGTCAAGCCTGAATTAGCTTTTGTAATTGCCTCCACCTTCGTGCTGGTATGAACCTGAACGCCTTTATCTTCAACCCATTTCTTAATCATGCCACCGGCTACAGAAGTCATCATTCTCGGAACCATACGATCCCCCATCTCAACAACCGTAAGCTCAACTTTTCTACTGGCTAATGCTTCAAGAATGATGCAGCCGATAAAGCCAGCGCCCATCTGTAAGACTCGGGATCCAGGTTTTGCCAAATTTGTGATTACCCTAGCATCTTCCAATGTCCAGCATGGCTGAACGCCAGGCAAATCAATGCCAGGAATCTGAGGCTGCACAGGAACAGAGCCTGTTGCAATCAGCAATTTATCAAATTGAATAGGCTGACCACCCTCTAACTCCAATTTCTTCGCCTTTATATCTACCGCGATCACTTTTCCGTGAACCTGCTCAATTCTCAGTTTTTGATAATGATCAGAATCCTTACGTAAATAAGTCCCCGACTCATTAATATTACCCATAAGCAAATAAGGAATTGCCATTCGTGAATAAGGAGGAGCATCCTCAGACCCGATCATCACAATCTCATCATGCGGAGCGCGCTTACGAATGATTTCCGCCGCAATGACGCCTGCCGGACCATTACCCAAGATGACATGCTTCATATATAAAAGCTCAAAGACCCAGGCGCTTCAATGTTTCGGCACTTGGACGCCCTTCAACATCCCAACCGCGAACTTGGTAATACTCGGGAAGCATCTTATCTAGCCCGCTAACTACGCCCTTACCTGGTCCTGTCTTCGCAGCCTCTTCCATTAAACGCTTGGGCAACTTATCGTCCTTATTCGTAAAGCCTGCGCGATTATTAAAGTCACGTTCCATATTCCAGATACGCTCACCAATAGTCGTTAAATTTTCTACTGTAAATTCATCGCCACAAGCCGCCTGCAATTGCGGGGCCACATCAGCCAGGGTCCATGCGAAGCTGGTGAAAATACAAATTCCAGCAGAATCAAATGCAGCAGTAGCATCCTGAAATGCCTTAACCAACTCTGGCTTACCTTGCGTTTCACTAGGTTCGGTCTTAACTGGAATTCCCAATACCTCTGAAGCGATGGTGTATCCGCGGAGGTGGCATGCACCACGATTTGATGTAGCGTAAGCCAAACCAATACCCTGAATCACGCGACCATCGTACGCAGGGAACTCTTGACCCTTCACACTCATAGAGAGGTCTGGGTATCCATATTTTTTAGTTAAGCGAGCAGATCCAAGACCAATTTCTTTACCAAAGCCAGTACCCTCAGTAGTAATTTCCGCCAAATAGCAAAGGGCCTTAGCAGATCCAAATGGAGCCTCAATGCCAATTTGCTCTTTGGTTAAAACGCCCATCTCATATAGCTCCATCACAGCACCAATAGTGGCACCGAATGAAATCGGATCTAAGCCTTGCTCGTTGCAAAGCTGATTAGCGTATTGCAATGCCTCAAGATCATTCACTCCATTTGCCGCACCAAGCGCCCAAGCAGCCTCGTACTCAAGGCCGCCAGAAGCATGCATATGCTGTGGTTTATTTTCGATTGAGAAATGAGTGTCATCAATTTTTGAGATGCGTCCACAAGCAATCGTGCATGCAAAACAAGCTTGGTTGGTTACTAAGTGCGCTTTACCATCCGTCTCACGAGGAGCTGCCATTGCTTCAGCAGAAATATCTTTTGCACCCTCAAACTGAACATCTTGATGATTGCGAGTAGGTAGTGCGCCCACCTCATTAATCACGTTCATCAATACTTGTGTTCCATACGTCGGGAGACCTTGACCAGTAACAGCATGACCAGCTAATACAGCCTTACCTGCTGCAACTGCATCCATAAATGCTTTTGGATTTTTAAGATTGCCAACCCCTTTGGTACCACGAACTGCAATGGCCTTTAAATTCTTGCTACCCATTACTGCGCCAACACCCGAACGTCCAGCCGCGCGATGTAAGTCATTCACAATAGCTGCATACAGTACTTGATTTTCTCCGGCGCGCCCAATACAAGAAACCCGAATCTGGGGATCCTGGTGCTTCATTTTGATGGCAGGCTCTGTTTCCCAAACTGATCTTCCCCATAAGTCAGAAGCATCAATCAACTCTGCCTTATCATTTTCTATATAAAGATATACCGGCTTAGGTGATTTTCCTTCGAATATCACCATATCCCAGCCAGCCATCTTCAACTCTGCACCCCAATAGCCACCAGAGTTAGAGCATGCGATAGCCCCAGTTAATGGGCCCTTAGTTACTACCGTGTAACGACCACCAGTAGACGCAGTAGTTCCGGTCAAAGGACCAGTAGCCCAAATAATTTTATTTTCTGCAGAAAGTGGATCCACTTTTGGATCAACCTCTTCAACAAAATATTTAGATGCCAAACCACGTGAACCCAAATAGGCTTTGGCCCACTCCATATTCAAAGGTTCAGATTGGCAAGTGCCCTTGCTTAAGTTAACGCGTAGTAGTTTTCCAGCCCATGACATGATATTTTTCCTATACTTTTTTTAGATAGCGCTATCTTGGTTGCCAAGTTTGTCGGCCCACTCACGCATTCTGTCCAGACCAGTCCAATCTGCATCTACATAGGTAATCGCTTGCGTTGGACATGCCGTAGCGCAAGCAGGATCCCCCCCACATAAATCACACTTTTGCACCTTACCAGTCTCTTGAACATAGTTGATCGTTCCAAAAGGACAGGAAATAGTGCAGACCTTGCATCCAACGCAAGTATCTTCTGAAACCACCTTGGCGCCAGTGATCAAATCCACTCGAATGGCATCTACAGGGCACGCCTGCAAACACCAGGCTTCATCACATTGAGTGCAGGTGTAAGGAACTTTCTTGCCCGTTTTATGAAATTCAAAAACTTTGATTCGGGATTTGGAGGTGTTGAAAACCCCATAGTTTTCATAACTGCAGGCCATCTCACATTGAAGACACCCAGTACATTTGTCTGCATTAATAAGCAGGGACTTTTGCATGTAGATTCCTTTTGGCAATAAATGCAATTTTTTGCATATTAGAGCAAATAATCATCGAAATTTGCGGCGCTAGATAGCTAGGGAAAGCCCTGAAGAATTAAAGGACTCTGATAAAAGAAAGGGGGGCTTAGTCCCCTTTTGGTTAATGCTTGGCTGAATTGAATTTAAGCTAATGCACCGCAGCAATTCTTATATTTCTTACCACTACCACATGGGCAGGGATCATTGCGGCCTACCTTTGGCCCGGTGCGAATAGGCGCAGGCTGAATATCCACTGCAGCACCGCCATCACCAGTTGATCCAGCAACTTCTTTTTCTGGATCGGCGTGCTGATACTGAACATCAGATAGTTTAGCTAAATCATCATTCATCGACTCAGATGCATGATCTAACTCACTTGCACTGCGAATCTGAACTGTCATGATGCTTTTGACAACATCATTCTTAATGACGTTAAGCAACTCACCATACAGCTCGAATGCTTCGCGACGATATTCTTGCTTTGGGTCTTTTTGGGCATAGCCACGTAAATGAATGCCTTGACGCAAATGATCCAAAGCAGCCAAGTGCTCACGCCAATGACTGTCTAAGCTATACAACAGAACAGAACGCTCAAAACCAGCAAAAGACTCTCGACCGGAAAGATCTACTTTTGCATCGTAAGCTTCTTTAGCGGCTTGTAATACACGCTCAACAATCTCAGAATCATCTACGCTATCAGCTGCTTCAACCCAGTTCTTCAGGTCAACCGTAAGACCCCACTCGCTAGCAAGGACATTCTCTAACCCAGTAAGATCCCACTGCTCTTCCATAGATTCCAGCGGTACATAAACTGAACAAACTGAACGCAATACATCTTCACGCAAATTGGCAATTAAGTCGCCAATATCGCTGCTTTCAAGCACTTCGTTTCTGAGACGATATGTTTCTTTACGCTGATCATTGGCAACGTTGTCATATTCGAGCAACTGTTTACGAATATCAAAGTTACGGCCTTCAACTTTGCGCTGCGCAGACTCAATAGAACGAGTCACCATTCCAGCTTCAATCGGCTCGCCGTCTGGCATCTTCAACCGATCCATTACAGCGCGTAAACGATCGCCTGCAAAGATACGAAGGAGTGCATCATCCAATGAAAGATAGAAACGGGAGGAACCAGGATCACCCTGACGGCCTGAACGGCCTCTCAACTGGTTATCAATACGACGGCTCTCGTGACGCTCTGTACCGATGATGTGCAATCCACCTGACGCAATAACCGCATCATGAATACTTTGCCACTCGTCCTGCAATTGCTTAATCTTGGTTGCTTTTTCAGCATCGGAAAGTGAACTATCTGCCTCAATCAAGGAAGATTGCTTGCCAACGTTACCGCCCAACACAATGTCGGTACCACGACCAGCCATATTGGTGGCGATCGTGATCATTTTTGGACGCCCTGCTTGAGCAATAATTTCCGCTTCGCGAGCATGCTGCTTTGCGTTCAATACTTGGTGCGGCAACTTGCGTTGATCTAGTAGTTTTGCGATCAACTCAGAGTTTTCAATTGATGTAGTGCCAACTAGTACTGGCTGACCACGCTCATAACAGTCTTGAATATCCTTAATGACCGCATCATAGCGTTCGCGAGAAGACTTATAGATTTGGTCTTGCTTATCTTTTCTTTGGCTAATGCGATTTGGAGGAATCACAACTGTTTCTAAGTTGTAAATTTCCTTAAATTCGTAAGCCTCAGTATCAGCAGTACCCGTCATACCAGCCAACTTGCCATACATGCGGAAATAATTCTGGAAAGTGATCGTAGCTAAAGTTTGATTCTCATTTTGAATCTGTACACCCTCTTTAGCTTCTACGGCTTGATGTAGACCATCAGACCAACGACGCCCCTGCATCAAACGACCAGTAAATTCATCAACAATGATCACTTCACCATTTTGAACAACATAATGCTGATCGCGGTGATACAAAGAGTGTGCACGCAGAGCTGCATACAGGTGATGCATCAAAGTAATATTTTGTGGCGCATAAAGAGAATCGCCATCATTGAGTGCACCCAACTGAACCAATACTTGTTCAGCTTTATCGTGCCCTTGTTCTGTCAAATAAACCTGCTGGGATTTCTCATCCACCCAGTAGTCGCCAGGCTTTTCAACGCCAGTACCATCGGCCTTCTCTTCGCCAATTTGAAGCTCTAAGTACGATGGCAGAGCATTAATCTTGATGTAAAGATCAGTGTGATCTTCTGCCTGACCAGAAATGATTAACGGCGTGCGTGCCTCATCAATCAGAATCGAGTCAACTTCGTCAACGATTGCATAAGCTAAACCACGCTGTACACGCTGGCCCAAATCCTGAACCATATTGTCACGTAGGTAATCAAAACCAAATTCGTTATTTGTGCCGTAGGTAATATCTGCAGCATAAGCTTCTTGCTTTGCAGTGTGATCCATCTGGGATAAATTCACACCCACCTTCATACCCAAGAAGTTATATAGCTTGGCCATCCATTCAGCATCACGTTGCGCCAAATAATCATTGACTGTTACAACGTGGACACCTTTACCAGTCAGTGCATTTAAATAGACTGGCAGAGTAGCGGTTAAAGTTTTTCCTTCACCAGTTCCCATCTCAGCAATCTTGCCGTGATGTAAAGCCAAGCCACCGAGCAACTGAGCATCAAAATGACGCATCTTCATCACGCGCACACTCGCTTCGCGAACTACCGCGAAAGCTTCAGCAGCGATGTCATCCAACGACTCTCCAGCAGCAAGACGGGACTTAAATTCAGCAGTTTTTGCGGCAAGTGCAACATCATCCAAAGATTGCAGGCTCGCCTCAAAAGCGGCGACCTTGGCAACGACTTTGCGATACTGTTTTAAGAGGCGGTCGTTACGACTGCCGACCAGGGTTTTAAGAAGACCGATTACCATGGGATATTGAAGAAAATTAAGTCCTTGAGTTTATCACCCGCAACCCCATTTTTTATGAACTTCACCCCTAAATCATCCCGCAAGCAGACAGCTCATGACTGGATGGATTACCTACGAGAATCCGATGGGCTTGGAGGGATTTTGGCCAAAACAGAGGATCTGGCAAAACTGAAGGGGCGACTCCATTCGGCACTGACAACCCTAGATTTGGGCCACCTCAGCTCAAAAATTGAAGCAGGATGGCGCTCCGGCTCGGAAGATGAGCTCTTTTTACTGGTGAGCAGTGCCAGCATTGCTAGTCGCTTACAGCAAATTTTACCCAGTCTAATCAGAGAGTTATCTAATTCTGGACTAGTCTGCAGAGCAATAATGGTTCGGGTCAAACCAGCTCCGCCAGCCTGGGAGGTAAAACCCCGTTTAGAGGCCCGCGAGAAGCCAAAAGGCTTAAATGAGGCTGCTAAAAGGTCTTGGGAATCTTTGTTGGAAAAGTTAGGGCCAGAGTCAGGCTTACGTTCCTCTGTCGAGAAACTAATCAAAAACAAGCCAAAGTAAGCTAAAAGACTGCTTCAAACCCTTTAGAAAAAGAGGGGTTGGCTTTCTTGGGAATAGGCTTCAGGAGCCTTATTTTCAGTAAAAGAGCTTATTTCGTAAGAACTTGGATCCTCCAAGAGCTTGCGCAAAAGAGCGTTATTGAGAGCATGGCCTGACTTCTCAGCAACATAAGCCCCCACAATTGGGTGGCCAATCAGATAGAGGTCACCAATCGCATCTAATATTTTGTGACGCACAAATTCGTCTTCATAACGCAGTTCTTCGTTATTCAAAATGCGGTGCTCATCCAAAACAATCGCATTATCTAAACTGCCGCCACGCGCTAAACCCATTTCGCGGAGTGCCTCTACTTCGTGAGCAAAACCAAAGGTACGCGCACGACCAATTTCACTGCGGTAAGCATGTTCCGCAAAATCCACTACAAAACGTTGTCCTGTTTTATCTACGGCTGGATGTTTAAAGTCAATCGTAAAGTCCAACTTAAATCCAAAGAATGGTTCTAATCGTGCAAGCTTGTCGCCTTCACGAACCTCAACTGGTTTTTTAATAACAACAAATTGACGTGGCGCCTCTTGTTCAGCAATGCCTGCCGATTCAATTAAAAACAGAAAAGAGGCAGCACTGCCATCCATAATGGGGACTTCCTCACCATCAAGCTCTATTAATAAATTATCTAAGCCTAACCCAGCACAAGCTGATAACAAATGCTCCACGGTTGAAACACGTACACCATCTTTTTGAATTACAGATGCTAGCCTTGTATCGCAAACAGCTAGGGCAGTTGCGGGAACAACAGACTGCTCAGGCGTATCTACCCTAACAAATTGAACCCCTGAATTTACTGGCGCAGGCTTGATAGAAATCGTCACCTTGCGGCCAGAGTGCAAGCCAATCCCCACGGTTTTTACCGGAGTAGCGATTGTGCGTTGCTTCATCATATGTTTCTATCTAAATCCGGAGGATATTCGTTAATAAATTCTAATTACAGCTTTTTCAGAATTGAGGCTGCATCGCTTACTTCAAACTTACCAGGAGCTTCGCGATCTAGTGACTTCACAATACCGTCTTCAATAATCATGGCATAACGGTCAGATCGCACACCAAATCCACGAGCAGATAAATCC
This sequence comes from Polynucleobacter sp. MWH-HuK1, assembly GCF_018881815.1. Classification (GTDB taxonomy): domain Bacteria; phylum Pseudomonadota; class Gammaproteobacteria; order Burkholderiales; family Burkholderiaceae; genus Polynucleobacter. The sequence continues at coordinate 204,507 of NZ_JACVPP010000001.1, forward strand.
AATTCTAATCCGAGCTTTTTGGTGAAGTCAGCGCTGCCGTCACCAAGCATACGAATCTTCTTGCCTACTTTTTGATCACGTCCCCATGCACCCATCACAAATGGATCATTGACAGAAACACACCAAATCTCATCAACACCTTTAGCTTTAATTGCATCAAAGTGTTCAACATATCCAGGCACATGCTTAGCAGAACAGGTTGGCGTAAAAGCACCTGGTAATGCGAAGAGTACGATCTTTTTACCGGCAGCTAACTTCTCAACTTCAAAGGCATTTGGTCCTAAGGAGCAACCTTCGGTCTCTTCATTTATAAATTCATAAAGAGTAGCGTTTGGTAATTTTTGTCCAACAGCAATCATGACATCTCCAATAAATAATTGTTAGTAAGCATGCCAACGCAAGCGCGGGATTCGTCGTCCGGAGGGGCGCCGCGCTGGCATTTTGCAATTACCTATTGTATTAAGCAGTCAATTAATCTGCTTGCTTACGTAAAAAGGCTGGGATTTCATAGTAATCAGCCCCTTTATCCAACATGGATTTAGCCTGTGGAGAGCTATCTGCACCTAATGTAGGTACAGGAGTCGCCTCACGAGAGCTACGAAAAACGCGTGGTAAATCATATTGGCTGTAATCAACACCGGTGCTCGCTGGCTGAGCTGCCATTGCTGGAGCACTACCAACACCAGTCATTGCCAAACCTGCGCTAGCACCCAAAGCAGAATCCATACTTACCTTGCTCATTGCGGCGGATGGGCTTGCAGGGGCAAAACTATTGAGATCAGCCATTGTTGGCATTGCATCATGAGTACCGGTAGCTTGTCTCCAAACTACTTCAGGCTGGTTATTTTTACGAGCTTGAGGATTATTCAAGCCAGTAGCAACTACAGTCACGCGTAAGGCATCGCCTAAGCTCTCGTCATATACGGTACCGAAGATAACTGTTGCGTCATCTGCAGCGTAGCCACGAATCGCAGCCATAACTTCACGAGTCTCAGACAACTTCAATGAACGGCTAGCAGTAATGTTGACCAATACACCGCGTGCACCTGACAGATCAACGCCCTCTAATAATGGTGATGCCACGGCAGCTTCAGCAGCCAAACGCGCACGATCCATACCAGAAACGGTTGCTGTTCCCATCATGGCTTTGCCTTGCTCACCCATGACTGTCTTAACGTCCTCAAAGTCAACGTTAATCAAACCTTGAACATTAATGATTTCTGCAATGCCTGAAACCGCATTATGCAATACGTCATCAGCGCAAGCAAATGCTTTATCGAACTCAGCATCTTCACCCATTACTTCAAAGAGTTTTTCATTGAGTACAACAATCAGTGAATCTACATATGACTCGAGTTCTGCAGCACCATTCTCCGCAACCTTCAAACGCTTCACACCCTCGAAATCAAATGGCTTGCTGATTACGCCAACAGTGAGGATACCCATTTCTTTTGCAACTTGAGCAACGATTGGAGCTGCACCAGTCCCAGTACCGCCACCCATACCAGCAGTAATGAACACCATATGTGCGCCTTGCAAGGTATCAGCAATACGAGCACGCGCTTCTTCAGCAGATGCAGCGCCGATCTCTGGTTTAGCCCCTGCACCCAATCCGCTAGAGCCCAGTTGCAAATTCACAGATGCCTCAGAACGCTGCAAAGCGCCAGCATCGGTGTTCATGCAAATAAACTCTACGCCGTTAACACCTCGACGGATCATGTGCTGGACAGCATTGCCACCAGCGCCACCGACTCCAACCACTTTAATAATGGTCTTGCCAGCTGTTTCTTGATCTAACATTTCAAATTCCATATACCCTCCTAGGTAAAAAAACTTACTACATTGACGACGACGAAAAAAACTTAAAAATTTCCTGCAAACCATTCCTTCATGCGCGAGATAACACCTTGTAACGCGCCTGATTGAGAAACACGACGGCCACGCAATAACTGCGCTTGACCTTCCATCAACAGACCAATGCTGGTGGCATACCTGGGACTACGCAAAACTTCATGTAAATGGCCGCGGTACTCAGGCGTACCGATTCGGGCTGGCCTTAAAAAGACCTGCTCAGCCAACTCCACCATGCCAGGCATCAGTGCAGTGCCACCTGTTAAAACAATTCCAGAAGAAACCATGTCTTCGTAACTAGAGTCACGAACTACACCTCGCACGAGCGTAAACAACTCTTCAACACGCGGTTCAATCACTGCGGCTAATGCTTGCTTAGACATCGGACGTGGTTCACGATCTCCCACACCAGGGACATCAATCATCGCAATCGGATCTGCCATGTCTTGACGAGCAATGCCATGTGCGATCTTCAAATCTTCCGCATCAATCGTTGGCGTGCGTAATGCCATTGCAATGTCATTAGTAATTTGATCGCCTGCAATTGGAATTACTGCGGTGTGACGAATAGATCCTTGGCAATAAATTGCAATATCAGTAGTTCCGCCACCGATATCCACTAACACCACACCCAACTCTTTCTCATCTTCAGTGAGCACTGCCAGACTTGAAGCCAGGGGTTGCAAAATCAGATCATTTACTTCAAGGCCACAACGGCGCACGCACTTCACAATATTCTGTGCTGCACTTACAGCGCCAGTAACAATGTGCACCTTCACCTCGAGGCGAAGACCACTCATACCAATCGGCTCGCGCACATCTTCCTGTCCATCAATAATGAATTCTTGAACAAGGATGTGCAAAATCTGCTGATCGGTTGGGATGTTGATTGCCTTGGCAGTCTCGAGCACGCGCTCCACATCACCAGCGCCAACTTCTTTATCGCGTATTGCCACCATGCCGCTAGAGTTAAAACTCACAATATGGTTACCCGCAATACCCGTAAATACCTGAACGATCTGGCGATCTGCCATCACCTCGGCTTCCTCAAGCGCCTTTTGAATCGATTGAACTGTCGCCTCAATATTGACTACAACGCCTTTCTTTAAACCTTTAGATGCAGTTTGACCAACCCCAACCACATTGAACTGACCATCAGGAGCTAATTCAGCAACCAAGGCAACAACCTTGGATGTACCAATATCTAACCCAACCAACACATCACGATTGTCTTTACTCATTACCATTCCTCATTGCTTCAGCTCGCTTTTATTAGCATCTACATCATTCTTCTTCAAACTTGCAGAAGCAAGATGAACCGCAAAACCATTTGCATAGCGCAAATCAATTGCATCAACTCGATTAGCCCACTTCTCTTGTACCTGAGGCCAATACTTAAATAATCGCGCTACACGCTCTTCGGTTAAATTTTTATCGGAGCTTTCTTCATCGCGCCCAAACTCGACTCTCATTCCATTTGAGAGCTTGACATTCCACGCATAGCGTTCTGTTAAAACAAGACTCGTTACTTCCACGCCCCATGGCTTAAACCAGTTACTCGCTTTTTCATAAAGACTCATCACCTCTTTCCCAGAATCTGCGGGGCCAGAGAAGTCAACTAAACGGATGTCGTCACCCACCTCAGAGATTCGTCCAGCAAATAGCTCCCCATAGGTGTTTATTAAAGTGTGGCTCTCAGCACCACCCCATATCCCAAATGGTTTCTGCTCTTCAATACTGACAACCAATCCATTTGGCCAGACACGGCGTACATTGGCATGTCGAACCCAAGGCATACTCTCAAAGCCACGCTTTACATCCTCTAGGCGAACACTAAAGAAATTACCTTGTACCGTTTCTAGCACCTGCTGCTTAACAATAGGCCTCTTAATATGATTTAGCGTTTGACCTGCAACTGGCTCAATTTGTATTTGTTTCAAAGCAAACACTGGACGCTGACTAAGCCAAACCAAAATACCAATTACTAGCATTACCATGAAGCAACGCATCAAGAAACGACTCAGCTTCTCCATGCGATCTGAGTGATTCCAAATTGGAGCCATCAACATAGAGAAAATTTCACCGAAGCGGTCCATGAAGTTACTCATGCATGAGCACCTTTTTTTGCTGCATTGTTTGGCCCAATAACCAAAGCACTAGATCCGCATACTCAATACCGGCAGCCTTAGCGGCCATTGGCACCAAAGAATGCGAAGTCATACCTGGGGAAGTATTCATTTCCAGTAAATAAGGTTTGCCAGTTTTTTGCTCCAGCATCACATCCGCACGACCCCAAGTCCGGCAACCTAAGGCTTTATAAGCTGCCAAGGCTAATTCCTGAACGGCTGCATTCACCTCTGGCGCGAGCCCTGTTGGGCATAGGTACCGAGTTTCATTAGAGAAATACTTGTTATGAAAATCGTAATTCGCTTGCGGGGGAATAATTTTAATAACGGGCAATGCTTCAGCAGTTTTACCGTGGCCAACTATTGGACAAGTTAATTCGTCACCGATGATGCAGGTCTCTGCAATCACTTTTTTATCTAAACCAGCAGCAAGCTTATAAGCCGCTGGTAGCTCATCGACTGATTTCACCTTAGTTAGACCCAAGGAAGACCCCTCATGCGCAGGCTTCACAATTAACGGCAAACCTAAATGCTGAACTACAGCATTCCAATCGCTTGTTGCAGTCAACTCTTCATACTCAGGAGTTGCCAATCCATTACTAATCCAGACTTGCTTGGTGACAATCTTGTCGATTGCTAAAGCAGATGCTAAAACTCCGCTACCGGTATATGGCAAGCCCAGCAATTCGAGCAGACCCTGAATGGTTCCGTCCTCTCCAAAGCGACCATGCAGTGATATAAAAATACGATTAAATTTTTCTTTAGCTAGTTCAGTAGGGCAACGCAAACCGGTATCAAAGGCGTGGGCATCGACACCTTTAGAACGCAAAGCTTCCAGTACACCATTACCTGACATAAGAGAAATTTCTCTCTCGCCAGATTTCCCGCCAAGCAATACGCCGACACGGCCGAATGACTTAACGTCTACGCTAGCCAAGCTAGCCTTGACGCGATCACCCCAAGAGCTCAAGTTAGCACCTACCTTAGACATGCTTTGCCTCCGCTAACGTATGCGGCAAAGCTGAAATTGATCCTGCACCCATCGTAATTAGCACATCCCCATCTTTTAAAACTTGACTCAATTTTTCTGACATCTCTGCAATATTTGCAGCGTAAGCAACTGCGCCTGAATTTAGTAAGGCTTTTGAATTCTTATCTTCAGCAATTGCAGCCTTCATCAAACTCTTGCCGTCTGCCCCTGGAATTTTTGCCTCACCCGCTGGATAGACATCAGTCAACACCAACGCATCAAAGCTTCTAAGAACTTGTACGAACTCACCAAAACAATCACGTGTTCTAGTAAAGCGATGTGGTTGGAATGCCAGAACTAAACGGCGATCTGGATAGGCGCCGCGAGCGGCAGCCAAAGTTGCCGCCATTTCTACTGGATGATGTCCATAGTCATCAATCAAAGTAAAGCTGCCGCCAGAAGCTAATGGAATCTCTCCATAACGTTGGAAGCGACGACCAACACCGCTAAATTCAGAAAGTGCTTTTGTGATTGCTTCATCACCCACTCCCAACTCTGTAGCGATGCCAATTGCAGCCAAGGCATTACGCACGTTGTGCAATCCAGGTAAGTTCAGCGTGAGATTAAGTGGGCCGGGCTTATTACCATGTCTGCGTATCGTACGACGATCAACTGTGAAGTGCATCTGTGTACCATCAGCGCGTACATTACTTGCGCGAATATCTGCATCTTCAGATAAGCCATAGCGTAATACTGGTTGTGATACGAACGGAATGATGTCGCGCACATTTGCATCATCAATACAAAGCACTGCCACACCATAAAACGGCATACGCTGAATAAACTGCACAAAGGCTTGCTTTAAGCGAGCCATATCGTGCTGATAGGTATCCATGTGATCTGCATCGATATTAGTGACGACTTCCATTGCTGGAAATAGCTGCAAGAAAGAAGCATCAGACTCATCGGCTTCAACAACAATGAAGTCACCACGCCCTAAACGCGCATTAGCGTTTGCAGAATTGAGTTTTCCGCCAATCACAAACGTAGGATCTAGACCACCCTCGGCTAATACTGATGCGACCAAACTAGTAGTCGTTGTTTTTCCATGGGTGCCAGCAATTGCAATGCCTTGCTTAAGACGCATTAACTCACCCAACATCACAGCACGCTGAATGACTGGAATCTTTGCAGCTCGCGCAGCCAAGACTTCAGGATTATTGCCAGCGACTGCCGTTGAAATGACCACTGCCTCAGCAGTGCCAATATTTTTAGGATCATGCCCAATATGAATCACAGCACCCAACCCCTTCAAGCGCTTAGTAACAGCGCCCTCAGCAAGATCTGATCCCGAAACCTGATATCCCAAGTTCAAAAGCACCTCAGCAATGCCGCTCATACCAGCGCCACCGATGCCGATGAAATGAATTTGCTGAACGATATGCTTCATTTACCTACTCCCGCACAATCTGCACAGACTTCAGCCACTCGCTGGGTCGCATGTGGTTTAGCTAAGGCATGCGCTCTCAGCGCCATTTCTTTTAATTCTTTGCGACTCAGGTTTTGAATCATCATTGCTAAATCTTGTGGATTAAGTAACGGCTGCGGCAATAAAACTGCTGCATCTGCACTAGATAAAAACTGTGCATTAGCAGTTTGATGATCATCAATTGCAAATGGGAAAGGAATAAGACAAGAAGCAACTCCGCAAGCGGCTATTTCAGAAACAGTCATCGCACCAGAACGACAAATCACCAAATCTGCCTGCGAATACGCAGCTGGCATGTCATCAATAAATGGACGAATATCTGCTGCGACACCCAGATCGGCATAACGCTTCTCTAGATCTGCTAAATGCTTATCACCTGCTTGATGAATAACGTTAGGACGAGACTCTTCTGGAATCAACGCCAAAGCAGCTGGAATATTTTCATTTAAGGCCGCAGCTCCCAAGCTGCCACCTACAACCAAAATAGATAAAGGGCCTTGACGCTGCTCATAACGAGCTGCCGGCGCCAACATATGATCAAACTCTTCACGAATCGGATTACCAACCCATTCTGCATTTGCCATCGTATTGGGGAATCCAGTCAAAGTTCGCATGGCGATTTTGCTTAACGCAATATTGGCACTACCAGCAACAGAATTTGCTTCATGCAAGACCAGTGGACGCTTTAATAATTTAGTTACTAAGCCACCTGGGAAGGTAATGTAACCACCCATACCCAATACAACATTTGGCTTAACGCGGCGCATGATCTTCCAACTCTGAATGCATGCACGTATCAAATTAATTGGCAACATGAGTTTGGTCTTTAAACCTTTGCCTCGCAAGCCGCCAAAATCAACCGTCTCAAATGGAAAGTCACAAGACTTCACGAGGCGATACTCCATGCCGGCTTGATTACCCAACCAAGAGACATTCCAACCACAAATCCGCAAGTATTCAGCGACAGCTAAGCCTGGGAATATGTGCCCACCAGTACCGCCAGCCATCACAAGAATTGAGGGTTTTGTCAAAGCTTCCCTCCGCGCATCAAAATCCGATTTTCATAATCAATGCGCAATAGCATTGCCATCGCAATAGCATTCATCAAAATGCCGGAGCCACCATAACTCACCAACGGCAAAGTCAAGCCTTTAGTTGGCAAGAGCCCAAGGTTTACACCCATATTGATAAAAGCCTGCCAACCAATCCAAATAGCCACACCCTTAGCAGCAAGGCCGGCGAAGCTACGATCCAATTGCAAAGCAGTACGTCCAATTAAGAATGCGCGACGTACGATCCAATAGAACAAGAAGATCATGACGACTACACCAACAAATCCAAGCTCTTCTCCAATCACTGCCATGATGAAATCGGTATGTGCTTCAGGCAAATAATGTAATTTCTCTACGCTACCACCAAGACCCGTACCAAACCATTCACCACGTCCAAATGCCATGAGTGAATGGGTTAGTTGATAACCCTTATTGGCTGCGTTATCTACTTGCCATGGATCCATAAATGCCAACATGCGTCCACGACGGAATGGTGATAGCGCGATCATCGTTGCACCACTCAACAACCCAACTGCAATCAAACCACCAAATAATTTGGCGTTGATGCCGCCTAAAAAGAGAATGCCAAATGCAATCAATGCAACTACTACGAATGCACCCATATCCGGCTCAGCCATCAACAAGCCACCAACCAGAGCAACCGCGATACCCATAGGTAACATACCCTTTACAAAGGAATGGAGATACTCTTGGCGTTGTACTGTATAGCTTGCCGCAAAGATCACTGCAGCAAATTTCATTAACTCGGAAGGCTGGAAGTTCATCAAGCCAAGAGGAATCCAACGCTTAGCTCCATTCACGCCTTTTCCGACACCAGGAATAAGTACCGCGATAAGCAGTAAAACGGTAAATCCAAAAATGACTGGTGAATAGCGATCCCACACCTTTGTAGGAATCTTGAAAACCCAAACCCCCACTCCAATAGCAATCGCCAAAGAAATCATGTGGCGAATCAAGAAAAAGTTGCTACTGTAGTTTGCATACTTTGGTCCATCAGCCAAAGTAATGGAAGCCGAATACACCATCACTAGACCAATCAACATGAGGGACAAAATTGCCCAAACAAGCAACTGGTCATACTCCATCATCCGTGAACGGGTTTGCTCTACGCCAGATACTGCATCTCGCAAGCCAGTTCGGAAGTTATCGATTCCGCCTCTGGAAAAATTCCAGAACCGATTTAATCCAAGACGGTTTTCAGGAAGGAATTTTTCTTTTAAGTTCATACCTGGACTCCCTCAAAGCGCATTCCCAACTCTTCGACTTCTGCAGCAAATACTTGAGCACGTTCTTTATAGTCACGGAACTGATCCAAGCTAGCGCAAGCTGGTGATAACAACACTATGTCACCAGATATTGCCTGTGCTGCAGCAGCCTGAACTGCGGTCACTAAGTCCCCACAATTAGTGACAGGTATTCCAGCGCCTAATGATTCGCCAATAGCAACGCCATCTTTACCAATTACGAAGGCACCCTTTACAAAACGCATAGCTGGCTCACGAAGTGGGCTGAAATCTTGCCCCTTACCATCTCCACCGGCAATTAACCAAATACGTTTACCTAATTCGTTATTGCCCAAGCCATTTAATGCAGCAACAGTAGCACCCACATTAGTGCCCTTGCTATCGTCCACATACTCAACATCTTTCACAATCGCAATGCTTTGTACTCGATGAGGCTCACCATGGTAATCACGTAAACCATGCAATAACAAGTTCATTGGCAAATTGGCAGCACGCGCTAGGGCAAGCGCAGCCAAGGCATTTAAGGCATTGTGACGACCACGAATTCTTAATGCGTCAGCTGGAATGAGGCGCTTCAATCGCAATGGCTCATCATCCTCAACAGTCGCAGTCTTACGACGACGCTTAGGCTTGGGCTCTACATCCTCATCTACTTCGGCCCACACTAGCCAATCAATACCGCCAGCACGCAAGTCATGCTCAATACCAAAAGCGCCTTGCTCATCTGGACGATTAGAGCCAAAAGTCACAATAGACTTCTCCGCTTTCTGCTCTTCAGAAAGCAAGCCCATTGCAAGAGAGTCATCACGATTCAGGATGCATATCGTATCGGCACCAAATATTCTTGACTTAGCATCTGCATAAGCCTGCATATCCCCATGCCAATCTAAATGGTCTTGGGTAATATTTAAGACAGTTGCTGCAGTTGCATTTAAGGTGTGGGTATAAACCAGTTGGAAACTAGATAGCTCCAACACCCAAACATCAGGCATGTCGACAATTTGATCTGCTAAGTCCAAGCAGCTCATTAATTTTTCTAAAGCCGCAGGGCTGATATTTCCGGCAACAGCAACTTTCTTACCAGCGCGCTCACAGAGTTGACCCGTTAGTGCAGTGGTCGTTGTTTTGCCATTGGTACCAGTGATTGCCAATACCGCAGTCTCATAACTAGACTTTTGTGTCTGAGCCATACGACCTAAAGCAGCAATTGCACGAGCAAAAAATTCAATTTCACTCCAGACGTCGATTTCAGCTTCCTCGGCTTTTACCAAGAAAGAATAAGTTGGATCTTGCACCGGAGAAAGCCCTGGGCTGATACCAATGACATCAATCTCTTTGAGTAAGTCATCACTCAAAGGTCCAAAGTAAATATCTTTAAGGCCAGCAATGTGAAGTTCCTGCAACCATGCATTCTGACGCTCATTTAATGATGATTGCTCACGGGTGTCGGCGAGACGCACCTCTGCACCATTACGCAAGCACCACTTAGCCATGGCGACGCCAGATTCACCCAGACCTAAAATGAGGAACCGGCTTGGTGCTTGATAGCCTTCATCACTCATGAAAGCTGAATTAGCGAAGGTATTTTCTAAGATCAACATATTTGCTTTTGGATCACCGTAACTTCAAGCTAGATAAGCCAATTAAAACTAAGAGAATCGTGATGATCCAGAAGCGCACAACTACTTGCGTTTCTTTCCAACCACCTAATTCAAAATGATGATGCAATGGTGCCATTCGGAAAATACGACGGCCCTCGCCAAAATGTTTTTTGGTTACTTTGAACCAAAACACTTGCAACATGACTGAAAGGGTTTCGGCAACAAATATGCCACCCATCACAAACAACACAATTTCTTGGCGAACAATGACAGCAATAGTGCCGAGTGCTCCGCCTAAAGCTAGCGCACCTACATCACCCATAAATACTTGAGCTGGGTGGGTGTTGTACCAAAGGAATGCTAATCCTGCGCCGCCCATAGCGCCACAGAAAATCATTAACTCACCAGCACCAGGTATGTAAGGGAAGAGGAGGTACTTTGCATAGATTGCATTACCCATCACATAAGCAAAAGCACCTAATGCAGCACCTACCAGAATGACTGGCATGATGACTAAGCCATCAAGACCATCGGTTAAATTCACCGCATTACTACTTCCAACAATTACTAAGTAACTCAAAATAATGAAACCCATAATTCCCAATGGGTAGCTCACTTCCTTCATAAACGGTAATAGCAAGTTGGTTTTTGCTGGTAGGTCTAGAGCAAATCCGCTTCTGAGCCACTCATAGAACAATTGCAACACCTTGAGGTTATTGACCTCTGAAACAGAGAACGCAAGGTAGATGGCGGCAAACAAGCCAATCAAAGTTTGCCAAAAGAATTTTTCTTTCGATGCCATGCCTTTAGGATCTTTGTAGACGACCTTACGATAGTCATCGACCCAACCCACTAAACCAAAGCCAAAGGTCACAATCATCACAATCCAAATAAATCGATTGCTAAGATCCGCCCATAGCATGCATGAAATAAAGATGCCAATCAAAATCAAAACGCCACCCATTGTCGGCGTGCCTGATTTCACTAAATGCGTTTGCGGTCCGTCTGTTCTTACTGCTTGACCCATCTTTAGAGCAGTGAGTTTGCGAATAACCCAAGGTCCCGCAGCCAAACCGATTAACAATGCAGTCACCGTTGCCATCACCGCTCTAAAAGTGATGTAGTTAAACACTCGGAAAAATCCGAAATCATCCTGCAACCATTGCGCCAACATTAAGAGCATGTTTTAGCCTCCTCTAACAAGGCCTGCACTACACGCTCCATGCGCATAAATCGTGAACCTTTAACCAAAATATTTAAATGCTGATTGCTGCCACTGGACTGGGCATGAAGCGCATCTCTTAATTGCACAATTAGTGAATCTATATCCGCAAAATGTTTTGCCTGGGATGCAGTTGCAAGATCTTTACTAACTTCATTAAATCCTAGGAGTGCGAATTGGCATTGCTCGCCTAAGGCAAAGAGCTTGGTAACTCCCTGTTCAGCAGCATACGCACCAACTTCCCGATGAAACTCTGGACCTTGATTGCCAACTTCGCCCATATCACCCAAGATCAACCAAGATAAATTTCCTGATTGCTTTAAAGCATCAATAGCCGCTCTTACAGAATCAGGATTAGCGTTATAGCTATCATCAATAAGGGTTCGGTTGGAATCAATTGCCTTAGCTTGCATACGTCCATTGACTGGCGAGAAAGATTCGAGACCCTGCTTAATTTTTTCAAGACTTACACCAGCTGCAATCCCTACTGCACTTGCTGCTAGAGCATTGCGAACATTATGGCTACCCAAGGTATTTAGCTGAACCTCGATGCCGCCTTGTTCAGTTTTAATCTGCACTAAACCATTATTTAATAGGGTGCCAGTCACTGTGGCTGATGCCTTGGTCTGTACAGATGACAGAACAAAATCAATAACCTTGCGTCCTGCAGCAGCCTGGTGCCAAACATTTGCAAATTCTGAATCCGCCGGGAATACAGCGATGCCATCGCTTGGTAAAGCACGAATTGCATCGGAGTGCTCTTCAGCTACAGCAGCTACTGTTGCCATAAACTCTTGATGCTCACGCTGGGCGTTATTAATTAACGCAATATTAGCTTGAGCGATAGCAGCTAACTGTGCCGTTTCACCTGGATGATTCATACCAAGCTCAACAACTGCTAGACGATCAGTTGAACTTAGCTTTAAGAGGGTTAATGGCAAACCAATATCATTGTTCAAATTGCCTTTGGTTACCAGGGTGTGTTGTTCGCCAACGGCAGCCTTGAAAATAGAAGCAATCATTTCCTTAACGGTAGTCTTGCCATTACTACCCGTAACTAAAGCCAAAGGAATGGGATGATTAGCGCGCCATGCTTTGGCTAAATTTCCTAAACCAACACGTGTATTCGAAACACAAATTGCTGGCAAATCAGCCGGACATTTATCTTGACTACTAATTAGCGCAGCACCTGCGCCTGCTTTCGCAACATCAGATAAGAAGTCATGTGCATCAAAGCGCTCGCCAACCAAAGCTATAAATAATTCATTACGCTCTATTTGACGACTATCAGTACCCACTCGAGAAATGGCTAACTTCTGAGCAGCATCTTCGGAGACATTAATTAGCTTGCTTTTAGGCAGCATGGCATGTGCTTGAGCAAGCGTTGTCATGATGGACATTAAATTCCACCTCCGGCAGCCAAGCGAATATGTTCCTGATCAGAAAAATCAAATTTCTTGCCATTGATTTCTTGGGTCGTTTCATGACCCTTACCGGCCACCAAAACAATATCGCGAGCATTTGCATGTCGTACAGCAGCCATAATGGCGGCAGCACGATCGGCAATTATCTGAACATTTGTTGCATCATCTTTTAGGCCACTACGGATCATTTGCATGATGGCTTGCGGATCCTCTGAACGCGGATTATCGCTAGTAATCAAAATTTGATCGGCATAACGCTCTGCAACAGCACCCATCAACGATCGCTTTTCAGCATCTCTGTCACCGCCACAACCAAATACACACCAAATGCTTCCGCCACGCTGGTCTGCAATAGGTCGCAAAGCCTGCAAAGTTTTCTCTAAAGCATCTGGAGTATGTGCGTAATCGACAACCGCCAATAAACCCTCTGTTTTTTGAGGCTTGCCAATCTGAATTAGCTCCATGCGCCCAATCACCGGATTTAATTGACTTACTTTTTGCGAGGCAAGTTCACAGCTCATACCTTGAGTAAGCAATACTGCCCATACTGCCAGCGAATTACTTAAGTTAAATTCACCCAATAACGGGATGTGCAATTGAGCACTACCTACATTGCCATAAACAAAAGTGGAATCGTAGCCTGTACTACTCAACGCACTTTCCTTTGCATAAATACGGTGCAATCGGTCGCCAAATTTTTCAAAGCTCTCAAAGGCTGATGGCGATAAAGCATATGCCCAAACCTTCAAATCGTTTTTATTCAATAGATTCATTACTAACTCACGACCAAAAGCATCATCTAAATTAATGACCGCATGCTTAAGTCCGGACTGCTGAAATAACTTTGCTTTCACCTCAGCGTACTCGGCCATGCTGCCGTGATAATCTAAATGATCTTGCGTGAGATTGGTGAAGACCGCGCAATTTAACTCAGTACCAGCAATTCGATTTTGATCCAGTGCATGTGAAGATACTTCCATGACTACTTGCTTTGCACCTGCGCTGCGCAACTCTGCTAGCTGAGTTTGTAACTTTGGAGCATCTGGAGTTGTATAGCCAGTTTGAACCAAAGCACCTGGAAAGCCGGTTCCCAGAGTTCCTAAAACCGCAGTGCGATGATTGCTGGCATCTAAAGCCTGAGCAAGCCACTGAGTAATACTTGTTTTTCCATTAGTGCCAGTAACACCAATAATGCTCAAATCTTTGCTGGGATTCCCGTACCACTGAGAGCACAACCGACCCACCTCTGTAGCAAGATTTTCAACTGCGAAGCATTGTGGGTGATCAACAAATTGATTGTCCATACCCGCAGGATCAAACACCGCAGCTACTGCACCATTTTCTAAAGCAGCATGAATAAATTGACGTCCATCGCGAAATACATTGCCATGGCCTACAGGATAGGCAAAAAAGATATCGCCAGACTGAATCTGGCGACTATCCGCACACACTTTTGCGGAGGAATTCGCTAGTGTGTGTAAGTGGTCAATCAACTGATTGGTGTCTATTTTCAAGTCCACCCTCATCGTTTTAAAACCACATGTTGAGCTTGAGCATTTGCAGACTGAATCTCGTGTAGACTCTTGTCATGCAATACCATCTGCTTCACCTTGTTATCTGGCAATACATTTAAGGTATGTAGTGTTTCGCTCACAATGGTCGAGAAAACTGGTGCCGCGACATCACCACCATAGTGACTTCCACCGGTAGGCTCATCAATCATGACTGCAACCACAATACGTGGTGCACTAATGGGAGCAAGGCCTGCAAAGTAGGCGCGGTATTTGTTGCCATATCCTTTGCCAACTAACTTATGCGCCGTTCCAGTCTTGCCGCCTACACGAAAACCTTCAGCCTGAGCCTTAATAGCGGTACCTCCAGGCTCAGTAACTAACTCCATCATGGCGCGCATTTCTATTGCAGTTTTAGGAGAAAGAACTTTTGTGCCTGGCTTAAATTCTGGACTACGCTCAATCGTCAGCGGAACCAATTCACCGTCACGGGCAAAAACTGTGTAGGCACGAGCCACCTGAAACAAGGAAGCGGAAATGCCATAACCAAAGGCAATACGCGCCTGATCGGTAGGCATCCACTTTTTAAATGGGTGTACCGTTCCAGCTACAGCACCAGGAAAACCAATTTTTGGCGCTTGACCAAATCCAACTGCTGTATAGAAATCCCACATCTCTTCCGCAGAAAGACTATTCATTGCAATCTTTGCCGTTCCAATGTTGCTGGACTTTTGAATAATTTGCGAGACAGTTAAATTTTCATAAGGATGCGTATCGGTAATTGGCTTAGGACCAATTAAATATTTAGCGCCAATCACCATATTGGTATCAGGCTTGACCGCACCTTTTTCCAATGCAATTGCAATCGTTAACGGTTTCATTGTTGAGCCAGGCTCAAAGGTGTCCGTTAATACCCGATTACGTAATTGCTCACCAGTTAATACTCTACGATCATTCGGGTTGTAGCTTGGATAGTTTGCCAAAGCTAAAATCTCGCCCGTTTGTGTATCAAGCACTACTGCACCACCAGCTTTAGCGCGATGCTTTTCAACTGCATCTTTTACTGCGTTATAGGCGAGGAACTGAATCTTGCTATCAATCGAAAGATTCAAGTCCTTGCCATTTTGTGGCAACTGCAAAATAGCCATCTCATCAACAACGCGCCCAAGACGATCAACCACTACACGTCTCTGCCCTGGGTGTCCAGCAAGATCTTTCTCTCTCGAAAGCTCCATGCCCTCTTGGCCTTTATCGTTTACGTTCGTAAAGCCAACCACGTGTGCCATCGCCTCGCCTTCCGGATAAAAGCGACGATATTCATTATTTAAACCAATGCCTGGAATTTCTAATAGCTTAATTTGTTGCGCAACCGCTGGATCCACCTGACGCTTTAAGAAGATCTGCTTGCGCTCATCTTTTAATTTCTTGCGTAAATCAGATTCACTCATTCGCAAAAGACTTGCTAGCTTTTGCACTTTATCTGCTGCCAAATCATCAGGCACGGTGTCGTTGTAGGCGATAACAGATTTAGCCTCCAGACTAGTTGCAATAACTTGACCATTGCGATCTAAAATTTTTCCACGGCTTGCAGGCAACTCTAGCTCACGCTGAGTACCTCGCACACCTTTTGCTTCATAGAATGCATTACCTGGCCCCTGAATCCAAAATGCACGTAGCAAAAGCATCATGAAAACAAAGAATAAGAGGAATAGCATTAAACGCGACCGCCACATTGGCAGACGCAACACTAAATTAGGCGTAGTAGAAAAACCAACCGGCCTCATTTAGTCTCCCTCAGATACAAAGTGCGTTCAGGAGAAATTGGAGACATCCGCAATTGATTGCGCGCAACATCGCGAATACGTGCGGACTTCGAAAGATTACGTTGTTCATATTCAAGACGTAACCATTCTTGATTTAACTTGCGCTCTTCAATCTGTGCGCGTTCCTGCAGAATAAATAACTTGCGCGCACGCTGCTGTGCTGCCACTAAAGATAGGGCGCAAATTAATAACAATGCGAGCAAGGTCAATGTTGCACGATTCATGCAACCACCCCCATACGTTTTTCAGCGACACGCATAATTGCTGATCGTGCTCGAGGATTTTCAGATACCTCTGCATCACTGGGTTTAACCCGACTAATGATTTCAAGCGCGCTTTGCGGCAAATCTTTTTCGCGCACAGGCAAGCCACGAGGCACCTCTACTTTGGCATGCGCTTGCATAAACTTCTTAACGATGCGATCTTCAAGGGAGTGAAAACTAATCACTGCTAGTCTTGCGCCAGGCTTTAATAATTTCAATGCTGCTCTTAAACCGAGCTCCAAATCTTCTAGCTCACGATTGATAAAAATGCGCAGAGCTTGAAATGTTCTAGTTGCTGGATCTTGACCTACTTCACGTGTGCGTACAACACTTGCTACAAGACTAGCTAAATCGGTTGTAGTTTTTGGAGACAAGCCTTCTTCGCGCTTGGCCACAATGGCCTTAGCAATCTGAAATGCAAAGCGTTCTTCTCCATAAGTCTTAATCACGTGTGTGATTTCCTCTAGCGGTGCTTGCTCCAACCACTCTGCTGCAGTTAATCCATGGTCGGTATTCATGCGCATATCGAGTGGACCTTCGCGTCGAAAAGAAAATCCCCGATGCGCCTCGTCCACTTGCGGCGAGCTGATTCCCAAGTCCAACAAAATTCCATCGACCGATTCCGCTTCCGCGTACTGATCCATCTGCGCAAAACTGTCGTGCACAATTTTCAAGCGCGGATCGTTGATTTGCTGCGCTACTGCGATCGCATCTAAATCTTTGTCGAAAGAAATCATACGTGCCGATGGATTCAATTCTTTGAGTAGCGCTTGAGTATGACCGCCGCGCCCGAAGGTTCCATCGATTACCAAAATTTGCTTTGCTGAATTTTGATTTTGAATCAGTGGGCAGCCAACTAGCGCCGTCACCGCCTCGGCCAGCAACACTGGGCGATGAGATATGTTCATAGCACCCTGTCATCAAAAATTAAATTGCTTGAGTACTTCAGGCATGCCTTGCGCAATTGCAGCCTGTTCTTTTGCAGCGTATGTTGCTGCATCCCACAATTCCAAGTGACTGCCCATGCCGAGCAAAATCACTTCTTTTTCTATTCCAGCTGCTGCGCGCAATTCTGGACTGACCAATACGCGACCAGCACTATCTAAGTCCATTTCCGCTGCGTTACCCAAGAAGATGCGACGCCACCAATGAGCATCCATCGGAAGCTGCGCAACTCGCGCTCTAAAGGTTTCCCACTCAGGTCTAGGGAAAAGAAGTAGGCAGCCATCGGGGTGTTTTGTGAGCGTGATTCGGCCCTCGCCTTGTACCAACAAGGCGTCACGATGCTTCGCCGGCACAGACATGCGGCCTTTTGCATCTAAATTGAGAGCTGACGCACCTTGAAACACCATTTACCCCACTTTTTCACACTTCTTCCCACTTTAGAGGATCGCACTAAGAGGGTCAAGTGTTTTTGGGAGTTTTTTTAGGAATTTCTCTAGTGTTTACAAACACTTAGCGTCGTGTGTTCAGAAAATGGTGTTAGTAAAATAGCTACTTGAAACAATGGCTTGGAAAATATACTTAAGAATAAATCTTAGCTATTGGGCTAGATAATCCCAAAATATACTGTATTTATAAACAGTAATATCAAAAAAATATATCAAAATTAATCAGAAATTAATTTTCAAGAGTTAATCGTATTTCTGTTTTAAATTTTGTAAGCAGTAGTGGTCATTAACTTAGACATTGCCTGCATTATTTTCTGAACAGGTTCTGGCAAATTTGCACCGCCTGCATTTTTTGCGGCCTGTCCATGAGCAATCTCATCAATACGCATTTGATCAACAATTGCACGTGAACGTTGATCCTCTTGAGGCAATTTTTCGAGATGACTTTCTAAGTGATTCTCAACTTGTTTCTCTGTTTCAGCAACAAATCCTAAACTCCACTTATCGCCCGCTAAGCCTGCTGCCATGCCGATCGCAAAGGATCCCGCATACCAAAGAGGATTGAGATAACTAGTATGTGATCCAAGCTCTTGTAGGCGAGTTTCACACCACGCCAGGTGATCCATTTCTTCGCGGCCAGAGTGATCTAACATCTCTTGAATATCTGAATTTCGAGCGACTAATTTTTGCGATTGATACAACGCTTGCGCACAAACTTCACCAACGTGATTTATGCGCATGAGTCCAGCAGCATGTTTTCGTTCGGCAGCATCCAGACCGGAATGATTCGCAAAATCTGACCCCGGGGTTGGTCTTTGAGCATTGGCACCCCCAACTATCGACCGAAGGGCAGTATCAAACTCCAGAATGAGGCGATCTATCGGGGACATTCGCGACAAAAGTTAGATTAAAACCTCTGCTTTACTGCTCTGTTTAGTCTTGAGGCCAAGCTCAGCCAAGAGCGTGCGGTCTTGTTCTGCCTCAGGATTACCGGTAGTGAGCAGTTGCTCACCATAGAAAATTGAGTTAGCGCCAGCCAAGAAACACATTGCCTGGACTGCTCTACCGAGCTCTTGACGACCAGCCGACAAACGCACACGAGCTTTAGGCATCGTGATCCTAGCAACGGCAATGGTTCGAACAAACTCAAGTGGATCTAATGGCTTTTGATCCGCTAAAGGTGTGCCAGCCACCGGCACCAAATGATTAATGGGTACTGATTCTGGATATGGACTCAGATTAGCTAAGCGCGCCAGAAAGGCAGCTCGCTGCTCCCTCGATTCGCCCATGCCTACGATTCCGCCACAACAAACGGACATACCGGCAGCGCGGACATTCGAAATCGTATCCAAACGATCCTGGTAACCACGGGTAGAAATCACTGAGCGGTAAAAATCTTCGCTGGTATCTAAATTATGGTTATAGAAGTCCAGGCCAGCCTCTTGGAGGGCCTGAGCTTGATCAGCTTCCAGCATGCCCAAGGTAGCACAGGTTTCAAGGCCTAAGGCCTTTACACCCTTAATCATGGCGGTCACTTTTTCAATATCGCGATCCTTGGGCTCACGCCAAGCAGCACCCATACAGAAACGGTTAGATCCAGCCGCTTTAGCCGCTTTAGCAGCCTCCAAAACCTCTTCCAAGCCCATTAACTTCTCGGCCTTAACGTCAGTGTCATAACGCGCCGCTTGTGGGCAATAGCCGCAGTCTTCAGGACAGCCGCCCGTCTTAATTGACAATAAGGTAGCCAATTCCACATCACCCTCAGGGAAATAAGCCTTGTGGATCTCTTGGGCTTTTAGCATCAATTCATTAAAAGGAAGTGCAAATAAGGCCTCAATTTCAGCCACCGACCACTTTCCAGATGCTGTAATCTCGGCATTTACACCTTGATGCAATTCAGCCTTCGATTTGAACTGGGTTAGAGGTTTTTCAACGGTTTGAGTGTCCTGCATGGGCAAATTCCAGAAATTAGGTAGATTCAAGACATAAACATAACAGATACAGGCCTGAAGTTGCGAAAACTAGTGGTCAAATACCGAACATGAAGGTTATTTCTGATTTAAATCAAGCTGCACTCGTTGATCGCAGCCTAGCCGCTGTTTGGCACCCCTGCACTCAAATGAAGCAGCATGAGTCTTTTCCGTTAGTTGCAATTACAAAAGGTAAAGGTGCTTGGCTCTATGACGAAAACGGAAATGCCCTACTGGATGCCATTAGTTCTTGGTGGACTAATTTATTTGGCCATTCCAATCCACACATCAATCAAGCAATCATTCGGCAGCTAGACAAAATTGAGCATGTGATGCTCGCAGGATTTACGCATCCACCAGTAGTTGAATTATCTGAAAAACTTTCAGCACTAACAAAACATCATTTAGGTCACGTCTTTTATGCATCCGATGGCGCATCTGCTGTTGAGATTGCACTAAAGATGAGTCATCACTATTGGCAGCTCAATAACAAACCACAAAAGAAAAAATTTGTTTGTGTTGAGAATGGTTATCACGGAGAAACGCTAGGCGCCTTAGCAGTTACTGATGTAGCTATTTTCAGAGAAGCTTACGGGTCGCTACTACAAGATGTCTACACAGTCACATCCCCTGATGCGCGCAAAGCAAAAGTTGGCGAGACCCCTGAAGATGCGGCAAAACAGGCAGCCATACAACTTGAAAAATTATTTGCAAAAGAGCATCAACAGATAGCCGCCATTATTGTCGAACCCTTAGTGCAATGCGCCGGACAAATGGCTATGCACTCTCCAGAATATCTACGCCTAGTCAGAGAGCTATGCAATCGCTATGAAGTGCATCTGATTGCAGATGAGATTGCTGTTGGCTGTGGGCGGAGCGGTAAGTTCTTCGCCTGTGAACATGCTGATATCTGGCCAGACTTCTTAACGCTCTCCAAGGGAATTAGTGGCGGTTACTTGCCACTATCTCTGTGCCTTACTACCAATCAGATTTACCAAGCGTTTTATGGTGACCAAACATCACAAGGGTTTTTACACTCCCACTCATACACTGGCAATCCGCTAGCATGCGCTGCAGCTTTAGCTTGTCTTGAGATTTTCGAATCTGAAAACGTACTAGAAAAAAACATTGAGCGCTCGCAAGATCTAGCAAACGCATTTGCCTGGGCAAAGACCGACCCTCGAATTGAGCATTGGCGTCAACAGGGAATGATTTTGGCATTTGACATTAAAAATGACTGCCTCAAAGATCCTAAAACTTTTGCACGCAGCATGTTTGCCAATAGCTTAGAAAAAGGCGTATTAATTAGACCAATTGGCAATACGATTTATGTAATGCCCCCCTATATTCTGTCGTCGGAAGAAATGGTGCAATTAGGCAAAGCAGTACAGCTTGCCCTCAATAAGACATTGGTATGACGAACGCATTTAATGCCCTTAATTTAGCTCAAGAACAAATTGCAGATTTGGATTTGCAATTACTAAAGCGAAAACTCAGAGCGACTGAATCTCCATGCGATACCAAAGCAATAGTTAATGGGCGTGAATTAAAGGCTTTCTGCAGCAATGACTATCTAGGTCTGGCAAATCATCCCGATCTCGTTCAAGCTCTTGCCGAAGGTGCTACCCAGTATGGCGTTGGTAGCGGCGCATCTCATCTCATCAGCGGCCACAGCATGGCGCATGAAATTCTTGAAAGTAAATTGGCAGATTTTCAGAAGCAATATATTCCAGATGCACGTGCACTCTTTTTTAGTACCGGATACCTTGCTAATCTGACAGCGATTACAGCCTTTGCAAGACTTGCGCCGCGTGGAACCACCAGCATCTATTCAGCAAAGTTAAACCATGCGTCTTTGATTGATGGTGTTCGCCTAGCAAGTGCGCAAACCAATGCGCTTGTTCGCTTGTTTAATCATGAAGATACCAATTCATTAAGTGAATTACTAAAGGCTGATCAAAACCCACTTAAGATAATCGTCACGGATGGCGTCTTTAGCATGGATGGTGATCTTGCTCCCGTTAAGCGATTATTAGAAATTGCAAATCAATATGATGCATTGCTATTGGTGGATGATGCCCATGGCTTTGGGGTTCTGGGCAAGCACGGTCACGGAATATTGGAGCAAGAAAATATCTCGTCAGATCGCATCGTGTATATCGGCACGCTTGGGAAGGCTGCAGGTGTTAGTGGTGCTTTTGTTTGTGCGCATGCAACCCTGATTGAGTGGCTTATCCAAAAAGGTCGCCCCTTTATATACAGTACTGCTACTCCACCAGCAATTGCACACACACTCTCAAAGAGCCTAGACATCATCGAGGGCGATGAGGGAAGCAATCGCCGTACCCAACTCAATAAACTCATTTGCATTTGGCAAGATGAAATGCATTTTGCTCAGTGGGAAAAGGTTCCCTCTTGCACCGCCATTCAGCCTGTTATTTTGGGCGGCAATGCTAATGCTTTGCTAGCCGCTAAGTTGCTAGATGAGGCAGGCTATTGGATTCCAGCCATTCGTCCACCGACCGTACCCATTGGGAGTGCGCGATTGAGAATTACCTTCTCAGCAAATCATAGTGAGGCAGATTTACGTCAGCTAATTGCTACCTTAAAAACCATTGAGCAAATAGCAATCCAAAATACATCCCATGAATAAGTCGACTGGATTTTTTGTAACTGGCACCAATACCGAAGTTGGAAAAACTTTGGTCAGCGGCGCACTCATTGTGAAATTGCGCGAACAGAAAATAAACGTCATTGGCTTTAAACCCGTTGTTGCTGGCACCTACAAAGATACAAGTGGTATCACCCTCAATGAAGACTTAGAAACACTACGCATTGCATCTGACTTAGGTCATAACGAATTGAGCCTATGCCCTTATGTACTGGATCAACCAGCTGCCCCTCACATAGTAGCGGCACAGCAAGGGCTAAAGCTTGAAATGAGCGTGATGACTAACGCTTTTAAAGATATTCAAAAGTATGCTGCCTGTGTTGTGGTTGAGGGTGCTGGCGGCTTACTAATACCTATAAATAAAGATGAAGATTTAGGTGGGTTTGCAAAGAAGATTGATTTGCCAATTATTCTTGTTGTGGGTATGAAATTAGGCTGCCTTAATCACGCCCTGCTTACGTATGAAGCAATCAAAGTACGAAATTTAAAGATTACCGGATGGATTGCCAACACCCTTGCGGAGGAGATGCCACTTCTGCAGGAAAACCTCCAGACCCTGCAAGCCAGAATTGAAGCTCCATTTTTAGGCCTTATCCCGTCACTGCCAAATGAGCTACAAAAAACTACTGATAGCCCATATTCAGTTGAGGCTTTGCATTTTGCTGCAAAGCACATTCAATTACCCAATCAATAATCAGCGTTAATTGTTTCCTAGAGACATATCAAAAGACTTTCGGATAAGATGAAGGGATGCATTTACTTCCAGAAATTACCGAATCCGCAGAAGCCATTCAAGAAATTCGACGCAATATTCATGCACACCCTGAATTGCGTTTCGAAGAGAACCGTACGTCTGATTTAGTCGCAGAGGCACTTTCTAGCTGGGGCATTACCGTTTACCGCGGGATGGGGAAAACTGGAGTAGTCGGTCGCTTAGATGGCGACTTAGGGCCCGGCAAGATGATTGGTCTACGCGCTGATATGGATGCACTGCCATTACAAGAGCACAATAACTTTGCGCATGCCTCAAAAAATCCCGGGAAAATGCATGCATGTGGTCATGATGGTCACACTGCCATGCTCCTTGGTGCTGCACAGTATTTATCAAATCATCGTGACTTCAAAGGTACGGTGATTTTTATTTTCCAGCCCGCCGAAGAAGGTGGTGCGGGCGCAAATGAAATGATCAAAGATGGGCTCTTCAAAGAATTCCCATGTGATGCTGTATTTGGTTTACACAATTGGCCAGGCTTGGCAGAAGGTCACTTTGGCGTAACGCCTGGACCGATGATGGCATCTAGCAATACTTTCGAAATCACCATCACAGGCAAAGGTGGTCACGCTGCTCTTCCTCACAACAGCGCAGATCCCGTATTTACTGGCGCACAAGTTGTGCTTGCATTGCAAAGCATCATCACAAGAAATAAGCGTCCTGTTGACGCCGCTGTTTTATCAATTACGCAATTTCATGCGGGTGAAACTAGCAATGTCATCCCAGATAGCGCCTTCATTGGTGGCACGGTACGCACATTTACATTGGACGTCTTAGATCTCATTGAACAACGCCTACGAGAAATCGCACACAGTGTTGCGAGCGCGTTCGATTGCCAAGCAGAAATCACATTTGCTAGAAATTACCCGCCACTGATTAATCACGCCAACGAAGTGGAATTTGCCACTGAGGTCATGAGTGAATTGGTTGGCAAGCAAAATGTAAACGCTTCAATTGACCCTACGATGGGCGCAGAAGACTTTGCGTTTATGTTGTTGGAAAAGCCAGGTTGCTATGTTTTCCTTGGAAATGGCGACGGTGATCATCGCTCCGTAGGTCATGGCATGGGTCCCTGCCACCTACATAATCCTTCATACGACTTTAATGATTCTTTGATTCCAGTTGGCGTGAGCTATTGGGTCAAACTAGCTCAACGCTTCCTAGAAAAAAACTAAATTCTTTTTTGATTTTCTGTAATTAAGAGTTGGTAAATTTAGCTGGGCGCTTTTCCATGAATGCGGCCATACCCTCTTTCTGATCATTTGTTGCGAAACATGCATGAAAGAGACGGCGCTCAAAATGAATACCTTCAGACAATGTAGTCTCATAGGCTGTGTTAATACTTTCTTTCACCATCATCGCAGTCAACAAAGGCATGTCTGCAATTCCTTTAGCAATTACTTTTACCTCTTTCAATAAATCTGCTTGCGGGAAAATTCTAGCGACCAAACCAGAGCGCTCAGCTTCGGCAGCATCCATCATGCGGCCTGTCAAAGCTAAATCCATAGCTTTTGCTTTCGATACTGCACGTGGCAAACGTTGTGTACCGCCAGCGCCAGGAATGATGCCTAGTTTCACTTCTGGTTGAGCAAACTTCGCGTTATCCGCAGCCATTATGGTGTCGCACATCATGGCGAGCTCACAGCCACCGCCGAGCGCATAGCCGGATACGGCAGCGATTACAGGCTTACGGACTTTTTTAATTTCTTCCCAATTGCGGGTAATAAAGTCACCGCGATAAACATCTTTTAATCCATACTTCGCCATGGATGCGATATCCGCTCCAGCAGCAAATGCCTTTTCACTGCCAGTAACAATCATGCAACCGATATTGTCATCTGCATCAAAAGCCAATAATGCAGCGCCAAGTTCTTCCATCAATTGGTCATTTAAGGCGTTCAATACTTCAGGGCGATTCAAAGTGATCGTTGCAACCTTGCCATCCACTTCAGTCAAAATTGTTTTGTAGCTCATTTATTTCTTTCAGTAGTAAGAATTCATTAACGTGGAAGTAACAGCCACATCCTGCCGTTTTGTTTCATGCGACCTGCCATCTCTCCAGCAGAATCCCCTGATCCCCAATAGTAGTCTGCCCTGACGCCGCCCACAATGGCTTTACCAGTATCTTGCGCCATTACCAGCTTTTGCAAAGGCTGATTACTCAACGGCTTCGTTGTAGCTAAAAATACTGGCGCGCCCAAAGGTAAAGCCTGCAAATCAACAGCAATGCTGCGCTCACCAGTAAGCGGAACACCTAATGCTCCGTTGGGACCTAAATCTGCTGCCACATTACCAGGCAACTCTTTAAAGAAAACAAAACGCGGGTTAGCATTTAGCATTTCGTTAACTCGATCAGGATTACGTTTAGCCCATTGCGAAATGCCTTGCATCGTTGCCTCGCTACGCGTAATTTCTTTACGATCTAATAACCATTGCGCAAATGATTTGAATGGCTGATCGTTGGTTCCAGCAAAACCAAGACGCAGGATGCGCCCATCTTCCAGGCGAATTTTTCCAGAGCCCTGAATTTGCATGGAGGCGGCTGCTACAGGATCTTGTACCCACGCAATTTCGGATCCCTTTAAAACCCCAGAACTCATAAGCTCTGCACGAGTGGGCCCAGGATTCGGTTTTGATTTACGCCACGCGCTTGGGTAGCCATAGAGCGGTACATTGTATGTACTAGTGCGAGTGAGTGAACCATTCATGACTGGCTCGTAATAGCCAGTAATTAAACCCGTGTCACTTCCAGAGCTTGTGCGAATTTCATAAACTTGAAAATTACTTTCAAAATATTTACGAACGGCCTGTGTGTCACGACCTGAAACACTACTCGCTTGAGCGCACACTTGACGCCAATTTACTTCGCTACTTTTCTTGCGTAAAGCATCACAGCTTTTTAACCATGCAGGCCATGCTTGAGATAAATCATCCTCTTGCCATCCAGGTAGCACCTGCCAAGAGACAGCACTAAAACTTGCAATAGAAGAGCTGTAACCTGGTGACGAGGCACCAGAGCCGCTTGAGCGATATCCCGTGCCGCGAGTGGGGGGAGTGGAACATCCCGCAATCAAGCTAACGACCAATATTGCGAATACACTTAATGAAACATATTTAAATTTAGAAATCATGATTGCCAATTTACTCGATGAATACCCAATGCTACTGTTTATCTTTGAGGGCGCCGTTGCCTTAGGACTATTGTTGTTTATTGTCCTCTGGACAGGCAAAGGCAAAAAATAGTCTCTGTGACCCCGCCTTGCGCTAGTGCAAGGTACGGGGCATCACCAGGGCAAACTCAGGAATAGGGGCCTGAAAGAACTGGGCATCCTCAGTCACACAGAAGTACTCCCCACGCATTGTCCCTGCAGGAGTGGGCAAAGTAGCCCAACTGGTATATTCAAAATGCTCCCCAGAGCGCAAAAGCGGCTGTTGACCTACAACCCCCAGGCCACGGACCTCCTGGACGTCGTTATCCCCATCTGTAATAAACCAATGACGTGCTATCAGCTGAATACTGGCCGTGCCCGTATTTCGTATGGTGACGGTGTAAGCAAAGGCAAATTGACGGTTATCAGGGTCAGATTGCTCTGGAAGATACTGGGCTTTGACCGTTATGCTGATTTCGTGGGGATTCATGGTCGAATTCTGCTCCATCCTAAGATCAACTGCAAGCTAAAATCTAGGGATGGAAAGCCAAAAAACATCCTCAAATAGCCAATTTGTTATTGCCCCATCGATTTTGTCTGCTGACTTCGCCTGTCTGGGCAAGGAAGTACAAGACGTTTTAGTAGCGGGCGCTGATTGGATTCACTTTGATGTGATGGATAACCACTATGTTCCCAATCTCACCATTGGCCCCTTAGTTTGCGAGGCTATTCGTCCATATGCGATCAAAGATGGCAAGCCAGCAGTGATTGATGTGCACTTGATGATCGAACCAGTAGATCGCATTGTTCCTGACTTTGCCAAAGCTGGTGCTAATTTAATTAGCTTTCATCCTGAAGCTAGTCCGCATGTCAATCGAACACTGAACCTCATTCGTGACCAAGGTTGCCAAGCAGGTCTTGTATTTAATCCAGCAACTCCACTAGATCATCTTGATCACACATTGGAGCTCATTGACTTGGTATTGCTCATGTCAGTTAATCCAGGATTTGGTGGTCAATCATTTATTCCAAGCACCCTCAATAAGATTGCTCAAGTTCGCGCGCGCCTCGATCACTACCAAGCCGAGACAGGTCGACAGATTCGCCTTGAAGTAGATGGTGGCATTAAGGTTGACAATATTGCCGAAGTTGCAAAAGCGGGTGCCGATACTTTTGTTGCCGGCTCAGCAATTTATGGCAAAGAAAATTATGCAAAAGTAATTGATGCAATGCGTGCTGAATTAGGAAAGTCAGGAAGATCCTAATGCAACGCGAGGAATTTAATGCCCTAGCTAAAGAGGGTTTCAATCGCATTCCTCTTATTAAGGAGGTCTTGGCCGATCTTGAAACACCATTGTCGCTTTACGTAAAACTCAGCCAAGCGTTTGGTTCAAAAAATACTTATCTGTTGGAATCCGTTTTGGGTGGCGAGCGTTTCGGCCGCTTCTCCTTTATTGGCCTACCTGCTAAGACAATCGTCAGAACCGTCGGCACACCTACTGCGCCGATTAATGAAGTAGTCACAAATGGAAGAATCGTTGAAAGCAACACCGACAATCCGCTCGACTTTGTAGATTCTTATTTCAAACGATTTAAGGTTGCGCTACAACCAGATATGCCACGTTTTTGTGGTGGCTTAGCGGGTTATTTTGGCTATGACACAGTCCGTTACATCGAATCACGCCTAACTAAACATCAACTACCTGATGAATTGGGTGTACCCGATATTCAACTCATGCTGACTGAAGAGTTAGCAGTGATTGATAACGTCGCTGGAAAAATTTACTTCATAGTTTATGCAGACCCAAGCATTAGTGATGGCTTTGAAAAAGCCCAAGAGCGTTTAAAAGAACTAATGACATGTCTTGGTAAATCGGCAAATATGCCTGCGTCTTTACCGAGCATCAAAACAGAACTCATTCGTAAATTTAAGGCTGCTGATTTTGAAAATGCAGTCCTTAAAACTAAAGAATATATTTTGGCCGGTGATTGCATGCAGGTTGTAATTGGTCAGCGTATCAGCAAACCATTTACAGATTCGCCGTTGGCTCTTTATAGAGCCTTACGCTCACTCAACCCGTCCCCATACATGTACTTCTACGACTTTGGGGATATGCAAATTGTTGGTTCATCTCCTGAAATTCTGGTTCGCCAAGAAAAACGCGCTGCCGAGAAGATTGTGACCATACGTCCGCTGGCTGGCACCCGTCCTCGCGGAGCAAACCCCGAGGAAGATGTGCGACTAGCCAAAGAACTCCTTGCAGATCCTAAAGAAATCGCTGAACACGTCATGCTGATTGATTTGGCACGCAATGATGTGGGTCGAATTGCCAAAACGGGCTCAGTCAAGGTAACTGACTCTATGTCTATCGAAAAATACTCACATGTTCAACATATTGTGAGTTCAGTAGAGGGCAATCTTTTAGACAATATGAGCAATATGGATGTATTGAGAGCCACCTTCCCAGCAGGCACCTTGTCAGGCGCGCCAAAAATTCGCGCTATGGAAATCATTGATGAGATGGAAATAGTGAAGCGCGGCGTATATGGTGGCGCAGTTGGCTATCTCTCCTTCTCCGGAGATATGGATGTAGCCATTGCTATTCGTACGGGCGTTATTCGCGATGGCATGCTGCACTCTCAAGCAGGCGCAGGTGTCGTAGCCGACTCTGACCCGACTGCCGAATGGAAAGAAACAGAGGCAAAAGCACGCGCAGTTTTGACTGCGGCAGATTTAGTACAAGGAGGACTTGATGCTCCTAATGATTGATAACTATGATTCTTTTACCTATAACCTTGTTCAGTATTTTGCAGAACTGGGTGAAGAGGTAAAGGTATTTCGCAATGATGAAATTACCGTTGAGGATATTGCCAAATTCAATCCTGCTCGGATCTGTATCTCACCTGGGCCATGTAGCCCAGCAGAAGCAGGGATCTCAGTTGAAACTATCAAGCGCTATGCCGGACAAATTCCGATTCTTGGAGTTTGCTTAGGTCATCAAGCAATTGGTGAAGCATTTGGCGGCAAAGTCATTCGCGCCCAAAAGGTAATGCACGGAAAAACCGACAGCATTCATCACACTGGTGTTGGTGTATTTAAAAATTTGCCCGATCCATTTAAAGTGACTCGTTACCACTCTCTCGCTATTGAGAAAAGCTCCCTGCCTGCGATGTTAGAAGTAACTGCAACATCGTCTGATGGGGAGATTATGGGTGTACGCCACAAGGAACTGGCAGTTGAAGGCGTGCAGTTTCATCCAGAGTCCATTCTTTCTGAGCATGGTCATGCCTTACTCAAGAATTTTTTACAAAACAAATAAGCAACCTTAACTACAGCGCTATGCCAATTACTCCGCAAGAAGCCTTACAACGCTGCATTGAACATCGCGAACTCTTCCATGATGAGATGACGGCCATGATGCGCCTCATCATGAGCGGAGAGATGTCGCCAGAGTTGGTTGCTGGATTATTGGTTGCACTTCGCACTAAAAAAGAAACGGTTGGTGAAATCGCTGCTGCCGCACAAGTAATGCGTGAGTTTGCGACCTCCGTAAAAGTAGAGGACCGCAGTCACTTAGTCGATGTCGTAGGCACAGGCGGCGATGGCGCGCATACATTCAATATCTCGACTGCGGCGATGTTTGTCGCAGCAGGCGCGGGAGCAAAGATTGCTAAACACGGTAACCGCAGTGTGAGCAGTAAGTCCGGTAGCGCCGATGTTTTAGAAGCGCTTGGCGTTAATCTTGCTCTGTCCGCTGATCAAGTAGCTAAATGCATCTCAACGGTAGGCGCAGGCTTTATGTTTGCCCCAAACCATCATCCAGCCATGAAGAATGTGGTGCCAATCCGCAAACAGCTGGGTGTTCGTACGATCTTTAACATTCTTGGACCTCTCACCAATCCCGCGGATGCAAAACGCATCTTGATGGGTGTATTTCATCCTGATCTCGTAGGCATTCAGGCTCGCGTATTGCAAGCCCTAGGAATGGAACATGCCTTAGTTGTTTACGGACGCGATGGTCTGGATGAGATTTCATTAGAGGGCTCAACCTTGGTTGGAGAGCTCAAAGATGGCGTAGTGCGTGAATATGAAATTCATCCAAAAGACTTTGGCTTAAATACAGCCTTAACAAATGGCTTCAAAGTGGCTAACGCTGATGAGTCCAAGAAGATTGTTCTTGAGGTTCTCGATGGCAAGCCAGGTCCAGCAAGCGATATTGTTTGCCTCAATGCAGGTGCAACGCTTTACGTTGCGGGCGTGGCAAAAGATATTACTAGCGGAGTAGGGCTTGCTAAGGCCGCTATTGCATCAGGAGCTGCCCGTCAGAAGCTAGACGAATTCGTAGCGGCAACACAATCTAAATAAGTCATTATTCATGAGCGATATCCTCGACAAAATTGTTGCAACTAAAAAGATTGAAGTTGCCAACTGTCTCAATAAAGTGTCGCTTGCCAATCAACGCGAGCAAGCCGAAGCAAATAATTTAGACGCGCTTCTGAAGCCTAGAGGCTTTATTCAGTCTATAGAGAGAAAGATTTCGGCTGGCAAAGCTGGTGTGATTACCGAAATTAAGAAGGCGAGCCCTAGCAAGGGAATCTTGCGCGAGAATTTCTTACCAGCAGAAATTGCCAAGTCCTATGAAAAACATGGCGCCGCTTGTTTATCAGTTCTAACAGATGTGGATTATTTTCAAGGCTGCAACGACTTCCTCCAGCAAGCTCGTGCTGCTTGCAGCATTCCCGTTTTACGTAAAGACTTCACCATAGACCCATATCAAGTTTATGAAGCTCGTGCGATTGGTGCAGATGCAATTCTATTAATCGTGGCCTGTTTAGAACTCAATCAAATGATAGAGCTTGAAGCCTGCGCCCACGAACTTGGTTTAGATGTCTTGGTCGAGGTTCACAATGCTCCAGAGCTGGAGCAGGCACTGGAACTCAAGACACCGCTACTTGGTATTAATAATCGCAACCTCAAGACTTTTGAGGTAACCCTGCAAACTACCCTCTCACTGCTATCTATGGTTCCAAGTAGCAAAACATTGGTAACGGAGTCTGGGATATTGGGTCGCGCCGATGTTCAACTCATGCGCGAACATCAAGTCAATGCCTTTTTGGTGGGTGAAGCCTTTATGCGTGCAGCCGACCCAGGCACCGCTCTTAGTGAGCTGTTTGCCTAACTTTTCTCAAGAGATCTAAGCAGTATTTGATTAACGAGATCAACAGTAGCGAGCCGAATACATCGCCTAAAAACATCACTACAAAGTGATTGACACTACCAGTATCTTCTAGGGCCATAGTAGAAAACCACCATTGATGTAGACCTGCTGAAAGTAGGGCATAAATCAAAATACAGGCTATTAACTTAGGAAAATTGAGGTTACTCAAATCTGATTCAAGCCGCAGATTGCTAAATACAAAATATCTGGCCAAGTACGGCGCAAATCCTGAAATCAATCCAATGCCAATACAAAGAGTTAATTCGTGAGGGAAGTCGCCGTAATAACTAATTAGAAAAGAGGCGATTGCAATTCCCAGGGCACCAGGCAAACCAAAAATCAAGGTTAGAAATAAACGTAAGCCGGCAGGCAGATAAATCCAATTTACCCCCAAACCAAATACCAAACTATTTGTTAGCCAACCATTAAAATAAAAGAGAAATGCGTACGCTATTGCACTAACAGCACACCCAATAAACCATTCTGAAGAAATTGTGAAGAATTTAAACATTGCAATCAGTATGGATTATTTTTAATTGATGTGCGTCAATTGCTAAAATCAATGGTTGGGAATACACTCATGTTAGCTCAAAAGCTAATATCCAATAATTACTATTACATATGACAACTCCAAAAACTTCTTCTTACATTAAGTTTCTTAATCTGATTGATGCTATTGATCGTATCAATCCAGGGAAAAAACTGGATTGCATAGAAGAAAGTTTGCTGGACAAGATTGTTGCCTGCGCTCATGCCAAACAAGCGATTTTGGTTGGTGATTTAATTTCTATTGCTGATCTCGGCTCACAAGCCACCTTGCATGGTCGTCTGAAAAATCTCAGCGCTATGGGTTATATCAAAATGGCAGCCAATGCAGATGGCCGCAAAAAAGAAGTGTTGCCCACTAAGATGGCCTTAAAGCGCTATGAAGAAATTTCTAAATGCTTAGAGAAAGCAGTTAAAGCCGTCTAATAAGCACTCGACTTCTTAGAGCTACATAAGCAAAAAGTCCTTTTCAGGGCTTTTTTATTTTGCTGGATTTGAACTGCTTAGACGTTAAACAAGAAGTTCAATACATCCCCGTCCTTCACAACGTATTCCTTGCCTTCAGCACGCATTTTGCCTGCTTCTTTGGCGCCCGCCTCACCTTTAAATTGAACGAAGTCATCATAAGAAATAGTTTGGGCACGAATGAACCCACGTTCAAAATCTGTATGAATAACACCGGCAGCTTGTGGCGCCGTATCACCCTTGTGAATAGTCCAGGCACGAACTTCTTTAACACCAGCGGTAAAGTAAGTTTGCAAACCAAGCAATGAATAACCCGCACGAATCACGCGATCCAAGCCCGGCTCTTCCATCCCCAGATCAGCCAGGAACTCAATCTTATCAGTCTCATCCAAGTCAGCGATTTCTGCTTCAATTGCAGCGCAAACAGCTACAACCGGTGCACTTTCTTTTGCGGCATGTTGCTTGACGGCTTCAAGATGGGGATTATTTGAGAAACCGTCCTCTTTCACATTCGCAACATACATTGCAGGCTTAGCTGTAATCAAACACAAAGGTTTGATCAATAATTTTTCATCATCACTTAAGTTCAAACTACGCACCGGCAAAGCCGAATCTAGATGAGCTTGAACTTTAGTTAGAACAGCAACCAAAGCGGCCGCTTCTTTGTCATTGCCAGACTTTGCAGCCTTGCTTGAGCGATTCAGGGTTTTTTCAACCGTTGCTAAATCGGATAGAGCCAACTCGGTATCAATCACGCCAATATCAGCAATTGGGTCAATTTTTCCGGCAACGTGAATCACGTTTGGATCCTCGAAACACCGCACCACATGGGTAATGGCATCGGTTTCGCGAATATTCGCCAAAAACTGATTGCCAAGACCTTCGCCTTTTGAGGCGCCAGCCACCAAACCAGCAATATCGACAAATTCGACTGCTGCCGGCAGAATGCGCTCAGGCTTCACGATCTCAGCCAGTGCAGCTAAACGGGGGTCAGGAACCTCAACCACGCCTACATTGGGCTCAATCGTGCAGAAAGGATAGTTTTCCGCTGCGATTCCAGCCTTGGTAAGCGCATTAAAGAGGGTAGATTTGCCGACGTTAGGCAGGCCGACGATGCCACATTTCAAAGACATGGCTTTATTGTAAAGGGGCTGGTTTCGATATCATCGAGTTATGTCAGAAGTTCACTTAAATTCCTTGCCCAAATCCTCAGGCCACCCCCCTCAAATGCGTACAGCAGACGTTGTTGTGATCGGCGGAGGCATTGCTGGTAAGGCTTGCGCCCTCGGTCTAGCACAACTGGGTCTGCAAACCATTGAAATAGCCCCCGATTTAGGACAAAGCGTTGCTAGCCCACAAGGCACCCAATGGGGCCAACGAATCTACGCTTTTTCTCCAAGTACTCAAAAATTGCTAGCCCACCTACAAATTTGGGATGCTCTTGATCATGGTCGTCTGCAGCCTGTCCGAGATATGCGCATTTATGGTGATCGGGGCGAAAAAAATGACCAACTCCACCTTTCGGCGTTTGAAGCAGGAACGCCTCAGCTTGCCTGGATTGGAGAGTCCAACTTAATTGAACACACACTTGATCAAGCATCACGTTTTCAAAACAAGCTAGAACGCATTAGTGATGTCGTAGAAAAAATCTACGTGGATGCAGATGGAAGTACTTTGCATTTAAAAAATGGTGGCAGCATCCGCGCACAACTGGTAATTGCGGCCGATGGCGCTAATTCCCCCATTCGCAACGAACTTGGGATCAGAGCTAGCGAAGAAAGTTATTCACAAAGCGCGGTGGTAGCAAATTGGCTCTGCACCTACCCTCATCTAGAAACCGCATTTCAGTGGTTCCTACCTGGTGGTGACATAGTTGCCATGCTGCCTTTACCAGGCAAACAAGTTTCCATGGTCTGGTCTACCTCCCCCGAGCGTGCAGCTGATTTATTAAAACTTGATCAAACCCAATGGCTAGATCAGTTTGCCTCGATTGCGAATGGCGTCATACTTAAGCAGTTGGGCGAACTTACCCTGAACTCCATACCAGCTGCCTATCCTTTGCGAAAAATTCGAGCCAAACGATTTATCGGGCCAGAAGCATCCCCAAAGGTTGTGCTCATTGGCGATGCCGCGCATGTCATGCATCCTCTCGCGGGGCAAGGCCTTAATTTAGGACTTCGTGATGTTTCTGTCTTACTGAATATTTTGGGTAAACGTGAGTCCTTCCGATCACCAAATGACATCGTGTTACTTCGTCGCTATGAACGTCAACGGCAAGGCGATACCAGCGCCCTTTTGTGGGTTACCGATAAACTGAAAAAACTTTTTTCTGCAAGCAGTAATACGGAACGACAACTTCGCAACTGGGGTCTAGGTCTTGTGAACAAAAGCCACTTTATAAAACAGCGCTTAATTGAACGCGCTTTAGGAGAAATTGATTTTGAATAAATTCTTATCTACGGTTGCTTTTATTGGCGCCAGCCTTGTTTGCGCTGGATTAGCGCATGCGCAACCAGAACAGCAAATCAAAACAGAAATTCAGAAGAAATTAGGCGCTAACGCCAAAGTCAAAAGTGTTTCACCAGCGCCTATATCTGGCCTATACGAAGTATTGGTAGGTAATGATATTTTTTATACAGACACCTCAGGCAAATACATAATTCAGGGTGAAATCATTGAACTTGCAAGCGGCAAAAACATTACTGAACAAAGGCAGGCAGATTTAAATCGTATTAAATGGAGCGACCTAACACCTGCTAACGCCATCAAAAATGTTCGGGGCAATGGTAGTCGCCAGCTTGCTGTTTTCTCTGATCCTAATTGCGGCTACTGCAAGCGCTTAGAAAAATCACTACAGCAACTGGATAACGTCACCATCTATACCTATCTAATTCCAATCTTGTCACCAGATTCTGCGCAAAAATCAAAGCAAATTTGGTGCTCAGCAGATCCATATAAGGCCTATATGGATTGGATGATTAACGGTATTACACCTAGTGGCAAAGGGGATTGCAGCACGCCACTAGACAAGAATATGGCTTTTGCCAAGACCTATGGAGTTACAGGCACGCCAACTTTATTCTTTACAGATGGCAGCCGTTTCCCTGGCGCGGTACAAATCACTGACATTGAAAAGAAATTTAATTCACTGAAATAATTATCATGAATAACGCCGACTTACCTGCAATTCAATATACGGTCTGGCCGGCTGATCTCCATGGTCATCGTTTTCGTGTAAAGCTGCACATTACCAACCCTGACCCTAACGGTCAGATTCTGCAAATGCCTGCCTGGATTCCGGGCAGTTATTTAATTCGAGATTTCAGCAAACATATAGAGTCACTTGAAGCATTCTCAGTGACGGATGCTAGAAAGAAGCTTGCAGTTGAGCGGATTGATAACGACCATTGGCGTTTACCGCCATCAAATAGCTCTATTGAAGTCTTAACGACTGTTTACGCATTTGATTCATCAGTTCGCGCAGCCTACCTCGATACCGAACGCGCATTCTTCAATGCAACCAGCTTATGTCTCGCAGTCAAAGGCCAAGAGCATTTAGCCTGCTCTCTCGCCGTCACTGCACCTGAGCTTGCTTTTGCAGATCACTGGATGGTGCAAACGACTTTAAGAGCAGCAAAGACTGACGAGCGTGGATTTGGTTTTTATCTAGCAAAAAATTATGATGATTTACTTGATCATCCTGTCGCTATGGGCGAGTTTCAACTAGTGCACTGGCAATCGAATGGCGTATCTCATCGCATGGCTATTCAGGGATGCAATCACATTGTCGACTCTAAGCGCCTATCTGAAGATCTTCAGGCAATCTGCAGCAGCACTATTGAATTGTTTGAACCTAAAACCAAGCGCGCCCCATTTAGGGAATACCTCTTTTTAGTGAATGCTGCACTGAATGGCTATGGCGGGCTTGAACATCGCAATAGCACTGCATTACTTTGCCGACGCGATCAAATTCCTCAGGAAAACACTCCATTTGAAGAGTCTGCATATAGAGAATTTCTAGGTCTATGTAGTCATGAATATTTTCATGCGTGGTTAGTTAAACGTATTCAGCCGAAAGCTTTTCAACCTTACGATCTCGCAAAAAGAAATTACACCCGCTTACTCTGGGTATTCGAGGGCTTCACCAGTTATTACGATGACCTTCAACTATTGCGCAGCAAGCGGATTGATTTAAAAACGTACCTGAGGCTCGTTGCAGATAACTGGAATGGCATCTTACGTGGTCCCGGACGTCAAAAGCAAAGCCTTGCTGATAGCTCATTTGATGCCTGGACTAAGTATTACCAAGCGGATGAAAACACCCCCAATGCAGTTGTTAGCTACTACGGCAAAGGCGCATTGCTCGCTCTTGGTCTCGATTTGCAAATCCGCGCGTTCTCTAAAAACAAACTCTCTCTAGATGATTTAATACGTCTCATTTGGCTCAAGCATGGCATCACCTTAGATGGCATCGCGGAGGATGGGCTGGATGACTTACTACTCGAATTACTGGGTAATAGTTTCAGCAAAATTTGGTCAGATATAAAAGCACGTTATATTTTTGGCGTTGAAGATATTCCATTGCAAAAATGGATTGGATCAAACCTCATTGCCGTAAAAATAAAGCGCCAATCAACACTGGAAAAACTCAAGCTGCAATTTGGGATGCGATATGCTGACGCGAATGGTTGGCTCAAGGTTACTCATGTGCTTGATGGCGGAATTGCCCAGGCAACAGGTCTAGCTCCTGGGGATTTGCTTGCTAGCGTTGATGGGCAAAGGGTAACCAGCGCACGTTGGGATAGGGTTTTAGGCAGCCTTTCTGAAAATACTCAAACACGCATCACTTTTTATCGAGATGATCTTGAGCATGAGCGCATGGTTTCACTGCAATCCGCACATGCGCCTACACAATACGAACTATTGCCAAAGAAAGATGTCTGATCAAAATTGAAGACACCTTTTTCAAAAGATGATATCCCCAGTGATTGGCGTGCACTACTAGGAAACTATTTTGAGTCGGCAGATTGGGTATCGCTAGAAAAGAATTTGCAGGCTGTTTTGAATTCTGATCCAGATGCGGTAAGGCCAGAACCGCAAAACTTTTTTAAAGCACTCAAACTGACTCCGGTTAACTCGGTTAAGGTCGTGATTCTGGGGCAAGACCCTTATCACTCTCCAGGATTAGCCCAGGGACTTGCTTTTTCAATTCCTGGGGAAATTGCAATAAACTCCCGAGAATTTCCCAGCTCGCTGCGCAACATCAGCAAAGCACTTGCGCTAGAAGGTTTTGGTCAGTTACACAGCGGTGATCTGCATGGCTGGGCCAATCAAGGTGTTCTTCTTCTTAATACTGCCTTAAGCGTCAGGCTAGGTGAAGCAGGTAGCCACACCAATTTGGGGTGGAAAAGTTTGATTGATCATTTAATCAATGCGCTCTCTAAATCTAAGCCGCATTTAGTTTGGATACTCTGGGGTGGTCACGCACAATCTAAACTGCCCTTGATTGAAGGCGGCAAAGACCAATTAGTGCTGCAATCGTCACACCCATCAGGCTTAGGGGTGTATAAAACAGATAAGCCTTTTTTGGAGCCCGGCGCTAAGGCAAGTTGTAATCACTTCAGCAAAACTAATCAGTGGCTTATTGAACACAAAAGCTCACCTATTCGTTGGGTAGAGGGCGTTCAAAATGACTTATTTAGTTAAAGCGGTAAACACACAAGCTACTGTACAAGAGGCAAAAATAGCGCTGGCCCACTCCAATATCTGCCCGGACTGAAAAAATCCTAAATATTGCCCTAAAAACGAGCTGCCAGCAGCCGCTATGAAGCCGAGCAAGAAGGCTACAAAGACCTTCCCGGGCCTGAAGCCCTGTGAGGGTCCGGGATAAAAGATCCAGGCTGAGGCCCCAGAAATACCCCCGATTACCAGAAAAGCTAAAAACCCCATTGATACCTCCATTAATGCTGCCATCAAATCTATAATTGCCATTATGAAGTTGTTGACACTCGGCATCAATCATCACACAGCGCCGGTCGCCATTCGGGAAAAGGTCGCCTTTGACCCTGAATTTCTTCAAGAAGCGTTGCACGATCTACGCCAACATTTAGTTGGTGCGAATCATGCTGGGCTGCCCGAAGCCACTATTTTGTCGACCTGTAACCGCACCGAGTTGTATTGCGCTGCGAATGATGACAATGCTGCGGGCATCTTGCATGAAGCAACTTTTGATTGGCTAGCAAAAACTCAACAGCTTGCGCCTAGCAGTCTTGAACCTCACATTTACTCACTGCCACAATCCGATGCAGTTCGACATGCCTTCAGAGTGGCATGCGGGCTAGACTCGATGGTCATTGGCGAGACTCAAATCTTGGGGCAAATGAAAGATGCAGTCCGTACAGCAAATGATGCAGGTGTCTTGGGAACCTATCTCAATCAGCTCTTTCAGAAAACTTTTGCGGTAGCTAAAGAGGTGCGTGGTTCTACTGAAATTGGCGCTCACTCTATTTCAATGGCTGCAGCATCTGTGAGACTCTCTGAACGCATCTTTGAAAAAATTTCAGATCAAAAGATTTTATTTATTGGTGCTGGTGACATGATCACCTTGTGTGCAACACATTTTGTTGCACGTAAACCTAAAAATGTTGCGATTGCTAATCGCACTATCGAGCGCGGACAAGAATTAGCAGATTCCATTTCCGCACAAGATGTAGAGGCTGAGTCCTTCAAGCTTTCTGAGCTACCTGGCCGCTTACATGAATTTGACATTATTGTTTCTAGTACCGCTTCATCCCTTCCGATTATTGGGCTTGGCATGGTAGAGAGCGCACTCAAACAGCGTCGCCATAAGCCGATGGTGATGATTGATTTGGCAGTACCAAGAGACTTTGAGCCAGAAATCTCCCGTTTAGATGACATCTATCTATACACAGTGGATGATTTAGGGGTCATGATTCAAACTGGCGCCAACTTACGTCAAGCTGCAGTAAGTCAGGCCGAAGCGATCATTGAAGATCGTGTTGGCAACTTTATGCATTGGATGCAGGGTCGCAATTCTGTTCCGCTGATTCAGGATATTCAACAGCAAGGTGAACGCTTAAGGCAGCTTGAACTTGAGCGTGCAATGAAGCGCTTGATGCGCGGTGATGACCCACAAGAAGTTCTCAATGCGATGGCCCAAGGCCTTACAAATAAATTTTTGCATGGTTCACTTCATGCGCTACAACACTCTAATGGCGCTGAGCGTGACGCCTTGATTAAGTTGTTACCTAAATTATTCGCCTCGCATTCCAAGCCAGAAGACCATTAGATGAAGCCCAGCATGCGGGCTAAGCTAGACCACCTAGACACACGCTTAGCCGAACTCAATTCCTTATTAACCTCCGAAGAAGCAACCAAAGATATGGATGCCTATCGGAAGCTTACACGCGAGCATTCGGATATTGCAACAGTAGTTGAGCAATTCGGGCTATACAAGCAAGCGGAAGCGGATGCTCAAGCAGCAGAAGAGATGCGCAAAGATCCGGAAATGAAAGACTTTGCTGATGAAGAGCAGAAGCAGGCTTTAGAGACAATGGAAGCGCTAGAAGGTACGCTACAAAAGCTCTTACTCCCCAAAGATGAAAACGATGAGCGTAACGTATTCTTAGAAATCCGAGCAGGCACTGGCGGTGATGAGAGTGCGCTATTTGCAGGCGATCTTCTGCGTATGTACACGCGCTTTGCTGAACGCCAAGGCTGGAAAGTAGAAGTAGTAAGTGCTGCTGAATCTGATTTGGGTGGGTATAAAGAAGTAGTCTTACGCCTTGTTGGTCAGGCCGTCTATTCGCGCCTCAAGTTTGAATCTGGCGGTCATCGCGTTCAACGCGTTCCACAAACAGAAACCCAGGGTCGCATTCACACCTCTGCCTGTACTGTAGCCGTGATGCCAGAGGCAGATGAACTTGAAGCGGTCAAGATCAACCCAGCCGAATTAAGAATCGATACTTTCCGTGCCTCAGGGGCTGGCGGTCAGCACATTAACAAAACAGACTCCGCGGT
Organism: Polynucleobacter sp. MWH-HuK1; assembly: GCF_018881815.1. Lineage (GTDB taxonomy): Bacteria > Pseudomonadota > Gammaproteobacteria > Burkholderiales > Burkholderiaceae > Polynucleobacter. Next base: position 245,327 of record NZ_JACVPP010000001.1, read on the forward strand.
ACGTATTACTCACCTGCCAACAGGGACAGTGGTTGAGTGCCAAGATGATCGCAGCCAACACCGCAATCGCGAGCAAGCCATGAAAGTATTAGTTTCTCGCATCATGGATGCACGAGAGCGCGAGAAGCATCAACTCGAAGCGCAGACTCGTAAATCTCTCATCGGCTCTGGTGATCGTAGTGATCGCATTCGAACTTACAACTTTCCTCAAGGTCGTATTACCGACCATCGCATCAATCTCACTCTATACAAAATTGATGCAATGATGGATGGTGATTTAGACGATCTGTGTAATGCCCTTGCCTCGGAGCATCAAGCTGAATTGCTTGCCGCCCTTGGTGAGAACTAAGTCTTCGATTGGTGATCCGAGAAACTGTGAGTGCAAATTTAAGCCTACGTGCTCTATTGAGAGACTCGTCACTTGCATCTGCTGATGCAAAAGTGCTTATGGCACATGTTCTGGAAAAACATTACCATCTTCCACGCTCCGCCCTACTATCACGTAATGAATTAGAGCTTAATGACATTGCGCTTGAAGAATGGAAAAAACTAGAATCCAAGAGACTGCAAGGTGAACCAGTTGCCTATCTGATTGGTAAAAGAGGTTTTCACAACATTGAACTTTATGTTGCTCCGGGCGTTTTGATTCCGCGCCCAGAGACAGAAATTCTTGTAGAAATTGGCCTACAAGAAATAAAGCGCTTAAACACTCCAGTAAGTATTTTGGATCTTGGCACAGGCTCTGGCGCAATTGCCCTAGCGATTGCAAGTGATGCCCCTCAGGCCATTGTTACCGCCACCGATCAGTCTACCGAGGCACTAGATATAGCCAAATCTAATGCCAAACAATTAAACATTGCGGATCGTGTGCAGTTTTTCCAAGGCAGCTGGTATGAAGCCTTGGAAGGTGATGCCTCTTTTGACGTAATCTTGAGTAATCCACCGTATATTGCCTCTCAAGATTCGCACTTAAACCAGGGAGACTTACGTTTTGAGCCTCTTTCAGCGCTTACCGATCATGGCACGGGACTTAGCTGCCTAGCAGCTATTATTTCTGGGGCTCAGAAGCGCCTAAAGCCAAATGGATTGATTGCGGTAGAGCATGGTTTTGACCAATCAGAAGCAGTTGTTTCACTGATGAAACTAGCGTTTTTGCGCGATATTCAAACCCATGTGGATTTGGGCGGTCATTACCGTGTTGCATCAGCCAGAAAATAAGGTCAAATAACCTTTTTTCGCATTAAGTCTTAAAATCAATTGAACCTGATTTTCAAACTGTCTTAGCAATAAGACCGCTGCAGTAGAAATTTATTAGAAAGAATGTATGGACACTCAAGCTCAAATTAAAGAAATCGTTACTAACCACCCAGTTGTTCTATTCATGAAGGGAACTGCACAGTTTCCGCAATGTGGCTTCTCCGGAAATGCTGTGAATATTCTACGCGCTAGTGGCGTAGAAAAACTCCACACTGTAAATGTTCTCGAAGACGCAGCTATTCGTCAAGGGATCAAAGAATATGCAAACTGGCCAACTATTCCACAGCTCTACATCAATGGTGAATTTATTGGTGGCTCCGACATCATGACTGAAATGTTTCAGTCTGGCGAACTCCAAAAGCTTGTCAAAGCTTAACTACTGTTTTTGTAGAGGACTATTAACGCTGTGAGTTTTGATTTAAGCTCTCTTCTACTGTTTGGCCTGCCATTGGGATTATGCGCAGGCCTTTTAGTTTATGCACTTAACTTACGCTCCGCTCTTGCTCGCCTTGAGCTCCAGGCCCAGACTGAGATTGCGCTAACCCAAAGCCTTCGCATCGAACGTGATCAAGCTTTGCAAAATGCAATACGCCTAGAAGCTGAATTAGATTCAGAGCGCAAACAAGGTTTAGGCAGAATTGAGTCACTCAATGAAGCAAAAGAGGCGCTGACAAATCAGTTTAAGAATTTAGCCAATGAAATCTTGGAAGATAAATCCAAGCGCTTTACCGAACAAAATGCAGCAAGCTTAGACGCCCTTCTTAAACCTTTGCAAACCAAACTCACTGAATTTAAAGAGCAAGTAAGCAGCTCCTATGGCAACGAAGCTCGCGAGCGCCATGCCCTGAAGAGTGAAATTGAGCGCTTAGCCAATCTGAATCTTCGCATGTCAGATGAAACACGATCCCTAACTCAAGCATTAAAGGGCGACTCCAAGGTTCAAGGGAATTGGGGTGAGCTAGTGCTGGAATCCATCCTGGAATCTTCTGGCCTACGCAAGGGAGAAGAGTACATAGTTCAGGATAGCCATACACAGAGCGATGGCTCACGCCTGCAGCCAGACGTTGTTATCAAGCTGCCCGAGGGCAGAAGCCTAGTTGTTGATAGCAAGGTATCAATTTCGGCTTATGCCAGACATGCCGAAACCAAAGACCCTTTAGCAGCTGAGCAAGAGCTAGCTGCTCATATACAGTCTTTGCGTCAACACATTCAAGGTCTTTCTGGCAAGAACTACAGCTCCCTCTATGGGGTAGGCTCAGTGGACTTTGTTTTAATGTTTGTGCCAATTGAACCGGCATTCTTGCTGGCATTAAAAACTGCTCCAAACTTATATCAAGAGGCTCTAGCTAAGAATATTGTTTTGGTTTGCCCAAGCACTTTAATGGCTACATTGAGAACAGTTGCCCATCTCTGGCGACAAGACCATCAAAATCGCAATGCATTGGAGATCGCAAAACAGTGTGGCAATCTTTACGATAAATTTGTTGGCTTTGTAGATGACTTAGAGAAGTTAGGTCAACGCTTGGATCAAGCGCAAACAAGCTATCACGATGCTTTTAATAAACTAAGAACTGGTAAGGGCAATCTCATTCGCTCCGCTGAAAAAGTTCGTGAGTTAGGCGTCAAACCCAGCAAGAGCTTGGCTTCGCCACTAATTGAATCATCTTCAGACTTTGAATAATTCCAACTATCTGTTTTAGCGAATGTTTAAAAGACTGGGACAAATAAAAATCCCGCCTAGTTTGCACTAAGCGGGATTTTTTCATAAGACTTACTACTAAATCTAGTTCTGAATAAGCTCTAAATTAAGCAGCTTTGCGTCTACGTGATGCAGGAGTAGCAGATTTTTTAACATGGGCAATTTGACCTTGCACTGTTTCAATTGCTTGATCAGCTGTTTTCTCTACACTAGCAAATGCTTCTTTACTAGCAGCGCGGAACTGCTCAAAACCTTGTAATGCACTACCGTATACAGTCTTAAATGAAGATAAGAAAGCATCGGAACCAGCAGGTGCATTAGCAGCAACTGCATTGATCCAATCTTGGAATCCATCTTGCAATTGGTCGATGCTTGCATCAACAACATTTACGAACTCTTTATTGCCATCACGCAATACTTTGCTTACTTTCTTTTGGTAAGCAACTGCTTGATTGCCAGCAGCTTGCAAAGAATCAGCGGTAAAAATTTCACTAACTTGCTTTGGATCTTTTGCAGTCAATACCTGCTGAATGCTGTCTTGTGTATTTACCAATGCATCTTTAGAAGCGGCGAAGTTCAGCTCAGCCAATTTTTGAGCATTTTCCAAAGCAGCTTCGCTCAAAGAAAATGTAGCCTGAAGGCCTTTGCTATTAATTTGGGACAATTTAGCGGTGATTTGTTCTTGGTTCATGTATTTCTCCAGAAATTAAGTGGTACAACTGTCAATTAAGTGCATTTAAGGAGATTTAAGACGCCTTAAATATTGCACTGCACCATAAAACTGTAACTGAATGAAAATGACAAATCAAGAAGTATTTGTTGCTTTGCAGCAAATAAATCATTTTTGAGTAATAAACATAATTAAATCAATAACTTAATGCAAATTCAGAATTCCCATTCCTATCGAAAAGTAGCAATTGCAGCCTGCTTTGGCACCTTTCTAGAGTGGTATGACTTTTTAACCTTTGCCACTCTGGCCGTTATTTTTGCCCCTCTATTCTTTCCATCCACAGACCCTAATACGGCCCTTTTGGCGAGCTTAGCGACCTTTGGAGCAGGAATGGTGGTGAGACCCATTGGAGCAGCGCTATTTGGCTCCATGGGCGATCGTATTGGCCGAAGACCCGTATTTATGATCACCATTGCTTTAATGGGTATCGCAACCGTGAGCGTGGGCTTTTTGCCCACCTATGCTCAAGCAGGCATTTGGGCCCCCATCTTCCTGGTCAGCCTTCGCTTACTTCAAGGGCTATCTGCAGGCGGGGAGATTGGCGGGAGTGCTGTCTACCTCACTGAACACGCAGGCAACGAAAGCAGAGGATTTAAGACAAGCTTTTTACAACTCATGGGCCCGCTAGGAATCTTATTTTCAACATTGCAAATTGCCTTGCTCAGAAACTACTTAACACCTGAAGAATTTCAGGCGTGGGGTTGGCGAGTACCATTCTGGGTTTCCATTGTTTTACTGATGATCGCTTTTAAAGCTCGCATGGCTCTTGAAGAAACCCCAGTATTTTTGGAGCTTTCTAAAAACAAACAGAATGCTACAAATCCTCTGCTTACCAATTTTCGCGATTCGGACACTCGCAAAAGAATGTTTTTACTTTTTTTCTGCATTTCATCTGGTGGCGCCGTTCTATTCTTCTGTGTTCAGGTTTACACCGCGATCTTTTTGAAGACATCAGTCAAGTTAGCACCAGAAATGGTTGATCAACTAAGTCTTTATGCAACTTTATGTCTTTTACCTTTAACAGTTTTTGCGGGATGGCTATCAGATAAGATGGGTCGTAAACCAGTGGTGGTAAGCGGCCTTCTTTTGGGAGCACTCACCATCCTTCCAACGTTTCATGCACTTCAGTATTTTGGCGCGCAATATCTACAACTCAGCCATCAAGAAAATATTCTATTTATTGGTTTACTGCTTACTTGTTTATCTCTTGCGCTGGCTTTAGTAGTGGGTCCACAGACCGCACTGCTAGCAGAACTATTTCCAGCAAAATCACGTAATAGTGCTGCAACCCTTCCACATAACCTAGCGGCTGGATGGGTAGGGGGCTTACTCCCTCTGATAGTCACTTGGCTAAATCAACAATGGGGAACGGCTACGACTGGCCTGTGGTACCCCACAATTTTTCTTGCAAGCGCAGGTATTGCGGCACTCTTCTATTTGCCGGAAACTAAAACGGTTAATCTCAACAATTAAAGCGTGGCATGCTTCCTATGGGCTAGGCTATTCAATTCACGCCTAACGCGCTCAATCACCTCATCCCAGTTTCCCGGCTGTTTTTGATGAAAGATTTTTGCTGTTGGATACCAAGGACTATGCTCCTTACCGCTCAACCAACGCCAACAAGAATCATAGCGATTAAGAATCCAAACTGGCCTACCGAGCGCTCCTGCCAAGTGCGCCGATGAGGTATCAACTGAAATAATGAGATCTAAACACCCCATAAGCGCAGCTGTATCTTCGAAGTCGTTGAGGGAATATACGCAATTAATAAGATCCGGCCAAATATGATGTTTTCTGGCAATCAATTCTGATTCAGCAGGCTCACCCTTTTGCAGACTATAAAAATCAATGTCCGGCACATCCTTCAATGCTGCAATTTGATCTAATTCAATATTACGCCGCTTATTAACCGCCCATAGCTCTGGATGATCAACCCTAAAACCGCCATTCCAAATAAGACCCACACGAAGATTTTGCTTATTCCCGATTTCTTTTTCAAAAAGATGCTTCCGCGCTTCATTCAACTCTAAATAAGGGATCTGATTAGGAATTGAATCGAGGTCCGTATTAAACAATAGCGGCAAGCTTAATAAAGGGGAGTGAAAGTCAAACTCATCTTTGCCCCCCTTGTTAATAACAACCAGTTTGCAGAACTTTTTTAATGCTCCCAATACATTAACAAGAGCAGCAGGCACCCCAAATGTGATCTGTGCTCCTAACTCAAATAGAGGCTGTATATAACGGCAAAACTGCAAGGTGTCGCCCAAGCCCTGCTCTGACCATATAAAAACTTTTTTACCTGCAATATTTTCGAGGTTTTCTAGTCTTGGTTTATTAGCATATTGAAACTGCAGTGGGATTGACTTAAACCAACGCGCCTCATAATTCTGCCAACCGTTTTGATATTCGCCATAATTCAATTGGGTTAGCGCCTTATGCCAATAGGCATCCACATAGTTGGGATTAATTGCAGTAGCTTGATCAAAGCATTGAATAGCCTCATGGGGGTGACCGAGTAAGGCAAGGGCATTCCCTTTATTGCTATAGGCCTCTGCATATTTAGGGTTTAGTGAAATGGCTTTGTCATACCACTCCAGAGCATCTTCGTAACGGTATAACTCCTGAAGAATATTCCCTTTATTGCTATAGGCCTCTACGTAAGCAGGCGCAAGTTTAATGGCTGCCTCCATAGAATCCAGAGCCTCTTCATGTCGAGCAAGCTCTTTTAAGATGTTTCCTCGATTACTGTAAGCAACCCCATTCTTAGGGTCTAATGCAATCGCTTGATCAATAAGCATTAGCGCATCCTGAAACTTAAATTGCAATGCTAAATTTACAGACATTATGCGCAAAATTTCTGGATCCTTTGGGGAGCAAATCAAGGCTTTATCGAGCAATGTCTGCGCCTTATCAAACTCCTTCAATTGAAGGTGGTGCATTGCATTATTAAGAAGTAGTTGTGCTTCAAAATTCATCTGCAAATTCTCAATTTATTAAATGTCGCAAAAATAAGGCTAAATTAGAAGCACCCAAAATATGTTTTCAGGATACCCCGTAAAAAACACCCCAGAATAGAAAAAGGATTTACAGGTTAACCTGTAAATCCTTTTGAATTTGGTGCCCCTTGTCCGACTCGAACAGACCACCTACTGATTACAAATCAGTTGCTCTACCAGATGAGCTAAAGGGGCAACAGCTGATATTTTAGCCTATTTCACAATCTTCAAGCTAGGTCTGCTTGTTTTGGGTTTTTCAGGGCTCTGATCAGCCGAATCCGCAAGATGTAAATCTCGCGCCTGAGCTGGATCAAATGGGAAAGACATACCCTGCCCATTCTCCCTGGCGTAGATTGCCAAGACATGACTAACGGGGACCAAGATCTTCCGTGGAACCCCACCAAATCGAGCCTGGAAACTAATCCAGTCATTTTCCATCTGCAGCTGATGGCAGGCCTCCAAGGAGAGATTGAGAACAATCTCATCATTCTTCACAAACTCCATGGGCACCTCCACCCTAGCATCTACAAATACAGCAATGAAAGGTGTAAAACCAAAATCCGTGCACCACTGATGTAGGGCACGGATTAGATAGGGTTTGTTGCTTGGGACGTCAGACATACTGACAATTGATGAACCGCTGGAACTGCTTAGCGGCGCATCACCTTCTCGGAAGGAGTCAAAGCTTCAATGTATGCGGGTCTGCTGAAAATACGCTCAGCGTATTTCAGGAGAGCCGCAGCATTGCGGGAAAGGTCAATCCCATAGTGCTCAAGGCGCCACAACAATGGAGCAATCGCAACATCAAGCATTGAAAACTCATCACCCAGCATGTACTTATTTTTTACAAAAATAGGCGCAAGTTGAGTCAAACGATCACGGATCGCTAGACGCGCTTTTTCATGAACCTTCTCAGCAGCTTTACCTTTTTCATTTTCCAAGGCAGCAACGTGAACAAACAACTCTTTCTCAAAATTAAAGAGGAAGAGGCGTGCCCGTGCGCGTGCTACTGGATCAGGCGGCATCAATTGCGGATGAGGGAAACGCTCATCAATATATTCATTGATGATGTTTGATTCATACAAAATTAAGTCGCGCTCAACCAAGATAGGAACTTGGCCATATGGGTTCATTACAGAGATGTCTTCTGGCTTATTAAACAAGTCAACATCGCGGATTTCAAAATCCATGCCTTTTTCAAAAAGCACCAAACGGCAGCGTTGCGAGAATGGGCAGTTAGTACCCGAGTACAACACCATCATAAATTTATTTCCTTAAATTTCTACTTCAATACAACAAACGCACAACAGCGTTAAATCTTGTCGCTAATAGACCCCGAAGGGTCTATCAATTCAATTAATGAATATCTTTCCAGTAAGCTTTGTTCAAGCGCCAAGCCAAGATTGTGAAGATTGCCAAGAACAACAGCACGATGACGCCAAGACGTTTGCGCTCTAACTGAACTGGCTCAGCCATCCATGACATGAAAGCAACCAAGTCGGCAATATTGTCGTCATACTCTTGTGACTTCATAGTGCCAGGCGTTAACTGCTCAAAGCCTACAAATACTTTCTCCATTCTGCTTGGGTCATGAGGATCTTTACGCTCCTCAAACTTCGCAGCACGCTCACCTTGCAACTGCCAGAGCACGTGGGGCATACCAACACTTGGATATACCAAGTTATTCCAGCCGGTTTGTGTAGTGTCGTCTTTATAGAAAGTACGGAAGTAGGTATAAAGCCAATCATTACCACGAGCACGAGCCTCAACCGATAAATCCGGTGGGTTCTTACCAAAGAAAGCTTTACCCTCTTTTGGCGTCATAGAAATGGTCATCAAATCACCCACTTTGGCATCAGTCAAAATGAGGTTGTCTTTGATCTGTTGATCGGTCAAGCCGATATCGCGCAAGCGGTTGTAACGCATGCTAGAAGCTGCGTGACAGTTCAAGCAATAGTTCACAAAAATCTTTGCGCCATTTTGCAACGAGGCATTGCTACTTACGCGATCGGGGGCTTTATCTAAAGGAAAGCCACCTTCATTTGCATTGGCATTCACACCAAAGCCGAGGGCCGCAACCAATACTGTTGCTTGGCAGACGCCCATCAAAGTTTGCAGAATTCGTTTCATACTAGTTCCTAGTTTCTCTTTGGTGTCTAAATTAATGGGACTTAAAAGTAACGCGTGTTGGAACTTGCTTGAATGTGCCAAGCTTGCTCCAGAACGGCATTGCCAAGAAGAAGCCCAGATAATAAATAGTGCATACCTGAGAAATCTTTTCAAATACTGGTGATGGTGGCTCAATACCTAAGTAACCCAAGATAATGAAGCTCACAACGAACACGCCATAAATATATTTATGGAACTGTGGACGGTAGCGAATGGATTTCACTGGTGATTTATCAAGCCAAGGCAAGAAGAACATGATCACAACAGAACCGCCCATGATCACAACACCCCAGAACTTCGCATCAAACATATAGAAGCCGGCAGCCAAAACTACTGCAATTGCTGCACACACGCCCTTCACTTTTTTATCACTTGAGCTCTTAGCAAACATTCCCAAAATGACTACTAAGAAGATCCACAAAGGCAATAAGAAGTTAGTGGTTGTTGCACGCAACATAGAGTAGAACGGCGTGAAATACCAAACCGGCGCGATGTGCGGAGGCGTTTGCAATGGATTTGCAGGAATGAAGTTGTTTGCCTCGAGGAAGTATCCGCCCATCTCTGGAGCAAAGAACACAATGCAAGCAAAAATCATCAAGAACACGCCAAGACCAAACACGTCGTGAACAGTGTAATAAGGATGGAAAGGAATGCCATCAACAGGATGACCATTCGCATCCAAATTCTCTTTAATCTCAACTCCGTCTGGGTTATTTGAGCCAACTTCATGCAAAGCAATGATGTGAGCAGCAACCAAACCAATCAATACCAATGGAATTGCAATCACATGGAATGCAAAGAAGCGGTTGAGGGTTGCATCACCAACAACATAGTCACCACGCAACCATAAAGATAGGTCTGGACCAATGAATGGGATTGCGGAGAACAAGTTCACAATCACTTGTGCACCCCAATAGGACATTTGACCCCATGGGAGCAAGTAACCGAAGAACGCCTCGCCCATCAAACACAAGAAAATTGCGCATCCGAAAACCCAGATCAACTCACGTGGCTTGCGATATGAACCGTAGATCAATCCACGGAACATGTGCAAATACACAACCACGAAGAACATAGATGCGCCAGTTGAATGCATGTAGCGAATCAACCAGCCCCATGGCACTTCGCGCATGATGTACTCAACTGACTCGAAAGCCTTGGCAGCATCAGGCTTGTAGTTCATCACCAAGAAAATACCGGTAATGATCTGCAAAGCCAAAACCACAATTGCTAGGGAACCAAAAAAGTACCAAAAATTGAGGTTTTTTGGAGCGTAATACTCTGTTAAATGGGCTTTAATCGATGATGTAAGCGGGAAACGGGAATCAACCCAAGCAAGGACCTTCTGCGCAACCGGAGCGTCTGCTGGGACTTCTTTTTCGTGAAATGCCATTTATCTCTCCTTAGGCCTTCTTATCTTCGCCAATCAGAATCTTGGTGTCGCTTAAATACATATGCGGCGGCACCTCCATATTGTCTGGGGCTGGTTTGTTTTTAAATACTCGGCCTGCCATATCGAAAGTAGAGCCGTGGCATGGGCAAAGGAAACCACCTGGCCAGTTATTTGGCAAGGAAGGTTGAGCACCTGATTCAAATTTAGCCGTAGGAGAGCAACCCAAGTGAGTGCAAATACCAACCACTACGAGGTACTCTGGCTTAATAGAGCGCCACTGGTTTTGAGCATAAGGAGGTGTAAATTGAGCTGGATCACGCAATGAATCTGGATCAGCTAATTCGCCATCAATCTTGGACAACTCAGCAACTTGCTCAGGGGTACGACGTACCACCCAAACAGGCTTACCACGCCATTCAACCATTCTCATCTCGTCCGGCTGCATACCAGCGATATCGATTTCAACAGCAGCACCGGCGGCTTTAGCACGCTCGGAAGGCTCAAAACTGTCTACAAAAGGGTAAAGGGCTGCGGCTGCACCTACGCCTCCAACCGCCGATGTGGCGATCAGCCAGTTGCGGCGATCCTTGTCCATACAGGGCTTGTCACTCATTTACAAAATTCCTAAAAAGGGTATTTATGGGTGGAAATTGCTTAAAGGTAGGATTTTAAAGTAAAAAGTGGGGTAAGCAAGAAAGTTATGGGGTTAATCTCGGGTTAATCGGGATCTAAGTTAAAAGGAAGGCATTTATGAGCGTTTTAAAGGAATTTCGGGACTTTGCCGTTAAGGGCAATGTGATCGATTTGGCAGTTGGCGTCATTATTGGCGGGGCTTTTGGGAAAATCGTTGATTCCTTGGTAAATGACATCGTTATGCCCGTTATCTCGACTCTTTTAGGGGGTCATATCGACTTTACGAACCTTTTTCTTGTTCTTGGCCACATCCCAGAGGGCGTTCCTAGAACTTTTGACGCCCTCAAAAAGGCCGGCGTGCCAATCTTTGCCTATGGCAATTTTATTACCATTTCAATCAATTTCATTCTTTTGGCCTTTGTTATCTTCCAAATGGTCAAGGTGGTCAATAAGGTTCGCTTGATGGATGCACCCCCTCCCCCGCCCGTTCCAGAAGATATAGTTTTGCTTCGCGAGATTCGTGACAGCCTTAAAAAATAATTTGTCCCAAAACATTTCCCAAGAGACACGAGAGCAGGCTCAGATCATTTTTCAAAATGGTTTGAGTTTGCTTCAGCAAGGAAAGTCTGACGAAGCGGATCAGTTTTTTTCTGAAGCACATAAGCTAGATCCAAATAATGTTGATACATTAAATCTTTTAGGCATTCGCGCTTATCAGAAACAAGATCACAAAAGTGCAATTGATTTTTTGGGTCGAGCAAATTTAATTGCACCTCATTCTGCCCAAACACTCAGCAATTTAGGTTTAGTCCACAACGCACTTTTTGAATATGTCGAAGCATTGCCATACCTTACTTTGGCAATTGACTGCGATCCTAATATTCCAGAGACCCATAACAATTATGGCAATACCTTACGAGGCCTGGGGAAAATTGATGAAGCAAATAAAGCTTATGAAAGAGCGATTGCCCTAAGACCAAACTACGCGGAAGCCCTGAGTAATCAAGGTGTTCTCTTACTAGAAGCGGGAAAGGCTGACAAGGCAATTTCCTTGCTTGAACGGGCAATTAAGGCGAATCCTCATTTGGCAACTGCATACAATAATTTAGGTAATGCGTTCACTCAAATTGAATATTACGAAGATGCATTTCAATGCTTTGAAAGAGCGCTGCAAATCAACCCGAGCTATCTCGATGCATGTCTGAATTTTGGTAATAGTCTAAAAAAATGTAAGCAATATGAAGCGGCAATCGATTGCTATCAACATGCTTTAAAAATAGATTCAAATCATGCAAAAACATTTTATTTTTTGGGAGAGGTCTATTACGATCTCGGCGACTGTGATTTAGCAAAAACTTACTATGCTAAGTCTTTAGAATTACATCCAAGAGAACTAGAGGCTCATGTCGCACTCTCTATTGCACAAATTCCTAAAGTAGCAAAGAGTATTCAAGAATTTAGTGATTCCAGAATTGCATTTGCTCAGCAACTCCAATTTGTTCAAGCCCTTCCTCAGCAAAAAATTGACTTGGCCTTGAGCGAAAAATTAATTGCGCGACACCCTTTTTATATTGCCTACCAAGACCTCAATAACGAGGCCCTTCTATCTCACTTTGGGAAGATTTGCGCCGATTTAGCCAAGTCAATTCAAGAAAAATTGAATGTAAGGCACAACCCTACAAAAACAAACGCCAAAATCAGGGTGGGTATTGTTAGCAGCTTTATTTGCGACCACCCCGTCTGGCACGCCATTACCAAGGGGTGGGTAAGTCAGCTAGATGCATCGCAATTTGAACTTTATATCTTAAATACCAACGGAATAGAGGACAAAGAGACTGAGCTAGCTAAATCGACGGCCGTGAGCTATGCAAACTGCGGCACTGCAGTCATGAAAGCAGCTCAAACCATTGTGGATCTCCATCTTGATGTCATTCTTTATCCTGAGATTGGCATGGATACTGTCAGCAAGGCTTTGGCATGCTTACGACTTGCCCCTGTTCAGACTGCCAGTTGGGGACATCCAGAAACAACCGGCCTACCAACAATCGACTTCTATTTGTCAGCCCAACTAATGGAGCCCCTAGAAGCAAGCCACCTTTACAGTGAAAAGCTGGTTCGTCTACCGAATTTAGGAACCTACTTTGAGAACACTTCGATTCAAGTGGTGGCCCCTGATTTAAGTGCCCTTGGGATTGATTCTCAATCTCCAATATTGTTATGTGCTGGCTCGCCATCTAAATACAACCCAAACCATGATCAAGTATTGGTACAAATTGCACAAAAGCTTGGGGCCTGTCAGTTTGTCTTTTTTAACTTCAGTGAGAATCTCACCGCAATCTTAAAAGAGCGTCTGATAGAAGGCTTCAAGAAAGCTAATCTCGATGCCAATCAATTTCTACGCTTCATTCCCTTCCTTAAAAAGGAAGAGTTTCATGGCTTAATGCAGGCGTCTGATCTCTATCTCGACACCATAGGCTTTTCGGGATTCAATACCGCCATGCAAGCACTAGCTTCGAACCTGCCTATCGTCGCCTTTGCAGGCCCACAGATGCGTGGCCGCCTGGCCAGCTCAATTTTAAGTAGGATGGGTCTTAAGGAATTGGTTTGTAATTCAGAGTCAGAATATATTGACCTAGTGGTTGGGCTACTCCAAAACCGAGAGTCGCTAAACTCCGTTAAGATGAAAATTAATCAGTCCAAAGATGTTTTATTTAATGATCTAGAGCCCATTAGGGAATTAGAAAAATTTCTAATCGAGCAAGTTCAAAAAAATAACTAAGACAGACCCTTCATGAACTCATCCCTCAATAAATATTGGCTTCTATTTGCACAAACTGTCACCATCATGTTGGCAGCATTATTTATTGTGGCAACTTTAAAGCCAGAGTGGTTATCGGATTCAAGAATGCATTCTTTGGTTGATACGGTTTCCTTAAAAGAAAGTGGCTACGACGGACAACTCAGCCCCGGCTCATATCATGAAGCCGTCAAGCGTTCAATGCCTGCCGTAGTTAATATCTTCACTAGCAAAACCTCCAACAAGCCAAGGGCTCGCAAAGGTGCCAATCCAAATTCTGCAGATCCTTTATTTAAGTTCTTCTTTGGAGATCAGCCACCAGAAGAAGAGCCTAGTTCAAGCCTAGGTTCTGGTGTGATAGTGAGCCCAGAAGGTTACATCCTTACCAATCATCATGTTATTAGCGACGCCGATGAAATAGATGTCGCTTTATCAGATGGCAGAAAAGTGAAAGCCCAAGTGATTGGCAGTGACCCAGAAACGGATATTGCCGTATTAAAAATAGAAGTAAAACAATTACCTACTCCTATTACGCTTGGCAAAGTTGAATCAGTGCATGTTGGTGATGTCGTGCTTGCTATCGGCAACCCATTTGGGGTTGGTCAAACTGTGACCTCCGGCATTGTTTCTGCACTTGGTCGAGATCATGTGGGTATCAACACTTTTGAAAACTTTATTCAAACCGATGCGGCAATCAACCCCGGAAATTCCGGGGGCGCATTAATTGATACGCGCGGGAATCTCATTGGCATCAACACAGCGATTTACTCCAATAATGGCGGCTCCATGGGCATTGGTTTTGCCATCCCCATAAATCTAGCCAAGCAGGTTATGGAATCCATCCTGAGCAATGGCAGCGTTACCAGGGGATGGATTGGGGTTGAGCCACAAAACCTCTCCAAAGAGCTCTTAGAGTCACTGGGCTTACCTACTAGCACTCAGGGTGTATTGCTCTCAGGAGTCCTGGAAGGGGGTCCTGCGGCGAAGGGTGGAGTCAAACCAGGAGACGTACTCATTACCGTCAACGGTAATCCCACCAAAGACGTAAGGCAGCTTTTAAATCAAATTGCACAAATTGCTCCTGGCAATGAAGCGAAGCTCAAAATTCTTCGCAAAGATAAAGAGCTTGAGTTAACAGTGCAAACTGGTAAACGGCCTAAACCCAAAAAGATGATGCAGTAAAAGCTAGCTATATCTGCGGTGAGGACTATGAACTTAGCCAACCAAAATTTTGGATAAGAACTCTTTGGCTCTTGGTGAGCGCGATTCTGGACTAGCAAAAAAATCCTCTTTGCTGCAATCCTCAACAATGCGTCCTTGATCCATGAAAATCACGCGATGACTCACCTTTTTAGCAAAGCCCATCTCGTGAGTAACGCAACACATGGTCATACCCTCATTTGCCAACTTCACCATCACATCCAACACTTCACCGACCATCTCGGGATCTAGCGCAGAGGTTGGCTCATCAAACAACATCACAATGGGATCCATACTTAAAGCTCTAGCAATCGCAACACGCTGTTGCTGGCCACCAGATAACTGCCCTGGAAACTTATCTTTCTGTGCCAATAAACCAACCCGCTCTAAGTACTTCAGGCCATGTCTATTAGCCTCATCAGCAGAGCGCCCCAACACCTTTATCTGTGCCAGGGTCAAGTTCTCCGTAACACTCAAGTGTGGGAAAAGCTCAAAGTGCTGAAACACCATACCCACACGAGCACGGAGCTGGGGTAGATTCGTTTTCGGATCATGAATATGCACCCCATCAACCACAATCTCGCCTTTTTGAAACGGCTCTAAAGCATTGATGGTTTTAATCAGAGTGGATTTTCCTGAGCCTGAAGGCCCACAAATAACTACCACCTCACCCTTCTGGATGGAAGTGCTGCAATCACTTAGCACCTGAAAAGATCCATACCACTTAGATACATTGCGAAGTTCAATCATGATTTTTTAATGACTCAGAAGTGTTTAGTGGATGATGGCAACTTTAGCTTGAATCTTACGAACAGCTTTTGAAAGTGAGAAGCAAATAACAAAATAAGTAATAGCAGCCAAGATATAGGTCTCAATGGGCCGGCCATAATTTTTACCGGCGATTTCAAAGCCCTTCAGCAAGTCGTACGCTCCGATTGCGTAAACGAGCGAAGTATCTTGAAACAAAATAATCGTTTGCGTCATGAATACTGGAATCATGTTTCTAAATGCTTGTGGCAACACAATGAATCGCATATTTTGACCATAGGTCATACCCAAGGCTTCTGCCGCATAAGCTTGACCTCTTGGTACCGACTGAATTCCAGCTCGCACAATCTCAGAAAAAAACGCAGCCTCAAATGCGATGAACGTAATAGTTGCTGAGAGATCTGCGCCTATAGGGCGACCAATCAATATCGGAATCAATAAAAAGAACCATAGAATCACCATCACCAGCGGAATTGAACGCATCGTATTGACATAAAACGTAGCGGGATAAACCAAGGCAGACTTACCCGATAAACGCATTAAGGCCAAGATGGTGCCGACAACAATTCCACCAATAGTAGCAATCATCGTTAACTGAACGCTGAAGAGCAAGCCCTTCAGAATATAGTTTGTAAACAACTCCCAGTTATAGAAGCTCAGGTCGAGTTCAAACATTTAGTGCACCGCCCCAACTTCGCTTTTCTGAGTAATGAAACCTGGAATGTGCGATCTTTTTTCGATCAGAGCCATTACACGATTTACTGCAAATGCCGAAGAGGCATACAGCAAAGTAACAACTAAATAGATTTCGACTCCATGCGAAGTTTCCTCTTGAGCCTGCATTGCAAATAAAGTGAGCTCTGGCACTGAAACTGCGAATGCAACCGATGAATTTTTAATAAGATTCATGCTCTCAGAAGTCAACGGCGGGATCACAATGCGCAAGGCCATAGGCAAAATGACGTAGCGATAACTTTGCGTGGTTGTTAAGCCCAAAGCAGTTGCAGCCATACGTTGGCCACTTGGCAAGGCCTGAATACCTGCTCTAACTTGTTCAGCAATTCGTGCTGAAGTAAAAAAACCTAGCCCAATACTAACTAACCAATAAGACGGTAGGGCTTTCAAGGGCAAAACAAATGCAGGGATGACGTGATACCAGAGAAAGACCTGAACCAAAATCGGAATATTACGGAAAAGCTCCACCCAAGCAGTAGAAAAGCCCGCTAGGCATTTATTGAGGGCACCGCCTTCTGGCAATGTTCGCAGTGTTCCCATAAGGGCACCTAGAAGCAGCGCAATTGCAAGGCCTAGCCCCGCTACAGCCAAAGTCCAACCCCAAGCTTTTACGAGCCAATCGAGATAACTAGGATCTGCGTTCTGGTCCAGACCAAATATCGAGGAGATGCAGTGGTCAACTACATCTCCGTCTAAGGTGCTCTTACAAAAAACACCTAAATCTAAAGCCATAAATTATTTCTTTTGATAATCTTCTGCGGGCTTGTCATTCAAATTAGCCCAAGCATTTTTTGTCGCAGGAGATAGTTCGAGTCCGACCACAATATTTTTTGGCGGAATAGGAGACAAAAACCACTTATTCCAGAGCTTGGGCATATTCCCATTCTTCACAATCTTAGCAATTGCTTCATTCACGGCAGCTTTAAATTCAGGATCATCTTTTCGAACCATGATGGCAATTGGTTCCGTACTCAAAACCTCGCCAACAATCTTGTAATCCTTTGGATTCTTAGAGTTGGCAATATTGCCAGCCAAGATAGAACCATCCATCACAAAAGCATCGGCACGGCCAGACTCTAGAAGCAAAAAGCTGTCTGCATGATCTTTTCCAAATACTTCATCGAAGTTCACGCCATTGGCTTTTTCATGTTTACGTAATAACTGCACTGATGTCGTACCGGTAGTAGTTGCCACTTTTTTGCCGGCCAGCTGAGAAATAGAATTAATGCCGGAGTTTGCCTTCACAGCAATCCGCACCTCTTCCACATACAAGGTATTAGCGAAACCAACATCTTTTGCACGTGCAGTATTATTGGTAGTGGTACCGCATTCAATATCAATAGTGCCGTTTTGCACCAAAGGGACACGATTTTGAGAAGTCACGGGCTGATAGTTGATACGAAGCGCGCTTAAACCAAGCTTGTCCTTAATGTCACCCAAAATCATGCGGCAAATCTCAACGTGATAACCGTCAAAGCGACTATCTCTAGTGGTGTATGACATTGGAATGGATGATTCACGCACACCCATAGTGATGGCGCCAGAGGATTTAATTTTATCTAGTGTCGGTGAGGCTGCATATACGACTTGCACACCGAGCAAGCCAATAAAAAGCACGGAAAAACGTATCAATGAGGTTTTCATTCAAAGCTCCTATTAATCCAAGAATATCGCTTCATTCTACGATCAATTGAACCTAAGAAGAAAAAACCCGCTGTGTTTCCACAGCGGGTTAATTTAATGCCTAACTAATTCTTAACTAGCTGACGCTAGCAAACAATTAGAAAGTGTGACGTACGCCAACTGCATACTGGTTTTGGCTGGAACTAACTGTATTTGTCATACCACCAGATGTAGCTGCTGGAATAGTACCAGTGGAAGTTACAGTCTGACCGTAGATAGCGTACAAGTTTGTGCGCTTGCTAAGGTAGTAATTAGAGCCCAACTGCCAACCGTTGAAGTTAACTGTAGGCTGGCTAGCATCACCAAATGTCGTGTAACGACCCAAACCAGCAGATGCCCAAGCTTCAACTGTTGGAGTGATATAGCTACGAACACCGATCTGCTCTGCAGAACGCTTCATATAGTAACCAGAGTTGATAGTAGATGTAGCTTTACGAGTTACATATTGTGCATAGGCCTTCAAAATACCGAAGTCATAAGTTGCACCAACATAACCTTGGTTATCTTGAACGTTTTGTGCAGTAGCGTTAACTACGCTACTTGTTTGCACAGCAACCGCTGCTGCTGTTGCACCTGCAGGCTGAGCGTTAGTCCAAAGCGTTGTGTTGTCACCGTTCGCGCTAGTTAATTGCTTCAATGCCTGGTATGCACCAGTGATATAGAACTTGTTGTAGCTGTAATCAACCGCTAAGCCCCAACCGCTAGCATTTAACGAGCCACCAGAAGTAGCTGTAGAAGACAAAGTCTCTGTGCTGTTCTTGTTGTTTAAAGTATAGATACCGCTTGCTGAGAAGCCTGCAAACTTATCAGTCTTAAAGCTCAAAGTGTTTGCAGTACGGTTTGTAAAACCAAGGCCGTTTGTACCTGCGCCAGCACTAGCAATACCACGTGAGCTTACATAAACAACGTTACCAGTAACGTTGTTGAACTGACCAACGTCAGTTGCAGCTGCAGCATTAAAGACCGGAGTGTATTGCAAACCAGCAGCAGCTTGTCCGATACCATTTTTCTTCAAACCAACAAAAGTTTGACGGTTAAGCAATCCGCCTGAGTTAGTTGCAGACTGGTTACCTGAAAGATATTGATCTTGTGGGTAGAGTTCAAATTCAGCTGTAAAGAAAGCTGAAGAACCGCTACCTAAATCTTCAGTACCCTTGAAGCCCAAACGTGAAGTTTGTTGCGCACCGTTACCAGCAAAACCACTAACGGTTTGCTTAGAAACGCCAGCGTTGTAACCAGCAGTATTTCCTTTAGAGGAATCAGAAACACGAGCAGTACCACCCACGTAACCAACGTCCAAAATACCATATACAGTCACGCTTGACTGAGCTTGAGCAGCAGATGCAAATGCACCGATAGCTGCAACTGCTAATAGCGATTTTTTCATTCTTTAAATCTCCAAAAATTAAAAGTAATGCCCAAATAAAACTGGGACCTATGAATTTTGCTTCTTTTGCACAATAAGACTGGGGGTCGGGGTATTTAGGAGCTCTTTTTGCTTGTCAAAAGGTAGTTTTTTGGCTTTCTTCGTTGTATCTCGGCAACAAGACCCCTCTTTTCTATCTTTTATGGACTCTAGATGCCAAAATTGTCATATGGCAAGCCGCGAATTCTTAAAAATCCTTAATGCAGCCCGTTTAGGTGATGTTTCTGCGCAACAAAATCTGGCTCAAGCCTACTTCACCGGCGCATTTAAAACTCCCATTCAGCCCTCTAATGCACTGATTTGGTTAGAGAAATCCTATTTTTCCATTAAAAATCAGAAACTTGAAGATCAAATCTCAAGTAGCGCTGAAATTTTCAAGGTTCTGAGCCAAGTAGCCAGCATCCCGCTAGTTGAAACCTTTAACTCGCCTGCTTTTGGCTTTGGGTGGGATTCATTTTGGAAGCTTGCTGAGGGCGCCGGAGATTTAGAGCAATCTTCTGCAGCCAAATGGCAACTCGTCAACTTATTGGTTAATCCACAACACAAAGAGATTCAACCTCAACTTTCAGATTGGCTTAAAAAATTTAGTGGAATGAGTTCGGTTGAAAGAATTTCAGGCTTAGATCTTGGTGGTCTTCAGAAAATTGCCAAACAGTATCTAACTGAATTAGCGGAGGGCAACTCTTCGGTTGCAGCGAATGCAAAAGAATTGCTGATCAAACTTCAACCCAAAAATGAAGCGCTTTCTTCTCTGTGGAAAGTTTGGCTTGATGAGCAAAATGAAGATGCCTTAACTCGAGCTGCAGAGCTTGGCTTAACAATTGCAAAACTTACTCTGGGTTTACGACTTGCGCAGCTCGATGACAGAGTAGAAATTGCTGAAACGAAATCTAATGCCTCTCTAAAAAAAGCAGCGCATTGGTTAGAGCTCGCTGCCAAAGATGGTGATCGAGATGCTTGGTATGCACTCGGTGAAATTTATCGTCGCCCACAATTTTCTGGATACAACGCTGCAGAAAGTGATCGTTGTTTTGATCGCGCAGCAGACCTTGGTCACGCACAAGCGCAACTTCGCAAAGGTGCCAATCTGTGGCGCAAGCGCGAAAAGAGTGACGAGAAAGTGCGCGGTCTCCAAGCCTCCTATTGGGTTTGGCAAGCACAACAACAAGGCGTATCAGAAGCAAAAGATTTACTAGGCAAAATTTTGGAGAGCTGTCCAAACCCCAAAAAGAATGAATGGTTTGAATTGGCGCAATACGCTGAGCAAGCGCTAAATCATCATGCTGAGCACAAACTTGATGAAGACTGGCTACTTCTTTGTCATCGCATCATCATTGCCAATCAGTTTAATTTCAGCAAAGCGGAGTTATTATTGTGCGAAGTTGGGCAACTACAACATGAACATTGTGTAGTAGTGGATATTCGCTGGGAGCTACCGAAGATATTGCCTAGACTGATTCAGATCGAAACCATTCAGCAACGCCGAGCTCTATTAGCAGCAGGGAAGGCGTTTGCCGGCTCTGAAATAGATCTTGAAGGTAATCTTCGTCAAAGACGATATCGCTTTGATAGAGTTACCGACTGGTTAAAGACGACCTTTGCCGATCAGGTCGTTGATGAAGAAGCCACTTAAGTCTCAGAACCCTCAGCCTTGACTTCATCTTCTGAAGGTTTTGGTACATAAAAGCGCGCAATCAAAAGTCCTAACTCGTAAAGAAGCGTCATTGGAACCGCTAGGAGTAATTGAGAGAGCACATCAGGCGGCGTCACAATTGCTGAGATCACAAAAGCGCCCACAATAACGTAGGGACGAATCTCTTTTAGTTTTGCTAAAGGCACCATACCCATACGCACCAAGACCACAACGACCACAGGCACTTCAAAGGTAATTCCAAATGCTAAAAAGGTTGTCATGGCAAAACTTAAATAGTTATCTATGTCAGTAGACATCTCCGCACCTAGAGGAGCGTTGTAACTTGCCATGAACTTAAACACAGTTGGAAAAACTAAAAAGTAAGCAAACGCCATACCAATAATGAACAGGGTATAACTACTCACCACCAAAGGCAGGATAAGCTTTCTTTCATGCAGATAGAGACCGGGCGCAATGAATGCCCACAGCTGATACATCACCACCGGTAATGCGATCAGAAATGCCACAAGCATAGTGACTTTCATCGGCACAAAAAATGAGCCTGTGACATCAGTCACAATCATCTTACCGCCAGCAGGCAAAGCTTCAAGCAAAGGCTGAGCGAACAAATGAAAAATATCAGGCGCCCAATAGACTAAAGAAACAAAAACAATAATGATTGCAATAGCTGATTTAATTACGCGATCACGCAATTCAAATAAGTGGGATAGAAATGTTTCTTGTAATCCCGGTTCTTCAGTTGAATTATTTTCAGTCATGCGTAAGTATTTTTATTCTTTTGCTTGTTACTATTATTTTTATTTACCAGCGCTATGGTGAAAACGCTTCATTCTGGCCGCGCCAGATTGCACACGGGTGCGAATACCCGCAGATCGCTTAAACCAAACCGGCCTTGCAGCACGGCGGACCCCCCAGCTATTGCGGCCCTGGCGTTTACTTTTACGAAGGACTTCTTTTTCATCTAGCGGTGGCTTTTCGAAGCTAGTCTCAAAGATATCCGCCTGATCACTTAAGTTGGCGCCTGCCTCTTGAACGGTGGAGCCGATGCTATTTTCTACTTCTTTGAGAGTGGCAGTAGTTTCTTCTCGAAACTTTTTAAACTCCTCTACTTCCATCTGACGGTTGACTTCAGATTTGACATCAGCCATGTAGCGTTGTGCGCGCCCAAATAAATTACCTGCCATGCGGGCAACTTTAGGTAAGCGCTCTGGCCCAACTACGACTAAAGCAACCACAGCAATTAGCGCAAGCTTTGAAACTCCGAGATCAAT
Organism: Polynucleobacter sp. MWH-HuK1; assembly: GCF_018881815.1. GTDB lineage: Bacteria > Pseudomonadota > Gammaproteobacteria > Burkholderiales > Burkholderiaceae > Polynucleobacter. The sequence continues at coordinate 267,738 of NZ_JACVPP010000001.1, forward strand.
CATTTAACCAGTCGTTTAAAAGCTGCATAAGTATCTATCGCGCTTTAAATATTATTTATTTACGTCTTTTGCCTGAACATCAACAGTCTTTTCTGCTGCTGCAGAACTTTGTTGAATTTGCTCTTTAGGCTCTTCAGAGGTTTTCATACCATCTTTGAAGCCCTTAACAGCACCACCTAAATCTTGACCGATGTTGCGCAATTTTTTGGTACCAAATACCAACATCACAATTACCAAAACAATCAACCAATGCCAAATGCTAAATGAGCCCATCTTTAATCTCCTTGGATTATTTTTTCCAGGGGCGGGGACCGCCCATCACATGCAAGTGCAAGTGATAAACCTCCTGCCCACCATCTGCACCATTATTCACCATCAATCTAAAGCCACCATCCTTACCAGGACGACAACCCTGTTCTTTGGCAAGACGGGGCGCTAATTCCATCATTCTACCCAGCAAAGGGGCATCTACGCTTTCTGTGGCCTCCAACATGGGTATATGTTTTTTGGGAATCATCAGAAAATGAACGGGCGCTGCTGGATTAATATCTTTAAAAGCATATATTTCCTCATCCTCATAAACCTTATGGGAGGGGATTAAACCTTGTGAAATCTTGCAAAACAGGCAATTTGGATCGTGTGACATGCTGATTCCGTAGTTATTTCGTGATTACTCTTGGCCAGCAGCTTTTCTGGCAGCCTTCTCTTCAATGCCCGAAGTTCCCAGGCGACGATCAAGCTCGGCGATAACATCTTCTGGACGCAAGTTGAATTGAGATAGGGCAATTAAGCAATGAAACCATAAATCAGCGATCTCACCGACTAGCAACTTTTGCTGGTCGGGAGCCAAATTAGAGTTACGCGCATCTTTGGCGGCCATCACCGCTTCAGTTGCTTCCTCGCCAATCTTCTTCAAAATTCCGTCGTCACCCTTCGAAAAAAGCAAAGCGGTATAGGAAGTTTTAGGGTCCGCTTGACCCGCTTTAAACGCATCACGACGTTGATCAACCACATCAGCCAAATGGGCTAATCCTGAATCCAGATTAGAGGGTTTATTCGCGGAGCTAGTCATAGAATCATTTTATGTCTTTTATAAGAAGGTATTTGAATTACTTCTTACTTTTGGACTCATCAACCCAAGCAGATTTTGCAGAGTCCCACTGCAGGAAAAAGCAGCTATGCTCACCTGTATGACAAGCAATGCCATCTTTTTGCTCAACTAATAGCAAAATCGTGTCGCCATCACAATCCAAGCGGACTTCTTTTACCTTTTGCGTGTGGCCAGACTCTTCACCTTTGTGCCATAACTTCTGCCTTGAGCGTGTCCAGTAGACTGCCTCACCTAAACGCAATGTCTCCAGAAGGGCATCGCGGTTCATCCAAGCCATCATCAGTACATCGCCACTACCTACTTCTTGAGCGATGACCGGAACCAAACCTTGCTCGTTCCATGTCACAGCATCAAGCCATGAACCGGCTTGTAGATTTTGAACGGGTGTGAAAGTACTTTGGGTGCTTTGAGAATTGCTCATACCTAAACTTTACAGGCAATGGTTCAAACTTAGCAAAAAGTCTGACTTCGATTTAAATCCGAACCGGGATTCCTTGTGCGGCCATATATTCCTTTGCCTGGCCAACGGTGTACTCGCCGTAGTGAAAAATGCTAGCTGCCAATACGGCGTCAGCATGACCATTCGTAATGCCGTCGACTAAATGCTGCAAATTACCAACACCGCCAGAAGCAATCACCGGCACAGACACTGCGTCACTGACAGCAGCAGTTAAAGCCAAATCAAAACCATCCTTACTACCGTCACGGTTCATGCTGGTTAACAAGATTTCACCAGCACCGCGTTTAGCAACTTCTTTAGCCCACTCCACTACATCCATACCAGTAGCTGTTCTGCCACCATGGGTAAACACTTCCCAATTACCTGCCTCAGTTTGCTTGGCATCAATCGCCACCACAATACATTGAGAACCGTAATGCGCGGCTGCATCAGAAACTAAATCTGGATTAGCAACTGCGGAGGAATTCATGCTGACTTTATCTGCACCAGCGTTGAGCAAGCGTCGCACATCAGCAACCGCGCGCACGCCACCGCCAACTGTCAACGGAATAAACACCTGTGCAGCCACATCCTCAATGATATGCAAAATGAGATCACGCCCATCAGAAGTAGCAGTGATATCTAAGAAGGTTAACTCGTCTGCCCCTTGCGTGTCATAACGCTTAGCAATTTCCACAGGGTCTCCCGCATCCCGCAGACCAACAAAGTTCACACCTTTAACTACACGCCCCGCAGTAACATCGAGACAAGGAATAATACGCTTGGTTAACACTAGATAATTTTCTTTTTATATTTGAGTGTTAACTCATCAGCATATTTTTGTGCAGCAGCGAGATCGAGATCACCAGAGTAAATAGAGCGGCCAGCAATCACGCCCATCACACCCTCTTCCTCGGCCTTACAGAGTGCATCAATATCTTGATTATTCGATAAGCCGCCACTAGCGATTACCGGAATGCGAATAGCTTGGGCCAACTTCACAGTGGCATCAATGTTCACGCCTTTGAGCATGCCATCGCGCCCAATATCAGTATAGATAATGGCTTCAACACCCCAGTCTTCAAATTTCTTAGCGAGGTCAATCACTTCATGACCGGTGATTTTGCTCCAACCATCAGTAGCTACTTTGCCATCACGAGCATCTAAACCCACCATGACATGTCCAGGGAATGCCGTACAAGCATCTTGTACAAAACCAGGATTCTTCACTGCTGCAGTGCCAATAATGACAGTGCTGATTCCGTCATCCAATAAGCGCTCAATCGTTTCGAGATCACGAATACCGCCGCCCAACTGCACAGGGATCTCATTACCTACAGCCTTGAGAATGGATTTAATAGCAGACTCGTTTTTTAACTTGCCGGCAAATGCGCCATTGAGATCAACCAAATGCAAACGACGTGCACCTTTGCTAATCCAATGTGCCGCCATCGCGCCAGGGTCTTCAGAGAAAACCGTGGCTTTATCCATATCACCTTGTTCGAGTCGAACACAGTGGCCATCTTTTAGATCTATTGCGGGAATCAGCAGCATAGCAAATAGTAATAAATATTAAGGTTGCCAAGAAATAAAATTTTGATAAAGCTTTAATCCGTATTCTGCACTTTTTTCTGGATGAAATTGAGTTGCAAAAATATTATCTCGCGCCACTGCAGAAGTAAACCAATCGCCATATTCAGTAGAACCAGCAATATCTTCATTGCACTGCGGCACAACATAGTAACTATGGACGAAGTAAAAACTTGTTAAGTCCGGGATGCCAGACCAAAGTGGGTGTTTTTGATCTTGACGAACCTGGTTCCAACCCATATGCGGCACCTTAAAAGCGGATCCATCGGGCTGCTTCTTGCCAGCCAAATTAAAACGGCGCACCTCACCAGGAATCAAGCCCAAGCACGGTGTCCATTGCTCGGTGGCACGAACCTCTGCACTTCTATCAAATAGCATTTGCTCGCCAACGCAAACACCTAGGAGCGGTTTACTTTTAGACGCTTCTAGCAAGGCCTGTAATAAACCGGATTCTTGTAGGTGCTTCATACAATCTGGCATCGCGCCCTGACCTGGTAAAACTACACGATCAGCAACACGAATCTCTTCAGGCTGATGTGCAATCAGCACATTGTCATTGGGCGCGACATGATGAAATGCTTGATACACGGAACGGAGGTTGCCCATTCCATAATCAACGATCGCAATAGTTTGCGCCAAAATTTAGCCTATCTTTGCTGTTATCTAACGGGCAACTAGATGATCTAGATTAGAGGCTGCCTTTGGTTGAGGGAATAGAGCCAGATGCACGCGGATCTACTGCCAAGGCCATACGCAAAGCGCGACCAAAGGCTTTGAACACAGTTTCAATCTGATGGTGTGCATTAATGCCACGCAAGTTGTCGATGTGCAAAGTCACTCCAGCATGGTTCACAAAACCGCGGAAGAACTCAATACTGAGATCAACGTCAAAATCACCCACGCGAGCACGAGTAAATGGAACGTTGAATTCCAAATCAGGGCGTCCAGAGAAATCGATCACGACGCGAGACAAAGTCTCATCTAAAGGCACATAAGAGTGGCCATAACGGGTAATACCAGCCTTATCACCAACCGCTTTAGCAAAGGCTTGGCCCAAGGTAATTCCCACATCCTCAACAGTGTGGTGATCATCAATATGGGTATCACCATTCGCAACCACTTTGAGGTCAATCATGCCGTGACGGGCAATTTGATCCAACATATGGTCGAGAAAAGGAACTCCGGAGGCTAGGTCAGCCTTACCGGTACCATCTAAATTGATGGAAATCTGAATTTTGGTTTCCGAAGTGTTTCGGGTAACGTCGGCTTGCCGCATGCTTCATTGCGCCGCGAGGCGAAGTGTTGATTGAAGCCTCATAATATCATTCCTAGAAAAGATATAAATATCGACGTTGTAGCACTTTGATCCTGACTTTTGACCTGAGAACCCTCATGAGCCGTTTTTGGAGCCCTGTTGTTAATACCTTAACCCCATACGTTCCAGGGGAGCAACCGCAAATGCAGCGGCTGGTCAAACTCAACACCAATGAAAGCCCATATGGCCCATCGCCAAAGGCCCTTGCTGCCATTGAAGGTCAAAACACTGCGGATTTGCGCCTTTATCCCGATCCAGAAGGTGCAATCCTAAAACAAGCCATCGCTAAATTACATGGCCTAGACCCGAAACAAGTTTTTTTAGGCAATGGATCTGATGAAGTTTTAGCGCATGTCTTTGCCGGGCTTCTTAAACAAACTAAGCCAGTCAACTTTCCGGATATTACCTATAGCTTCTATCCTGTTTACTGCAAGCTTTTTGGAATTGAATATCAAACGATCCCGCTGGGTGCAAATTTTGAGATCAATCCTGCCGAGTTCAAAACACCCAATGGTGGGATTATTTTCCCCAACCCAAATGCTCCAACCGGCAGATCTATTGCCCGCTCTGAAATCGAAGCTTTGCTATTTCGCAATAAGGACTCTGTAGTAGTAATTGATGAAGCCTATGTCGATTACGGTACTGAATCCTGCATTCCATTGTTGCGTGGCAATACCTGTCCAGAAAATCTTCTAATTGTTCATACGCTTTCTAAATCGCGCGCCTTGGCCGGCCTGCGCGTTGGCTTTGCTGTTGGTCATCCCGACTTAATTGAAGGGCTAGAGCGAGTAAAAAATAGTTTTAACTCTTACCCACTAGGGCGCCTAGCTCAAGCTGGCGCTATTGCAGCCATTGAAGATCAAGCACATCTTGAAGAAACCTCAGCCAAGGTCATCCAAACTCGGACTAAGTTGGTTGAGCAGCTCAAAGCCTTGGGATTTGAAACGCTCCCTTCAACTGCGAACTTTATTTTTACCCGTCACCCACAGCATTCTGGAGCAAAGCTCTATCAAGCCTTGCGTGATCGAGGCATTATCGTGCGTCACTTTAAAACTGAGCGTATAGAGGAATTCTTGCGCATTACGATTGGCACGGATGAACAAAGTGGTGAGCTTGTAACCGCTTTGAAGGAAATACTAAGTTAAGTTATTTATTTAAGAAGCTTAGATTAATTTCGCACTTACTTTTTGAGGCGCATCTCGGCCGCACGCGCATGTGCCTGCAAGCCTTCACCGTGAGCCAAGGTACTTGCAACCTCACCCAAAGTTTGGGCGCCTGCCTCACTCACTTCAATCATGCTCGAGCGCTTGATAAAGTCATACACACCCAGTGGTGAAGAAAAGCGTGCGGTACGTGCTGTTGGCAATACGTGATTGGGTCCAGCACAATAATCACCCAGTGATTCACTGGTGTAGTTGCCCATGAATATGGCACCTGCATGACGAATTTTATCTGCCCACTCACGTGGATCAGCAGCACAAATCTCTAAATGCTCAGCAGCGATAGCATTAGCAATCTCACAAGCCTCTGCCATATCTTTAACTTGAATCAACAGGGCTCGATTTGTTAGCGATGCTTCAATTACTTTTGCTCTTGGCATTTCTGGCAAAAGCTTATTAATACTTGCTTGCACTTGCTCAATATATGCGGCGTCCGGACACAACAAGATCGATTGGGCTTGCTCATCATGTTCAGCCTGTGAGAACAAATCCATGGCAACCCAATCAGGGTTAGTAGATCCATCACAAAGAACCAAAATCTCTGAAGGGCCGGCGATCATATCGATACCGACAATGCCAAATACTCGGCGCTTAGCTGCAGCTACATAAGCATTACCAGGTCCAACAATTTTGTCGACTGATGGAATGGTTTTTGTTCCATAAGCCAAAGCGCCAACCGCCTGGGCACCGCCAATCGTAAAGACACGATCAACACCTGCAAGGTAGGCTGCCGCCAAAACCAATGGATTGCGTGCTCCATCCGGTGTAGGCACCACCATAATGACTTCAGCAACACCTGCTACTTTTGCGGGAATGGCATTCATCAACACTGAAGATGGATAAGCAGCTTTACCGCCTGGCACATAAATTCCCACTCGATCTAGAGGAGTCACTTTTTGACCTAAACGTGTGCCATCTTTCTCTTCATATTCCCAAGAGTGGCAACCAGCCTCAATCTTTTGCTGCTCGTGATATGCACGTACTCTTTGCGCAGCAATATCCAGAGCATTTTTTTGTTCTGTAGATAAAGATTGGTAGGCTTGCTCTAAATCTTCACGCGCAATCTCTAATTCGGAAACACTTGCAACATTCAAACGATCGAATTGTTTTGTAAAACCAATAACCGCTTCATCGCCCTTGTCTTTAACTGCTGCCAGAATCTTCACTACAGCTGCATCTATAGCCTCGTCATCAGCACTAGGCAAAGAAAGACTCGACAACAGAATTTCTCTGAAGCCTACATCTTTGCTAGTAAGGCGCTTGACGCTGATGTTTGAAGACATGGATAGGACTTATTGTTGGTCGCTAACTACTTCAACAGCTCAAAAATAGGCTGCAGCTGGGTACGCTTACGCTTATACGAAGCTTGGTTTACTACCAAACGAGCGCTGATATCGGCGATAGGCTCAACCTCAACTAAACCATTTGCTTTTAGGGTGTTGCCAGTAGAAACTAAATCCACGATAGCGTCAGCCAACCCTACCAATGGAGCAAGCTCCATTGAGCCATAGAGATGAATCGTATCGATGTGTACACCTTTATTAGCAAAGTGTTCGCGCGCGCAGTTGACATACTTCGTTGCCACTTTTAAACGCGAGCCCTGCTTCACCGCTCCAGCGTAATCAAAACCTTCGCGTACAGCAACAGACATTCGACACTTAGCAATACCTAAGTCATAAGGTACATACAAACCATCAGTGCCTTTTTCCATCAAGACGTCCAAACCAGCAACACCAAAATCAGCACCGCCAAATTGCACATATGTTGGGACGTCAGACGCACGGACGATGATTAATCGAACATTTGCATTACTTGTCTCAATAATGAGTTTGCGAGACTTCTCGGGATCTTCCAGCGGCACAATGCCGACCTTGGACAAGATCTCAGCAGTTTCCTCAAAGATGCGCCCCTTTGAGAGAGCTAAAGTCAATTTCATGAACTAATTATCCATCAGCCTTACTTGACGCGCTCAATCTTGGCGCCCAAGAGGGTTAACTTCTGCTCCATACGGTCATAGCCACGATCTAAGTGGTAAATACGGTCCACCTGGGTTTCGCCCTGAGCTGCTAGTCCAGCGATTACTAAGCTAGCGGAAGCCCGCAGGTCAGTTGCCATCACGATTGCGCCGGAGAGCTTTTCCACCCCCTGAGCAATTGCGGTATTTCCTTCAATAGCAATATCAGCACCCAAACGATTGAGCTCTTGCACGTGCATAAAGCGGTTTTCAAAAATCGTTTCGGTAATCATTGAGCTACCGGTCGCGATAGCATTCACCGTCATCAACTGCGCCTGCATATCTGTTGGAAAGGCGGGATATTCAGAGGTACGAAAATTCACTGCTTTCGGGCGACCCTGCATCGATGCCTTAATCCAATCTGGACCAACCTCCATCTGCAGACCAGCTTCTTTTAGTTTAACAATCACGGCATCCAAAGTATCTGGACGGCAGTGTTTAACAGTAATCTCCCCACCAGTTGCAGCAACCGCACACAAGAATGTTCCAGCTTCAATACGATCCGGAATCACCGAATGTTCTGCGCCATGTAATTTTTCAACGCCTTCAATTACCAAACGATCGCTACCAATGCCCGAAATCTTGGCGCCCATCTTCACCAGCAATTCAGCTAAGTCACCAACCTCAGGTTCACGGGCAGCATTCTCTAATACCGTGGTTCCCGATGCCAAAGTAGCTGCCATCAACAAATTTTCAGTACCGGTCACGGTAATCATGTCCGTCAAGATCGAGGCACCCTTCAATCGATCAGATTGAGGCTTCGTTTCAGCTTGAATGTAACCACTCTTGATTTTGATGCTGGCGCCCATTGCCTTCAAGCCTTTGATGTGCTGGTCCACCGGACGTGCACCAATAGCGCAGCCCCCAGGCAAAGACACCTTAGCGCTATGCATTCTGGCTAAGAGCGGTCCAAGTACCAAAATGGAAGCACGCATCGTCTTCACCATCTCGTAGGTGGCTTCGGAGCTTTTGATGACTGCCGCACTCAACACCATATGACTACGATCACTAGCATTTGGGAAATCTACTGTGACGCCAATCTCTTGCAAAAGCTTAAGCATGGTTCGTACATCCTGTAAGTCAGGAACATTACGCAAAACCACTGGTTGATCAGTCAATAGACAAGCGCAAAGAATTGGCAACGCGGCATTTTTAGCGCCAGCAATGACTACCTCACCTTTGAGAGCAGTTCCGCCAACCATTCGTAATTTATCCATGAAACGATTCCAGTAAAAACCTAGTAATTAATATGTATTGAAGTTAATTCTTACGCTGCTGAATTCTGAGCAAATTCTTCAGGTGTAAACGCCTTAATTGATAAAGCATGTACTTCTGCCTTCATACGATCGCCCATGGCACCATAAACTAATTGATGACGCTGCACTAAGCGCTTGCCCTCAAACTCAGGACTCACAATAGTTGCAAAAAAATGTTGTCCATCACCCTCAACCTGTATATGGGTACATTGAATACCTTGCTTGATATAACCTTCAATCTGTTCAGGGGTGGGCAGCATTTATTCTCCTAATGAAACCAGGGTATTGACAATTAGTAACGGAGCTTATAGCCCTTTTGGAGTAAGCGCAATGCAATGGCTGACACCACTACAAAGAAACAAAACACAATCGCTAAACTACTCCAAGGGGAGTTATCAGAAACCCCAAAAAATCCGTAGCGGAACCCGTCAATCATGTAAAAGAAAGGGTTGAAATGTGAAACCACCTGCCACGCTGGCGGTAAAGAATGAATGGAATAGAAAACACCAGACAACATCGTAGCCGGCATGATGATGAAATTCTGAAAAGCAGCCAATTGATCGTATTTATCAGCCCAGATACCAGCGATCAAACCGAGACTTCCTAATATTGCTGCACCTAAAAATGCAAACACCAAAATCCACAGTGGATATTCCAGTGCCGGGAATGCAAAGTAAGCGGTAATGATTAAGACGCCTAGACCAACCACAATACCCCTGAAGACTGCAGCCAAGATATAAGCTGCATAGAACTCAAAATGGCTCAAAGGGGCAAGCAAAACAAAAACTAGGTTCCCTGTGACTTTAGATTGAATCAGGGAAGAGGATGTGTTGGCAAAAGCGTTTTGCAAAACGCTCATCATGACTAGCCCCGGAATCAGAAAGGCTGTGTAACTAAGGCGACCATAAATTTCTTTACCTTCAAGCACATGTCCGAAGATCATCAGGTACAGCACTGCCGTCAGAACTGGTGCAGCAATTGTCTGAAATGCAACCTTATAGAAACGCTTTACTTCCTTAAACAGCAAAGTCGGAAAACCACTGCCGTATTCCAAAGCCGGTCTATTGATCCCATGCTTCATAAAGCACCCCCGGACATAATATTGACAAAGACTTCTTCAAGATCAGTTTTACCTTCACCATCTTTTTTCACTGATCCATAGCGGCTCAATAAATTCGCGGTAGTATCTAAAGCCACAATCTTGCCTTGCTTGAGCATGGCAATGCGCTGACAAAGGGCTTCAGCCTCTTCTAAATAGTGAGTGGTCAAAACGATCGTATGACCATCTTGATTTAGTCTGCTAATAAACTGCCAGAGTGATTGACGTAACTCGACATCTACACCTGCAGTAGGCTCATCCAAGATGATGACTGGTGGTCTATGCACTAATGCTTGAGCGACAAGTACTCGACGCTTCATTCCGCCTGACAAAGAACGCATATTGCTATCGGCTTTAGACGTGAGATCAAGATTAGCCATGATCTCGTCAATCCATGCATCGTTATTGCGGATACCAAAGTAGCCTGACTGAAAGCGTAAAGTTTCTCGAACAGTAAAGAAGGGATCAAAGACCAACTCTTGAGGAACAACACCCAACATACGGCGTGCCTCACGAAAACCTTTTTGAACATCAGCACCCATAATGGCTGCATGTCCGTGGCTAGGTCTTACCAAGCCAGCCAGGATAGAAATTAAAGTAGTCTTGCCAGCGCCATTGGGGCCCAACAAACCAAAAAACTCTCCAGGCTCAATAGCCAGAGAAACATCATCCAACGCTTGAAGAGCCCCGTACTGCTTGGATATGTTTTGAATAGATATCGCCGAATGTATTGCCATTACAAACCTAGCAACCCAGCAACACCATAAACACCAGCCAGAACTTTTAACTTCTCCGGTGGATGCTGTATCGAAATAGATTTACCTTCAGATAGGAGCTTTTTTTGCCATGCCAATAAAACAGTCAATACAGTGGAGTCAAAGTCTTTTAACTCAGAGCAATCGATCAATTGCAAACTGGGGCCATTTAACCAACCCTCTTTTTGTAACTGCAGGGCGTTTTTTTGCGTAACGATTTTTGGCAGAAGAAAAGGCATGGTGTCTTTAATTAACAATTAATTGCTTGGCTTAGCAGTAGCTAATTGTTTATTGCGATCTTGCAAGAACTTGACTAAGCCCTCGATGCCGTTTTGACTAATTTGGTTTGAAAACTGGTTGCGATAGGCTTCAACCAACCAAACGCCCATGATGTTCATGTCATAAACCTTCCAACCATTTGCCGTTTTCTCAAGGCGATAGTCTAATGGCACTGGGTCACCACGGCCAAGCACAACAGTTTTTACAACCACCTCTTTATCATCAGGCGCCGCACGCAGAGCTTTAAATTGAACAGTCTGGTCGCGCAGTTGACTCAAAGCGCCAGAGTAGGTGCGAATCAACAAATTCTTAAACTCCATGGAAAGCTGGGCTTGCTGCTCAGGGGTCGCTTTTTTCCAATTAGGCCCCATTGCCATTTCTGTTGTGCGACGCATATCGGTATAAGGAACAATTTTCTTTTCCACCAAGTCAACAATCTTGGGAATATTGCCCTTCTGAATCTCTGGATCAGCCTTAACTGTTGCCATCACATCCGTAACAACCATCTTAATAAGAGCATCTGGAGGCGTTGATTGATCAGGAGTCTGAGCAAAAACAGTGCCGATCGCAAACAGCAGGCCAGCAAAAATAAAGCTACCGATTTTCTTAAAACTTTTCATATTTCCCGCCCGCTATCTTTATCCACAATGAGACTTATTTTAGCCTTCTAAAACGGAATGCCAAACCTAATTATTCGTATGGATTCTCGTAAACTGGCATGAGAGGCTCTTCGTCATCGCGACCCTCATTAATTTGATATGCCCGTCTTTGAATATAAGCATCGCGCATAAAACTGTACTTATCAATTGCAGCACCATCCAATAAATCACCAGCTTCATAGTAAGTATTGCGTGCATTAACAACGCGTAACCCAGTCAAACTATTACGAAGAGCAACGTCTGGCAAGAGTCTAAATAAGTAGTCGGATTCCAAATCTGCCACAGTACCAAAGGTATCACGCACATTGCTTGGCCCAAAGAAGGGCAAAACAACATATGGGCCAGAAGGCACACCCCAAACACCTAAAGTTTGACCCCAGTCTTCTTTGTGCTTTTCGAGACCACCAGGCGTAGCTAAATCTATGAAACCACCCAATCCCATGGTGGTATTCACCACTACGCGCATGAAGTCATTAAAGGCGAATCCTGGCTTACCTTGCAGCAAGTTAAAGAGCGCAGTGTAAATATCGTTGTAGTTGCTGAAGAAGTTATAAATTCCATCGCGCACAAACTCAGGCAATACAAAACGATAACCCGCAACTACTGGCTTTAGAACATAAGCGTCCAAGCCTTCATTGAACTCAAATACTGAACGGTTAAATGGCTCCCAAGGATCTTGAGGAGAGCGCTCTGAACCAGCGGGAATCGAAGCGCAACCGACCATGGCCCCTAACAAACTCAGCAAGATTGCCGCCTTGAGTTTGTGCACAACAGACACCATCATTTTGCAGCGCCTTTTTCTTGGCCGCTATCTGCTGCTTTGTTGTAAAGAAATTGACTGATCAAGTTTTCTAAAACTATCGCCGACTGAGTTTGAGTAATCTTCTCACCATTGGCCAACATATCATCCGAACCACCAGCTTCAAGGCCAATATATTGCTCACCCAATAAGCCGGATGTCAAAATCTTTGCCGAAGAATCTTTTGGAAACTTAAAAGAATCTTCGATCGTCATGACTACTGTTGCCTGATAAGTTTTGTCATCAAAAGAGATGTTGGCAATTCTGCCAACAACTACACCAGCACTTTTAACCGGTGCGCGAGGCTTTAAACCACCGATGTTGTCAAAGCGTGCGGAAATTTTGTATGTTGGAGCGAATGACACAGCATTCATATTACCCACTTTTAACGCGAGAAATAGTGCCGCCAATAAACCTATGGCAACAAAAATACCCACCCAAACATCAATTGCACTTTTTCTCATAAGAGCCTCAGTTTATTCTTTCTAATTTGAGAACATCATCGCGGTCAGCAAGAAATCTAATGCTAGAACCGATAAAGAAGAGATAACTACCGTACGGGTAGTCGCTTGCGAAACGCCTTCAGGCGTAGGCTTAGATTCATAACCTTGATAGAGAGCAATAAAAGTCACTGCTACACCAAACACCATGCTTTTAATTAAGCCGTTGCCAATATCCGAAAATAGATCCACGCCACCCTGCATCTGTGACCAGAAAGCGCCTGAATCCACTCCAATGAGCGGCACACCAACCAAATAGCCGCCAAGAACGCCCACAGCTGTGAAGATGGTTGCCAGAATTGGCATAGAGATAATGCCTGCCCAGAGTCGTGGCGCGATCACTCGACCCAAAGGATCAACCGCCATCATCTCCATAGCAGTTAATTGCTCGCCAGCTTTCATCAAACCAATTTCTGCGGTCAATGAAGTGCCGGCTCTACCAGCAAACAATAAAGCAGTAATCACAGGGCCTAACTCACGAGTCAAAGATAATGCGACCAATAAGCCAAGCGCCTGCTCTGATCCATAGCGATTTAGAGTGTAGTAACCCTGCAAACCCAATACGAAACCAACGAATAATCCTGAGACCGCAATGATGACGAACGAATGGTTGCCAACAAATAAAATTTGATCAATCACTAAGCGTGGTCTCTTAAGCAAGAATCCTGAGCGCACGATCACCGCCATAAACATGCGGGCAGCCAATCCAAGACTACTTAAGTTGCGACGAACAAAAAACCCAAGATCGCCAAAGAGATTTAATAGCGCGGTCATAGAGGCCTTACTCCAAAATCTTCTTCCAAGGTTTTGCCTGGGTAATGGAAAGGCACAGGACCATCTGGTGCAGCATCTAAAAACTGTCTGACAAAAGGATCAGTTGAACGACTTAATTCCTCAGGCGTTCCTTCTGCGCCAATGCGACCATTGGCAATAAAGTACACATAATCTGCAATCGCAAAAGTCTCTTCAACATCATGTGTAACCAATAAACTCGTGGCTCCAAGAGCATCATTGAGATCACGAATTAATCGTGCAGTAATACCAAGGGAAATAGGATCAAGTCCAGCAAATGGCTCGTCATACATGATTAGGGGCGGATCTAAAGCAATCGCTCTCGCAAGCGCAACACGTCTTGCCATACCGCCAGAAATTTGTGAAGGCATTAAATCACGTGCGCCACGCAAACCTACCGCATTGAGTTTCATCAACACCAAGGAATGCAAGAGCTCTTCACTTAAGTCGGTATGCTCGCGCAGAGGAAAGGCGACATTTTCAAAAACACTGAGGTCGGTGAACAAGGCGCCAAACTGAAATAGCATGCCCATACGTCGCCGTGCTGCCATCAACTCAGCACCGCTCATCTTGCCAATATCTTGGCCTTCAAAAAGCACTTGCCCGGATTGAGCCATATATTGGCCGCCAATCAGGCGAAGAATGGTGGTCTTGCCACAGCCAGAGCCACCCATAACAGCAACCACTTGACCACGTCGAAACTCCATATTGAGTCCCGACAAAATTTGCCGTTCACCTACAGCATAGGAAAAGTTGACGTCTTTAATAGAGACGACAACTTCGCCTGCAGCTTGCTTACTTACATCCAAGGAGTTTGGCTGACTACTGTTCATATCCTCGACATTATCGAGGTAAAACAGAAGACCCCATTAAATACTCATCCACTGAACGGGCACATTGACGGCCTTCACGAATCGCCCAAACTACGAGAGACTGTCCGCGACGCATATCGCCTGCAGCAAATACCTTAGGAACGTTCGTTTGATAGGCATTTTGACCATCCACAGTAGCTTTAGCATTGCCACGAGCATCTTTTTCAACGCCAAAAGCATTCAGAACCTGCTGAACTGGAGATACAAAGCCCATTGCCAAAAGCACTAAATCTGCCTTGATCTCAAATTCAGAATTTGGCACTTCTGACATCTTCCCATCTTTCCACTCCAAACGGACACCAATCAATTTCTCAACTTTGCCGTTTTTGCCTTCAAAACGCTTAGTTGCCACCGACCAGTCACGGTCACAACCTTCTTCGTGGGAAGAGGATGTGCGCAACTTTGTTGGCCAATATGGCCATACCAATGGCTTGTTTTCCTCTTCTGGAGGCTGCGGGAGCAATTCAAACTGAGTAATCTTGGTAGCACCGTGACGGTTTGAGGTTCCTACACAATCAGAGCCAGTATCACCGCCGCCGATAACTACAACATGCTTATCAGTTGCACGAATTTCATTTTTGAAATCGCCTGCATTTTCTTTGTTTTGAGGAATCAAGAATTCCAGCGCATAGTGCACACCACCCAACTCACGACCTGGAACTGGTAAATCACGTGGCTGCTCTGCGCCGCCAGTGATCACTACAGCATCAAAATCTTTCATTAACTGCTCAGGTGAAACTGTTTTGTTGGAGTAATTTTTTACTTCAGCACCAATCGCTTCTTTACCAACAAACACACCAGTTTCAAACTTCACGCCTTCAGCTTGCATCTGCTCTACACGACGATCAATCAACCATTTTTCCATTTTGAAATCAGGAATACCATAGCGCAGCAAGCCACCAACACGATCATTCTTCTCAAACACAGTTACATCATGACCAACACGAGCCAATTGTTGTGCAGCTGCCATACCTGCAGGGCCGCCTCCAACTACTGCTACTTTTTTACCTGTCTTAGTCTTGGATGGCTGGGGCTTCACCCAACCACTTTCCCAGCCCTTATCAATAATCGCATGCTCAATAGACTTAATGCCAACTGCAGTGCTATTAATACCTAAAGTACACGCAGCTTCGCAAGGAGCCGGGCAAATACGACCAGTAAATTCTGGGAAGTTATTGGTTGATTGCAAAACATCTAATGCATTCTTCCAATCACTATGGAATACCAAATCATTGAAGTCAGGAATGATGTTGTTCACTGGGCAGCCGTTATTACAAAACGGGATACCGCAATCCATACAACGCGCACCTTGAATCTTAGCCTCTTCATCAGTTAAAGCAGCAACAAATTCTTTGTAGTGATGGAGGCGTTTAACCGGCGCTTCGTACGTTTCTTCGACGCGCTCAAACTCCATAAATCCAGTGACCTTACCCATATCGAATCCTTAGTATCTTTTCTTAATTTCTACCTGTTTGATTAAGCAGCAACAGTTTTGCTCTGAGCTTTTTCCCACAATTCACCGAGAGCACGTTTGTACTCAGTTGGAAGAACTTTCACAAAACGTCCGCGAGCGTTTTCCCAGTCAGCTAAAAGCGCTTTTGCGCGCTCAGAGCCAGTGTGACGGAAATGACGCTCAATCAAGCTCTTCAAGATTTGCTCGTCTGTTAAACGCTCGCCACCATCTTTAACGTCGACAGGGGCATGCCACTCAGACTTCGGCATCTTGGCAATCTGCTCAGCGGAAGGGAGGACTTTTTCCAAAGTAGCCATGCTGGTATTGCAACGCTTGTCGAACAAGCCATCTTCGTCGTAAACATAAGCAATGCCACCACTCATACCTGCAGCAAAGTTACGGCCTGTTGCGCCCAATACAACCACAGTGCCGCCAGTCATGTACTCACAACCATGGTCGCCAGTACCCTCAACAACTGTTGTCGCACCAGAGTTACGAACTGCGAAACGCTCACCGGCTACACCGTTAAAGAATGCCTCACCAGCAATCGCGCCGTAGAGAACAGTATTGCCAACAATGATGTTCTTCGCTGTATCGCCACGGAACTCATGCGGTGCACGAACAATCACACGGCCGCCGGATAAACCTTTACCAACGTAGTCATTGCCATCCCCAACTAAATCTAAGGTGATGCCACGAGCCAAGAAGGCTGCAAAACTTTGACCAGCCGTGCCATTCAACTGAATATGAATAGTGTCATCTGGCAAACCTGCATGACCATAACGCTGAGCAACTTCACCTGAGAGCATTGCGCCAACTGTACGATTCACGTTCTTAACAGGAACAATGAAAGATACCTTCTCGCCACGCTCTAAGGCAGGCTCGCTCTTCTCAATCAAAATATTATCAAGAGCAGTGGTTAAGCCATGATCTTGAGTGAGCACTTGGTAACGCGGAACTTCGGCAGCAACCTGTGGTTCAGCAAAGATCTTGCTGAAATCCAAGCCGTGTACTTTCCAGTTCTCAATACCTTTGCGGGTATCCAACAAATCAACACGACCGATTAAGTCATCAAACTTACGAATACCTAATTGCGCCATGATCTCGCGAGCTTCTTCAGCGATAAAGAAGAAGAAGTTCACTACATGCTCTGGCTTGCCCGAGAATTTTTTACGCAATTCTGGATCTTGTGTTGCAACACCGACTGGGCAGGTATTTAAGTGACACTTACGCATCATGATGCAACCCTCAACAACTAATGGAGCTGTCGCGAAACCAAATTCATCTGCGCCCAATAAAGCACCAATCACAACATCGCGACCAGTCTTCATTTGGCCGTCAGCCTGAACACGAATACGACTGCGCAAGCCATTGAGAACCAGTGTCTGCTGTGTTTCAGCCAGACCAAGCTCCCACGGTGAACCAGCATGCTTGATTGAAGACAGTGGGGATGCGCCAGTACCACCATCGTGGCCAGCGATCACAACGTGGTCTGCCTTAGCTTTCGCAACACCAGCTGCAACAGTTCCAACACCTACCTCAGATACTAACTTCACAGAAACGTCCGCTTTTGGATTGACGTTTTTCAAGTCATGAATCAACTGAGCGATATCTTCAATAGAGTAA
The DNA here is from genome assembly GCF_018881815.1 of Polynucleobacter sp. MWH-HuK1. Classification (GTDB taxonomy): domain Bacteria; phylum Pseudomonadota; class Gammaproteobacteria; order Burkholderiales; family Burkholderiaceae; genus Polynucleobacter. The sequence goes on from NZ_JACVPP010000001.1 coordinate 285,517, forward strand.
ATATCGTGGTGCGGAGGAGGAGAGATCAAACCAACGCCTGGCACTGAGAAACGCAACTTACCAATGTAATCAGAAACCTTGCCACCGGGCAATTGACCGCCCTCACCAGGCTTAGCACCTTGTGCCATCTTGATCTGAATCTGATCAGCAGAACGCAAATACTCTGTAGTCACACCAAAGCGACCAGAAGCAACTTGCTTAATCTTGGAGCGTAAAGAGTCGCCATCTTGCAATGGAATATTCGCCTCGACAACATCGCTGCCTAAGATGCTTGCCAAAGACTCTCCCTTTTTAATAGGGATGCCTTTGAGCTCATTCACATAACGGTTTGGATCTTCGCCGCCCTCACCAGTGTTGGACTTGCCGCCAATACGGTTCATCGCAATTGCTAAAGTAGCGTGCGCTTCTGTAGATATTGAACCCAAAGACATCGCGCCCGTTGCAAAACGTTTGACAATTTCTTTTGCAGGCTCTACTTCGTCCAATGGAATAGCTTTTGCTGGATCAATCTTGAATTCAAACAAACCACGCAAAGTCATTTGACGCTTAGTTTGATCATTGATGATGTTAGCGTACTCTTTATAGGTCTGGTAGCCCTTCTCAGCGCCAATACGTGTGGAGTGCTGTAACTTCGCAATCGTGTCAGGAGTCCACATATGGTTCTCACCACGAATACGGAAAGCATACTCACCACCAGCGTCAAGCATATTGGTTAGAACTGGGTCATTACCAAATGCAGCTGAGTGCATACGTAATGCTTCTTCAGCCACTTCAAAAACACCGATACCGCCAACGTTTGATGGGGTGCCTTTGAAATATTGATCAATGATGTCGCGATTTAGGCCAATGGCCTCAAAAATCTGTGAGCCTGTATAAGACATGTAAGTAGAGATACCCATTTTGGACATCACTTTTTGCAAGCCTTTACCAATCGCCTTCACAAAGTTCTTCACTGCTTTTTCTGCAGACAAATCACCGGACAAGCCTTTAGCCATTTCAGCCAAAGTTTCCATAGCGAGGTATGGATGAACAGCTTCAGCGCCATAGCCAGCCAAGAGAGCAAAGTGATGGGTCTCACGCGCGCTACCTGTTTCTACCACCAAGCCAACGCTAGTGCGTAAGCCTTTTTGCACCAAGTGCTGGTGGATCGCGGAAGTTGCCAACAAGGCAGGAATCGCTACATGCTTTTCATCAACCTGACGATCGCTCACAATCAAAATGTTGTAACCAGAACGTACGGCATCAGCTGCTTCTGCGCACAAAGAAGCTAAACGCGCTTCAATACCAGCCTTACCCCATGAAGCTGGATAGCAAATATCCAACTCATAAGAGCGGAACTTGCCATTGGTGTAATGACCAATATGGCGAATCTTAGTGATGTCATCAAAATCCAAAATTGGCTGACTTACTTCCAAGCGCATTGGTGGATTAATATTGTTGGTGTCTAACAAGTTCGGCTTAGGCCCGATGAAAGAAACCAAAGACATCACCATGTTCTCGCGAATTGGATCAATCGGAGGATTGGTAACTTGAGCAAACAATTGTTTGAAGTAGTTATAGAGTGGTTTGTTCTTATTAGAGAGAACCGCTAATGGGCTATCGTTACCCATTGAACCAATCGCCTCTTCACCATTCATGGCCATTGGAGCCATGAGGAACTTAATATCCTCCTGGGTATAACCAAATGCTTGTTGGCGATCTAATAATTTAGCTGCTGGACGAATCGTGGTTTTCTCATCAACCAAGTCCACCTTGCTGGCATCAACCTCATCCAACTTCACACGAACCGCATCGATCCAGCTCTTATATGGCTTGGCTTTAGAAACGGCATTCTTCAATTCAACGTCATCAATGATGCGACCCTGCTCCATGTCGATCATGAACATCTTGCCTGGTTGTAAACGCCATTTTTGTACGATCTTGCTCTCAGGAATCGGCAATACACCCGCCTCAGAGCCCATGATGACGAGATCATCATCGGTAACGTAATAACGTGCTGGACGTAAACCATTTCGATCTAAAGTTGCGCCAATTTGACGGCCATCGGTAAATGCCATTGCTGCAGGACCATCCCACGGCTCCATCATTGCTGCATGGTATTCATAGAATGCGCGGCGATTGTCATCCATCAAAGCATGTTGTTCCCATGCCTCAGGAATCATCATCATCATGGCTTGCGCCAATGGGTAGCCAGACATTACCAACAACTCTAAACAGTTATCGAAACTCGCAGTGTCTGATTGACCCGGATAAATTAATGGCCAGAGCTTTTGCAAGTCATCACCAAGCACTGGGGAACTGATTGCACCTTCACGCGCATTCACCCAATTGACGTTACCTTTAACGGTATTGATTTCTCCGTTGTGCGCAATCATGCGGTATGGATGCGCCAATTCCCAAGCAGGGAAAGTATTGGTGGAGAAACGTTGATGCACTAAAGCAAGTGCTGACACAGTACGCTTGTCTTGTAAGTCTTGATAGTAAGCGCCGACTTGGTTTGCTAACAGCAAACCCTTGTAAACAATGGTTCTAGCAGACATTGAGGCTACGAAATATTCCTTGCCATGTTTAAGATGCAAATCTTGAATGGCATGACTTGCTGTCTTACGAATCACATACAACTTACGCTCAAGCGCATCGGTTGTCATGATGTCGCGACCACGACCAATAAAAATTTGACGAATGAATGGCTCTGTCATTTGCACTGTTGGAGACATCGGCAATTTCACATCCACCGGAACATCTCTCCAACCTAAAACAACCTGATCTTCTAAACGAACAGTGCGCTCTAATTCTTGCTCGCAGGCTAAACGAGATGCATGCTCCTTCGGCAAGAAAATCATGCCAACGCCATACTCACCTAATGGTGGCAATGTCACACCTTGCTTGGCCATTTCTTCGCGATACAAAGTGTCAGGTATTTGAATCAAGATACCGGCACCATCACCCATCAAAGGATCAGCTCCAACTGCTCCCCTGTGATCTAAATTCTCAAGAATCTTTAAACCTTGAGAAACGATCTCATGGGATTTCTTGCCTTTAATGTGTGCCACGAATCCTACGCCGCAAGCATCGTGCTCATTACTTGGGTCATATAAACCGTGAGCGATAGGGCGAAGATCTGTATTTAATTGTGTAGTCATAGTATTTCCGAGGGGCGACAAAGGCCTAATTACTTTTGGAGGATCAAATATAGGTGAATACCCATACCGATGCAATAGAAATAAAATGAGTCTGTCCCATTTATTTTGATGTCGCACCAATATGTATTACTTATATGGGGACAGAGTCAAAATATTCAATCCGCCAAATTTATTTTGGGGAAGCGTTTATTTCTCTAAGTCGTTGAATTTAATGGGCTTATTTTTCTAGGGCGGCCGCGATGCCGTATTGCTGCTATCTCCGGTGCGTTTTTGAAGAGCTTTTGCGCATAAATATCACTCACCCAAGGTTTAGAGCGAATCAATGATTCTGTAATTTGGCGGTCCTCCCAATGGGGTGCCCCCTCTTTCACAAAACTAGCCCAGTTCATTTGCCTTTCAAAAGGCGTATTACCTAACCTCCAAAAATGCTGGTGATCCACTAGCCATGGTTCGGCATTACCCCCAATATGCGTTGCAAAACTAGTCCAAGTTGAGCTTTGAGGGTTTGATTCAAATCCAGATCTCACCGGGTTGAGTTCGATATAGCGCTGACAACGCAAAAAGTAATCCGGATCAATTAAGGATGAGCGATACCTGCCCTCCCAAATAGTTCCAGAGCGTCGATGCTGTTGATTGAAATATTGCGCATAACGACGCCCCAGAGATTGCATGGTTTTTGCAAGGGAGTCTTCATTTTGCGGAGTCATCAAAAGATGAACATGATTCGGCATCAAAGCAAAAGCATGAACTGCACAACCAAATTGTCTTGCTGCTTCACGCAACCATTCCAAATAAGTGCGTCGATCTTCATCGGTAAAAAATAGTGTTTCGCGATTGTTACCACGAACCATCACATGCATTGCTTGGCCTGGTATTACAGTGCGCGCTTGCCGTGCCATCTTGAAAACGAACTATTGAAGTTCGCGGACACCGCCATTATTTGAGAATTCTGGAATAAACCAGTCACCATCCACTTGCGTTACTCCACTTGGAACTTCACGCGCCTCCTGAGGAATCTCCCTTAGCGCGGTACCCATATAGGAAATCCACATAGGTAGCGCTAGGCCACCACCAGTCTCTCGATCACCCAGGCTAGCTGGTTTATCAAAGCCAATCCATGCAATCGCAACGACTTTGGGGTTATATCCAGCAAACCAGGCATCGTGAGAATCATTGGTTGTACCAGTTTTGCCTGCAATATCACTACGACCTAATTTGCCGCGTGAAGAGGCTGCAGTCCCTGACTTAGTTACCTCCTGCAACATGCTATCCATGACAAATGCAGTGCGTGCATCTAATACACGAGGCGCATCTTCACGAGCGCGAGTGGGCTTTGCTTCAAATATGACAGCACCCTTAGAATCGACCATCTTATCAATTAAGAAGGGGTCAACACGATAGCCACCATTGGCAAATACGCTATATGCGGAGGCCATCTGTAAAGGTGTTACTGAACCCGCGCCCAATGCCATTGTTAAATAAGGTGGATGCTTTTCTGGCTCAAAACCAAAACGCTGAATGTATTCCTGCGCATAGGACGGGCCAATAGCGCGGATGATACGCACAGAAACCAAGTTCTTCGATTTAGCTAATGCGTTACGTAAGCGCATCATGCCGTCATATTTACCATCGTAGTTTTTTGGCTCCCAGGCTTGACTGCCGGTTTCCATGCTGCCAATCGATAAAGGCGCATCGTTCACCATCGTGCTGGGCGTAAAACCTTTTTCAACTGCAGCCGCATAGATGAACGGCTTAAATGAGGAGCCAGGCTGACGCAAGGCTTGTGTCACATGGTTAAATTGATTGCGACGGAAATCAAAGCCTCCCACCAAAGAGAGTATTGCGCCAGTCTCAGCATTCATCGAAACAAACGCAGCCTCAACTTGAGGCAACTGAGCCAACTTCCAAACTCCACCGTCCGACAGGAGTCGCACTATCGCACCAGGACGCAAGCGCTTCTTTGGTTGAGCGCTATCAGAAATAGATGCAGACGCCAATTTCATACCCTCACCTTTAATGGTGATAGTGTCTCCAGTGGCTATCATGATCTGCATTTCCTTTGGCTTGACGTCAAGCACAACGCCAGACTGCAAATCATCTAACTGTGGATAAGCAAGTAATGCCTCATCAATAGCGCGCTGGCGTTTTACAGAATCTTCAGGAAGATCAATAAAACCTTCTGGACCACGATAGGCGTGACGTAAGTCGTATTCAAAAATTCCCTTGCGTACCGCCTTATAAGCAGCGTCTTGGTCTGCCTTCATAATGGTTGTGTAAACATCAATTCCCTGGGAGTAGATTGCCTCACCATATTGCGTGAATAGTAATTGGCGCACCATCTCCGCTGGGAAATCTGCGCGAACAGCAAACTCGTTACCGAGACCACGAATGTGCAACTCCTCGATCATCGCTTTTTGATAATCTTCTGGCGTGATATATCCCAGATCGCGCATGCGCTGCAGAATGTACTCTTGGCGAATTTTGGCACGACGGAAGTTGCTAACCGGGTTATAGGCTGAGGGGGCCTTCGGCAATCCGGCCAACATAGCTGACTCAGCAATGGTGATGTCTTTTAACTCTTTACCAAAGTAGATCTGTGCTGCGCTAGAGAAACCATAAGCCCGCTGCCCCAAGAAAATCTGGTTCATATAGATTTCCAGAATCTTGTCCTTAGTCAATTGAGACTCAATTTCCCAGGCTAGCAATACCTCATAAATTTTTCGACTAAAGGTCTTCTCATTGCTAAGGAAGAAATTGCGCGCCACCTGCATGGTGATGGTTGAAGCGCCCTGCGAAAGATTTCCCCGTAAATTTGTTAATGCGGCACGCAAAATACCAACGTAGTCCACACCACCGTGAGAATAGAAACGATCGTCCTCAATTGCTAAAACAGCATTGCGCATGCTTTGAGGAATTTCATTTAAGGGGATTACTTTGCGACGCTCCTCACCAAACTCACCAATTAACACTTTATCTGCCGTGTAGATACGCAGAGGTGTCTTTGGGTTGTAAGCAGTTAATGCGGAGATCTTTGGAAGATTAGGTTTTGCTACTAAGAAGGCATAACCCATCAGCAATGTAATCACCACGGCAAAAACCACGCCAATAATTAACAAAGCCTTTACAAGTGGATTGCTTGATTTTTTGCGCGGCAAGCCAGGCTGAACTCGTGTTTGCTGAGGACGTCTATCAGATGAACGAATAGGGCGCTGATTGAGCGGCGGCTTGTCTTTTGGAGGTAAGGCCATATATCCAAATTATAGGGTGCTTGGTCAATTTCCTTAAAAGCTCAAATTTCCCTATCTTGCCTATGCAAAATGCCTACTTTCTGACGCTGGGTTCAATCTTAGCCGATGGCTTTTCAGGACTCAAAACTGAAGAATAGGGTCATGCCTGCACGCCATATTTCCAGCCAATCTTTTGACGAAATTTTGAGCGATCTTGGTGATGATCCTGCCATTCCCGATCCCCATGGGATTCGCAAACCACCCTCACATCAAGGCGCCACTCCCAAAGTCTCAAGTAGGAGCAATAACCCCACTTTCACAGACTCTCTCAGCAAGCTTCAAATACCAATTTCTATTCAAAAAATGGTCGGAATGATTGCCCTATTTTTTGGGATATCAATAGCTGCAACAGTTGCAATCTACATAGCCTTTAATACCCTCAACCAGGCATCTCAAAGTACTCAAGAGGAGTCTCAAAAGCTCATTTCCGAGCTAAAAAAGGAGATGGTCTTAATGCGCGATGAATTGCATCAAGATCAAGATGATTTATATGCGTTAATAGATAAAATAGAAGTAAGTATTCACTTGTTAAATAATAAAAAGCCTGAAAGCAGAGTTTCCAGCAAACCTAAGCAGTCCTCCTATGAGACTGAATTACGCCGCTGGCGCTATTTGGGCGCAGCCCAAATGGGGGGCTCTCATCAGGCATTTTTTAATACCGGGAAAAGCAATATTGCTTTTGAAAAAGGTGGTCAAGTTTTAGGTGAATGGCGTCTTAGTGGCATAGAAAACGGCCGTGTAATCCTCTCTCATCCGGAGGGCAAATTTCTGGTGTTGAAAGCCTCCTCAAACCAATGAGCCACTGCATTCATCTGCTCCAAAAATACCTCCATAAGGTCTGCTTTTCGCTAGCTTTATTCATGCTGTTTTCATCCAATCTAGCAAGCGGCAACTCAGACTCACAAAATCATTTTTTGAGTCCGATTAGCCTGCAATTTAATGACATTGAAATGAGAGATCTTTTGCAGGTTTTAGCTAAATTGGGTAGCACCAATTTTTTATTAAGCGAGTCGATCAAAGGAACAATTTCAGTCGATCTCAGTAAAACCCCTTGGCAGACTGCACTCCATTCCATTCTTGCCAGTCGCGGCTTGAGGCTCGTTCGTAATGGCGATATCTATTGGATTGGGCCCCATGCAGAAATCCAGGCCTTCCAGAAGTTTCGTCGTGAGGATGCTGCGCTACCTTTTGGTGGTGATCATATCAATAGCCCAAGGCAGATTCTGATAGAAGCTCGCATTGTGGAGGCGGATGAACGCTTTGCTAAGGAGTTAGGGGTTAAATTGGGTTATCAAGCAAATGGGGAAAGCGTGCAAAAACTCGCTGGCAATATAGATTTGGCTGGCGCAGGATTAAGTGGCTTTAATCCAGCAGCCATGGCTGCAACCTTAGTCTCCAAAAATGGAAGCCGCATTCTTCAGGCAGAACTGTCTGCCTTGGAATCCGCAGGCCAAGGAAAAATTCTTTCCAATCCCCGAATCATGACAGGCGATCAAGTGAAAGCCACGATTGAGCAAGGCACTGAGCTGCCTTATCAAACCTCCAATCAAAATGGCAGCAAATTGCAATTTAGAAAGGCAAATTTACGACTTGAAGTTCTTCCCAAGATTCATCCAGATGGAAAGATTTCAATGCTAGTAGGTATCAACAAAGACACGGTGGGCATGAAAACAGAGCAAGGTTACGCGATTGATACCAAAAGCCTTAGTTCTGAGGTCACCGTTGAGAATGGTGGAACAGCTATCATTGGCGGCATATTCCAAACTACTGAGCGAGAGGATGAAGTCAAAATTCCCTTATTGGGGGATATACCGCTAATTGGCCATTTTTTCCGCCATAAATCCAAATTACAAGACAAAACTGAATTGTTAGTCTTTTTAACTCCGACCGTTCTCGACAAACCCTAATAAAATCAAAGGGTGAACTCCTCGACAAACAATATCTTTCTGATCGGCCTCATGGGCGCCGGGAAGTCGACCGTCGGTAAAGTTTTAGCAAAAAAATTAGGGCGTCGATTTCTTGATGCCGACCACGTTATCGAAGAGCGCTGTGGCGTAAAAATTCCTGTCATATTTGAAATGGAAGGTGAAGAAGGATTTCGCAAACGCGAGGCTCATGCCATTCGTGAAATCACCTCTGAAAACGATATTATTTTGGCAACTGGCGGAGGCGCTATTCTCTTGCCAGAAAATCGCCAAGCACTAAGTGAGCGTGGAACTGTTATCTACTTACACGCCAATCCAATTGAACTCTGGCATCGAACTAAAGGTGGCGAAGGTCGCCCCCTTCTAAAAAATGGTGACGCCAAAAAAATACTAGAGAACTTGTACGCTATTCGCGACCCTCTCTATCGTGAAATTGCTGACCACGTGATTGAAACTGGTAAACCGAGCGTTAATCAACTGGTCAACACCTTAATCATGCAACTTGAACTCTCAGCTTAAATAAATTGGCACTATGATGAAAACACTTGAAGTTGATCTAGGTAATCGCAGCTATCCAATTTATATTGGTACAGACCTCATTGATCAGCCAAACTTATTTAGCGCCTGCGAAAATGCAACCTCGATCTATATTGTCAGCAACACTACCGTTGCGCCGCTCTATGCTGAGCGCCTGACCAAGACTCTGAATACTTTTGGAAAGCCTGTTAGAGCGATCGTCTTACCTGATGGCGAGTCATACAAAGACTGGAAAAACCTTCAGCTTATTTTTGATGATCTCTTAAAGTTCGGTGCTGATCGCCAAACCATGTTGGTTGCCTTGGGCGGTGGAGTCATTGGCGACATGACTGGGTTTGCTGCGGCTAGCTTCATGCGTGGCATTCGTTTTATTCAAGTGCCAACAACTTTGCTTGCTCAGGTGGATTCTTCAGTGGGCGGTAAGACTGGCATCAACCACCCTCTTGGCAAAAATATGATCGGGGCTTTTCACCAGCCAGTGGCAGTGATTGCAGATCTCAAAACATTGAAGACCTTGCCTCCACGTGAGCTCTCTGCTGGTCTTGCAGAAGTGGTGAAACATGGCGCTATTGCAGACGCTCAATTTTTAGATTGGATCGAAGTCAATACAACGCCTTTACTTGCTTGCGACACAGAGGCAATGGGCCATGCAGTTTTACGCTCATGCGAAATTAAATCTGCAGTAGTTTCCGCAGATGAAAGAGAAGGCGGCATTCGTGCAACCCTAAACTTTGGCCACACCTTTGGACACGCAATTGAAGCAGGCATGGGTTATGGCGAATGGCTTCATGGTGAAGCAGTTGGTTGCGGCATGGTCTTAGGCGCAGACTTATCATGCCGCCTCAACTACATCAGCGAAGCCGATGTCCAACGTCTCACCAAAATCATCCAGTCGATGAACCTACCAATCACACCGCCAAAGTTTGGTGCAGAACGTTATATGGAGCTCATGCAGGTTGACAAGAAAACTGAAGGCGGCCAAATCCGTTACGTTGTTTTAGAAAAGATTGGCAAAGCCCAGATTAAAAGTGTAGCTGATGCCCAAGTAATTGAAACCTTGAGCGCCACAGGTGCCGCTTAAATTAGGATGACCTTTATTTCCGCACCTGCTTGAGCCGTTGCAAACTCTGACAAATCGCTTAAAAGCTCTTTGCCAGTTTTAGTGTCCAGCCACAGAGGTTTAGCCATAGTGCCAGCCCAGCGATAGTGATATCCACCCGATTTTGCAGCTACCCAAATTTCATGCAAGGGTGGCTGCGTATTCACTACGATGACGCTTTTATCTTTAAAGCGAATATTGATGACATTGCCCCCCTGTCGCTCGACATCCAAGTCCAGATCCAGTGCATCATCGGCAGCCTCTAATGCCACCTCTATAGAATGCAGCAAATGGCTTCCCAATTGATAAAACTGCTTGTCATCAATGGTTTCTGCGCTTGAATTATTTGGATTCATAGTGGAGTCCTGCATGCTATATTCAATCATTCGTTTTAGAGACATTCATGATAGCGATTCTTAATAGAACCCTCTGCCTTAGTCTTTTATTATCCCTTGTTGGATGCGGGGTAAGAGGACCTCTATATTTGCCGAATGTGCCACCGGTTCCGCCCGCCCCTACAGAGCCAGAACCAAAAGGCAAGCTCTACCCGCCCCAAACACCTGCCAGCCCAAGCAATTCTTCAACGGCCAAGTAATGACAAGTAAAGCACTTCCAATCCCTCAGTTATCCGGTTTTACAGATCGTAATGGCAACTGGTATGCCGAAGAAATTCCACTCGCAGATTTAGCAAAAGAGTTTGGAACCCCGCTGTATGTTTACAGTAAAAAAGCGTTAACCGAAGCCTATCAAGCTTACGACAAGGCATGCGTGAATACCAATGGCAAACGTCGCGCGCGGGTGCACTATGCCATGAAAGCCAATAGCAATTTAGCAGTGCTCGATTGCTTTAAAAAACTAGGTTCTGGGTTTGATTTGGTTAGCGGCGGCGAATTAGCTCGCGCATTAGCCATCGGCGCAGACCCAAAGAGTTTGGTATTTGCTGGCGTAGGCAAATCCGCATCTGAAATCGGCACAGCATTAAAAGCTGGCGTTAAATGTATCAACGTTGAATCTATCGCTGAACTACACAAAATTAATAAGGTTGCTACCGAACTAAATCTACGCGCCCCAATTTCCTTACGCGTTAATCCGGATGTGGATGCGCAAACTCATCCTTATATTTCTACCGGACTGAAGGGCAACAAATTTGGCATCGCCTATCACGAGGTTTTAAAAACTTATCGTGAAGCCTCGCAACTTTCTCAAATTGACGTTGTTGGCATCGATTGCCACATTGGCTCACAAATTACTACCACCGCTCCTTACCTAGATGCGCTCGATAAAGTTTTAGATCTTGTAGCGCAATTGAAAAAAGAGGGTATTGTCATTCACCATCTTGATCTCGGCGGCGGTCTTGGAATTTCTTATAGCGATGAAACTCCCCCAGATATCACTGAGTTTACGAACACTTTATTAAATCGAGTGGCAGAACGTGGCTTTGGGCATTTAGATGTTGTTCTTGAGCCAGGCAGATCCTTAGTTGGTAACGCTGGCGTGCTCTTAACCACTGTGGAATATCTCAAGCCAGGCGCTGAAAAGAACTTCTGTATTGTCGATGCCGCCATGACAGAGTTAATGCGTCCAGCCCTATATGAAGCACATCACGGCATTGTGCCCATCCAAAAGAAAACAGTATCGGCTTTGACTTACGACATTGTTGGCCCGGTTTGCGAGTCTGGTGATTGGCTAGGAAGAGATCGTCACCTTGCTGTAGAAGAGGGTGATCTTCTTGCCATTCTGTCAGCTGGTGCTTACGGTTTTGTAATGGCATCAAACTACAACACGCGACCTAAACCTGCAGAGATTATGGTTGACGGAAAAAATGCTTACGTCATTCGTGCGCGCGAAAATACAACCGATTTATTTTCTTCTGAAAAAACTTTGCCGAACTAAAAATTACTTAGTCTTAATGATGCAGTAAGAATGTAAAAGTTTTGGGCATTAAAAAACCCGCTACTTGAGCGGGTTTTTTATTTAAAGAAATTTACTTAATGTAAACCAGCGATGTAATCGGAAACTGCTTTCATTTCTTGATCAGAAAGCTTAGTAGCAATGGTGGTCATCTGGCTGCTATTTTTACGAACGCCTTCACGGAATGCGAGCAATTGTGCGTTTGTGTAATCTGCCCATTGACCGCCTAAGAGTGGGTACTGAGCAGGAATACCGGCGCCAGTTGGGCTATGACAAGCCGCACATGCTGGAACACCTTTTGCCGCAATGCCACCACGATAAATGCTTTGACCTAGTTCAATCGTGTTCTTATTTTGTGCAACACCTTGTGACAATGGCTGCTTAGCTAAATAAGCGCCAATGTTTTGCATGTCTTGCTCAGTTAATGTTGCCGCCATACCCATCATCACAGGATTAGCACGAGTACCTTCTTTAAAGTTCTTCAACTGCTTAGCTGTGTATGCTGCATGTTGGGCAGATAATTTAGGCCATGTAGCAACTGCGCTTTGACCTTTAGGTCCGTGGCAAGTTAAGCAAGCTGTAACACCGCGCGAAGGATCACCATTAGAGTAAAGAGCCTCGCCAGCTGCTACGTCTACCTTTGGCTTGGCTGGAGCGGCAGCCTTAGCTTCTGCAGCAGGTGCTGCATCGGCAGCAAAAACTGTGCCAGAAAAGCCAATCAAGGCAAAAATGGAGAAAGCCGCAAAACCAGCACGTAAGCTAGTTAATTTGGAGATTTGAGAGGTTTGACGCATTATGTTTACCTTGGCAAAAATTCCTAAAAGTGTTTGGGCCCTGCATTTACAACCTTTTACCCAACACCATGAGATATTTCATGATTTTGCGTGATTTTACAATAGCTTCTGGATATGTCTAAACTCTTTCAAGCCCGCTTCGCCACCACAGTCAATGACACCCATTGCCTGCCTGCCACGCCCCTGCGTGAGGTAGCCTTTGCCGGACGCTCAAATGCAGGCAAATCCAGTGCTCTTAACGTGCTTTGCAACCAAAAAAGGCTTGCCTTTGCCAGTAAAACCCCTGGGCGCACCCAACACATCAACTATTTTGGGATTTTTGCAAAAGACGACCTTTTAGGCTATTTGGTAGATTTGCCGGGGTATGGCTATGCCGCCGTCAATCATGAGACCAAATACCACTGGAATACCCTCCTAAGCGACTATCTGCAAGAGCGAGAGCAGTTGGTGGGCATGATCCTCATTGTTGACTCTAGACGTGGCATAACCGAACTAGATGAGCAAATGATTGACTGGTTCGTGCCAACCGGTAAGCCAATCCACGTTTTGTTGAGTAAATGCGACAAACTCAATAAAAGCGAGTGCAAGCATGCGCTAGAGGCAGTTCGCAAACAATTGCAACAATATGACCCTGCATTGCCAGATGGCAATGGTGAGTCCAAACAACTTACGGCACAATTATTTTCAAGCACCAAACGCATTGGTCTTGAAGAGGCCGACAATATTGTTATTAAGTGGTTATTTGAAGCAGAGACTAAAGAAGATGAAATCACCAGCTAATTCATTGCTTAATTTTCCAGGGCATCGTCCTCGCCGCATGCGTCGTGATAATTGGTCGCGCCGCCTCATGCAAGAGAACAGCGTTTCAGCCAATGACTTGATTTACCCAGTGTTTTTGCTAGAAGGTCAGGACAAATCTGAAGCAGTTGCCTCAATGCCTGGCGTGAATCGTGTTTCTTTAGATTTACTTTTTCCAGTTGCACAAGAATGCGTTGATTTAGGTATTCCAGTACTTGCACTCTTTCCAGTGATTGATGCAGGACTAAAGACACCCGATGGCAAGGAAGCCTTTAATCCAAATGGGCTTATCCCAACTGCCGTTCGTGAACTCAAAATGCGTTTCCCAAATTTAGGCATCATGACTGATGTTGCGCTTGATCCATACACAAGCCATGGTCAAGATGGTGTGCTCGACGATCTGGGTCGTATTCTCAATGATGAGACTACTGCCATTCTGGTAAAGCAAGCAGTTGCGCAAGCTGAAGCAGGTGTTGATATTGTTGCGCCATCAGACATGATGGATGGCCGCATTGGGAAAATTCGTGAAGCGCTTGAACAAAAGAAATTAATTCATACACGCATCATGGCGTATTCCGCTAAATATGCATCTGCGTTTTATGGCCCATTTAGAGATGCCGTAGGGTCTGCAAAGAACCTTGGTAAAGCAGATAAAAAAACCTATCAAATGGATTGCGCCAATGGGGATGAGGCCTTGCGGGAGGTTGCGCTCGATATTAGCGAAGGTGCCGATATGGTGATGGTCAAGCCAGGAATGCCTTATTTGGATATTGTGCGTCGCGTAAGAGAAGAATTTGATTACCCGACTTATGCCTACCAAGTGAGTGGCGAATACGCCATGCTCAAGGCAGCGGCACAAAATGGCTGGTTAGATCATGATGCTGTCATGATGGAATCTTTGCTTGGATTTAAACGCGCTGGTGCAGACGGCGTTCTGACTTATTTTGCACTTGAAGCAGCGCGACTGATTAAAGCAGCTAACTAATTAAACAGTTACTTGTTAGCCATATAGCTGCTTTAGTTTTTTAATGCGTTTCTTATGCGCTCAATAAAACGCTGTGGTGGCATATAACCAATCACGCGTTGATCTTTTTGCTCTTGAGAATTTTGATCAAAGATCAAAATGCCCGGCGGACCAAATAATCCAAAGCGCTTCAGTAATACTTGGTTCTCAGAGCTATTAGCAGTAACGTCAGCCTGCAATAAAACAAACTGCTTAAGCTCCTTGCTAACCTCTGGATTAGCAAAAGTATTCACTTCCATTTCTTTGCAGCTGATGCACCAATCCGCATAAAAATCGAGAAGTACTAATTTCTTTTCTTCTTTGGCTTTATCTAATTGAGCATCAAGTTCTGCCGGCGACTGAATGACCATAAAAGCCAATTCCCCGACCTGATGAATACTTTGACCGTTGACTTTTTTTACACTTCCCTCAGCACCATTCGTTTGTAGCAATGGCGATGCAATCCAAGCTGCTGTAGCAACCAGCAATACACCCAAAGTACGCTGCAACCACACCATCCAGATTCCGGTAGACGGAATCAAAATGCGAGCTTCAACAGCGATAAATAACAGCGGCAGACCCATTCCTAACGCCATTACAAAGAGCAAACCTGCGCCCAAACTCATAGAACCGGTTTGAGCAATAAATGCTAAAACACCAGCTAAAGGGGCTGTAATACACGGGCTGGCTACTAGAGTGGAGATACCCCCCAAGGCAAAGGCGCCAAATACGCTACCGCCCTTTTGACGGCCTGCCAGCCTATCCACATGCTGGTGCCATGATTGGGGCAGACGCAGGTTATACAAGCCAAATAGACTGCCAGATAAAGCTAATAACAGGAGGGCAAAGGTAGCAAGCGCAAAGGGGCTTTGCAAGGCGCGCTGTATGCTACCCCCTAAGGCTGCCATGAGTATGCCAGCCAAGGCATATACCAATGCCATACCCAATACGTATGCGAGCGCTAAGACGCTTGCACGACCCTTGGATATGGATTTACCACCCTGAGTTCCAAAGATAACGCTCGACAATATTGGCAGCATAGGAAGTACACAGGGTGTAAATGCCAATGCCAGCCCCAACACAAAGAAGGCCAGAAATAAATACGCAGTTGTAGTGCTTTCTAAAAAGCGGCCAATGGCGTTAACGTCATCACGCTCACGCCATAAATCTGCCAAACTAAATTGGTCATTCGCCTTCACACTAGACGAGGGAACAGCACCTAATACATCTGGAATTGGCGCTGCCTTTACTCCAGGTCCAGCAAGTAAAAATTGAAGAGTCATGGGTGGATAGCAAATACCAGCCTCGGCACATCCCTGAAGAGTGACTTCCAAATGCACGGGCTGTCCAGCTACCGACTTGATCTCTAAAAAAACCAAGAACGGTTCTTTATATACCTGCAGTTTTTTCTGAAAAGTTTCATCAAACTTTTCTATACCTGGTGGCAGTGAAGGCCTTATATTACCGAGCTTCCCAGCCTGTGAACCCACTTGAAACTTCAAAGATTCTTGGTAAATGTAATAGCCTTTAGCAGGTAAAAGTTCTAGTTCAATTTGATTGGAATTTTCCAGCCAAGTTGCCTCTACTCGGAACGCTTTTTCTGGAGGCAAAAAATCTTGCGCAGCAAATACTTGTACTGAGATGAAAAGTAAGAGCGAAAAAATTTTCGCTAAAAAAGAATGTAATTTCATGACTTCAAATTTACCTCAGACTCAACCCACTTGCCGTACTGCTGATCGTATTGTTCGGGTTCAAATGCCAGAATTTCCGGTACGTCATAAGGATGTGCCTTTTGAATAAAGGCGCAATTCTCGAGCCACTTTGCTTGCGTCGTTTTTGCCGAGAGCAATACCTCTGGCTCCTCGCAAAGCTTACCCTCCCAGCGGTATATAGATGTCATTCCTGGCTGTATTTGGACGCAGGCAGCCAAATGTGCCTCAACCAAGGCACGTGCTAAGCCTTTGGCGGCCTCCAGACTAGGAAGACTCGTTACCACCACCAAAAGCTTGCTGGGATTAACTGTAGCGTTTTCAGACATTCTGTATTTATAAATTGGTAAATGAAAAAAGCCAGACCGAAGCCTGGCTTTTTACTTTTACAGTGAGATTTAAGCCTCTTCAGCTACTACTGCTGTTTCTTCAACTTCTGGGCGATCTACCAACTCAACCAAAGCCATTGGTGCATTGTCGCCATGACGGAAGCCAAACTTCAAAATACGAAGGTAGCCACCTGGGCGTGTTGCGTAGCGTGGGCCGAGTTCCGTAAAGAGCTTGGTAACGATATCACGATCACGTGTGCGATTAAATGCTAAGCGACGGTTTGCTAAGTTATCTTTTTTACCCAAGGTAATCAAAGGCTCAACAACCATGCGCAATTCTTTAGCTTTTGGCAAAGTCGTTTTAATGACTTCGTGCTCCAAAAGTGAGTTGGACATGTTGCGCAGCATCGCCAAGCGATGTGATGATGTTCTGTTTAGTTTGCGTAAGCCGTTTCCGTGACGCATGATGCTTCCTTTCTAATTATTTCTCGAGGTTAGCTGGAGGCCAGCTTTCGAGTTTCATGCCAAGACTTAAGCCACGAGCCGCCAATACATCTTTGATTTCATTCAAAGATTTACGACCTAGATTAGGCGTCTTCAACAATTCATTCTCTGTACGTTGAATCAAGTCACCGATGTAGTAAATGTTCTCAGCCTTCAAGCAGTTTGCAGAGCGAACTGTGAGCTCGAGATCATCAACCGGACGCATCAACATTGGATCAACCATTGATGAGCGGCTTGGTGCTAAATCACCAGAAACTTCGCTGCTTTCGAGGGCTGCGAATACAACCAACTGATCAACCAAGATGCTAGCTGCTTGACGAATTGCTTCTTCAGGAGACAACACACCGTTTGTTTCAATAGTCATTACTAGACGATCGAGGTCAGTTCGTTGCTCTACACGAGCAGATTCAACGGCATAGCTAACACGGCTTACCGGGCTAAATGAAGCATCCAACACGATACGACCAATGATCTTAGTAGCTTCGTCGTTATATTGACGTACGTTACCTGGAACATAGCCGCGGCCTTTTTCAACCTTGATCTGCATATCTAACTTGCCACCAGCAGACAAGTGAGCGATCACATGATCAGGATTCATGATTTCTACATCATGTGGCAAATCGATATCTTTTGCAGTAACAACGCCTGGGCCTTCTTTACGCAAATTGATAGTAACTTCGTCACGTGACTGCAACTTAAATACGATACCTTTGAGGTTCAACAAGAGGTTAACTACGTCCTCTTGAACTCCATCCAATGTGGAGTACTCATGAACAACACCAGCAATAGCTACTTCAGTTGGCGCATAACCAACCATCGAGGACAAAAGTACACGACGTAACGCATTTCCGAGTGTGTGGCCATAGCCACGCTCGAACGGCTCCATAACAACCTTAGCTTGGTTGGCGGTAAGCGCTTCAACAGAAATAATCTTTGGCTTGAGCAAATTTGTTTGCATATTTTTTCCTTGAGAGTGCCTAATTAGCGTGAATACAATTCGACGATCAAACTTTCATTAATTTCACCGCTAATATCTTCACGGTCAGGCACTTGCTTAAATGTTCCCTCGAGCTTGGCTGCGTCAACTGAAACCCAAGTAACAGCTGCCATTTGTCCAACCAAATTCAAAGACTCTGTAATACGCGCTTGCTTCTTCGCTTTTTCACGAATAGCAACTACATCACCAGGCTTAACCTGAATGGATGGAATATTTACAGGGTTGCCATTGAGCAAAATTGCGCAATGAGAAACTAACTGGCGTGCTTCAGCGCGTGTTGAACCAAAGCCCATGCGATAAACCACGTTGTCGAGACGTGACTCAAGCAACTGGAGCAATGTTTCACCAGTGTTGCCCTTACGACGCTCAGCTTCTGCGAAGTAACGACGGAATTGACGCTCTAATACGCCATAGATACGCTTAACCTTTTGCTTTTCACGCAGTTGATTACCGTAATCAGATGTTCTTGAGCCAGATGTACGGCCATGTTGACCAGGCTTAGTATCTAACTTGCACTTGTCTGACAGGGCGCGACGTGCGCTCTTTAAAAATAAGTCGGTACCTTCCCGACGTGCTAATTTGGCCTTAGGCCCTAAGTAACGTGCCACGATGCTTTCCTTTCTTTGCCGCAGTCTTGCGACCGGCGGTGAGTTCGCCTTTTAAATCAGGCGAACAGTGGGCTTTAATAAAAAACTACTAAAACTGTTGTACTGCCAACTTCCAAGCTTAGATACGACGACGCTTTGGAGGACGGCAACCATTATGTGGAACTGGAGTTACGTCTTGAATCTCAGTGATCTTGATGCCCAATGAGTTCAATGCACGTACTGCTGATTCACGACCTGGGCCTGGGCCTTTGATCTGAACTTCCAAGTTCTTAATACCGCATTCAATGGCTGTTTTGCCAGCAACTTCTGCAGCTACCTGAGCAGCAAAAGGTGTTGATTTGCGTGAACCTTTGAAACCCTGGCCGCCAGAAGTTGCCCATGAAAGCGCATTTCCCTGACGATCAGTGATCGTAATAATGGTGTTGTTAAAAGAAGCGTGAACGTGTGCAATACCGTCAGCAACGTTCTTTTTAACCTTCTTACGTGCGCGCTGCGCAGCAGCGGAAGCGGATTTTTGTTGTGCCATGTTAATAAACTTTCTTGATTATTTCTTCAGTTGCACACCGGACTTACGTGGGCCCTTGCGGGTACGCGCGTTAGTCTTAGTACGTTGACCACGTACAGGCAAGCCCTTACGATGACGAACACCGCGGTAGCAACCTAAGTCCATCAAACGCTTGATGCTCATAGTTACTTCACGACGAAGATCACCCTCAGTGATGAATTTACCTACTTCATCACGCAACTTTTCCAAGTCAGCGTCTGTAAGGTCTTTAACTTTTTTGTCGATTGCAACACCTGTGGTTTCACAAATTTTGCGAGCACGAGTTGTGCCAATACCAAAAATTGCTGTTAAACCGATAACAGTATGTTGATGATTTGGGATGTTTACCCCAGCGATACGTGCCATGAGATTTCCTCTTAATTAACCAATTAGCCTTGACGTTGCTTATGACGCGCATCTGATGAACAGATAACACGTACAACGCGTTTGCGCTTAATGATCTTGCAATTTCTGCAAATACACTTAACGGATGCTAAAACTTTCATAACTCACCTCTTAAAAATAGGTACTACTTAATCTTTACTTCGCACGGAAGATAATTCTGGCGCGCGTTAGGTCGTAAGGAGTCATCTCCACCGTCACCTTATCTCCCGGCAAAATACGGATGTAGTGCATCCGCATCTTTCCAGAAATGTGCCCAAGAACCACATGTCCGTTTTCTAGCTTCACGCGAAACATCGCGTTCGGCAAATTCTCTACAACTTCTCCCGCCATCTGAATTACATCGTCTTTAGACATTCAGTTAAGCGCCCATCTTAAAGTTAGCTTTTTTCATCAAAGAGCCGTATTGCTGCTGCATGACAAATGACTGGACTTGAGCCATGAAATCCATTGCAACAACCACAATAATCAACAACGAAGTACCGCCGAAATAGAACGGCACGTTGTACTTCAACACCAAGAATTCTGGCAACAAGCAAACCAGAACCATATAAATTGCACCAGCCAGAGTCAAACGCACCAAGATCTTATCGATGTAACGCGCTGTTTGATCGCCTGGACGAATACCTGGAACAAATGCACCACTCTTCTTGAGGTTCTCAGCTGTATCGCGGCTGTTAAATACCAATGCGGTATAGAAGAAGCAGAAGAAGATGATCGCAGCCGCATACAAAATTGTGTATACAGGTTGTCCTGGTGCCAAAGTAGCTGCCAAGTCTTTAATGATTCTGCTGAACATATTGGTTGGCTCGCCTGATGTGAACCAGCCAGCAATAGTTGCAGGGAACAAAATGATTGAAGAAGCAAAAATTGGAGGAATAACACCCGCCATATTCAACTTCAATGGGAAGTAAGAAGATTGGCCACCGTATATCTTGTTGCCGACTTGACGCTTAGCGTAGTTAACCAAGATACGGCGCTGACCGCGCTCTACAAACACCACAAAATAAGTCACTGCTACGCAAATCACAACGATGAGCAATGCAGAAATAATATTCATTGAGCCAGTGCGAACTAACTCTAATAAGCTTGCTAATGCATTCGGCAAGCCAGAAACAATGCCACCAAAAATAATAATGGAGATACCGTTGCCTAAACCACGCTCAGTAATTTGCTCACCAAGCCACATCAAGAACATCGTGCCGGTTACCAAAGTTACTACAGTATTCAACTCAAACATCAAACCTGGGTTGATTACTAAACCTGGCTGAGCCTGCAAAGCAACAGAAATACCCAATGCTTGGAATGTTGCCAAGAGCACAGTTCCGTAGCGTGTGTACTGAGTAATCTTACGTTGACCAGCTTGCCCTTCTTTTTTCAAAGCCTCTAAAGAAGGTACAACGATGGTCATTAACTGCATGATGATCGATGCAGAAATGTAAGGCATGATCCCTAAAGCAAATACAGTGAAGCGAGATAAAGCTCCGCCTGAGAACAGATTGAACATTCCCAAGATGCCGTCTTTTTGGCCAGAAAATAACTGTGCCAATTGGTCTGGGTCAATTCCAGGTACTGGAATATGTGCACCCAAACGGAACACGAGCAAAGCCAACACCAGGAAGACTAAGCGTTGGCGTAATTCGCCAAACTTGCCACCTGCTGCTGGGGTGCTTGCGTTATTGGTAGGTGCTAATGCCATTTCTACTCAAAGACCTATTAAGCCAACTCAACCAATTTGCCGCCAGCCGCTTCAATAGCTGCTTTAGCGCCAGCAGTTGCTGTGATCCCCTTAAGGGTTACAGCAATCTTTAGTTCGCCAGTCTTGATAACCTTTACTGCATTAATCTGCTCACCAGCAAAACCATGAGCCTTCAATACCAATAGGTCTACTTCTGGCAAATTGATTTTTGCTAAGTCGTTCAATGTAATTTGACCAACATGACGACGTGTCAAAGACACGAAACCACGTTTTGGCAAACGACGGTACATAGGCATCTGACCGCCTTCAAATCCAACCTTGTGGAAACCACCAGAACGGGATTTTTGACCTTTGTGACCACGGCCAGCAGTTTTACCAAGACCTGAACCAATGCCGCGACCAACGCGACGACGGTTTTTCTTGGAGCCTTCTGCAGGTTTAATTGTGTTGAGTTGCATATTCTTCGCCTATTTACTTGCTAGTTATTAGCCAATGACTTTAACTAGATAAGAAACTTTATTAATCATGCCGCGAACAGCTGGGGTGTCTTCCAATTCAGCAACTGAATTGATCCGACCGAGGCCTAGGCCACGTACAGTTGCACGATGGCTTTCGCGTGTACCGATCAAGCTGCGTACTAATTGCAGTTTGACTTTGGAGTTAGATGTTGTCATTTATAGATTCCTAATCTTTTGGTCTTAGCCGAGAATCTCTTCAACTGACTTACCGCGCTTAGCAGCAATCTCAGCAGGAGTACTCATCTTGCTCAAACCATCAATGGTTGCACGAACCAAGTTATATGGGTTTGTCGAGCCGAGTGACTTAGCAACCACGTTAGTTACACCCATTACGTCGAAAATCGCGCGCATTGGGCCACCAGCAATAATTCCAGTACCGTCTTTAGCTGGAGAAATCAAAACACGTGACGCGCCATGTTGACCAGTAACAGTGTGCTGCAAAGTGCCTTTACGCAAAGTAACTTTGATCATCTTGCGACGTGCTTCGTCCATTGCTTTTTGAACAGCAACTGGAACTTCTTTAGATTTGCCTTTACCCATGCCGATTCGGCCGTCGCCATCGCCAACTACAGTGAGTGCAGCGAAGCCGAGAATACGACCACCCTTAACTACTTTAGTTACACGATTAACAGCAATCATCTTCTCGCGAAGACCATCATCACGCTCTTCGTTTTGCATCTTAGTTTGCATTTTTGCCATGTTTTTTCCTAAACCCTATTAGAACTTCAGGCCGGCTTCACGCGCAGCTTCAGCTAAGGCCTTAATACGGCCGTGGTAACGATGACCGGAACGATCAAACGCAACATCAACTACGCCTGCCTTAACAGCACGCTCAGCAACTAACTTGCCGATTTGTTTTGCCGCTTCAGCGTTGCCGCCGTTTTTGATCACTTGGCGCATATCTTTTTCCATAGTTGAAGCAGCTGCTACAACCTTCGTTCCGCATGGGCTATAAACCTGAGCAGAAATATGGGAGTTGCTACGGATAACTGTTAAGCGATTTGCCAATGCTTCGGCAATGCGAATACGAGTCTGCCTAGCGCGTCTTTGTCTGGATTCGTCTTTATTCATTTTCTAATCTCGCTTACTTCTTCTTAGTTTCTTTCAGATGCACAACCTCATCCACATAGCGAACACCTTTGCCCTTGTATGGCTCTGGTGAACGGTAAGCGCGAACTTCAGCTGCGACCTGGCCAACTTGCTGTTTGTTGGAACCTTTAATAATGATTTCGGTTTGCGATGGAGTCTCAGCCTTTACACCCTTTGGCAGGTTGTAAATAATGTCGTGTGAGAAACCCAACTGCAATTTTAATGTTTCGCCTTGAGCAGCAGCACGGTAACCAACGCCTACCAAGCTGAGCTTACGCTCAAAGCCAGTAGTTACGCCAACAACCATATTGTTAACTAAAGCGCGGGCAGTACCTGACTGAGCACCAGCTTCTGGTGAGTCGTTATTTAAAATAACTGTCAATACGCCATCTTCTTGTTTCAAACCAACAGAAGGGTGCAAGTTGTGCGTCAAAGTGCCCAATGGACCTTTAACAGTAATGTTTGCACCGTTGATGCTGATTTCAGCTCCCTTAGGAACTGTAATTGGTGATTTACCTACGCGGGACATATTTCGCTCCTTAAGCTACGTAGCAAATAACTTCACCGCCCACGCCTGTTGCACGTGCTTTACGGTCTGTCATTACGCCTTGAGGGGTTGAAATAATTGCAATGCCCAAGCCATTCATTACTTCTGGAATGTCATGACGGCCTTTATAGATACGCAGACTTGGTGTTGATACACGGTCGATACGCTCGATAACAGGACGGCCTGCATAGTATTTGAGATCAATATGGAGCACTGGCTTAGCTGCTTCACCTTTGATTTCGAAACTTTCAATATAGCCTTCATCTTGCAAAACTTTTGCGATAGCTACTTTAACTTTTGACGACGGCATTGTGACCAAAGGTTTCTGCACTGCTTGCGCATTGCGGATCCTTGTCAACATGTCGGCGATTGGATCGCTGATACTCATGAGTTCTCCTAATTCTTTCGCCGCTTACCAGCTGGCCTTGGTTAAACCGGGGATTTCGCCACGGAAGGCGATTTCACGAATCTTGCTACGAGCCAAACCGAACTTACGGAATGTGCCACGTGGGCGACCGGTTAATGAACAACGATTTCTTTGACGAATCGGGCTTGCGTTACGTGGAAGAGCCTGTAGCTTCAAGCGAGCTTCATAGCGCTCTTCATCGCTGCGTGATTGATCAGCAATGATCGCTTTGAGTTCGGCACGCTTGGCAGCGTACTTCTCTACAGTTTTTGCGCGCTTATTCTCGCGCTCAATCAGGGATAGTTTTGCCACGTTAGCCTCTTAATTGCGGAAAGGGAATTTAAATGCTGCCAACAAAGCTTTTGCTTCTTCGTCGGTTTTAGCAGTTGTCGTAATACTGATATTGAGACCACGGAGGGCATCAATTTTGTCGTATTCGATTTCAGGGAAAATGATCTGTTCTTTAACGCCGATGTTGTAGTTACCGCGGCCGTCAAATGCTTTGCCAGAAATACCGCGGAAGTCACGTACGCGTGGCAATGCAACAGTAACGAAACGGTCCAAGAATTCGTACATGCGTGCACCACGCAATGTCACCATGGCACCGATCGGGTAACCTTGACGAATTTTGAAACCTGCGATCGCTTTTTTAGCTTTAGTTACAACTGGCTTTTGGCCTGCAACTTTAGTTAAATCGCCAACTGCATTTTCGATAATCTTTTTGTCGTTCACTGCATCGCCTAAGCCCATGTTCAGGGTTACCTTAGTGATACGTGGAACTTCCATTACAGACTTGTAACCAAACTTGGCGATCAAATCTGCAACTACTTTGGCTTGATAGTGTTCTTGAAAACGTGTGCTCATAATTTCTCCGCGCCCCTTATGCGCTTAAAGTTGCGCCAGTGGTTTTGAGGAAACGCTGCTTTTTACCGTCAACGAGTTTGATACCAACACGTGATGGTTTGCCGTTACCGTCAACCAAAGCCACATTAGAAATGTGAACAGGCATCGTCTTGTCAATCATGCCGCCAGTAACACCAGCTGCTGGATTTGGCTTAACGCTCTTTTTATAAATGTTTACGCCTTCGATCACTAACTTGTTCTCGAGAACGGCTGTAACAGTTCCTTGCTTGCCCTTATCGCGGCCAGTCAATAGAACTACGGAATCACCTTTACGAATTTTTTTCATATCAGCCTCTTAAATAACTTCGGGGGCGAGAGAAACGATCTTCATGAACTTTTCAGTACGCAACTCGCGCGTCACTGGTCCAAAGATACGTGTGCCAATTGGCTCTAACTTAGCGTTAAGCAATACCGCAGCGTTGCCATCGAACTTAATCAATGAACCGTCTGGACGGCGAACACCCTTAGCAGTTCTCACTACTACGGCGTTATAAATGTCACCTTTTTTTACACGGCCACGTGGAGCAGCAGACTTAACGCTGACTTTGATGACATCACCAATACTGGCGTAACGACGCTTAGAGCCGCCCAATACCTTGATGCACAACACTTCACTGGCGCCTGTGTTATCGGCAACCTGTAATCTACTTTCGGTTTGTATCATTTCTAATCCCCAACTTATTGGCCAAAGGCAAACAGTCTTGGTTCCGTCTATGGGTTTTAACGAAAGCTAAAACCCGGAATTAATGAAAAACACTGCTTCTCCAATAAAACCAGAGAAGCCTTCTATTCTACTACGTAAAACAGGGATTTGGGAAAAAACTTCGCCAAAATCCCTAATAATTTCTTTAAATGCCCTTTGAAGCTTCAATCAAACGGGTCACAACCCAAGATTTAGTACGTGAAATTGGCTTAGATTCAGCAATTTCAACGGTATCGCCCATCTTGTATGTACCAGCTTCGTCATGAGCATGGTACTTTTTGGATTGACCAACGTACTTACCAATCACTGGATGCTTAACTTGACGCTCAACCAACACCGTCACAGTTTTTTGCATTTTGTCGCTAACGACGCGACCCACAAGGGTGCGGCGCAAGGGTTTAGATAATTCTGTCATATCCCTTTTTCCTTATTTCTGTGCAGTCTTTTGGGCGATAAAAGTCTTCACACGAGCGATGTCGCGCTTATTTTTACCCAATTGGCTGGTATTTGTGAGTTGCTGAGTGCCTTTTTGCATGCGGAGCTTGAAACCGGTCTTAAGCAACTCGGTTAACTCTGCATTTAAAGCGTTCAGATCTTTTGAAACTAATTCTGTATTTTTCATAATTTCTATCCCGATCAACCTAAGTGGCGAATCACGAAAGTGGTCTGTAAAGGCAACTTAGCAGCAGCAAGCTTGAAAGCTTCGCGCGCCAATTGCTCATCAACACCGTCCATCTCGTAGAGCACTTTACCTGGTTGAATTTCAGCTACGTAGTACTCTGGATTACCTTTACCGTTACCCATACGTACTTCAGCAGGTTTTTGTGAAATTGGCTTATCTGGGAAAATGCGAATCCAAATACGGCCACCACGTTTAATGTGACGAGTCATGGCACGACGTGCTGACTCAATTTGACGCGCAGTCAAACGACCACGGCCAACGGCCTTCAATCCAAAGTCACCAAAGGCTACAGAACTACCGCGTGTTGCCACGCCAGTGTTGCGGCCTTTTTGTTCCTTACGATACTTGCGACGCTTTGGTTGTAGCATGCTTACTCTCCTGACTTCTGCGTATCTGCGGCAGGTGTCTCAACCTTACGCACACGCTTTACTGCTGGTTTAGCAGCAACTAATGGCTTGTCTGTGCCAGCTGCTGGTTTACGAGCAGCTGTCTTGCTTGGAGCACGACGAGTTTTCTTTTCTTCGGCAGCTGGTTCAGTAGCTTGCGCAGCAACTTGGGCTTCTGCACCACGACCCAATGTGTCACCTTTGTATACCCAAACTTTTACACCGATGATGCCGTATGTTGTTTCCGCTTCAGAAGTAGCGTAGTCAATATCAGCCTTCAATGTATGAAGTGGAACGCGACCTTCACGGTACCATTCGCGACGTGCAATTTCAGCACCGTTCAAACGGCCAGATGACATGATCTTGATACCTTGTGCGCCTAAACGCATTGCATTTTGCATGGCACGTTTCATGGCGCGACGGAACATGATGCGCTTCTCTAACTGTTGAGTAATAGAGTCAGCTATCAATTGCGCATCAACTTCAGGCTTACGAATTTCTTCGATATTCACGTGCACTGGAACACCCATGCGCTTTTGTAATTCACGACGAAGCACTTCAATATCTTCGCCTTTTTTACCGATGACAACGCCTGGACGTGAGCTATAGATAGTAATACGTGCGTTCTTTGCAGGACGCTCAATCACAACTTTGCTTACAGATGCGTTCTTCAACTTCTTCTTAAGATAGCTACGGACTTCTACGTCCTCTTTGAGCATCTTTGCGAAGTCATTATTGTTTGCATACCAACGTGATGTCCAATTCTTCGTTACCGCGAGTCGGAATCCGGTTGGGTTTATCTTTTGGCCCATATATTTCCTTAGTTACTCAAGGTCACGCTAATGTGACAAGTTTGTTTTTCAATTTGATTGCCACGACCCTTAGCACGTGCTGTAAAGCGCTTCAATGAAGTGCCTTTATCAACAATGATCGCTGCAACCTTGAGCTCATCAATATCAGCGCCTTTATTGTGTTCAGCGTTAGCCACTGCGGACTCAACAACTTTTTTCACAATGAAGGCAGCTTTCTTGGGGCTGAAGTTCAAAATGTTTAATGCGCGAGCAATTGGCAAACCACGAATTTGGTCAGCGACCAAACGAGTCTTTTGCGCAGAAATGCGGGCACCCTTGTGAATAGCTTTAACTTCCATCATCATCCCCTTACTTCTTCGTTACTTTCTTGTCAGCAGCGTGACCTTTGAAAGTACGGGTCAAGGCAAATTCGCCTAACTTATGACCCACCATGTTTTCTGATACATATACCGGAACGTGTTGACGACCGTTATGTACAGCAATCGTCAGACCAATGAAGTCTGGGAGGATTGTTGAACGGCGTGACCAAGTTTTGATCGGCTTTTTGTCCTTGTTGGCTTGTGCAACTTCAACTTTTTTTACTAAGCTGGCGTCGCAGAATGGGCCTTTTTTAGCTGAACGTGTCATATCTATTTATCCTTATCGCTTAACGTTTTTGACGACGTTGAACGATCATCGAAGTTGTACGCTTATTGCGACGTGTGCGATAACCTTTGGTTGGTGTACCCCATGGAGATACAGGTACACGGCCTTCGCCAGTTCTACCTTCACCACCACCGTGTGGGTGATCTACTGGGTTCATTGCCACACCGCGAACGGTTGGGCGAATACCACGCCAGCGATTTGCACCTGCTTTACCAATTTGACGCAAGCTGTGCTCTTCGTTACCAACTTCACCAATAGTGGCGCGGCACTCAATCAGAACACGGCGAACTTCACCAGAGCGCAAACGCACTTGAGCGTATACGCCTTCGCGAGCTAGCAATACTGCTGAACCACCGGCAGAGCGAGCCACTTGAGCGCCTTTGCCTGGCATTATTTCTACACAGTGAATCGTGCTACCAACTGGAATGTTGCGAATTGGCAAATTGTTGCCAGACTTGATAGGCGCCTCTGAGCCGCTCATGATGGCTTGACCAACAGTCATGCCTTTAGCAGCTGGAATATAGCGACGCTCACCGTCAGCAAACAAAATCAATGCGATATTTGCGCTGCGGTTTGGATCGTATTCCAAGCGCTCTACTTTTGCTGGAATGCCATCTTTGTCATTACGCTTGAAGTCAACAACACGATAGTGATGCTTATGACCACCGCCCTTATGACGGGTAGTGATGTGACCATTATTGTTACGTCCTGCTTTTTGGAATTGTGGCTCTACCAACGCTGCAAAAGGCTTACCTTTATGCAGGTCAGGATTGACCACTTTCACCATTGAACGACGACCTGGTGAGGTCGGTTTTGTCTTCATCAAAGGCATGATTAATTCGCCTCCGCTTCAAAGTTAATTTCTTGACCTGGCTTCAAATTCACATAGGCCTTCTTAGTGTGGTCACGACGACCTTCAAAACGGCCATAGCGCTTAGGCTTACCTTTTTGATTCACGATTTGAACTGAGTCAACTTGCACTTTGAAGAGCAATTCAACTGCTTGTTTTACATCGCTCTTGTTCGCATCGCGAGCAACTTGGAAAACTACTTGTTCGTTTTTCTCTGCAACCATAGTGGCCTTCTCAGAGATAACTGGACCAAGCAGAACCTTCATGAGGTTGTGATCGTTTTTACGGACTTGGCTCATTTCAGCAACTCCTCAATTTTTGCGATCGCAGCTTTGCTTACCAATACTTTTTTGTATTGAACCAAAGCTAATGGATCGGCGTGCTGTGGCTCAACCACGGCAACTTTGTGCAAGTTACGTGATGCCAAGTACAAATTCTCACTAACTTGATCGACAATAATCAACACTGAATCCAAGCCCATTGCTTTAACTTTTTCAGCTAAAACTTTAGTCTTTGGAGCATCGAGATTGAATTGATCAACAACATTTAAACGACCTTCGCGAGCCAACTGAGACAAAATAGATCTCATGCCAGCGCGGTACATTTTCTTGTTTACTTTTTGGCTGAAATTCTCTTCTGGAGAATTCGGGAATATACGACCACCTCCGCGCCACAGCGGGGAAGAGCTCATACCAGCACGTGCACGACCAGTGCCCTTTTGACGCCAAGGCTTCTTAGTAGTGTGCTTAACTTGCTCACGGTCTTTTTGTGCACGGTTACCGCTACGTGCATTTGCTTGGTAAGCCACTACAACTTGGTGTACCAACGCTTCGTTATATTCACGCTCGAATACTTCTGGTGAAGCTTGTACGCCTGCACCTAAAGTACCATTGTCCTGGAGAAGCTTAAGTTCCATATTCGCTCTCCTTATTTCTTCTTCAACGGTGTTTTAACCGCTGGAGTAACAATAACTTTACCGCCTGGGGCACCTGGAATAGCGCCTTTAACCATGATGAGATTACGTTCTGCATCAATGCGTGCGATGACTAAATTTTGAACTGTACGTGTAACGTCACCTAAGTGACCGGTCATACGCTTACCAGGGAAAACACGGCCTGGATCTTGCGCCATACCGATTGAGCCTGGTACGTTATGTGAACGTGAGTTACCGTGAGATGCGCGACCAGAAGCGAAGTGATAACGCTTGATGGTACCTGCATAGCCCTTACCGATAGTCACACCTTGTACGTCCACTTTTTGACCAGCAGTAAATGCAGTGTCAGCAGGAATTACTTGTCCTGGTGTCATTTCTGCGATTTTTGCTGCGTCTAAATGAAATTCGTTGAGTGCATTACCAGCCATCACACCTGCCTTAGCAAAGTGACCAGCCATTGATTTGGTAACGCGAGTAGCTCTACGTGTGCCATGTGCCAACTGGATAGCGTCATAGCCATCAGTTGCCTGGGTCTTGATTTGAGCGACTCTGTTGTCACTCACGTCGATTACGGTGACAGGAATCGCTTCCCCTTCGTCCGTAAATAGACGGGTCATGCCGACCTTGCGGCCGATTAAGCCTAAGCTCATATTCATGCTCCACGCCGACTTCGATTGGTCGGCAAAATTAATTTAAGTGATTTACAAGTAAAAGTACTTCTAAATCAATAACTTACAACGTTTTTAATGCTAATAAAGCCTAAAAATCCACCCAAATAATTGAGCGAAGCCTTAGATTCTATCCCGAAAAGCCAGTCTTGACAAGCAAAAAGACTGGAAACAACAAATTACTGCAACTTAATTTCGACGTCCACACCTGCTGGAAGGTCTAATTTCATCAACGCATCAACAGTTTTCTCTGTAGGATCAACGATATCCATCAAACGGAGATGGGTACGAATCTCTAACTGATCGCGAGAAGTCTTGTTCACGTGTGGTGAACGCAAGATGTCAAAGCGCTCGATACGAGTAGGCAAAGGCACTGGACCCTTAACAACCGCACCAGTACGCTTAGCTGTATCAACGATTTCAGCTGCAGACTGGTCTATCAAACGGTAATCAAATGCTTTAAGGCGAATGCGAATTTTTTGGTTTTGCATATTAATTCCAAAGAGCGTTGTGGTGCTGCCACGTTATACATCTAAAGAGCGCGGTGACATCAGCAGCACTGATGTCACCGGTTAGCAAACCGCTAAATATTGTTACTAGTAATACCTACAACTTAAGCCAAAATCTTTGCAACCACGCCGGCGCCAACAGTACGGCCACCTTCACGGATCGCAAAACGTAAACCCTCTTCCATCGCGATAGGAGCGATGAGTTTTACGGTAATCGTGACGTTATCACCAGGCATCACCATTTCTTTGTCTTTTGGCAACTCGATTGAACCAGTGACGTCCGTAGTACGGAAGTAGAACTGTGGACGATAGTTGTTAAAGAATGGAGTGTGACGGCCACCTTCATCTTTACCCAAGATGTAAACCTCGGCTGTAAAGTGAGTATGTGGAGTGATTGAACCTGGCTTAGCCAATACTTGGCCGCGCTCAACTTCTTCACGTTTTGTACCGCGTAACAAGATACCAACGTTATCGCCTGCTTGACCTTGGTCGAGCAATTTGCGGAACATTTCAACACCAGTACAAGTAGTCTTGAGTGTTGGTTTGATACCGATGATTTCAATCTCTTCACCAACCTTGATGATGCCGCGCTCAATACGGCCTGTTACAACAGTACCGCGACCGGAGATAGAGAACACGTCTTCTACTGGCATCAAGAACGCGCCGTCAACAGCACGCTCTGGAGTTGGGATGTATGAGTCAAGGGCTTCAGCCAATTTCATGATGGCTTCTTTACCCAATGGGCCTTCGTCGCCCTCTAAAGCCAACTTAGCAGAACCGCGGATGATTGGTGTGTCATCGCCTGGGAAGTTGTACTTAGATAGAAGCTCACGAACTTCCATTTCAACTAACTCTAACAACTCAGCGTCATCAACCATGTCGCACTTGTTCAAGAAAACGACGATGTAAGGAACACCAACTTGGCGAGCCAAGAGGATGTGTTCGCGAGTTTGTGGCATTGGACCGTCAGCAGCAGAGCAAACTAAAATTGCGCCGTCCATCTGAGCAGCACCAGTAATCATGTTCTTAACGTAGTCAGCATGTCCTGGGCAATCCACGTGAGCGTAGTGTCGACCAGCAGTCTCGTACTCAACGTGCGCTGTATTAATCGTAATACCACGTGCTTTTTCTTCTGGAGCAGCATCGATCTGATCGTATGCCTTTGCTTCGCCACCAAATGCTTTAGATAGCACGGTTGCGATTGCTGCTGTCAATGTGGTTTTACCGTGGTCAACGTGACCGATGGTGCCTACGTTTACGTGCGGTTTTGTCCGCTCGAATTTTTCTTTTGCCATTTTTGTCTGCCTTCTTTAGCTAGTCAATATTCAAAAAATTAATAAATTACTTCGCTTTAGCAGCCATAACTGCTTCTGCTACGTTCTTAGGTGCTTCTGCGTAATGCTTAAATTCCATGGTGTAAGTAGCGCGACCTTGGGTCAACGAGCGCAAGCCTGTTGAGTAACCAAACATCTCTGCCAATGGCACTTCAGCGCGAACAATCTTTCCGCCGCCTGGAATGTCATCCATACCTTGCAAAATACCGCGACGTGATGAGAGGTCACCCATTACGTTGCCCATGAAATCTTCTGGAGTTTCTACTTCAACAGCCATCATTGGCTCTAGCAATACTGGAGCCGCTCTACGCATACCATCTTTGAATGCCATTGAGCCCGCCATCTTAAATGCGTTTTCATTGGAGTCAACATCATGGTATGAACCGAAGAATAATGTTGCCTTAACGTCCACAACTGGGTAACCAGCCAAGACACCGGAGTTCAGTGTTTCAATAATCCCTTTTTCAACTGCAGGGATGTATTCACGAGGAACCACACCACCTTTAATTGCGTCAACGAACTCAAAACCTTTGCCTGGAGCTTGTGGCTCAAGCTTCAACACTACGTGACCGTATTGACCGCGACCACCAGACTGCTTAACGAACTTACCTTCAACTTCGTCACAATTCTTACGAATGGTTTCACGGTAGGCAACTTGTGGCTTGCCAACAGTTGCCTCAACACCGAATTCACGCTTCATGCGGTCAACCAAAATTTCCAAGTGGAGTTCGCCCATACCAGAAATAATGGTTTGGCCTGATTCTTCGTCAGTCTTCACGCGGAAAGATGGATCTTCTTGTGCCAAGCGATTCAATGCAAGACCCATTTTTTCTTGGTCAGCTTTGGTCTTTGGCTCAACTGCTTGAGAGATCACTGGCTCTGGAAATACCATGCGCTCCAAGACAACAATGCTATCTGGGTCACACAATGTTTCGCCAGTAGTTGCGTCTTTAAGACCAACAGCCGCTGCAATATCACCTGCAAAAACTTCTTTAATTTCTTCACGCTCGTTTGCATGCATTTGCAATAAACGACCAACACGCTCTTTTTTACCCTTAATCGGGTTATAGATGGTGTCGCCAGATTTCATTACACCTGAATAAACACGGAAGAAGATGAGCTGGCCAACGAATGGGTCAGTCATGATCTTGAATGCCAATGCTGAGAATTTCTCATCATCAGATGCCTTACGAACAGCAGGCGTGCCGTCTTCCAATTCGCAAGGAACTGGTGGCACATCCAAAGGAGATGGCAACAACTCAACCACCGCATCCAACATCGCCTGAACACCTTTGTTCTTAAACGCAGTTCCACACAACATTGGAACAATTTCGTTAGCAATAGTGCGTTGACGCAATGCTTTTTTAATTTCTTCTTCGGTCAAGCCTTCGCCGCCCAGGTACTTTTCCATCAATTCTTCTGAGCTTTCTGCAGCAGCTTCGAGCATCTTCTCGCGCCACTCTTCAGCAGAAGCTTGCAATTCAGCAGGAATATCTTCGTATGTAAATTTAGTACCTTGTGAAGCCTCATCCCAATAGACAGCCTTCATTTTTACCAAGTCCACAACGCCTTTGAAGTTTTCTTCAGCGCCGATTGGAATTTGGATCAAGATTGGGTTTGCCTTGAGGCGAGTTCTCATTTGGTCATAAACCTTAAAGAAGTTCGCACCAGTACGGTCCATCTTGTTTACGAATGCTAAACGTGGAACTTGATACTTGTTAGCTTGACGCCAAACAGTTTCTGATTGTGGCTGCACACCACCTACCGCACAGTAAACCATGCAAGCACCATCCAACACGCGCATTGAACGCTCAACTTCAATCGTGAAGTCTACGTGTCCTGGGGTATCAATAATATTGATGCGGTGCTCAGGCATATTGCCTGCCATACCCTTCCAGAAAGTAGTGGTAGCAGCAGAAGTAATCGTGATACCACGCTCTTGCTCTTGCTCCATCCAGTCCATGGTAGCTGCGCCATCATGAACTTCACCAATCTTGTGATTAACACCGGTGTAGAACAAAACGCGTTCTGTAGTTGTTGTCTTACCTGCGTCAATGTGCGCAGAAATACCGATATTGCGGTATTTGTCGATAGGGGTTTTACGTGCCACTGTTGGTGCCTTTTCTTAACTATTGGATTAGAAGCGGAAATGTGAGAAAGCTTTGTTAGCTTCTGCCATACGGTGAACTTCTTCACGCTTCTTCATTGCGCCGCCACGACCTTCAGCAGCTTCTAATAATTCGTTGGCTAAACGTTGAGCCATAGATTTTTCGCCACGCTTCTTAGCGGCTTCACGCAACCAGCGCATTGCCAAAGCGGAACGACGTGATGGACGAACTTCAACGGGAACTTGATAGTTGGCACCACCAACACGACGGCTCTTAACCTCAACCATTGGCTTAACGTTGCCCATGGCTGTTGAAAAAATTTCGAGTGGTTCTTTGTTTGCTTTTTTCTCGATGTGATCAAAGGCACCATAAACGATGCGCTCTGCAACCGATTTCTTGCCGTCCAACATAAGGACGTTCATGAATTTAGCTACTTCTACATTACCGAATTTTGGATCCGGCAAAATTTCCCGTTTGGGAACTTCACGACGACGTGGCATAACTACTCCTTCAGTTCAGTTAGGGGTGTTCACATGAATCACCCACTCCGGCTGCCCTACTATCTAAGAAGATTCTTAGACGGAACAGCCACTTACTTGTCTTTTAAGTCTGACAAACAATGACTTACCGCAAAAAACTACAACTGCTTAATTACTAAAAATTAAGCAGCTTTTTTAGCGCGCTTAGCACCGTACTTAGAACGGGCTTGCTTACGATCTTTAACGCCTTGCAAGTCCAAAGAGCCGCGAACGATGTGGTAACGCACACCTGGCAAGTCCTTCACACGACCACCGCGGATTAACACTACTGAGTGTTCCTGGAGGTTATGGCCTTCACCGCCAATGTATGAAATAACTTCAAAACCATTGGTTAAGCGAACTTTGGCTACTTTACGAAGCGCAGAGTTAGGTTTTTTAGGAGTAGTGGTGTACACACGTGTACAAACACCACGACGCTGCGGGCTGTTTTGCATCGCAGGGCTCTTGCTTTTAACGGTAAGCTTTGCTCTTGGCTTACGTATGAGTTGATTAATTGTTGGCATAAAATAGCTCGGTTAGTACTTCTTTGTTGCTTTCTTCAAGAAAATCAATGACTTAGAGAAATTCTAGGTCAAAAAGACCCTCTTCTGAATCAGTAGAACTCAGCATTCTAGCTTGGCCAGCCTTTTCCGTCAACCAAATGGGAAAAAACTGGCCATTTCTGGCCAGAATTACCAAATTAGCTTGGATCAGCCTCCCCAGTAGGAGCAACGACTTCAGCCTCGATTTCTAAAGGCATATTGGCCATTGCTTCCTCTTCGGCGGCAATCATTTGAGCGCGGTCACGCTCAAATTGCTCCCTGACCTTGCGTGCACGGCGGTAAGACAAGCCGGTACCAGCAGGGATGAGACGACCAATAATGACGTTTTCCTTGAGGCCACGGAGTGTATCGGTCTTGCCCATAATTGCGGCTTCGGTCAATACACGGGTGGTTTCTTGGAAAGAAGCCGCTGAAATGAAGCTGTCGGTCGACAAAGATGCCTTAGTAATACCTAGCAACACGTTATCGAACTGAGCTGGGTGCTTACCTTGGGCGATCACAGCATCGTTAGCGTCATACAACTTAGAACGCTCAACTTGCTCACCGGTAATGAAGGATGTATCGCCTGGATCAGTTACCTGAACACGACGCAACATCTGACGCACGATAACTTCAATGTGCTTGTCGTTAATCTTCACACCCTGGAGACGATAAACGTCTTGAACTTCGTCAACGATGTAGATTGCCAACTCTTCAATACCTTTGAGAGTCAAGATGTCGTGTGGATCAGCAGGGCCTTCCACAATCATCTCGCCCTTGTTCACAACCTGACCGTCGTGAACGAGAACTTGCTTCTCTTTAGGAATCAAGAATTCATTGGCTTCACCATCCATATCGGTAATAACCAAACGTTGCTTACCTTTGGTTTCTTTACCGAAGGAAACTGTTCCTGTAACTTTCGCCAATACAGCGGCATCTTTTGGTGAACGCGCTTCGAACAATTCTGCAACGCGTGGCAAACCACCGGTAATGTCGCGAGTCTTCTGTGATTCGATTGGAATACGTGCCAATACTTCACCAACTTCGACTTTTTGGCCATCTTTAACAGTAATCAAAGCGCCTACTTGGAGGCCAATGTTTACTGGATGATCAGTACCAGCGATCATGACTTCATTACCCTTTTCATCAACCAAGTTGATCATTGGGCGAACGCCTTTGCTTGCTGCTGAACGACGCTTACCGTCAATAACCACCAAAGTGGAAAGACCGGTAACTTCGTCAACCTGCTTAGCAACAGTTACACCTTCCTCGACGTTGTCAAAACGAGCGATACCAGCGTACTCAGAAATAATCGGGCGTGTTAATGGATCCCAGGTTGCTAAGCTTGCGCCAGCCTTAACCGCTGCATCTTCTTTCAACAAGAGAGTTGCACCATAAGGAACTTTATGACGTTCACGCTCACGACCATTCTCATCAACGATCAAGGCTTCGCCAGAACGTGAAATCACGATCTGCTCACCCTTCGCGTTCTTCACAACACGCATCGTGCCAGAGAACTTCAATGTGCCGTTTGATTTGGCTTCAATATTGCTTGCAACCAATGCACGTGACGCAGCACCACCGATGTGGAAAGTACGCATAGTCAACTGTGTACCTGGCTCACCGATAGACTGTGCAGCAATAACGCCAACTGCCTCACCAACGTTTACCAAACCACCGCGACCTAGATCACGTCCGTAGCACTTAGCGCACAAACCAAAGCGAGTTAAGCAAGACAATACTGTGCGAACTTTAACTTCGTCAATGCCTAATGCAACGATTTGATCAACATGATCTTCGTCGAGCAAGGTATCGTTAGGAACGATAACTTCTTGTGTGTCAGGGTGAACGATATCGCCGATACATACACGACCCAAAATACGGTCACGTAATGCTTCGATAATTTCGCCGCCTTCAACAAGCGCCTTCATAGTTACACCAGAAGTTGCGCCGCAATCTTCTTCAATAACCACGAGATCTTGAGTAACGTCGCATAAACGACGTGTCAAGTAACCAGAGTTCGCCGTCTTCAACGCAGTATCAGCCAGACCTTTACGAGCGCCGTGGGTTGAGATGAAGTACTGCAACACATTCAAGCCTTCACGGAAGTTCGCAGTAATTGGAGTTTCAATAATGGAGCCATCAGGCTTTGCCATCAAACCACGCATACCAGCCAACTGACGAATCTGCGCTGCAGATCCACGCGCACCGGAATCCGCCATCATGTAGATAGAGTTGAAGGATTCTTGACGAACAGTTTTACCGTTACGGTCGAGCACGTCAACGTGTGACAACTCATCCATCATAGCCTTACCAACTTGGTCACCTGCTGCACCCCAAATATCAACAACGTTGTTATAACGCTCTTGATTGGTTACAAGGCCTGACATGAACTGCTTGTCATACTCTTTAACCTTGGCAGAAGCTTCGGTGATGATGCGCTCTTTAGATGTTGGGATCAACATATCGTCGATCGCAACAGAAATACCAGCATTGGTTGCCAAACGGAAACCAGACTGCAAGAGACGGTCAGCAAAAATGACTGTTTCACGCAATCCGCACTTACGGAATGATGTGTTGATCAAACGTGAGATTTCTTTTTTCTTTAAAGGCTTGTTGATTTCCTCGAAAGACATGCCTTTAGGCAAAATCTCAGACAAGATTGCACGGCCAACTGACGTTTGATAGATCTTGGTCTTCTCAGCAAAACGGGCATCGCCTTCTGCCTTCTTGTCCACAATCTCATACTCGGTAATACGAACAGCAACCCGAGAAGCCAATTCAACTTGACCAGCTTCATATGCACGTACTACTTCAGTAATGTTGGCGAAAACCATGCCTTCGCCTTTACCGTTGATCTTGTCACGTGTAGCGTAGTAAAGACCCAACACCACGTCCTGTGAAGGAACGATGGATGGCTCGCCGTTAGCTGGGAACAGTACGTTGTTTGAGGCCAACATCAATGTACGTGCTTCCATTTGCGCTTCGAGCGACAAAGGAACGTGAACCGCCATTTGGTCGCCGTCAAAGTCAGCGTTAAATGCCGCGCAGACTAATGGGTGCAATTGGATTGCTTTACCTTCAATCAGCATTGGCTCAAAAGCCTGAATACCGAGACGGTGCAATGTAGGCGCACGGTTCAACATGATTGGATGTTCACGAATTACTTCTTCGAGAATATCCCAAACAATTGGAGTCTGGCTTTCTACTTCTTTCTTCGCAGCCTTAATGGTGGTTGCAATTCCCAAAGTCTCAAGCTTGTTGAAAATGAATGGCTTGAACAACTCCAAAGCCATCAATTTTGGTAAGCCGCACTGATGCAATTTCAATGTAGGACCAACCACGATGACTGAACGACCAGAGTAGTCAACACGTTTACCCAACAAGTTTTGACGGAAACGACCGCTCTTACCTTTAATCATCTCAGCCAAGGACTTGAGAGGACGCTTGTTAGCGCCAGTCATAGCCTTACCGCGACGACCGTTATCGAGCAATGAGTCAACCGCTTCTTGCAACATACGTTTTTCGTTGCGAACGATGATCTCTGGTGCGCGCAACTCTAACAAACGCTTCAAACGGTTGTTACGATTAATCACGCGACGATAGAGGTCGTTCAAATCGGAGGTAGCAAAGCGACCGCCATCCAATGGCACCAATGGGCGCAATTCAGGTGGCAATACTGGCAACACTTCCATGATCATCCAGTCAGGCTTAATACCTGAAGTCTGGAACGCCTCGAGCACTTTTAAGCGCTTAGCGTATTTCTTGATCTTGGCATCGCTGCCAGTTGCTTTTAAGTCGGCACGAATGGTCTCAACTTCGCGATCGATATCAATCGAACGCAAGAGATCGCGAATACCTTCAGCGCCCATGATGGCGGTAAATGCACCGTCACCATACTCTTCAGTCTTAGCAATGTACTCGTCTTCAGACATGATCTGACCGCGCTTCATTGCGCCTTCAGGAGTCATGCCAGGATCAACTACTACATATGCTTCAAAGTAAAGAACGCGTTCGATATCACGCAATGTCATATCAAGAACCATGCCCAAGCGGGATGGCAATGATTTCAAGAACCAGATGTGCGCTACAGGGGCTGCCAACTCAATGTGGCCCATGCGCTCACGACGTACCTTAGCTAGAGTAACTTCAACACCGCACTTCTCGCAGATAACGCCACGGAACTTTAAACGCTTGTACTTACCACATAAGCACTCGTAGTCTTTGGTTGGTCCAAAAATCTTGGCGCAGAACAAACCATCACGCTCGGGCTTAAAAGTCCGGTAGTTGATAGTTTCTGGTTTGCGTACTTCACCAAAAGACCATGAGCGAATTTTCTCAGGAGATGCGAGGCCAATCTTGATGACATCAAACTGCTCATCACCCTGCGTTTGCTTAAATAAATCGAGCAATGCTTTCATATCAGTTGCGCTCCATGTCAATGTCAATACCCAACGAACGGATTTCTTTTACCAGAACGTTGAAGGATTCGGGCATGCCAGCATCAATCGTGTGCTCGCCCTTGACGATGTTTTCGTAAACCTTGGTACGGCCTGCGACGTCATCGGACTTCACTGTCAGCATTTCCTGCAAGACATATGAAGCTCCGTATGCTTCGAGGGCCCAGACTTCCATCTCACCAAAGCGCTGACCACCGAACTGAGCTTTACCGCCCAATGGCTGTTGCGTTACTAAAGAGTAAGGTCCGGTTGAGCGTGCGTGCATCTTGTCATCGACCAAATGGTGGAGTTTCAAGACATGCATAACGCCAACAGTTACTGGACGCTCAAACTGATCGCCAGTTCGGCCATCGCACAAAATCATTTGCTGACGTGAAGGCGTCATCTTCAAAGAAGTAGCCACTTCTTCTGGATAAGCTAATTCGAGCATGCGTCCGATTTCTGCCTCTGTAGCACCGTCAAATACTGGAGTTGCAAATGGCAAGCCTTGGCGGAGGTTCTCAGCCAATGCTGTGATTTGCTCATCAGTGAAATTGTCGATATCTTCAATGCGACCTGTTTCGTTGTAAAGCTGTTTGAGGAACTTACGTAACTCAGCTTGTTTAGCTTGTTGACGAACCATCTCATCGATACGCTTACCAATACCTTGAGCAGCCCAACCTAAGTGGGTTTCCAAGATCTGACCAACGTTCATACGGGAAGGAACGCCCAATGGGTTCAAGACGATGTCAACAGGGCGTCCGTCAGCCATAAATGGCATGTCTTCTGCAGGAGCGATTTTAGAAACCACACCTTTGTTACCGTGACGACCGGCCATCTTGTCACCAGGCTGCAAGCGACGCTTAACAGCCAAGTACACCTTAACCATCTTCGTTACGCCAGGTTGCAAATCATCGCCCTGAGTAAGCTTGGTGCGCTTCTCTTCGAAGGCTTCATCAAACTGTTTACGTTTCGCTTCGATAGAAGATTTGATCGCTTCAACTTGTGAGGCAACTTCATCATCTGCTGGACGAACATCGAACCAATGGTATTTGTCCAAATCAGCAAGATATTCCTTGTCGATCTTGGTGCCTTTAGCTAATTTCTTAGGGCCGCCGTTAGCAACTTTGCCAATCAACAGTTTTTCTAAACGCATGAAGGCATCGCCTTCAACAATGCGCAACTGGTCATTTAAGTCCAAACGATAGCGTTGCAATTCTTCCTGAATGATGGACTGTGCACGAGCATCGCGCTCAATACCTTCACGGGTGAAGACTTGAACATCGATAACAGTACCGATCATTCCTGATGGAACGCGCAAAGAAGTATCTTTTACGTCGGATGCTTTTTCACCGAAGATCGCGCGGAGGAGCTTCTCTTCAGGCGTGAGAGTTGTCTCGCCCTTTGGAGTTACTTTACCTACCAATACGTCGCCAGCTTCAACTTCAGCACCGATATAAACAATACCGCTTTCATCCAAGCGAGAGAGTTGTGACTCAGCCAAATTGGAGATATCGCGTGTAATTTCTTCTGAACCAAGCTTGGTATCACGTGCAACTACTGACAACTCTTCAATATGGATAGAGGTGTAGCGGTCGTCAGCAACAACTTTCTCAGAGATCAAGATTGAATCTTCGAAGTTATAACCGTTCCATGGCATAAATGCCACAGTCATGTTTTGACCCAAAGCCAATTCACCCAAATCGGTAGATGCACCGTCAGCAACTACGTCGCCTCGGGCTACACGATCACCAACCTTCACGATTGGACGTTGATTGATATTAGTGTTTTGGTTTGAACGGGTGTACTTGATGAGGTTATAAATATCCACACCGACTTCACCGGCTGCAGTCTCATCATCATTCACACGAATCACAACACGATTCGCATCAACGTAATCAACAATACCGCCACGCGCTGCTAATACAACAGTGCCAGAGTCAACCGCAACAATGCGCTCTAAACCTGTACCAACTAGTGGCTTATCAGGACGCAAGCAAGGAACTGCTTGACGCTGCATATTCGCACCCATCAACGCACGGTTCGCATCATCGTGCTCCAAAAATGGAACGAGTGAAGCAGCAGCAGAAACGATCTGGCTCGGAGCAACGTCGATGAAATCGATACGCTCTGGGCTAACCATCATGGTCTCACCAGCTTGACGAGCAGAAACCAATTCGTCAGCCAACTTGCCGTTCTTGTCGATTGTTGCGTTCGCCTGAGCAATCACATACTTCGCTTCTTCAATCGCAGAGAGATAAACCACTTCATCGCTTACCTTGCTATTGGAAACCTTACGGTATGGAGTCTCAAGGAAACCATGCTCATTCAAACGCGCAAACAATGCGAGTGAGTTGATCAAACCAATGTTTGGTCCTTCTGGAGTTTCGATTGGGCAAACACGTCCGTAGTGAGTTGGATGCACGTCGCGCACTTCAAAACCAGCGCGTTCGCGTGTCAAACCACCAGGTCCCAATGCAGAGATACGACGCTTGTGCGTGATCTCTGAGAGTGGATTGGTTTGATCCATAAACTGGGACAACTGTGAAGAACCGAAGAACTCACGAATTGCAGAAGAGATTGGCTTGCTGTTAATCAAGTCGTGCGGCATAAGGTTTTCCGTTTCGGCTTGACCAAGACGTTCTTTAACCGCACGCTCAACACGTGACAAACCAGCACGGAATTGATTTTCAGCCAATTCGCCAACGCAACGCACACGTCGATTACCTAAGTGATCGATATCATCTACTTCGCCTTTGCCGTTACGCAAATCTACGAGGGATTTAATAGTGTCGAGAATATCCTCGTTCGACAGAACCATTGGGCCCTCCATCTCGGAACGTCCAAGACGGCTGTTGACCTTCATACGGCCAACACGAGATAAATCGTAAGTATCTTCGCTATAGAACAAGCGCTGGAACAAGGCTTCAACGGCATCTTCTGTTGGAGGCTCACCAGGACGCATCATGCGGTAGATGGCAATACGTGCTGCAGTTTGATCAGCAGTTTCGTCAGTACGCAATGTCTGAGAAATGTATGCGCCAGAATCTAAATCGTTGGTGTAAATGGTTTCCAATTGCTTGATACCAGCATCGCGCAATGTGGCCAACAACTCTTCAGTAATTTCATCATTAGCGTAGGCCAAGATTTCACCAGAATCTGGATCAACGATATTACGCGCAACCACACGACCTACTAAGTAGTCATCTGGAACAGCAATCGTTTTTGTCTTGGCAGCTTCAAGCTCACGAATGTGTTTTGCGTTAATACGCTTGTCTTTTTGAATGACTACAACGCCATTCCTATCAACCACATCAAAGCTAGCCAACTGACCACGCAAACGCTCCGGAACAAATTCCATTGATGCGCCATTAGCAGTCAATGAGAAATGATCAAAGTTGAAGAAGTTCGCAAGAATCTGCTCGTTATTTAAACCAATTGCTTTGAGCAAAATGGTGACAGGCATCTTACGACGACGGTCAACGCGGAAATAAAGGATGTCTTTTGGGTCAAACTCGAAATCGAGCCATGAGCCACGGTAAGGAATAATGCGCGCTGAGAACAGCAACTTACCTGAGCTGTGTGTCTTACCCTTATCGTGTTCGAAGAACACGCCTGGAGAACGGTGCAACTGAGAAACGATCACGCGCTCAGTACCATTGATCACAAAAGAGCCATTTTCTGTCATGAGTGGAATTTCACCCATATAGACTTCGCTCTCTTTTACCTCTTTAACCTTAGTAGGCGCCTCGCGATCATAAATAATCAAGCGGACTTTAGCGCGTAAGGCTGAGTGGTATGTGTAACCACGTTGTTGACATTCTTTAACGTCAAACGGTGGCTGTGATAACTGGTAAGACACGTATTCCATACGTGCATAGCCATTGTTAGACACAATTGGGAATGCTGATGTAAAGGCAGCCTGAAGACCCTCGTTAATACGAGAAGTCGCTGGCTTATCAGCTTGTAAAAATTTAGCGTAGGATTCCAGCTGCGTTGCGATCAGGTATGGAACCTGGTGGTTGTTTACTCGCTTAGCAAAGCTTTTACGGACTCGCTTGCGTTCGGTGAAGCTATAGTTCATTTCATCTCCGAATTCAGCGACTGTACAAAGATTTGGCGATTGGCCACTACCAATCACTGGCGGACAACACTAAACCGTTTCGATCTAGTGTCCGACCAAACTTGCATTCTGCAGTCGTATCAGAAGGCAAACCCGATTTCAATCAGAAATGAAATCGGGTTTGACCTCTAGAGGTCAAACCCAACATGGCTAACGCCCCTTTGTGAGAGGCGCCAGCTGAGTTTGTATTACTTGAGTTCCGCCTTAGCGCCAGCTTCTTCAAGCTTCTTCTTAGCTTCTTCAGCAGTCTTCTTGTCAACGCCTTCTTTAATTGGCTTCGGTGCACCGTCAACCAAATCTTTAGCTTCTTTCAAACCAAGGCCAGTAATTTCGCGAACCGCCTTAATTACTGAAACTTTATTTGCGCCAGCTTCGAGCAAGTTAACAGTGAATTCTGTTTGCTCTGCGCCACCACCAGCAGCATCGCCACCACCAGCAGGACCAGCAACAGCCATAGCTGCAGCTGAAACACCAAACTTCTCTTCGAACGCCTTAACCAAGTCGTTCAAATCCATAACAGACATGCTACCTACTGCTTCAATGATTTCTTCTTTAGTAATCGCCATGTTTAGCTCCTAATGCTTAAATAGTTAATCTGTCGCTTATTCAGCGGCAGGGGTTTCGTTTGCTTCTGTTCCAGCTTCTGGAGCTGCAGCTGCAGGCTCAGCAGTTGCTTCAGGTGCAGCTTCAGCGGCTACTGCTGCTGGGGCTGCTTCTGTTACAGGTGCTGCGGCTACCGGAGCAGGCGCTCCAGCTGCTTTTTGCGCTGCTACTGCGC
This sequence comes from Polynucleobacter sp. MWH-HuK1, assembly GCF_018881815.1. Lineage (GTDB taxonomy): Bacteria > Pseudomonadota > Gammaproteobacteria > Burkholderiales > Burkholderiaceae > Polynucleobacter. Next base: position 330,300 of record NZ_JACVPP010000001.1, read on the forward strand.
CCAACACGCGAGCCATTGCGGAAACTGGGGCTTGCATAACACCCAACAATTTCGATAACAACTCTTCGCGGCTTGGAATTGTTGCGAGGGCTTTTACACCTGCAACGTCTAACAACTTGCCGTTATATAAGCCAGCAGTAATGACTAGCTTGTCTTGAGTCTTAGCAAAGTTCTGTAATACTTTTGCCGAAGCAATCGGATCAGCAGAGATGCCGTAAATCAAGGGACCAACCATCGAATCAGCAAGAGGCTCAAACTGTGTGCCTTGTGCAGCACGGCGTGCCAATGTGTTCTTCAAAACGCGAAGATATACACCTTGGTCACGTGCGCTTGCACGTAGCTTTGTCAACTGCTCTACTGGAATACCACGGTATTCAGCGAGCACGACAGTTTGGGCTCCAGCCAATTGAGCGCCGACATCAGCAACAATCGCTTTTTTGTCTTGTACATTCAAAGGCACGGTTTAACTCCATAAAAACCAACTGTTTCCAGTTGGGGTTACACACCAGCGTCTGATCGTTTCATCACAAGAATCTTGTGAGTATCTTTTCAGGGTCGCCATCTGCGCTGGTTATTACTTTCGTAACGATTAAGAATTAACTCTTTGCTAGCAACTAATTCACCAACGGTCTTTGATGTTCGACTTTTCCATATAGACAAAAGTCGACCCAAAGTTCTTTTTGTTACAGGCTATTAAGCTGCTGCCTGTAACGATGCTTGGTCTACACGTACGCCTGCACCCATGGTGCTACTTACGGCAACCTTCTTCAAATAAACACCCTTAGATGCAGGAGGTTTTGCTTTATTCAAAGCCTCAAGCAATGCGAGCAAGTTGGATTTCAATGCAGTTGGTTCGAATGAACGACGGCCAATGCTTGCGTGCACGATACCGGCTTTGTCCACACGGAACTGAACTTGACCAGCTTTCGCATTCTTCACTGCAGTAGCAACGTCAGGTGTAACTGTTCCCACTTTTGGATTCGGCATCAAACCACGTGGACCCAATACTTGGCCTAAAGTACCAACAATCTTCATTGTGTCAGGGGATGCAATTAATACGTCAAAGTCAATTTTTCCGCTCTTAATTTGATCAGCCAAATCTTCCATGCCAACGATTTCAGCACCAGCAGCTTTAGCTTGCTCAGCCTTCTCGCCTTGTGCAAAAACAGCTACACGAACATGCTTACCTGTTCCAGCTGGGAGCACCACTGCGCCACGCACAACTTGATCAGATTTTTTGGCATCAATGCCTAACTGAACAGCAACGTCGATAGACTCATCAAACTTAGCGGTTGCACACTCTTTAACGAGGTTCAATGCATCATCTAATGAATAGAACTTATTGCGATCAACTTTAGATTGAATTGCTTTTACGCGTTTAGATAATTTAGTCATGATTAGAGACCTTCCACAGTGATGCCCATGGAACGGGCGCTACCAGCGATAGTTCTAACAGCTGCATCCATATCGGCCGCTGTCAAATCTGGCATTTTTGCTTTAGCGATTTCTTCCGCTTGAGCACGAGTAATTGAACCCACCTTATCGGTATGCGGACGTGGTGATCCTTTGTCAATCTTTGCAGCCTTTTTGATCATGATAGTTGCTGGAGGAGTCTTCATGATGAACGTGAAGCTCTTATCAGCAAACGCTGTAATCACGACTGGAATTGGCAGGCCAGGTTCCATGCTCTGAGTTTGAGCATTAAACGCCTTACAGAATTCCATAATGTTAAGACCGCGCTGACCCAATGCTGGACCTACGGGTGGTGATGGATTTGCTTTACCCGCAGGGATCTGCAGCTTAATAAAGCCAATAATCTTCTTTGCCATGTGTTGCTCCTTAAAGCGCGCCTTGCCTCATTAGGAAAGACCGCTGTTGAGTAAACGCTTCGCTAGTTTTTGGCTTTCTAGCTCCGCTCCTCGGTTAAATACAAAAACGAAATAACCATCTAAAACTACAAACTGCTACGCTGCTAAACTGGATTAAGTCCTTGTTTTTACATCTTTTCTACTTGACCGAACTCCAGCTCAACCGGGGTACCGCGGCCAAAGATTGTAACAGAAACGCGTAATCTTGACTTCTCATAATTGACTTCTTCAATATTTCCGTTGAAATCAACAAATGGGCCTTCTTTAACACGCACAATCTCACCAACCTCAAATAGGGTCTTAGGCTTAGGCTTATCAACCCCAGCCTGCATTTGATCCATGATTTTGGTGACTTCCGCTGTCGAAATTGGGCTTGGGCGATTACGAACGCCGCCCACGAAACCTGTTACTTTTGGCGTATTTTTGACCAAATGCCAGCTTTCGTCGGTCATTTCCATTTCAATCAGTACGTATCCAGGGAAGAAGCGGCGCTCGGTTACAGATTTAGAGCCAGATTTCACTTCAACCACTTCTTCGGAAGGGACCAAAATGCGACCAAATTTCTCGGGCATGCCAGAACGTGCAATACGCTCTTCGAGACCTCTTTTCACGCTTTTTTCCATTCCAGAATAAGCATGGATTACATACCAGCGCATATTACCGGTGGCTTGAGGATTTGCCGCTACTTCAGAATCAGTCATTTTTTCTTACTCACTTCCAGCCTAAAAAGACTGAAAAAACTAGCCATTCAATTAATTTGTCTGCAATCCATAAAAATAAGGACATGATCAGAACAAAGCCAAATACGACTAGAGTCATTTGGGTGGTCTCTTTACGAGTTGGCCAAACAACCTTTTTTACTTCATACCAAGAATCTTTTGCATAGGCAATAAAACGACGCCCATCTGGTGAAATCGCCACAATTACAACTGCAGCAGCAATGCCGCCAAACAAAACAGCGAGACGAACCAACATAGACTGGTCAGCCAGCGTGTAGTAGAGCACTAACACGGCGACAACGATTAAAGCGGCGAGTCCAGAGACCCAGCTGCTTTTTTCTTCAGATTGACTTGCTGTTTGTTGAGACATATTGCTTTCAGTTCAAATCGTGGCAGGGGCGGAGGGCATCGAACCCCCAACCTTTGGTTTTGGAGACCAACGCTCTGCCAATTGAGCTACACCCCTTTATAAAAAACTTAAGCCAAAATCTTTGCAACCACGCCGGCGCCAACAGTACGGCCACCTTCACGGATCGCAAAACGTAAACCCTCTTCCATCGCGATAGGAGCGATGAGTTTTACGGTAATCGTGACGTTATCACCAGGCATCACCATTTCTTTGTCTTTTGGCAACTCGATTGAACCAGTGACGTCCGTAGTACGGAAGTAGAACTGTGGACGATAGTTGTTAAAGAATGGAGTGTGACGGCCACCTTCATCTTTACCCAAGATGTAAACCTCGGCTGTAAAGTGAGTATGTGGAGTGATTGAACCTGGCTTAGCCAATACTTGGCCGCGCTCAACTTCTTCACGTTTTGTACCGCGTAACAAGATACCAACGTTATCGCCTGCTTGACCTTGGTCGAGCAATTTGCGGAACATTTCAACACCAGTACAAGTAGTCTTGAGTGTTGGTTTGATACCGATGATTTCAATCTCTTCACCAACCTTGATGATGCCGCGCTCAATACGGCCTGTTACAACAGTACCGCGACCGGAGATAGAGAACACGTCTTCTACTGGCATCAAGAACGCGCCGTCAACAGCACGCTCTGGAGTTGGGATGTATGAGTCAAGGGCTTCAGCCAATTTCATGATGGCTTCTTTACCCAATGGGCCTTCGTCGCCCTCTAAAGCCAACTTAGCAGAACCGCGGATGATTGGTGTGTCATCGCCTGGGAAGTTGTACTTAGATAGAAGCTCACGAACTTCCATTTCAACTAACTCTAACAACTCAGCGTCATCAACCATGTCGCACTTGTTCAAGAAAACGACGATGTAAGGAACACCAACTTGGCGAGCCAAGAGGATGTGTTCGCGAGTTTGTGGCATTGGACCGTCAGCAGCAGAGCAAACTAAAATTGCGCCGTCCATCTGAGCAGCACCAGTAATCATGTTCTTAACGTAGTCAGCATGTCCTGGGCAATCCACGTGAGCGTAGTGTCGACCAGCAGTCTCGTACTCAACGTGCGCTGTATTAATCGTAATACCACGTGCTTTTTCTTCTGGAGCAGCATCGATCTGATCGTATGCCTTTGCTTCGCCACCAAATGCTTTAGATAGCACGGTTGCGATTGCTGCTGTCAATGTGGTTTTACCGTGGTCAACGTGACCGATGGTGCCTACGTTTACGTGCGGTTTTGTCCGCTCGAATTTTTCTTTTGCCATTTTTAATCTGCCTTTAGTTAACTCTTAAACCAAACACGAAATACACAATTAATAAAACCATACATGGTGCCCATGGGCAGGATCGAACTGCCGACCTCTCCCTTACCAAGGGAGTGCTCTACCACTGAGCCACATGGGCGTAATCTAATGCAACAAATTCTGGAGCGGGATAAGAGAATCGAACTCTTGACCGAAGATTGGAAATCTGCTGTTTTACCATTAAACTAATCCCGCACATCTGGTGGAGGGGGTAGGATTCGAACCTACGTAGGCGTAGCCAACAGATTTACAGTCTGCCTCCTTTAGCCGCTCGGACACCCCTCCGCGAACCCAATATTCTGACTCCAAATGAAGTTTCTGTCAATCACTCTAACGCTTTGCACAAGTAAAAACGCCCAGACCTAAGAGGGTCTGGGCGTCGCATTGGTGCCCGGCAGTTACCTACTTTCACACGGGTAATCCGCACTATCATCGGCGTAGAATCGTTTCACTGTCCTGTTCGGGATGGGAAGGAGTGGTTCCAATTCGCTATGGTCACCGGGCGTAGAGGGTTGAGTTGCTGATAATTCACCAACAACTCTATTTGAGTAAGCATGTATTAAGGATGCAGATTAAATCTGGCAAACATCCAACACAATAGTGCTGGTTATAGGATCAAGCCTAACGGGCAATTAGTATCGGTTAGCTTAACGCATTACTGCGCTTCCACACCCGACCTATCAACGTTGTGGTCTTCAACGACCCTTTATGTAGGTTAAACCTACGGGAGATCTCATCTTCAGGCAAGTTTCCCGCTTAGATGCTTTCAGCGGTTATCTCTTCCGTACATAGCTACCCTGCGATGCTTCTGGCGAAACAACAGGTACACCAGCGGTACGTCCACTCCGGTCCTCTCGTACTAGGAGCAGCCCCCGTCAAATCTCCAACGCCCATGGCAGATAGGGACCAAACTGTCTCACGACGTTTTAAACCCAGCTCACGTACCTCTTTAAATGGCGAACAGCCATACCCTTGGGACCGGCTACAGCCCCAGGATGAGATGAGCCGACATCGAGGTGCCAAACACCGCCGTCGATATGAACTCTTGGGCGGTATCAGCCTGTTATCCCCAGAGTACCTTTTATCCGTTGAGCGATGGCCCTTCCATACAGAACCACCGGATCACTATGACCTGCTTTCGCACCTGCTCGACTTGTCGGTCTCGCAGTTAAGCACGCTTTTGCCATTGCACTTTAGGTACGATGTCCGACCGTACCAAGCGTACCTTCGTACTCCTCCGTTACACTTTGGGAGGAGACCGCCCCAGTCAAACTGCCTACCATGCACTGTTCCCGACCCGGATAACGGGCCAAGGTTAGAACCTCAAACAAATCAGGGTGGTATTTCAAGGTTGGCTCCAGCAGAACTAGCATCCTGCTATCAACGCCTCCCACCTATCCTACACAGACCGGTTCAAAGTCCAATGCAAAGCTACAGTAAAGGTTCATGGGGTCTTTCCGTCTAGCCACGGGTAGATTGCATCATCACAAACATTTCAACTTCGCTGAGTCTCAGGAGGAGACAGTGTGGCCATCGTTACGCCATTCGTGCAGGTCGGAACTTACCCGACAAGGAATTTCGCTACCTTAGGACCGTTATAGTTACGGCCGCCGTTTACTGGGACTTCAATCAAGAGCTTGCACCCCATCATTTAATCTTCCAGCACCGGGCAGGCGTCACACCCTATACGTCCACTTTCGTGTTTGCAGAGTGCTGTGTTTTTATTAAACAGTCGCAGCCACCTTTTTATTGCAACCCTTTCGTCCTTCCATTGTTCATGGTCAAACTACAAGGGCGCACCTTATCCCGAAGTTACGGTGCAAATTTGCCGAGTTCCTTCTCCTGAGTTCTCTCAAGCGCCTTAGAATACTCATCTCGCCCACCTGTGTCGGTTTGCGGTACGGTCTTGTTAGACTGAAGCTTAGAGGCTTTTCTTGGAACCACTTCCAATTGCTTCGCGAATAAATTCGCTCGTCTCACGCCCTTGAATTACGCTACCGGATTTACCTAATAGCCATCTCCAACGCAAGAACCGGGACATCCAACACCCGGACAACTTTCCGCGATCCGTCCCCCCATCGCATCTAACAATGGTCAAGGAATATTAACCTTGTTCCCATCAGCTACGCATCTCTGCCTCGCCTTAGGGGCCGACTCACCCTGTTCCGATGAACGTTGAACAGGAAACCTTGGGCTTACGGCGAGGGGGCTTTTCACCCCCTTTATCGCTACTCATGTCAGCATTCGCACTTCTGATACCTCCAGCATCCTTTACAAGACACCTTCACAGGCTTACAGAACGCTCTCCTACCATCACATTGCTGTGATCCGCAGCTTCGGTTATATGCTTAGCCCCGTTACATCTTCCGCGCAGGACGACTCGATCAGTGAGCTATTACGCTTTCTTTAAAGGATGGCTGCTTCTAAGCCAACCTCCTGACTGTTTTAGCCTTCCCACTTCGTTTCCCACTTAGCATATATTAGGGACCTTAGCTGGCGGTCTGGGTTGTTTCCCTCTTGACACCGGACGTTAGCACCCGATGTCTGTCTCCCGTGCTCGCACTCGTAGGTATTCGGAGTTTGCTATGGCGCAGTAATCCGCAATGGACCCCACTACCATGACAGTGCTCTACCCCCTACGGTGATACACGAGGCACTACCTAAATAGTTTTCGGAGAGAACCAGCTATTTCCAGTTTTGTTTAGCCTTTCACCCCTATCCACAGCTCATCCCCTAACTTTTCAACGTTAGTGGGTTCGGTCCTCCAGTACGTGTTACCGCACCTTCAACCTGGCCATGGATAGATCAACTGGTTTCGGGTCTACACCCAGCAACTAGCGCCCTATTCGGACTCGCTTTCGCTACGCCTTCCCTATTCGGTTAAGCTTGCTACTGAATGTAAGTCGCTGACCCATTATACAAAAGGTACGCAGTCACCCCTTACGAGGCTCCTACTGTTTGTATGCACACAATTTCAGGATCTATTTCACTCCCCTCCCGGGGTTCTTTTCGCCTTTCCCTCACGGTACTTGTTCACTATCGGTCGATTACGAGTATTTAGCCTTGGAGGATGGTCCCCCCATATTCAGACAGGATTTCACGTGTCCCGCCCTACTTGTCTCTAGCCTAGTACCACCCAATAATTTTCACATACGGGACTATCACCCTTTATTGTTGGACTTTCCATTCCATTCTGTTAATTACTGAGCTATCACTAGAAGGCTCTTCCCATTTCGCTCGCCACTACTTTGGGAATCTCGGTTGATGTCTTTTCCTCTCGCTACTTAGATGTTTCAGTTCACGAGGTTCGCTTCTCATACCCTATGTATTCAGGTATGGATACCACAAAAGTGGTGGGTTTCCCCATTCAGAAATCCCCGGATCAAAGCTTATTTACCAGCTCCCCGGGGCTTATCGCAGGTTATAACGTCTTTCGTCGCCTGTAATCGCCAAGGCATCCATCATGTGCACTTATTCACTTGATCCTATAACGAGCACCATTGCTAGTACCTGTTACAGGTTTACTTCTACTTCTGACATGTTTGCCGTAATCCAAACTTTAAGTACTATTTAAGAACTTTATAAAACTCGTTTGATATTACTGATTGATGATTCAATCTTTACCCTTATTACATTGTCAAACGCACTCTCAAAGATACGTTTGACACTTTGCTTACTCAAATTTTTAAAGAACAGCCATAAATGGCAAAACTAAACAATTATTAAATCGCTTAGTTTTGACATTTATAAGTTGGTGGAGGATGACGGGATCGAACCGACGACCCCCTGCTTGCAAAGCAGGTGCTCTCCCAGCTGAGCTAATCCCCCAACGTCCACTAAGTTTGTTTCTGGCTGGTGGTGGGTCTGGTAGGACTTGAACCTACGACCCCTGCGTTATCAACACAGTGCTCTAACCAGCTGAGCTACAGACCCGTGGCTTTTATTGTCAACCGATAAGTGTGGGCACTATAGATCCAGCATCTTTCTCTAGAAAGGAGGTGATCCAGCCGCACCTTCCGATACGGCTACCTTGTTACGACTTTACCCCAGTCATGAACCCTGCCGTGGCAGTCGCCCTCCTTGCGGTTAGGCTAACGGCTTCTGGCAAAACCCACTCCCATGGTATGACGGGCGGTGTGTACAAGACCCGGGAACGTATTCACCGCGACATTCTGATCCGCGATTACTAGCGATTCCAGCTTCACGTAGTCGAGTTGCAGACTACGATCCGGACTACGATGCATTTTCTGAGATTAGCTCCCCCTCGCGGGTTGGCAACCCTCTGTATGCACCATTGTATGACGTGTGAAGCCCTACCCATAAGGGCCATGAGGACTTGACGTCATCCCCACCTTCCTCCGGTTTGTCACCGGCAGTCTCTTTAGAGTGCTCTTGCGTAGCAACTAAAGACAAGGGTTGCGCTCGTTGCGGGACTTAACCCAACATCTCACGACACGAGCTGACGACAGCCATGCAGCACCTGTGTTCACTTTCTCTTACGAGCACCTAATGTATCTCTACTTCGTTAGTGACATGTCAAGGGTAGGTAAGGTTTTTCGCGTTGCATCGAATTAATCCACATCATCCACCGCTTGTGCGGGTCCCCGTCAATTCCTTTGAGTTTTAATCTTGCGACCGTACTCCCCAGGCGGCTGACTTCACGCGTTAGCTACGTTACTCAGGATGTAAATCCCGAACAACTAGTCAGCATCGTTTAGGGCGTGGACTACCAGGGTATCTAATCCTGTTTGCTCCCCACGCTTTCGTGCATGAGCGTCAGTGTTATCCCAGGGGGCTGCCTTCGCCATTGGTATTCCTCCACATATCTACGCATTTCACTGCTACACGTGGAATTCTACCCCCCTCTGACACACTCTAGCCATACAGTCACAGGCGCCATTCCCAGGTTAAGCCCGGGGATTTCACGCCTGTCTTGTATAACCGCCTGCGCACGCTTTACGCCCAGTAATTCCGATTAACGCTCGCACCCTACGTATTACCGCGGCTGCTGGCACGTAGTTAGCCGGTGCTTATTCTTCAGGTACCGTCATTCCCGGACTGTGTTAGAGCCGGTGTTTCTTCCCTGACAAAAGAGCTTTACAACCCGAAGGCCTTCTTCACTCACGCGGCATTGCTGGATCAGGGTTTCCCCCATTGTCCAAAATTCCCCACTGCTGCCTCCCGTAGGAGTCTGGGCCGTGTCTCAGTCCCAGTGTGGCTGATCGTCCTCTCAGACCAGCTACTGATCGTCGCCTTGGTGGGCTTTTACCCCACCAACAAGCTAATCAGGCATCGGCCGCTCTAATCGCGCGAGGTCTTTCGATCCCCCGCTTTCCCCCTCAGGGCGTATGCGGTATTAGCACAGCTTTCGCTGCGTTATCCCCCACGATAAGGTACGTTCCGATGTATTACTCACCCGTTCGCCACTCGCCACCAGGTGCAAGCACCCGTGCTGCCGTTCGACTTGCATGTGTAAGGCATGCCGCCAGCGTTCAATCTGAGCCAGGATCAAACTCTTCAGTTCAATTCCTGTGATCCTTGCGGATCGTCGCACTCATTCAAGAAATTGACTTGGTAATAAAACCAAATCTTTTTACTGTCTATGAGTACTATTTATTTACATCTGTCCCGAAGGACTGGATGCTTTCACTTAGTACCCACAATTATCGGTTGACTAATTTTTAAAGAGGGCTGAATTGTTTTGTATTTCAAATAACATTCAGCAGAGAGGTGAGACTATAGCGCACTTATTTCGGGTCGTCAACACCTTTCGTAGTCTTTTTCTTAAAAAAGGCAGGGTTTTTTCCTATTAAAAAAATTAATCCAATAAAAACAATGGCTTAGTTTTGAAAAAAAATTTCAACTTTTTTCTTAAATTTCTATTTTTTTAGACTTTTTTGGCCTCAAGGAATGAATTCGGTTGATTTTTGATCACCAAACTCACTCCCTTATTGCGCATATGCCACACATTAGGGAAAACCCTGAAAATTATTCCAATTCCTGCTAATATATTGCTATGCACAATAAATTAGCGAATAGTTACTTACCTGCGAGCCCATATTCGGCAGGGCAGGCTGTGCCCGTTCGCGAACTTCATGCAGGCTACAAAGAAGAGATATTGCATCATCTACTACAGCTAAATGAAGAAGATAGGCGCTTACGCTTTGGGACTCAAACCCCTGATGAAGTCATTCGTCACTATGTAAAGCACTTAGATTTCAACAAAGATGCCATTTTCGGAGTGTTTGATTTGGATCTAAAGCTCATTGGCATGGCTCATTTGGCCTACTTACCAGAGCATAAGGGGCAACCACGATCCGCTGAATTTGGTGTGTCAGTACTGCCAGATGGACGCTCTCAGGGCCTTGGGACAGCACTATTGCAGCGTTCTGCCGTGCACTCACGCAATACCCGGATTGAAACGCTTTATGTTCACTGCCTTGCAAACAATAAGGCAATGATGCACTTAGCACAAAAGGCTGGGATGACGGTTGAATACGCCTATGGCGATGCCGACGCTTGCCTTAAATTGCCACCCGCAAGTCCTGCAACCATTGTGGAAGAAGCCGCAAACGAGCAATGGGCTGATTTGGATTACGAGCTAAAGAAAAACCTCAAACACTCCAATCAAGCATGGTGGTGGTTCTTAGGTAGGCCTGGACTCGCGCGTTAATTAATTCTGCATTAATTTTTGTTGGGTGCGCCACGCAATATCCAGCTAGCTAATGTAGATAAATCTTCATCATTCAGTTTTGTGTTCGCCGGCATAGGCACCACACCCCAAGATCCAGATCCACCTTTGGCGATTTTATTTTTTAAAAATGCTTGGGCTTTTGGATCGCCCTTATATTTTTCTGCAATCGCTTGAAAGCTTGGGCCAACAATTTTTTTATTAATTGCATGACAACCTAAGCATGCATTTTGTTTTGCAATTGCAAATGCTTTTTCATCTTCAGTAGTTGCTTGTGCGAAAGACATAAAGCAAGCGAACGCTGGAAACAAAAATAATATTTTTACAGACGCTCGCTTTTTAAACATCAACAGCCTTCAATAAATTACTGAAATTTTGGTGGGCTGCTAGGTTGTGTTTGATCGGCCTTGCCTTGTTTTTCTAGGCGCACCTTTTCTTCTTGAGAAATGATGTCGAAGTAAACATAAACATCTTTAACGCCGTTTGTATTGCTGGCTACTTTCTTGGCAATATCCGCCTCGTTTTGCGTCAAGATGCCCATAAGATAAACGCTACTTCCTTCAGCAACTATCGTCATAGAATTCGATGGCAATTGATCGGTAAAGATCATTTGGGTTTTGATTTTTGATTCGAGATAAGAATCATTTGCGCGAGCTGTGTAACTACTGTTCGGCCCAATAATTAATTCATTAAATACAGAACGTGCATTCTTCATGGCCTTAACGTAGGCGCCGGCTTCACCCTTAATATCGGCGTCCTTAACTTCTCCAGTCAGTAAGACCTTTTGATTAAACGATGTGACGTTAATGTGTGCGCTATCTCCGAATTTCTTCGCCAGTGCGTTTCCTGCCTCTAGCTCAATCCCTTTATCGATAGCTTGTACACCAGGTGTGCGGCGATCTGCAAGAACAGCAGACCCAGCTGCAACACCGCCTACTGCGAGCACTCCACATGCTGTCACCTGAGCTGCAATTAACAACACAACAAATAACTTGGCGATAGAGGAAGGTTTCATTGGGATATTTTCTGTGTTGTGTATCTGTAAATTTTAGTCGAGCAAAACATGATCAACTCCATCGCACAAGGAGTGCAGTAAAACTAGGTGGGTCTCCTGAATGCGCGCAGTTCGAGTTGATGGGGCGCATAAATGAATATCATCTTTATCTAACAATTGCGCAATTTTTCCACCACCATTTCCGGTCAACGCAATAATTCTGATGCCCATCTTTTTTGCAGCTTCAATTGCTTTAACAACGTTCTTTGAGTTTCCAGAAGTTGAAATTCCCAAAAGAATGTCGCCCTTTTTTCCAAGCCCGCGAACTTGCTTGCTGAAAACTTCGTCATAGCTGTAATCATTTCCAACCGCAGTCAGAATAGAGGTGTCGGTTGTCAAAGCAATCGCCGCCAACTCTTGACGCTCTCTCTCAAACCGACCGATTAACTCAGCGGCAAAGTGTTGGGCATCGGCAGCAGAGCCGCCATTGCCGCAAGCCATGACCTTACCGCCGGCGCGCAAACATTCCACCATTGCTAATACGCCTAAAGCAACAGAGTCGGGTAACACTTTCTCAGCCTCTTGCTTTACCGCAATGCTATCAAGAAAATGCTGGGAGGCGCGCCTACGTAAACGTTCATTAATATCTTTATCCATATCAATATTATGCGCCAAAGAAAGTCCAATTTCAGCGGCAATAGGCTCATTTCAAAAGCAACGTATTCTCTTGCTAATTACTTAACTTTTTCAGGCAAACCCCATGGAACTTGGCTCATTTGATTTTTTAAAGCAGCAGGATTTGCCTGCTGGGGCTCTTTACATGGTGGCCACACCTATCGGAAATTTGGGTGACATTACTTTACGCGCCCTACACGTATTAAATGCAGTGGATGGAATTGCCTGTGAAGACACTCGGCATAGCGCGGCATTACTCCAGCAATTTGGCATACATAAAAAATGTTTAGCGCTTCATGAGCATAATGAAATCAGTGGGGCTCAAACAGTTATTCAGCATCTCACCAACGGCGAGCGTTGGGCCTACATCTCAGACGCGGGCACACCGGGTGTTTCTGACCCCGGATCAAGACTGGTAAGTGAAGTTCAAAAAGCTGGGTTACGGGCAATACCTATTCCTGGTGCAAGCGCAGTGTCTGGAGCGATTTCAGCGGCAGGATCTGTGATGCATGGCTCAGAAGGTCGATTTCAGTTTTTAGGTTTTTGGCCCAACAAAACAAAAGATCGCGACACCTTCTTGCAAGATATTTCTAGTAGCAAAAAAGCAAGCATCTTTTTTGAATCACCACATCACATCAAAGAGACATTGCTGTTATTAGCAAATCATCTAGAGCCCGATCGTCAGCTTTTGATTTGTCGTGAACTAACCAAAAAATTTGAAGAGATTGTTTCACTTGAGGCGCGCAAAGTTGGCAGCTGGCTTGCAAGCGCAGAGAGCCTTAAAGGCGAATTTGTAATTGTGGTTGCAGGCCGTCCAGCCAAAGGCGATGAGGCACCCGAGCATGCATCGCTATTGTTGTGGGCAAATGCGCTAAGCCCTTATATGGGTAGCAAAGAAATTGCCGCCGTCCTCTCACAAACTCTAGGTCTCACAAAAAAAGAGGCCTATCAAATTGCCTTAGATGCAAAAAACGAATAAGCAAAAATAAAAAGCTGGCATGTAGCCAGCTTTTAGATAAGTACAAAAAAATTATTTAGCGGCAGGTGCTTTTGGCTCTGGTAATTTGCCACCAGCAGAATTTGCCAAATACACAACTGCGCGACCTAACTCGTAGTCACTCACATCAGCAGGAGCGGCGCCACCACGAGCAGGCATAGCGCCTTTGCCTTTAATTACAGAGGTTAGCAAGCCGTCATAGCCCTTATCTAAACGTGAAGCCCATGAACCGGCGTCACCAAATTTTGGGGCACCTGCAGCACCGCTTGCATGACATGCGGCGCAAACCGCCTTATAAACTTGCTCCCCTGTTTGAAGCTCTTTAGGGGTGCTAGCGTCTTTAAAATTTAACTGGGCTACTGGCTTGATCAATTGCTCGGCACTTGCAGACGAATCGCTACGCTTGCCATTGTTTACAAAAACCATTAGCAACAAAATGATGATGAGTGGCACAAAAAAGCTTGCAAACACCATGATGATGAGTTGTTTTGGGGACTTAATCAGACTTCCGTGCTCGTTGCTCATAAGAATTTATCGTTTGACGGGTTTTAGGGTTGTTTTGCCGTGATTATAACTAGAGAGTAGGGTTATAGGCACTTACAATAGACGGGTGGCCAGATTTTCACTGGCGCCCGTAGCTCAGTGGATAGAGTATTGGCCTCCGAAGCCAAGGGTCGCAGGTTCGATTCCTGCCGGGCGCGCCAAAAACAAAGGGGTTTTTGACTTACATCATGCGAAAAATTGCGAAAACCGCTATCATTTGCACCTAACTTATTGATTCTTATCGTGTCTACACATCTAAATTCCGCCCTTTCAGAGCCATCATTGACTAACCCTTTGCCGCCAGAGGCGCCATTGCCGCATCGAAAAATCATTCGAAGCTGGTTAATTCCAATGGCACAAGGCGAAACAGGGCGCGCAGTCATGCTCCTAGTAGTTGATGCCCTTTTATGGCTTGGCTGTATCGCTGGAACCATATTTGTTGAAAGCATTCTGCTAAAAATCGTTTTTGGTGTTATCGCAGGGTTTGTAACAGGTCGCATCTTTATTTTGGGTCATGATGCATGTCACCAAAGCTACACGCCCAATCGTGAGCTTAATAAAATATTGGGTCGCATTGCGTTCTTGCCGTCACTCACACCATATAGCCTGTGGGATGTTGGGCATAACGTTGTGCATCACGGACAAACAAATCTGAAGGGCTTTGACTTCGTTTGGGCGCCGTTATCAAAATCAGAATACGACGCCCTTCCCTCATGGCGTAAGGCTTTAGAGCGCCTTTATCGCAGCGGCTGGGGGCCTGTTTTATACTACTTAATTGAAATTTGGTGGAGACGAGAGTACTTCCCAAATGCAAAAAACAAACCTGGTGATCGCCCAATTTTCCTAAAAGATAATTTGCTTGTTACCGCATTTGCGATTGTTTGGATTGCTTGCTTAATAGCTGGCGCTTTCGCAACTGATCAATCAATTTGGATTGGCTTAATCACTGGTTTCGCGGTTCCATTCTTGTTCTGGAACGGCATGATCGGTTTTGTGGTCTACGTTCATCACACCCATCCAAAGGTCTCTTGGTACGACAAGAAATCTGAGTGGTTGCGCGCTCAGCCATTTGTATCAACAACAGTGCATCTGACTTTTAACTGGATTTGGGGCAAATTGATGCACCACATCATGGAGCACACAGCGCACCACGTAGACATGAGCGTGCCCCTTTATCGCCTGCCAGAAGCCCAGCAAACGCTTGAAACCATCCTTCCAGAGCGTATTTTTGTACAAAAGTTCTCTTGGAGCTGGTATTTCGATACTGCCCGCAAATGCAAGCTCTATGACTTCGAAAACAAGGCTTGGCTAGATTTTGATGGCAATAAGACGGCTGATTCAGTCCGAGTTGTGCTCAGCCCTGCTCCAGCGGGACAAAACGGGTAAAATAGATCACTGTATAAGATTTGCCTTACCCGGATTGCCCATGACTACCTCGACTCCAGCAGCTACCCAAGAAACTTCTCAGAGCCTTAAATTTTGCTCTTCTTGCAGCCGTGAAAAACGACTTGAGGGTGGCACATGGATTCCAACCAGCAATCGCAAGCAACGCTGGATCTGTGCTAGTTGTTTATACAACCGCACACACCGTACCGGTTCTGCAAAAACCTAAACTCACCTGAAGTAAAAGTTTTAAGCGCCATCCCCAACATAGGGATTCGTTTTTCGCTCCTGGCCAAATGTTGACATTGGTCCATGGCCCGGCACAAACTGCACATCATCACCCAGTGGCCACAATTTAGTTTTAATCGCATTAATTAAATCCGCATGATTACCGCGCGGAAAATCCGTCCTACCAATTGAGCCGGCGAATAAGACGTCGCCAACAATTGCCAAACGATCTTCTTTGTCAAAAAAGACTACGTGTCCTGGAGTGTGTCCAGGACAATGAAACACTTCCAAATCAACATTGCCAACTTTTACATGATCGCCATTATTCAACCAACGATTAGGCTCAAAAACTTTGGCATGTCCAAAACCAAAACGCACTGTTTGCTCTGGTAATTGATCAATCCAAAATCGCTCGTCTTCCTGCGGCCCCTCAATAGGCACACCCAGCTGATCAGACAAGTCTTTAGCAGCTGCACAATGATCAAGATGCCCATGAGTTAGTAAGATCTTTTTAACGCTTCCACCCATCTGCTTAACTCCAGCGAGGATCTTCTCAATATCTCCACCTGGATCTACCACCGCTGCATCGCCAGTTTCTTGGCAGACCAAGATAGAGCAATTTTGTTCATAAGGGGTAACCGGAACAATTCCTAATTTGATTGGCATATATAAATTAAGTGGATCAGACAGATAAATGAATTCGTTGAAAGAGCTAGTTTATGTGACTCAGCATAAAATGAGCTCAAAGGATAAAACAATGAACAGCCAAGATACTTTTAAATTTGCAGAAACTCACGAATGGGCGGACCGAGAAGATGATGGCCTAATCTGGGTTGGCATTAGCAACCACGCCCAAGAGGCTCTTGGTGATGTAATGTTCTTTCAGGCACCAAAGCTGGGCCAACAAGTAAAGCAGGGCGAAGCCATTGCAGTGATTGAATCAGTAAAAGCTGCGAGCGATATTCATGCGCCAGTGAGCGGTGAAATTGTTGCGCTCAATGCAGAGATAGATGCAGCACCTGAACTCGTAAATGAAAAGCCTTATGGCGTGTGGCTTTTCAAAATCAAACCCACATCTGATGACAGTCTTGCCACTGATTTAAGCCAGCTCTTAACTTTAGAAAAATATAACGCAGGCCCTGGAGCCTAAAAATTAGATAGAAATTGGATCGCGCTCAATGAGCCAACGAATGCGGCCTTTCTTGCTAATCCGCCCTTGAGAATTCTCCCGCAAATAGCGGTCCATCGCCTCTAAGATCTCTTGTAGATTTTTGCGGTCGTCAGACTCCACCAGGAGTTGAGCACGCTCTGAACCCGCCACCCGCATCATCGTCTTAGGAACAGGGTCATAGAGACGAAGGCCTTTATTTATATGGCCGCTAGACTTTAAATAGCCCTTCAAAGTGCTCAAAAACTGGATTGCTTTATCAAGACTTTTGGCCTCGGCATGGACTAATGCCTGATACGCAAATGGAGGCAGGCCTGCTTCTTTTCTTTCGTTTGCCGTATAGGATAAAAATCCATCGACGTCATGACGTAGTAGAAACTGAAAAACTGCAGCCTCTGGAAATTGGGTTTCGATATATATTGCGCCACCCGTTTCTCCAACTTTGCCAGACCTTCCTGCGCGACCAGCCACTTGGACAAGTTGCGCAAACAATCTTTCTGCAGCTCTAAAGTCTTGTGAAAACAATCTGCTATCGGCATCTAATACGGCAACCAAACCAATATTTTGATAATCATGCCCTTTGGCGATCATCTGGGTACCAACAACGATATCAACATTGCCCTGGTGTATTTCCTGAAAGAGCTCTTCAGCGTCCTTACTTTTTCTGCTTGAATCCGTATCCACCCGCAACACTCTAGCGCCGGGCCACATCTCTTCAATGGAGTCTTCAATCTTTTGGGTGCCTTGCCCTAGGGTCTTGAGATCAGCATTGCCGCACTCAGGGCAATGATTGGGGATGCTCTTAGCCAAGCCACAGTGATGACAACTCAAAACTGATTTTCTGGCTAACGCGCCAGCCTTATGAAGCACCATATATGAACTACATTGCTCACACTTTGAAAGCCAGGAACAAGCACTGCAACTCAACACCGGTGCATAACCCCGTCGGTTGATAAGAATTAAGCTCTGCTGCTCTTTTTCTAAATTCTGAGTGACTGCATGCGCAAGCGTTTTCGTAATCAGACTTTTTGATTTGGCTTTCTCCGCGTCACCCGGACTAAATTGTGTTTGTGGATCACGCGTGTTCACCAAATGCACTTTGGGAAGACTTCCGCCCTGTGCACGCTGATCTAAGCGTATGTAATCATAACGACCTGCCTTGGCAGCCATCCATGTTTCAAGCGATGGCGTGGCAGATGCCAACAAGATCGGCACCTTAAGGTCATGAGCACGCCAAACTGCAAGGTCGCGCGCAGAATAACGAATGCCATCTTGCTGCTTATAGGATGGGTCATGCTCCTCATCTACAACGATAGCGCGTAAATTAGGTAGAGGCGTCAAAGCTGCCAAACGCGTGCCCAAAATAATTTGCGCTTTGCCAGTCATTGCTTCGTACCATGCAATTCCTCTGACCTTTTCACTTACGCCACTGTGAAGTACGACCATTTTTTTTTCTGGGAAATACGCGCGCACTCTACGCTCTAGTTGTGGTGTTAGATTTATCTCGGGAACCAGGAGTAGCGCTTGCGCATTTACGTCATCCAAAATTCCACTGAGCCAATTTAAAAATACCGCAGTCTTTCCACTGCCTGTTTTTCCTTGCAAAAGTATTGCCTTGAATTCATTCGAAGGGCAGGAGCACAATTTGTCTAGAGCGAGTTTTTGTCCTTCGTTTAAATTGCCTTCATCAACATAGCCCTCAATTGCTTCTTGTTTGATTTTTTTCTTTTGCCTTTCTTCGGCTGCAATTAATTTTTTTGGAATTTTTTCCCATTCATCCGGCTTTTTCCACATCTGTGGAATGGTGGGAATGATAGTTTCCCCAAGTCCATGGATGTAGTACTGGCTTGCAAAGTTCATTAGGCGCAGAACTGCGGGATCTAAAGGGGGTAACGGGGCAACCCTAGAGACACTTTTTAATTTATAAATCTCATATTCAGAGTGAGCGCTTACTTTTATAACTACTCCAACGAGTGAGCTGCGACCAAAGGGAACCTCTACCAAGACGCCAATAGTTGGAGGGGCCCCTAACCCCGCATCCCATAAGTAGTCAAAACCCTGGACAAGAGGCTTGTCAACGACGACCTGAACAACGATGGGAGGGGCCATGAATTGCGTCTGATTTCTTATTTAGCTTGTGGATAAGTCTGTGGATATCATCCAAGGATTCTGATTTATAAACTAATTTTTCGGCTTTACTTTTTTGCACCCTTTTAAAGCTTTTTAGTAATTTTGTATATATATCAATAATTTAAAGATGTTTTCGAAAGTAAATTTTCATCTTTAATCGCAATCTCACTGAATTTCGAATTTTGTAGCTAACTGTGCATAACTTTCGCTAAAAATTATGGCGGCAAGTTAGCGGTCACTCAGTATTAAGACTTTGCCCTGAGTGCTCTAGAGCGATTAATAACAGCTTCTGCCAGAGCGGTGACGCTCTCAGGAGGGGTGAACTGAGAAATGCCGTGGCCCAAATTAAATACATGGCCATCTAAAGGATGTAAGCCGAATTTAAGGGCTGGAGCACTCGCCAAGTCCTCAAGAACGAGGCTTGCTTGTTCCGCGATTTGTTTTGGCTCCGCGAACAGAATTAGCGGATCTAAATTGCCTTGCAATGCTAAAGGCTTGTTTAGGGCGAGCAATTGTTTTCTTGCGCGACTAAGTGACATTGTCCAATCGATAGCAATCACGTCGGCACCAACTTGCGCCATGTCATTGAGCCAAATTGCGCCACCTTTAGTAAACATGATCACAGGAATTTTTCTGCCCTCATGCTCACGTCCCAACATGGTAATCACTTTTTGCATAGACGCCAAAGACATCTTTTGATACCAACCATCTGGAAGCATGCCGCCCCAGGTATCAAAAATCATGAGCGCCTGCGCACCTGCTTTTACTTGCTCAGTTAAATAAGCGGCAACGGATTGTGCGTTGATATCCAAGATATGCTGCATCAAGTCAGGGCGACTAAACATCATGGTTTTAGCGTGACGGAAATCATCAGCACTAGAACCATCAATCATATAGCAAGCCAATGTCCATGGGCTTCCAGAGAAGCCAATCAATGGAACTCGTTGCTTACCATCCTGAATCAATGCTTTGCGAATTTCAGAGACAGCATCAAAAACATATTTGAGCTGATCCATGTCAGCTACATGCAATTTCTTAACCGCTTCTTCTGTGCGAAGAGGGCGCTCAAAGCTGGGGCCTTCTCCAGTCGTAAATTTCAAGCCCAATCCCATTGCATCGGGAATGGTCAAAATATCGGAAAACAATATGGCCGCATCCAATGGATAGCGATCCAAAGGCTGAAGCGTTACTTCAGTAGCATAAGCAGGATTTTTTGCGAGCCCTAGGAAACTTCCAGCTCTAGCCCGTGTTGCGTTGTATTCAGGGAGATAGCGGCCGGCTTGGCGCATGAGCCAAAGCGGTGTTTGATCTACCGCTTCGCCCAGGCAGGCCTTTAAAAACCGATCATTTAACAGCAAGGAGATGACCGGCTATTACTTTTTACGACGGAAACGAGCAATTGCAGCCAACTGCGCAGCCGCCATTGCAAACTCAGACTGGGCCAAGGCCAAATCAAAGTCAGTGCCACGATTTTGCATCGCTTCTTCGGCACGTTTCTTAGCTTCAATTGCTTTAGCTTCATCAAGATCATGGCCACGAATAGCAGTATCTGCTAAAACAGTAACGTGATCTGGCTGAACCTCTAAATAGCCACCTGCTACGAAAACAAACTCTTCGTCACCATCAGCTTTTTCAATACGAACTGAGCCTGGACGAATGCGTGTAATCAAAGGAGTGTGGCCGCGCAAAATGCCGAGCTCACCACTTTCGCCAGGAAGAGCTACAAATTTAGCTTCCCCGCTGAAAATAGACTGCTCAGTACTTACTACATCGACGCGTATGGTTGACATAATTTCCCTAGATTAAAGCTTCTTGGCTTTCTCGATGGCTTCATCAATTGAACCCACCATGTAGAACGCTTGCTCTGGCAAGTGATCCAATTCGCCGCTGCAGATCATTTTGAAACCACGGATAGTTTCTTTCAATGGAACGTATTTGCCTGGTGAACCAGTAAACACTTCAGCAACGTGGAAAGGCTGTGACAAGAAACGTTGAATCTTACGAGCACGTGATACAGCCAATTTGTCTTCTGGAGACAATTCGTCCATACCCAAAATCGCAATAATGTCACGCAATTCTTTGTAGCGCTGCAATGTCATCTGTACGTCACGTGCAACTTCATAGTGCTCCTGACCAACTACTTGTGGGTCGAGCTGACGGCTGGTTGAATCTAGTGGATCAACCGCTGGATAAATACCCAATGCAGCGATGTCACGAGACAACACAACTGTGGAGTCTAAGTGCAAGAAGGTTGTAGCTGGTGACGGATCGGTCAAGTCATCCGCAGGAACGTAAACGGCCTGAATAGATGTAACAGAACCGGTCTTAGTAGAAGTAATACGCTCTTGCAATTTACCCATCTCTTCAGCCAATGTAGGTTGGTAACCCACAGCAGAAGGCATACGACCGAGCAACGCAGACACTTCCGTACCTGCCAATGTGTAACGGTAGATGTTGTCAACGAAGAACAAAATGTCACGGCCTTCGTCACGGAACGCTTCAGCCATTGTCAAACCAGTCAACGCAACACGCAAACGATTGCCTGGAGGTTCGTTCATCTGACCAAACACCATCGCCACTTTGTCGATAACGTTAGATTCTTTCATCTCGTGGTAGAAGTCATTACCTTCACGAGTACGCTCACCAACACCGGCAAATACTGACAAACCTGAGTGCTGCTTAGCAATGTTGTTAATCAATTCCATCATGTTCACGGTCTTACCAACACCCGCACCACCGAACAAGCCAACCTTACCGCCTTTAGCGAACGGGCAAACTAAGTCAATAACCTTAATACCTGTTTCGAGCAAGTCAACAGAAGGTGAGAGCTCATCAAACTTAGGTGCTGGCTGGTGAATAGCACGACGCTCTTCAGTAGCAATCGGACCTGCGTCGTCAATTGGGCGACCCAAAACGTCCATGATGCGGCCTAAAGTTGCTGGACCAACTGGCACAGAAATTGGCTTACCTGTGGATTTCACTTCCATACCACGGCGCAAACCATCGCTCGCACCCATGGCAATCGCGCGCACTACGCCGTCGCCGATTTGTTGCTGAACTTCAAAGGTCAAACCTTTTTCAGCAAATGATTTTTCGTTGCTTTCAACTAATGTCAATGCATCATAAATGTTTGGCATTTTGTCGCGTGGGAACTGAATGTCCACCACTGGACCGATACACTGCACGATATTTCCGTTACTCATCGCATTTCTCCGCTTTTAATTCCTGAATTCTTTCGTATTCCTAAACGCCGACCACTTAAACCGCAGCCGCTCCGCCAACAATCTCTGACAACTCTTTAGTAATAGCAGCTTGTCGTGTCTTGTTGTAATCCAATTGCAATTCGCCAATTACGTTCTTCGCATTATCTGAAGCGGCCTTCATTGAGACCATACGTGCAGACTGCTCAGAAGCCATGTTTTCAGCAACAGCCTGATAAATCATTGCTTCAACGTAACGCTTAAGCAGGCCATTCAAGATGGACTCTGCGTCAGGTTCGTAGATGTAATCCCAAGAATTGCCCGTTTTCTCTTCTGGAGTCAAATCTTCTGCTTCCAAAGGCAAGAGTTTTTCTAAAACAGGCTCTTGTTTCATTGCATTTACAAAGCGGGTGTATGCCAAATAAACAGCATCAATCTCGCCACGCTCAAACGCTTCCAATTGGGCAGTAATCGCACCAATCAAAACATCCAAATGCGGCGTATCGCCAATTTGAATTGTTTGAGAAATGAGTTTTGCTTTTGAGCGATTCAAAAATTGCAAACCTTTTGAACCAATTGCGGTATATGCAATCTCAATATTGTTTTCTTGCAAATCGCGCACTTGGTTGGCAATCAAACGCAATACGTTGGTATTTAAACCGCCGCACAAGCCTTTGTCTGTTGTAACCAAAATTGTGCCAACCTTCTTCACTTCACGAGTTGCCATGTAAGCAGGGCGGAACTCAGGATTTGCTTTAGAAAGATTGGCAACAATCTCACGAATTTTTTCCGCATATGGGCGCGCATTACGCATGCGCTCTTGGGCGCGTCGCATTTTGGATGCGGCGACCATTTCCATTGCCTTCGTGATCTTGCGCGTGTTTTGCACGCTCTTGATCTTAGATCGTATCTCTTTTGTGCTTGCCATGATTTATGCGAGCCCTCTTAGAAAGAGGCAGAACGCTTGTAATCCTCAATAGCAGCACGCAAAGCAGCCTCGTCATCTTTGCTCAAGTCTTTAGTCTCTTCAATGCGAGCAACTAAGTCAGCGTATTTAGATTTCAAATGATCTTGCAAACCTTTTTCGAAGGCCAATACGTTCTTCACTTCGAGGTCATCGAAGAAGCCGTTATTTACAGCATAAAGTGATGCAGCCATTTCCCAAACTTGGAGTGGCTTGTATTGAGCTTGCTTACACAATTCAGTAACACGACGACCACGCTCCAACTGCTTACGGGTTGCTTCGTCAAGATCAGATGCGAACTGAGCGAACGCTGCCAATTCACGATATTGCGCTAAGTCGGTACGAATGCCTCCGGACAATTTCTTAATTACTTTAGTTTGTGCAGCACCACCAACTCGGGATACAGAAATACCAGCGTTAATCGCAGGACGAATACCAGCATTGAACAAGTCTGTTTCCAAGAAGATCTGACCGTCAGTAATCGAAATTACGTTGGTAGGAACGAATGCAGAAACGTCACCAGCTTGAGTTTCAATAATCGGCAATGCTGTCAAAGAACCCGTTTTGCCTTTTACTGCGCCGTTAGTGAACTTCTCAACGTACTCAGCATTTACACGAGCAGCGCGCTCGAGCAAGCGTGAGTGGAGATAGAACACGTCACCAGGATAAGCTTCGCGGCCTGGTGGGCGACGGAGCAACAAGGAGATTTGACGATAAGCAACTGCTTGCTTGGTCAAGTCATCGTAAACAATTAAAGCGTCTTCACCGCGATCACGGAAGTATTCGCCCATGGTGCAACCTGCATAAGCAGAGAGGTACTGCATCGCTGCAGACTCAGAAGCACTTGCTGCAACTACTACGGTGTACTCCATCGCGCCCAATTCTGTGAGCTTGCGAACAACGTTAGCAATAGTAGAAGCTTTTTGACCGATCGCCACGTAAACGCAATAAACGCCTTTACCTTTTTGGTTAATGATTGCGTCAACCGCAACAGCTGTCTTACCAGTTTGGCGGTCGCCAATGATCAACTCACGCTGACCACGGCCAATTGGAACCATCGCATCAATCGCCTTCAAACCAGTTTGTACTGGCTGGCTAACAGATTGGCGCGCAATAACGCCAGGAGCAACTTTTTCAATAAAGTCAGTTAACTTGGTGTTGATTGGGCCTTTGCCGTCAATCGGTTGACCGAGCGCGTTTACAACGCGACCGAGCAACTCTGGGCCAACTGGAACCTCCAAAATGCGGCCAGTACATTTAACTGGGTCGCCTTCTTTAATGTGGGTGTATTCACCCAACACTACGGCACCAACAGAATCACGCTCAAGGTTTAACGCGAGGCCGATAGTGTTGTTTGGAAATTCCAACATTTCGCCCTGCATAACGCCTGACAAGCCATGTACGCGGCAAATACCGTCGGTCACTGAAATAACAGTGCCTTCGTTGCGAACTTGGGAGTCAACGCCCAATTCGCTAATTCGGCTTTTGATCAGCTCGCTGATCTCGGAAGGGTTGAGTTGCATTACTTACTCCTGGGTCTTATTTCGTATGTTCTTAATAGGGATCACTTATGCGCCAAGACTTGCTTGCATTTGAGCTAGCTGGGCCTTAACTGAACTATCCATTACTTCGTCGCCAACCTGAATGCGAACTCCGCCAATCAATGCTGGGTCAACTTGAATAGTTGGGCGCAATTCTTTACCCCCAAAGCGCTTCTTCAAACTTGACAACAAATCATTTAACGCAGAACCCTCTAAAGGGAATGCGCTGGTAATGTTTACTTCTGCTGCGCCTTCGCTCTTGTTCTTCATTGCTTCAAATTGCTGTGCAATTTCAGGAACGGCTGCTAAGCGGTGGTTTTGATTTACAAGATTTAAGAAGCTGGCAACTTTGCCATCTAGCTTGGTCTTAACCATGCCAGAAAGTAACTTACTCAAATCATCAGCGGATACTTTTGGATTGTTTGACAAAGCAGCAACTTCTGGCAAAGCAGCTAGCTGTGCCAATTCGTTTAACTGCTCCAAACAACCAGCAAGCTCAGCTGGCTTAGCACTTTGAAAAAGCGCTTCCGCATAAGGACGTGCAATAGTGGCTAAATCAGCCATATCAAAGTTCTGCCTTTAGTTGATCAAGCAATTGGCCGTGGGCTTTTGCATCAATCTCACGACGCAAAATTTGCTCAGCGCCTTTAACAGCGAGAACAGCAACTTCTGCACGCAGCACTTCACGTGCACGCGTTACTTGTTGATCTGCATCTTGCTTAGCTTGAGAAATGATTCGGGCTGCTTCAGCTTGTGCGTTAGCGCGAATTTCATCGGCTGACATTTGTGCACGTTTTTCAGCTTCAGCAACACGTTGTACACCTTCTTGGCGTGCTTTAGTTAATTCTTGCTCAGCTTCATTGCTGGCTAATGCGAGTGCTTCTTTACCGCGCTCGGCAGCAGCTAAACCGTCAGCAATTTTGCTTGAACGCTCATCTAACGCCTTAACAAGCGGTGGCCACACAAAGCGTGCAACAACCCACCATAAGACGAAGAAAACGATCATTTGCGCGAATAGGGTCGCGTTCAGATTCACGATATTCCTTTCAGTATTGTTGAGAACAGTTGGATGACCCCTTGGTCATCCACGCCAAAACAATTACTTAATAACTGCGAGCAGTGGGTTTGCGAAAGCAAACAACATTGCAACACCAACGCCGATCAAGAACGCAGCGTCGATCAAACCAGCCAAAAGGAACATCTTAGTTTGGAGCGGCTCCATCAATTCTGGTTGACGTGCACAAGCTTCGATGTACTTGCCACCCATCAATGCAATACCTAAACAAGCACCGATCGCGCCGAGGCCGATGATGATGCCGATAGCGATTGCTGTGAAACCTTGAATGTTTGCGAGAAATTGTTGCATGTTGCTGACTCCTGAAGTTAAAGAGATAAGTTAAAAATAAAAATCTTAGTGATGGCTATGCGCTTGCCCGATGTAGACCAAAGTCAACATCATAAAAATGAAGGCTTGCAACAAAATAACCAAAATGTGGAAGATGGCCCAAGCTGATCCAGCAATAACATGGCCCACCAATCCGAACAGGGATAAATCTAAATTAAATGTCCACACACTACCTAGCAATGCGATCAACAAGAAAACCAACTCGCCGGCATACATGTTGCCGAAAAGTCGCATTCCCAATGAAACACCCTTAGCAAGATATTCGATGATGTTCAAAGCAAGGTTGAAAGGGGCCAAGTACCACTTGGCGCCAAACGGGGCAGAAACGAGCTCATGCAAGAATCCGCCAAAACCTTTTACTTTGAAGCTATAAAAGAAAACTAATAGTAAGACAGACATAGACATGCCCATCGTTGCATTGAGGTCGGTTGTTGGCACAACTTTATGGTGTGGCACATGCACGCCAAAACTTTCAATGAAATGGTTTACACCCAATACCCAGTCCACCGGCACCAAGTCCAAGGTGTTGAGCAAGATGATCCAAAAGAATACAAATAATGCAAGTGGGGCAATGTAAGAACGATCGCCGTGAACAATGCTCTTGGACTGTGTTTCTGCCATTTCGACAATCATTTCAACGAAGCACTGAAAACGACCCGGTACACCTGGAGTTGCGCGACGTGCCGCGATCAACAAAATAAAAACAGCGAGCAAGCCCATGAGGGATGCCCAAAAAATAGTGTCTAAATTGATAATGCTGAAATCAATAATGGATGTTTGTGGTCCACCTGAATTATTGAGGTTTTGTAAGTGCTCTGAAATGTACGCTGTTGGCGTCATTTGTTCTGCTGCCCCGTGGGCTTGGTTTACTTCGCTAGACATCTTTTAACTAGTCCTTTGTTTCAATCTCAATCGTCACTACTTAGCGCCACAACCACGCCAGCCAAACACACTTCAAGGCAAGCAGGTAAGTCACCAGCAAAGGGACCCAAAGCACGCCCGGGACTAAATACGCAATCCCAATAAACAGCATTAAGGTCACGACGATTTTGATAAATTCACCCGAAACCAATGCCGCTAAAAATCTCCCTGGATTTAATATTTGCGTTTTTTTTGCCAACTCCAACCTTACTAAGAACAGGGTTGTAGGCAAGACGCTAATTAAACCACCTAAAAAGGCCGACTGAGTATAAAGACTTACCCCTACCGGCTCCCCAAAAATTGACCAAAACACCATGCTGATAGCTGTAATCAGCATTTGGACCAACACTATTTTCCATGGTGAAAGCGCTCGGTACTTTGCAGCATTACTTTGCTGCAACGCAACAATCTCTTCCTTGCTGTAGACCCGAATGACTTCTTCATCGGGCTCATCCCACTCAGTTGCCTTGGAAAATTGATTTTTTTGAGGAATCAATTTAGCCCCGAAAGTTTAATGTGTGCACTGCAATATGTCAAAGGCTTTGGGGACATTTTTGCCCTTATTTATGACTCAACGCCCAACTTTTTTAACAAAGAATCTAGCTCGTCGAACTGGCTAAAGCGAATTCTGAGCTCTCCACCCTTACCTTTGAGCTTAAATTCCGTGCTCAAACCGATCAAATCTGCTATTTCCTGGGTTAAACGCTGCATATCTGGATCGGCGCCCTTTGCTGAACTGCCAGGCTTACTTTTAGCTTTTTGGTCGCCTATTTGGCCGCCTGCAATCACCAAAGCAGCAGTCATTCTTTCTGCTTCACGGACTGATAAGCCTTGAGCAGAGATTCTTTGGGCTAGTGCAACCTGGCTAGAGCCTGGAAGAGAGAGTAGCGCACGGGCGTGGCCCATGTCTATGTCGCCAGCGAGCAGCATTGCCTGGACTGGCTTTGCCAGCTGGGCAAGGCGCAGCAAATTGGTAATGGCGCTGCGGGATTTACCCACTGCTTTTGCAGCCTGCTCATGTGTGAAGCCAAATTCCTCGATCAAGCGAGCCAAGCCCTGAGACTCTTCAAGAGGATTTAAGTCCTCGCGCTGCATATTTTCGATCAAGGCCATTGCTGCAGCAGCTTGATCATCTGCACCAGAAACCAAAACAGGAACTTCTTTTAAGCCTGCGATAGTAGCGGCACGAAAACGTCTTTCACCTGCAATGATTTCATATTTGCCGGGTGCCACCAAACGAACTAACAGCGGTTGCATCACGCCTTGTTCACGAATGCTTTCTGCCAATTCTTGTAAAGCACCTGCCTCCATTTTTTGACGTGGCTGATATTTGCCTGCTTGAAGCGCTGTAAGCGGCAAGCGGTTAATGTCAGTTGAAGGGCTTGCTTGTTGAATTTTTTCTCCAAGCAGAGCCTCAAGACCTCTACCCAAACCTTTTTTCTTAATGGCAACCATGATCTATATTTTCTCTTTAAAAATTACATCTGCTTGATGCGTTCAATCATCTCGGCGCCAAACTCTAGATACGCTTTTGCGCCACGCGATGACTTATCAAAAGCCACCCCAGGAAGCCCGTAGGAAGGGGCTTCTGCTAGGCGCACGTTGCGCGGAATAATGGACTTAAAAACTTTATCGCCGAAGTGTTCGAGCAACTGATCGGAGACTTGTTGTTGCAATGTCATGCGCGCATCAAACATCACCCGCAACAAACCAATAATGACTAAATCCGGATTTAAATTTGTGTGCACTTGTTTGATGGTGTTAACCAAATCAGACAAGCCCTCCAATGCAAAATATTCACATTGCATAGGAACAATCACACCATTTGCTGCGCACAATCCATTAAGAGTTAATAAAGATAGGGCAGGTGGACAATCGATCAAAATAAAATCGTAGTCATCAGCGACTTGCGCAAGCGCATCCTTCAGTCGCACTTCGCGCAAATCCAAATCTACTAATTCAATTTCAGCTCCAGCCAAATCACGATTGGCTGGCAATACGTCATAGCCTGAACTTTCGCAACGTTGAGCACAATCTTTAACAGATGCCATGCCAATCAACACTTGATAGACGCTAGTATTTAATTCTGCCTTTTCAACTCCAGAACCCATAGTTGCATTGCCTTGGGGGTCTAAGTCAACCAATAAAACGCGCTGTTTCAGACCCGCCAAGCCTGCAGCCAAATTAACAGCGGTCGTGGTCTTGCCAACGCCACCTTTTTGATTTGCGATACAGAATATTTTTGCCATAGCTACCTTTGGATCTACCTTAAGGGGTGAGGGTGGATTTTCTCACGGGGGCCAACACCAAAAGACGTCGCTCCACCGCTAAATTAGGAATATGAAGGGGCTCATCTGCGACTAAGCGCCACTCCTCCATAGAAACATCTTTCATTTCATCGTCTGCACGCTTAGCCTTCATTGCGAATACCAGGCCATCGGGCTTTAGGAAAGGCAGTGACAAATCTAAAAAGCGTGCCAGGTTGGTAAATGCACGAGAAATGACTGCGTCAAACTGTGCGGGTTGCTGCACCGCAGCATCTTCCACTCGCTCACAGAGCACTTCAATGTTTTTTAGCTTTAACTTTCCGCGCACATGCTGTAGGAATGCCGTCTTTTTACGTATGGCTTCAATCAAAGAAAGTTGCCACCCCGTCTGAACAATCGCAATCGGAATTGCCGGCAAGCCACCACCCGAACCGAGATCTGCAATCCTGGGTGACGGCCCAGACAAAAACTGCCTGAGAACAGGTAAAACGGCAATAGAATCAATGAGATGGAGCCGTACAGAATCTTTTTCGCCCTCAATTGCTGTGAGATTATGAACCTGGTTCCAGCGGCCCATTTCTTGTAGAAATAGCTCTAAATCTGCGATATTGGTCGCACTTAATTTGAGGCCAAGATCCTCAATTCCTAAAGCAAGGAGCCCCTCACTCATGCGCTTCTTGAGTGCGCCCCAAGCCCTTTTTTAGGTGCACCAACAAAAGGGAAAGGGCTGCGGGAGTCACTCCTGAAATACGACCAGCTTGACCCAATGTTTCGGGTTTATGCAAGTTGAGCTTTTGTTGTACCTCTTTGGATAAACCAATAACCTGCGAATAATCGAGCGATTCCGGAAGAGGAAATGTCTCATTGTGCTCTTGGCGAGCAATTTCAGTCGCTTGACGCTCGATATAGCCCTGATACTTCACAGAAATCTCTACTTGGTCGCTTATTTGAGCAGCCAACCCAAGATCTTCATCCAAAGATTCTGGGGCCCACATTCCATCGCCTAGGGCAGTAATTGCCTCATAAGTAATTCCTGGGCGCCTTAAAAGCTCAGCCAAACTACATTCATGGGAAAGGTCTTGTCCCAATAATTGGGAAACAAAGGGGGCAGCCTCGCTCTTAGGGCCCACCCAAATATTTTGCAAACGAGATGTTTCACGTGAAACAGCCTCCTGTTTTCTACAAAACACTTCCCAGCGATGGTTGTCAACCAAGCCCATCTCGCGCCCAATAGCAGTCAAACGCATATCAGCGTTATCTTCCCGTAAGCTCAAGCGATATTCGGCACGGCTTGTAAACATGCGATACGGCTCCTGAACACCACGAGTGATTAGATCATCGACCAAAACACCTATGTAAGACTCGCTTCGCTTAGGCAGCCAAGGCTCTTTGCCTTTAGCAGCTAAACCAGCGTTGATACCAGCCAACATGCCCTGCGCAGCAGCCTCTTCATAACCCGTGGTGCCGTTAATCTGGCCCGCAAAGTAAAGGCCGCCAATAACCCTAGTCTCTAAACTATGGCGCAATTGGCGCGGATCAAAGAAGTCATACTCAATGGCATAGCCGGGACGCACAATCACCGCAGACTCCATCCCCCGAATGCTTCTAACCAAATCCCACTGCACATCAAAAGGCAAACTAGTCGAGATTCCGTTTGGATAAAACTCGTTAGTTGTAAGGCCCTCAGGCTCGAGGAATATCTGATGACTGTTTCGAGAGGCAAAGCGGTGAATCTTGTCTTCGATAGAGGGGCAGTAGCGCGGTCCAACACCCTCAATCACCCCGGTATACATTGGTGAACGGTCTAAACCACTGCGAATAATGTCGTGAGTTCTCTCATTCGTATGGGAAATCCAGCAAGGGGCCTGTTTGGGATGCTGCTCGGGACGACCCAAATACGAAAACACTGGAACAGGGTCTAAATCCCCAGGTTGCTCCAACATTACCGAGAAATCAATCGTTCTGCCATCAATGCGGGGCGGGGTACCGGTTTTAAGTCTGCCCTGAGGAAGCTTTAACTCTTTTAACCTCGCAGACAAAGAAACTGCTGCCGGATCACCAGCGCGACCACCAGCATAATTATTTAATCCAACGTGGATCTTTCCATCCAAAAAGGTGCCCGCTGTAAGCACTACCTTTTTAGCCATAAACTCCAGGCCCATTTGGGTAACAACACCCTGCACATCATCGCCGTTTACCAACAGGTCATCAACCGCGGCCTGAAATAGGCTTAAATTAGGCTGGTTTTCTAAACGACGGCGAATTGCCGCCTTATATAGAACGCGATCGCCCTGGGCGCGGGTAGCCCGCACGGCAGGTCCTTTGCTTGAATTAAGGATTCGAAACTGAATGCCGGCCTCGTCAGTGGCAGCAGCCATTGCGCCACCCATCGCATCAATTTCTTTTACTAGGTGGCCTTTACCAATCCCGCCAATGGAGGGGTTGCAGCTCATTGCGCCTAGGTTTTCGATACTATGGGTAATAAGAAGCGTATCGCAACCCATGCGTGCTGAGGCAAGGGCAGCCTCAGTCCCAGCGTGACCGCCGCCAACCACAATGACATCGAAATTTTTGGAATAACGCATGATTTGCCTCAGATAGGGCGATGATCATAGCATTTTGTTTGTTTCACGTGAAACAAAACACCACAAATATCTAGAAAACTAAAAGGTAAATTTCTAAGTAATTGATTTAATTGAAAAAATAGGCGTCCCAGGCGGACTTCAAAATTAGCACACTCACAATAAGCAGAAAAGCCTTTCTAACAAAAGTGCTGCCATGCTTAATTGCTAGACGACTTCCGAACTGGCTACCCGCAATATTGGCCGCCATCATAACCAAGCCCAAGGGCCAATTAATTTGGCCCAAGCTGGCCAGCATCAAAATAGCAGCAAAGTTTGTTGCAACATTTACCAACTTTGTTGCGGCAGATGCATGCAAAAAATCAAAGCCAAAAAACCGCACAAATCCAAACAATAAAAAACTGCCGGTTCCAGGCCCAAAGAAGCCATCATAAAAACCAATGGTTAAACCAAGAATTACCCCCTTGGTCTGTTGAAAGCGCCCAATAATTTTTGGCGCGTGAGCCTCGCCAAGAGAGGGCTGAAACCAGGTGTACAACAACAGAAATAACAGTACAAATGGCAAAGCCTTGCGAAGTGGTTCTGCCGGAAAATTGCTTACCGCATTAGCGCCCAACAATGAACCAACAAAACCCGCAACAATTGCGGGCCCAACAACAGCCCATGGCAAAGACACATGCCGCAAATATTTACGCGCGGCATTGAGCGTTCCCCCAACTGCAGACACTTTATTGGTCGATAGCAGGGTTGCAGGGGGCGCTTCTGGATAGGCCGCAAAAAGGGCGGGAACCTGAATTAGGCCGCCCCCACCAGCCACCGCATCAACCAGGCCGGCAAAAAAAGCCATTGCTAAAAGCAATGGCCAGATATAAATTGAAAATTCGATGAGAGTCTCTTTTAATTAAATGGGTGTGACGCAATTAAAAATTGACGTCACACAGAAACCAAATAATAAAAGGAAAAAACAAAAATTAGTTTTTGTTTTTGAAGTGCGCAGCGATTTCACCAACAACACCGCGACGGAAGGCTAGAACGCAAATTACAAAAATAAATCCGGTGGCAATTGTGCTCCAAGAGCCAATATTAGCCAGATAGTTTTGTAAACCCACAACAATTCCTGCGCCAACCACCGGACCAAGAATGGTGCCCATTCCTCCAAGCAAAGTCATCAATACAACTTCACCCGACATATGCCAATGAACGTCAGTGAGCGTTGCCAACTGAAACACCAAAGACTTCATCGATCCAGCAAGACCAGCTAATGCCGCAGAAATAACAAACGACATTAATTTAAATCGATCGACGTCATAACCCAAAGAAATTGCCCGCGGCTCATTCTCGCGAATAGCTTTGAGCACCTGGCCAAACGGGGAGTGAACCGCACGCATGATCAAAGCGAAGCCAAATAAGAAAACGGCCAACACAAAGTAATACATCGCCACATCATTTTTTAGGTCAATAAAGCCAAATAATATTCCACGAGGTACGCCTTGAATACCATCCTCACCACCAGTAAAAGGCAGTTGAACGGCTAAAAAGTAAATCATTTGCGAAAGCGCCAAGGTCACCATCGCAAAGTAAATGCCTTGCCTGCGAATCGCCAAGGAGCCGATTAAGAAACCTAGAACTCCGGAGCCAGCAACTCCCAAAATAATACCCAGCTCAGGGGAAAGGCCGGCCTCCTTACAAAAGTAAGCAGTGATGTAGGCGGCCGTTCCAAAGAATGCTGCATGACCAAAAGATAGCAGGCCTGTAAAACCCAGAAGCAAATTAAATGCGCATGCAAACAATGCGAAACACAAAACCTTCATCGCAAACACAAGATAAATAAAATCTTGGAACGGCAATAACAGTCCAATAAGGACCAAAATTCCGTAAAGTAATTTTGTTTTTGGGTTCATGCTTATTTCTCCCGCCCAAACAGTCCAGCAGGACGAACCAACAAAACAATTGCCATGATCACAAAAATCACAACGCCAGAAGCTTCTGGGTAAAAGACTTTAGTAAGACCCTCAATCAAGCCCAAACCTAAACCAGTCAAAATGGCGCCCATAATGGAGCCCATGCCGCCAATGACCACCACCGCAAAAACAACGATGATGAGATTGGAGCCCATTAATGGATTTACTTGAAAAATAGGAGCAGCTAAAACACCAGCAAAACCAGCCAAGCCAACGCCATAGGCGTAAGCCAACGAAATCATTAGGGGGACATTAATACCGAAAGCCTGTAGTAATTTAGGATTTTCGGTTCCAGCACGCAAATAGGCGCCCAACTTTGTTCTTTCAATCACGTACCAGGTAGAGAAACAAACCACCAAAGAAATAATCACCACCCACACACGATACTTCGGCAAAATAATACCAAGAGACTCCAGTGGAATGGCGCCCTGCAACATCTCTGGGGCTGGATAGCTCTCACCAGAGATTCCGTACCAATGACGGAACATGCCCTCAATAATGAGCGCCAAACCAAAGGTCAGCAGAAGACCGTATAAATGGTCTAAGTGATACAGACGGCGCAGCATCGTGCGCTCAAGAATTAAACCGAAACCCGCCAAAACCAACGGGACAATAATTAAAGCAAACCAATAATTGATTGATAGTTCAGGAAAGCCAAGCCATTGGCTGATTTGAGTTAAACCAATCCAAGCAATAAATGCACCCATGGTGTACTGAGCACCATGCGCAAAATTAATGATGTTGAGAAGGCCAAAGATGATGGCCAATCCCAAACTCAATATGGCATAGAAAGAGCCATTAATAAGCCCCACCAAGAGCTGGGCTACCAGCCCTTGAGGGGTAATTCCAAGAAGTTCAAACATACTTAATAGAGATCAATTACTTGTTAGTAACCAGCTTGCATCTTGACAATGAAAGTGGTTGAGTCGCTTCGGCAGCAGGAATCACCGCCTTGACGTTGTAATAGTCCCATGGGCTCTTAGAGTCTGCCGGCTTCTTCACTTCGAGCAAATACATGTCATGCTCAAACTTGCCGTCAGCACGAATCTTGCCTTTGAAAAGACCATCGTCAATATTAGTAGACTTCAAGGCCTTCATAACAGCCTGAGTGTCATCAGTGCCAGCTTTTTGTACGGCATTTAAGTAAGCCAGAACGGATGAATAAACGCCTGCCTGAACGCTAGAAGGCATGCGCTTATGTTGCAAGATGAAGCGTTTTGCAAAAGCACGAGTCTTGTCGTCTTTATCCCAATAGAAACCCTCTGTAAGGTACATGCCTTGAGCAGCATTCAAACCCAAAGAGTGAACGTCAGTAATAAACATCAACAAAGGAACAACAGTTTGCTTTTTGTTAATACCAAACTCTGAAGCTTGCTTGACGCTATTAATGGTGTCTTGGCCGGCGTTTGCCAAAGCAACAACATCGGCCCCGCTAGCTTGCGCCTTCAGGAGATAGGATGAAAAGTCACTATTAGGGAAAGGATGCTTACTGGTTCCTAATACCTTCCCACCATTAGCATTAACAACATTGGTTGAATCTTTCTCTAAAGCTGCGCCGAAAGCGTAGTCAGCAGTAAGGAAGTACCAATTCTTTTTACCTTGCTTTACAACAGCCTTAGCTGTGCCATTTGAAAGCGCATAGGTGTCATAGGTCCAATGAACGTTATTGGCAGTACACTTCTCATTGGTGATTGGCAAAGAAGCTGCGCCAGAAACCAAAGTAATCTTATTCTTTTGTTCAGCAACTTCCATTACAGCCAAAGCAACGTTAGTTGAAACCAATTCAACAATGACGTCTACACCATCTTTGTCGTACCACTCACGAGCCTTGTTTGCAGCAATATCAGCCTTGTTCTGGTGATCAGCACTAACTAACTCGATCTTCTTGCCAATTACAGTTCCATCTTTAGAAAAATCCGCAATCGCCATCTTTGCAGCAATTACAGCGCCTGGACCAGCCAAGTCAGAATAGGTTGAGGAAAGATCGGTCAACACACCAATCTTAATAACATCGCCACTAACCTTCGGTGCGCTTTGCGCAAACACTGGGTTTGAACCAAACATGGTCGCCGCAACCAGACACGCGGTTATTTGCTTTAACTTCATTGCCATCTCCTATAGAAATCCACTAAACACCAAGATACTCATTTAATAAAGCCGCTTTTTCAGCAAGCTCATTCTGATTTACAACCTCAACCACATTTCCATGTTCAACAACATAGTGGCGATCAGCCAAAGGTGCCGCAAAACGGAAATTCTGCTCAACCAACACAATGGTGAACCCTTTACTGCGGAGGCTAGTTACAACCTCGCCAAGCTTTTGCACAATGACTGGGGCCAAACCTTCGGTAATTTCATCAAGCAACAGAAGCTTGGCGCCCGTTCTTAAAATTCGCGCCATTGCCAACATTTGTTGCTCACCACCAGAAAGGCGGGTGCCGGGGCTGTTTCTTCTTTCGTATAGATTGGGGAACATTTCATAAATCTCATCCAAACCCATACCACCAGGAGCAATGTCCGGCAAAAGCAACAAATTCTCTTCGGTGCTTAAGCTTGCAAAAATCCCTCTTTCTTCCGGACAATATCCAACACCTAAGCGCGCAATCTTGTAAGTAGGCATTGCAATCGTTTGTTCGCCATAAACCTCTACAGATCCAGTTCTTTTGCTGGTTAAGCCAAGAATCGTTTTCAGAATGGTGCTTCTTCCGGCGCCGTTTCTTCCAAGCAGGGTGACAACCTCTCCATCTCGAACAGCAAAATTTACACCGTGCAAAATATGTGACTCGCCATACCAAGACTCTAGGTTTTTAACCTCCAACGCCATGGTGCTCATAGGTTGTCTCCCCCATGGCTTCCCATATAGGCCTCAACAACCAATGGGTTGTTAGAAACCTCATGATAAGACCCTTCAGCCAAAACTGAACCCCGTTGCAACACGGTGATTCGATCTGCAATAGAAGATACAACCTTCATGTTGTGCTCAACCATGAGAATCGTCCGCCCTTTGGCAACACGATCAATTAATTCTGTTACACGCTCTACGTCTTCGTGACCCATGCCCTGGGTTGGCTCATCCAAGAGCATTAGCTCTGGCTCCATAGCCAACGTGGTTGCAATTTCAAGCGCCCTCTTGCGACCATAAGCCAAATTTAAGGTTTCTTCGTGCGCGAATTCTTCTAGCCCAACCTCATGAAGAAGCTCTAGGGCACGCCCGTTTAAGACATTTAAAGAGTTGCCGGACTTCCAAAAATGAAACTCGGTTCCCAATCCTCGCTGCAGTGCAACACGAACATTCTCGATAACCGTTAGGTGAGGGAAAACCGCTGAAATTTGAAAAGATCGAATAACGCCGCGCCGCGCAATTTGTGCTGGAGCCTCATTGGTAATATCAAAACCATTAAATAAGATTTGACCGCTACTAGGCTCTAAAAATTTAGTAAGCAAGTTAAAGCAGGTGGTTTTACCAGCGCCGTTCGGACCAATTAAAGCGTGAATGGTTCCCCGGGTAACTTCCAAGTTCACATCGGTGACTGCAGAAAAGCCCTTAAAGGATTTTCCCAGTCCAATTGTTTTTAATATTGTTTCTTGCAATCTCATACCCTCTACCCCCTACTTGGGAGCAAGGATATGAGAATACTCCAAGATAGCTTTGCTATGTATAGCAATAACCCTAAACAACTCGGGGAAGATAGACAAAAAATGTTTAAGCTGTTTTTTGAAATTGTTGAATTGCAGAACAGGCCAAGTCATCAAGAACATCCACCGGGACTCGTTGGGCACCCTGCACAATCATTAATGCATACGGCTTGGCTAGTGCTGAGGCCTCAGGGCAAAGGCGCAACTCATCGCCCTCTGATGGAGATTGGCTGCGCCAATAATTAATTGCTGCCTCCAACTCTTGAATTGTTACAAACAACATAAAATTTTTACTTATCTTTTGTTGCCAACATAGTGCCGCGACACTTTTTCGCACCACACCGGCACTCGTAATCTTTTTTCATTTGTTTGGTAATTTTCCCCTCGATATCTAGTGAGTAGTCATAAAACAACTCTTCACCAACCTTGAGGGCGCGCTTTGCATAAACAAACACCCTTGGCTCGCCGTCAAAAGTATCTTCACGGGTTTCGCAACTAGGCTTGCATGAATGATTGATCCAGCGGGCAGCATTGCCACCATACTTCGCATCGATAACACGACCATCCTCTAGCGAAAAGTAAAAGGTGTGGTTAGGATCCCTGGGATCATGTGGATGGCGTTTTTCGGCCAATTTCCAACTTATGCGTTCGCCCTTGTATTCGATGATTGCCTGACCTTTTTTAATTGGCTTTACAACAAAAACGCCTTTGCCGTGAATTGGTGAGGACTTAACAACAATAGAAGATCTGTCCACCTTGGGTGGTTTTAATTTTTTGTTAGCCATTTTTATACGTCTAAGTTACGAGCAATCAGGGCGTTCTTTTCAATAAACACTCTACGAGGTTCGACCTCATCACCCATTAGGGTTGTAAAGACCTGATCTGCAGCAATCGCATCTTCGATCTTTACCTGTAAAAGTGTTCTTGAACTTGCATCCATTGTGGTTTCCCACAACTGTGATGGATTCATCTCACCAAGACCTTTATAACGTTGACGACTTAGTACGCGCTCTGCTTCAGATAGCAACCAAGCGAAAGCAGCTCTAAAGTCTCCGACGGTTTGCTCTTTTTGGTTTTTGTCTGGGTCGCCACGACGAACTTTAGATCCCGAAACAACCTTGCCAGACAAAACGGAAGCTGCATTTGCCAAGCTTTGATAATCGTCGCCATGCACAAAGTCAGAGTTAATGGCTGATAATTTGAGATTTCCATGAATGCGGCGAGACAACAGCAAGCGGAATCGCTCTGTGCGGTCTTCTTTTTGCACAATAATTTCTGGTGCTACAGCTAGCGGGTTTAAAGAATCCGCAAGCGCTTGACGTAAGCGATCAGCAGACTCATTTGCTGCTTTTTCAGTATCTAAATTTAATGAGGTACCAGAAGCAATGGCGCGCAGAGCATCTTCGTCGATAGTGCGTGAAAGTCGATCAACAATCGATTGAATCAATTGATAGTGTTTTGCCAACTCATTTAATGCGTCGCCTTCAATAACCTCGCCCGAAGGTGTTTGAAGAGAAGCTGTTTCAAGAGCTATCTTCAATAACAGTTGATTTAGCTCGTTGTCATCTTTAATGTATTGCTCACTCTTACCAAACTTCACTTTGTAAAGTGGTGGTTGAGCAATATAGATGTGGCCGCGCTCAATTAACTCAGGCATCTGTCTATAGAAGAAGGTTAATAAAAGCGTGCGAATATGGCTTCCATCAACGTCCGCGTCGGTCATGATGATGATGCGGTGATAGCGAAGTTTGTCAGCTTTGTATTCTTCAATGCCAATACCTGTGCCAAGAACGGTAATTAAGGTAACCACTTCTTGGCTTGCAAGCATTTTGTCAAACCGAGCTTTTTCAACGTTGAGGATTTTGCCTTTTAGAGGCAGAATTGCTTGGAAGCGACGATCGCGCCCCTGTTTAGCAGATCCACCCGCAGAATCACCCTCAACAATAAATAATTCAGATTTTGATGGGTCTTTTTCTTGGCAATCAGCCAATTTTCCAGGCAAACCCAAACCATCTAATGCACCCTTGCGACGGGTCATGTCTCGCGCTTTGCGCGCCGCCTCACGAGCACGCGCAGCATCAACAATCTTGCCGCACAAAATCTTTGCGTCTGCTGGACGCTCTTGCAAATATGCACTTAAAGCTTCAGCAACAATTTCTTCTACCGGTCCACGAACCTCGCTTGAAACCAGTTTGTCTTTGGTTTGACTGGAGAATTTTGGTTCCGGAACTTTAACTGACAAAACACAGGCTAAACCTTCCCGCATATCATCACCAGAAATTTCTACTTTTGCCTTCTTGGCAACTTCGTTTTCATCAATATATTTATTAATGACACGAGTCATTGCTGCGCGCAAACCAGTTAGGTGGGTTCCGCCATCGCGTTGCGGAATGTTGTTAGTAAAACACAAAACTTGTTCGCTAAAACTGTCATTCCACTGCATAGACACTTCAGCAGTAATTTGCCCACCGAGATCAGAAGGCCGAACCCCTTCTGCATAAAAAATATTTGGGTGAAGTACGTTTTTAGTTTGGTTGATGTACTCAACAAACCCTTTAACACCACCAGAGAAGGCGAAGTCTTCTTCTTGGCCTGTGCGCTGATCAATTAATTTGATGTGAACACCGTTATTTAGGAATGAGAGCTCGCGGATACGCTTAACCAAAATCTCATAATGGAATTCAATATTTCCAAAGATTTCTTCGTCCGCTAAAAAGTGAACTTCTGTTCCAGAAAGCTCTGTATCACCTGTAACAGTGATTGGAGAAATCAAAACACCGCTTTCATCAACAACATTACGGTTTTGAATAACGCCGCGTGCAAACTCCATGTAATGCGTTTTACCATCACGACGAATAGTTAATTTTAACCATTTGGATAATGCGTTTACACAACTAACGCCCACACCATGTAAACCACCAGAAACTTTATAGCTATTTTGATCGAACTTACCACCAGCGTGCAGTTCGGTCATAACGATTTCAGCAGCACTTCGCTTAGGCTCATGTTTATCGTCGTACTTAATACCTGTAGGAACACCTCGTCCGTTATCAACGATAGAAATGGAGTTATCAGTTTGAATGACTACAGTAATTTCAGAGCAATACCCGGCTAAGGCTTCATCTATTGAGTTATCCAACACCTCAAAAACGAGATGATGCAGGCCGGTTCCATCGGAAGTGTCTCCGATGTACATACCAGGACGTTTACGAACAGCCTCAAGACCCTCTAGGATTTGAATCGATGCAGCGCCGTACTGCTCTACTACTTTTTTTTCTTCAGTCATTTTTTTCTAAGTTAAATACGCATTGGCATCACAACATACTTAAAACTCTCTGAGCCAGGCAGAGTAACTACAGCGCTACTATTCGCATCACCCAAACTAATTTGAATCTTGTCATTCTTGAGGTTTGATAAAACATCAAGTAAGTAACTTACGTTAAATCCAATCTCAACCGCATCACCTGCGTACTCAGTTTCAATCTCTTCTTGCGCCTCTTCTTGCTCAGCATTAGTTGATTGAATTGTGATGCGATTAGGGGATAAAGAGAAACGAACACCTTTAAATTTATCGGTTGTCAAAATGGCAGCACGTTGAAGAGCAGATTGCAATGCGTCTCTACCAACCACTAACGAGTTTTTCTGTCCCTTAGGGATCACTCTTTGGAAGTCTGGGAATTTACCTTCAACCAACTTTGAGATTAGTTCAATATCACCAAAAGAAAACTTCACTTGATTTGCGGTCAAACCAATCTCAAGAGTCTCTTCAGAATCTTCCAACAAATGCTGACACTCCAAAATTGTTTTACGCGGAATAATGATTTCTTGTTTTTGACCTGATCCAGATGGCGCCTCAGCTAACTCCATTTGCGAATACGCAAGACGATGCCCGTCTGTTGCAACAGCAACAACATCCTTACCCTCAATCACCAGCAACATACCATTCAAGTAGTAACGAATATCTTGTTGTGCCATTGAAAAGTGCACTTG
Source organism: Polynucleobacter sp. MWH-HuK1 (assembly GCF_018881815.1). GTDB lineage: Bacteria > Pseudomonadota > Gammaproteobacteria > Burkholderiales > Burkholderiaceae > Polynucleobacter. Next base: position 371,870 of record NZ_JACVPP010000001.1, read on the forward strand.
ACTAATTAATTGACGGAAACTCTTCTGAGACATCCTCCATGCAGCAGTAACTTCGCCAACACTTTGCATCACAGGAAACTCAGTTGCAGATAATGTTTGTAGAGAAAAGCGACTCTTACCACTCTGCACCACCATCTTATTATCTTTAAGATTTAAGGAAACCGGCCCCTCAGGTAAGGCGCGCAAAATATCCAATAATTTTCTTGCGGCAACAGTAGTTGTTACATCTTCAGAACTAACACCAAAATTGGCGTTAGTTGTAATTTGTATTTCAATATCTGTGGATATAAAAGAAACTTTTTCACCAACCTTTTTAAACAATAGATTTGCCAAAATTGGTAATGTATGTCTGCGTTCAACAATTCCACTAACAACCTGAAGAGGTTTTAGTAAGTTATCGCGTGAAGTGTTAACGAGTTGCATTGCTTTTAAATCCTTGTATATATCTTAGTAGTAGTAGTAGTAAGGGCCCGGACTTACGTGGATAAGTCAAAAACTCTCTATAAAACAACACCTTAAACGCTAAAAAACCTGTGGAAAACTTTTGTATAAACACTGCATAAAACGGGGATAACTTTTTACCAATACCCTATTTTTGCATGAAGCGAAGGATTTCCACAATTTATCCACATGTAACCCCCAAACTTATCCCCGGGGTTCTCCACAACCTTATCCACAACCCAGAATTAAGCTTTCAAGGTTTGTTCAATAACGTGAATTTCATGGTTCAACTGACTGTCGTGAGCTCGCTCATCTGCAATCTTCCGAACCGCATGTAAAACCGTTGTGTGATCCCTACCACCAAATAACTCCCCAATTTCGGGCAGGCTCTTTTGTGTCAACTCCTTAGCCATAAACATGGCGATTTGGCGGGGTCTGGCTATATTTGCTGGGCGTTTCTTTGAGTACATATCAGCAACCTTAATACTATAGAAATCAGCAACGGCCTTTTGTATATTTTCCACAGAAATTTGTCGGTTTTGAATTGAAAGTAAGTCTTTCAGCGCTGTTCTAGCAACCTCAATAGTTACCTCTTTGCCGTGAAAGCGGACAAAAGCCAAAATTTTCCTTAAAGCCCCCTCCAACTCTCTAACGTTTGAGCGAAGGTGTTTTGCCACAAAGAAAGCCACATCCTCACTCATGGGGATGCCCTCATTAATTGCTTTCTTCATCAGAATAGCAACGCGCATTTCAAGTTCTGGCGGCTCTATTGCGACGGTTAAGCCTGAATCGAAGCGGGATATAAGTCGATCATCGATACCAGCCATCTCCTTGGGGTATGTGTCGCTAGTAATAATGACTTGCGACTTATTGCTTAATAGGGCCTCGAAAGCATAGAAAAACTCTTCCTGAGTCCTGGATTTCCCGCTAAAGAACTGGATATCGTCAATTAATAAAAGATCTAACGAATGGTAGTAGCGCTTAAATCGGTCAAAAGCCTTTTGTTGATAAGCTCGTACCACGTCGGAAACATATTGTTCTGCATGAATGTAACGGATTCGGGCGTTGGGCTTATCTTTAAGAAGGTGGTTCCCGATCGCGTGAATCAAATGGGTTTTACCAAGGCCGACACCACCATATAAAAACATGGGGTTATAAGAGGTGCCCGGATTATGGGCCACCTGAATTGAGGCAGCCCTTGCCAATTGGTTTGCTTTACCGGTCACAAATGTTTCGAATGTAAGGTTTGGGTTTAGTTTTGAGTGGTCCTCAATCTCAAAGCCCCCCTCTTCAATGGAAATTACAGGCTCCACAACTTCTGTAGCAACCACTTTTTGTTGCGCCTCTTCGGGTGTAATGGTTGTTTTGCTCCCCGGACTTGCCTCGGTCGCCAATGTAAATCCTACATTTATAGGGCGACCAAAATACTGGGACGCCAACTCTTGAAAGCGGTCGGCAAAAGTTTTCTTAATCCAATCTAACTTAAAGCGGTTTGGGGCTCCTATTGTTAGTGAGTCATCACTTTCAATAAAAGATAATAAGGTTAGGGGTTGAATCCATGTTTTAAACTGTTGGGGCGACAGTTCGCGAGATAAGATGCCAATAGCATCATCCCAAAATCCCAGTGGGCTGATTGAATTCAAGGCGGGGGGATTATGTAAGTTGCTCATATTTTTGGAGGATCCATTGTAGCGATCCCATAAAGTTATCCACAAGCTACAAAAACGTGGAAAACCTGTGGATAACTTGTGAATAATGGAAAATTCTCTATTTAAATTAATGATTTAAGAGAAATTTAGCCAAAAATAAAGAAAAACACCTACATATTCATCAAGATAGATTGACCTTTTGCTCCGCAACAAGGAAAATATTTGGTTTTCCAGGGATCGAACATGAAAAGAACTTACCAACCCTCAGTAACACGTCGCAAGCGCACTCACGGCTTTCGCATTCGGATGAAAACCAAAAGCGGACGCGCGGTTTTAAATGCACGTCGTGCAAAAGGCCGTAAGCGTTTGGCTGTTTAATTTAGCCATTGAATAGCGCTAGGATTTCTGAATTACTAAAAATACGCCCACAGACAAGTTTGTGCTGGGGTGTATATGCTGCACCCACCCAAGGGGGCGCCAAGCCTGACTTGGGGGTTGCTGTAGCAAAGAAGTTGGCCAAAAGAGCGGTTGATCGAAATCGTCTCAAGAGAATGATTCGCGAATTGGTTTGGGCGGCCCAAGCCAACACCTTAAAAAAGGATGTTGTAGTAAAGCTTAAAAAACCCATTGGTCGCGAAACACGAGGCAGACTTAGAAAAAAAGAAAAAGAAATTCTGCGCTCTCAAATTTCAGGGTTAATTTAAAGTGCGCGTTTTAAACAATATGGCAATAAAGTTGGTAAAAATTTACCAACTAACATTAAGCCCGTATGTAGGAATGCACTGCAAATACGTGCCCAGTTGTTCGCAATATGCTTGTGACTGCTTTAGTCATTATGGATTTTTGAAAAGCCTTGGATTAATGGTGTGGCGTATCTTGCGTTGCAACCCATGGTCACACGGTGGCTATGATCCCGCTTTAAAAGATACAAAAACATCAACTTAAGTGAATGTAAATGGACTTTAAAAAAACAATTCTTTGGGCTGTATTCTCGATGTCGGGTCTTATGCTCTACAACAATTGGCAGGTTCATGAAGGCAAGCCATCTTTATTTGGTGGAGTACCAGCAAGTGCCCCAGCGGCTGCCGATAAAGCGGTTGCCGCCAGCAAGGTTGATATTCCTGCACAAATTTCCAGTTCGCCGGCTGTTGCTGCGACCCCTACTATTAATAGCGGCGCCATTGAGAGCGCAGAAAAATTCACATTACAAAACGACGTTTTGGTGCTAGAGATAAGTGCAAGCGGCGCAAACGTTGTTGACGCAAAACTACTGAAATCTTTAACCGCAGAAAATAAGCCGGTTGAATTGTTCCAATACACACCAACACATAAATACTTTGCACGTTCAGGATTAATTTCCCTCGGAAATAATGATCTTCCAAACCATACGAGTACATTTAAGCTGGCTCAATCCGGCAAAGATGGTTCGGGCAGGCCGTTTGCCGTTTTTGTTAGCGAGCGCAATGGTGTTAAGTTGGAAAAAACATTCATTCTTAATCCAGGCAGCTATGTTGTGGATGTAGGGCATCGCGTTACCCAATCATCAAACAACCCAAACCCACTTGTTCTATACACAGAGATTGTGCGTGATGCATCACAAGAGCAAAAAATCGGCCCCTTCGACGGCGCCTTTTCTGCTAGTACCTTTACCGGACCTGCTGCTTACACCGACAAAGAAAAATTTAATAAGCTTGAGTTCACGGCAATTGATAAAAACAAGATCACCATCCCCACTCAAGTAGCGGCTGGTGAGCCAGCCTGGATTGCAATGGTCCAACATTATTTCGCAAGCGCGTGGATTCCGGGCGACAAGGTTGTGCGCGATATTTACGCCGGCAGAATTGACAACGGCCTCTATCGAATTGGTATGCAAACCCCCCTTGGAGTGGTTGCCTCGGGATCTTCTGTTGTGGAAAAAGCGAAGTTATTTGTTGGTCCACAAGAAGAGCGTGTTTTAGAAACTATTGCCCCTGGATTTGAGTTGCTGAAAGACTATGGCTACTTAACAATTCTGGCCAAACCAATTTTTTGGCTGCTAGACAATATTCATTCTTATGTTGGCAACTGGGGTTGGTCAATTATTCTTTTGACCATCTTAATTAAGTTGGTGTTCTTCCCGCTTTCTGCCGCAAGCTATAAATCAATGGCGCGCATGAAGGAAGTACAACCTCGCTTGGTGGCCATGAAAGAGCAGTACAAAGGCGAGCCACAAAAACTCAATCAAGCCATGATGGAGATGTATCGCAAGGAAAAGATTAACCCGTTGGGAGGCTGTCTCCCCGTGCTTATTCAAATCCCAGTGTTTATCTCCTTGTATTGGGTTTTATTGTCCTCGGTTGAGATGCGTGGGGCGCCATGGGTATTGTGGATTCATGATCTTTCGGTTCCAGACCCGTATTACATCCTTCCGGTAATTATGGCCGCTTCAATGTTTGTGCAAACTAAGTTGAACCCAACACCACCAGACCCAGTTCAGGCAAAAATCATGATGTACATGCCAATTGTTTTCTCGGTTATGTTCTTCTTCTTCCCTGCTGGTTTAGTTTTGTACTGGGTCGTGAATAACTTACTATCAATTGCACAGCAGTGGCAGATTAACCAAATGTTTGGAAAAAAGCCCGCCAAGTAATGTGCGAGCGGCATAAAACTTTGTAATAAGTAGACAGCAATGATGACGAGAAAATTGCCCATCATTGCTGTTGCAACCGCACAGGGTAAAGCTGGGGTGGGTGTTGTTCGCATTAGTGGACAAAACCTGCAACCGATCGCAAACACCCTCTTTCAAAAAAAACTTTCTCCACGTCAAGCCTACTTATTAACGTTGTGTGACGAACATGGCGATGCTATTGATCAGCTTATTGCCATTTACTTTGCTGGACCGGCCTCATTTACGGGTGAAGATGTTTTAGAGCTTCAGTGTCACGGTGGGCCACAACTACTTGAGCTGGTAATAAAGCGCTGCCTAGAGTTGGGAAAAAATGAGGGGCTTGTAATCGCGGAGCCTGGCGAATTTACTTTGCGCGCCTATCTTAATAACAAGATCGATTTGACCCAAGCCGAAGCAATTGCTGATTTGATTGATGCGCAAAGTGAGGCGGCTGTGCGCGGTGCGGCGCGTTCTTTGCAAGGCGCTTTTTCTGATGACATTAACAATCTCATCGAAGAAATTACTCAACTTAGAATTTTGGTTGAATCGACTCTAGATTTTCCAGAGGAGGAGATTGAGTTTTTGGAAAACGCCCAAGCGCGTCAACGCCTGGCAGCCGTTAAAGAAAAGTTACAAACTTTACGTGCCGGTGCCAAACAGGGAAAAATTCTGCGAGATGGAATCCAGTTGGTTTTGGCTGGGGCTCCGAACGTAGGGAAAAGCTCCCTGTTAAATCGTTTGGCTGGCGAAGAGGTGGCTATTGTTACCCCAATTGCCGGAACTACCCGGGATCGAGTAAAGGAAAGCATCACCGTTGATGGTGTGCCAATGCATATTATTGATACCGCAGGCTTGAGAGAAACGTCCGACATAGTCGAAGCAAAGGGGATTGAGAGATCTTGGGACGCCATTCGCCTTGCTGATATGGTGATTTTTTTGATTGATGCCCAGGCGGGCAATCAAGAAGATGGGCTAAAAGCCCAGATTTTGAAGGAATTACCCCCTAAATGCGCTGTGCTTGAGGTGGTTAATAAGATGGATTTGCTGACAGACCCTCAAAAATTGCCGTCCGACCAAGTCTTGCTGGTTTCCGCCAAAACTGGAGTGGGAATAGATCGGTTGAAACAGAAGATTTTGGAAGTTGTAGGCTGGGATGGGCCTCAAGAGGGCACAATTTTGGCTCGTAGAAGACATTTAGACTGCATAGAGCGGGCTGCTGAACATATTGAAAAATCTGAGCAGTTTGCTGCAAATGGCAACAATTCGCTGGAGTTATTTGCAGAAGAGCTATCTTTAGCACAAAAACACCTTGGCGAAATCACCGGCAAGGTGCTCCCTGATGACCTTTTGGGCAAAATCTTCAGTCAATTTTGTATTGGCAAGTAAAGGGTTTGTGCGGTGTGGGGCTGGGGGTAAAAATTCACCCAAAATGATAAAATTGTCGGATTAAAAAATTCAATCTTCATAGGGAAACATATGACTTCAACTACCAGTGGCCAAATCAATGTGAATGCGCCAGCTTACGTAAAAAACAAGCGTTTAATTGAGTGGGTTGGCGAAGTTGCCGCTCTGACTAAGCCTGACGCTATTCGTTGGTGCGATGGCTCACAGGCTGAGTACGATGAGCTTTGCGAGTTGTTGGTTTCGGCCGGTGTATTTAAGCGCCTTAACCCTGCCAAACGTAAAAATTCCTTTTTAGCATTATCCGATCCCGAAGATGTGGCGCGTGTTGAAGACCGCACCTTTATTTGCTCTGCCAAGAAAGAAGATGCTGGTCCAACCAATAACTGGGTGGAGCCTAGCGAGATGCGTGCAACATTGAACCCATTATTTGATGGCTGCATGCGTGGCAGAACAATGTATGTTGTGCCATTTTCAATGGGCCCAATTGGCTCACCAATTGCACACATTGGCGTGGAGTTGTCTGATAGTCCTTACGTTGCTATCAATATGAAATTGATGACTCGTATGGGTAAGGCGGTTATTGATCAGTTGGGCACTGACGGCGAGTTCGTTCCTTGCATCCACACAGTTGGCAAGCCTTTGGCTGCCGGTGAAAAAGACGTTGCATGGCCTAACAACAAGAACAAATATATTGTTCATTACCCAGAAACTCGTGAGATCTGGTCCTTTGGATCTGGCTACGGCGGTAATGCATTGTTGGGCAAAAAATGTTTTGCCTTGCGTATCGCATCGAACATGGGCCGTGACCAAGGCTGGCTCGCTGAGCATATGTTGATTTTGGGTGTCACTTCACCCGAAGGTAAGAAATACCATATCGCTGCAGCGTTCCCATCTGCGTGTGGCAAAACCAACTTCTCCATGATGATTCCTCCTGCAGGATTTGATGGTTGGAAAGTAACTACTATTGGTGACGACATTGCTTGGATCAAGCCACGCAAAGACCCTGTCACCGGCAAAACCCGTTTATTTGCGATCAACCCTGAATCTGGCTACTTTGGCGTAGCTCCCGGAACTAATCGCCAAACAAACCAAAACTGTATCGACTCATTGAACCAAGACGTGATTTTCACTAACGTTGGTTTGACTGATGATGGTGATGTTTGGTGGGAGGGCTTAACAGAAACTCCACCAGCACACTTGATCGACTGGCAAGGTAAAGACTGGACTCCTGCTGATGGTGCTGCTGGTCGTAAAGCCGCACATCCAAACTCACGTTTCACCGTTGCTGCAACCAATAACCCAGCGGTTGATCCAAACTGGGATGATCCTGCGGGCGTTCCAATTGATGCTTTCTTGTTCGGTGGTCGCCGTTCAAATACTGTGCCTTTGGTTAGCGAAGCACGTGATTGGGTTGAGGGTGTTTACATGGCTGCAACACTGGGCTCAGAAACTACAGCAGCGATTACAGGACAGATTGGCGTTGTGCGCCGTGACCCATTTGCAATGATCGCATTTGCTGGTTACAACATGAGCGACTACTTCCAACACTGGTTAAATATTGGTAAGAAGCTAGAAGCTGAAGGCGCTGTATTGCCGAAGATCTACTGTGTGAATTGGTTCCGTAAAGATGAAAATGGCAAGTTTGTATGGCCTGGCTTTGGCGAGAACATGCGCGTTCTCTCTTGGATTTTGAATCGAGCCGAAGGCAAGGCCAATGGCAAAGAAACGCCGTTTGGCATTACCCCAGAGTACGCAGATATGCACTGGGGTGGGCTTGACTACTCAGCAGAGAAGTTCATGAAAGCAATCAATGTTGGAATTGAAGACTGGAAGAATGAACTTAAACTTCATACAGAATTGTTCGAACACCTTGGCGATCGTTTGCCAAAAGAGTTGAAAGAAACTCGCTCTAAGATCGAACAACGTTTGAATGCTTAATGCTGATTAGTCTTTAGTAATCACAAACGTTTTATATAGTTTTATTAAATGACTAAACCCCAACACCATGAAATAGTGGTGATTGGGGCGGGCATTTGTGGGGCAACCATTGCAAATGAGTTGCTCGAGCGCGGCAAACCAGTTTGTATTATTGACGCCGCCGCATCTCCAGCTACCGCCTGTTCAAGCCATGCTTATGCCATTGCTCATCCCCATATTGGCAAAGGCTCTCCACGCTTACTGCGTCTAACACGCATTGCATTTTTGCTTGCAGAAGCGCGCTGGAAAAATACATGGCACCAACATGGCATATTTCAGCCGACCAAAAAAGATAAGGTATTTGATCGCACACAAGTGATGGAGCATCTTCGCTCCCTAGATCTTGATGTCGATATGGCAATGGCTATGGATGCTAAAGAGGCACAGCGGGTTTGTGGAATTGAGCAAAGCGGTGTTTGGTTACCGCGAGGTGCCGGTTTAAATTTATACGAAGCAAGCAAACAGCTCTTGAAGAATCATGATCGGTTGACTTGCGTTTGGAATGCACGTATTACGCGCCTTGAAAAGGGTGTTAAATCTTGGCATTTATTCGACGCAAAAAATGAGATGCTTGTTTCGGCCGACAAGGTGGTCGTTGCTTGTGCCATGGATGCCAAGTCTTTAATGAAAAGCATTGATATCCGCCTGCCTTTGAGGCCTGTGCGCGGACAGCTCAGTATTTTCTCGGTTAAAGAAGGGGATCCTTGGGTTGAAAGGTTGCCAAGAGTTGGTGTTTCTGGTGATGGTTATTGTTTGCCTGCGACTTGTTTAGAGGATGGCAGCTATCAATGGATTGTGGGCTCGAGCTTTGATGAGGGTCAAGACGATCTGGAGCCAAGAGGTGAAAGTGATGACTTCAATCGCCAACAGGCAAAGGGCCTGTTGGCTTATGAAGAGGGCGATGCTCGCTCGTTAGTGAAGGCCAGTGAATTTGTTGGCGTTCGCTGTGTTGCCGGTGATCGCTTGCCTATCATCGGCGCACTCACTCAGCGCCCAGGAATATTTTTGGCTACCGCCTTGGGGTCGCGTGGAATTTTATGGTCCGCTCTAGCAGCCAAGCTTATTACCGCTCAGCTACTAGAGGATGAATTTGCTTTGCTGGCGCGCTTGGGTTTTGCGGCTGATTTAGTTGCTGCACTTGCGCCAGCCCGTTTCTTCGCAGGGGCTTTAGCAGCGCCCTCTGCTTTGGGGGCTTTGGCCTCAAATTCAAAACCGATTTTGCCTGCTGAATCTAAGGCTAAATAAGCCTTAAACCCACGCCCAGTGCGGTTCGACTTGAAGTTGGTCAGAAGATCGGTTTTGCCTTCTTTCAATAACTTTTGAACCTGTTCTGCAGATATTTCTTGTTGCAAAACAACTTTCCCTGTTTTGAAGTCACACGACTTGCTCGGACCAGTATTGTTTTCGCAAACATAGCGCATGCCATCTTCATAAACAGCGCCAGAGCATTTAGGACAAACTCCTAGAGCTTGGCGTCCAGTGAAATCAACCGCTTCAGTCTCATCATCTTGTGCGTTACCAAAATCAAACTCAAGTTTGAAACCAGCATTTGGATAGTCTTTGTCATCCTCTGGAATTTCACTTAACTTGATAATTGCCGCAAACGGTCTCCCCATTTTGCTGCGGAATCCTTGCAGAGGCCCAATTGTTTTTTCACGTAGTAACTCTTCAACTTCAGGGTATTCAAATGCACGGCCACCCGGTGTTTTGCTGATAGTAAAACCGCACTTTTCGCAAGCAAAACGACGGTAGTTTTCTTTTACCGGACCCTTACAGTGCGGGCATGGCGTGGTCATAGTGGCATAGTCACCAGGGATAGTGTCGCTATCGTATTCTTTGGCGCGCTTCACAATGCGCTGGGTCATCTGCGCGATCTCTTGCATGAAGGTATCGCGATTCATTTTGCCTTGCTCGATGAGAGAAAGTTTATTCTCCCAGCTACCAGTTAAATCGGGGCGTGTTAATTCTTCAACATCTAAGCCGCGCAACAGGGTCATCAGCTGGAACGCTTTTGCTGTTGGTATCAGCTCGCGTGCTTCCCGCACGATATATTTTTCTGCCAGCAGGCCTTCAATAATTGCCGCGCGTGTTGCTGGAGTGCCCAAACCTTTTTCGGCCATAGCCTCACGCATCTCATCATCATCCACCCACTTGCCAGCACTTTCCATTGCTGAGAGCAATGTTGCTTCTGTATAGCGTGCTGGTGGTTTTGTTTTTAATGGCACAGCAGTAATAGTTTCTGTTTGGACTGATTCGCCCTCTTGGACCGGAACGAGTTCATCATCTGCCTGATTGGATTTGCCGTAGACCGTTAGCCAGCCTGGGTTTACGAGCACGCGCCCCTCAGTTTTAAAGTGGTGTCCTGAAGCCTCTGTAATACGCGTAGTAACACGGAATTCTGCGGCAGGATAAAACACTGCTAAGAATCGGCGCACCACCAAATCATAGAGTTTTGCTTCGGGCTCACTCAAGCTCTTCGGCGTTTCTAGTGTTGGAATGATCGCAAAGTGATCGGAAATTTTGGAGTTATCGAAAATACGCTTGTTCGGTTTAATCCATCCGTAGCCTGCTTTGGCTTTTGGATCCTTAGGATCACCTTGCAGAATTTGTTTTGCAAACACACGATATTCTTGCGAGTGCTCAGAAAGATTCTCCATGGTTTGTTTAACCGTATCGAGATAATCCTCTGGCAGAGCTTTTGCATCAGTACGCGGATACGTTAATACTTTGTGACGCTCGTATAAAGCCTGTGCAAGACCTAATGTATTTTTTGCGGAGAAGCCAAAGCGTGCATTTGCTTCGCGCTGCAAACTAGTTAAGTCAAATAGTTGAGGGGCAAGCTGCGTGGCTGGCTTAGCTTCCTCGGTTACGTTTGCTTTTTTGTCACGACATGCCGCTACGATGCTTTGTGCAGCGGCTTCGCTCCATAAGCGATTCTCTCGCGCATCTGGTTCGGAAGCATCCTTTTTAAATTTCGGATCAAACCAACGGCCTTCATAGACGCCTGCTGCAGCAATGAATTCAGCTTTTACTTCCCAATAGTCTTTGGAAATAAATTTACGAATGAGCTCTTCTCTCTCAACCACAATTGAGAGTGTTGGGGTTTGAACACGACCGACCGTGGTTAAAAAGAAGCCACCACTCTTGCTATTAAACGCAGTCATAGCGCGAGTGCCATTGATGCCAACCAGCCAATCTGCTTCAGAGCGGCAACGCGCAGCATCTGCAAGCGGCTTCATATCTTCATCAGTTCGTAAGTTCGCAAAGCCCTCACGAATTGCGGCTGGCGTCATCGATTGCAGCCACAAGCGCTTGATGGATTGCGATGCTTTTGCATGTTGTGCAATCAAACGGAAAATCAACTCGCCTTCGCGCCCCGCGTCGCATGCATTAATAAGTGCGGTGACATCTTTACGCTTAATAAGCTTTTGTAAAACTTTTAAGCGCGACTCAGTTTTAGCAATTGGGCGCAAATCAAAATAAGGAGGCACCACTGGCAAGTTGGCAAAAGACCACTTGCCACGTTTTACGTCAAACTCTTCTGGAGCGGCGATCTCTAATAAATGACCCACTGCAGAAGAAATCAGAAATTCATCGCTTTCAAAATAATCTTCATATTTTGTAAAGCCACCTAGGGCCTTAGCAATGTCATTGGCAACAGAGGGCTTCTCCGCAATGATGAGCGCCTTTGGGTTATCCCCGGCGGAAGTCTTCGAGCTGCTTTTTTTGGTAGTTGCTTTAGTCGCCACGCGTTTTGCCTAAATTTGAGCTAAAAATGATGTTTTATTGGGTAAAACAGGGGGTCGATTAATGCCTAAATAGGACCCAGCCAATTACATACCCCTTTTTTATTATTAACCGATAAATCAAGAAAAGTCCAAAAACCCCAATTTTTTGCCTATTTTGGATGCAACAGATTGCCTATTTTTATAGCAAAACCTTGCTTTAAGGCTATTTAAATGGGGTTTTTCAGCAAAAATCGAGTTCCTCAAGTATGTCACTCGTCCTAAAGGCCAGTTTTGCACCTTGTTGAATCAGCATGTGACAACCAATTGAATTGGGGTTGCTTATAGGGCCAGGAAGGGCAAAAACCTCTCTTCCCAGCTCTGCAGCTAAGCGTGCCGTAATGAGGGAGCCTGACCTTTTTGCTGCTTCTATGACTACAACGCCGAGTGACAGGGCTGCAATAATGCGATTTCGCCTGGGAAAGTGCCATGCCTTTGGGCCTGTCCCCATAGGTAACTCGGATATCAGAAGTCCTTGTTGTCCAATGGCCCTGGAGAGGTTGATGTTTTGACGGGGATAAATAATGTCTAAGCCGGTGCCTAGTATGGCGGCGGTAAAGTGGCCCGACCCAAGTTCAATAACCGCATGGTGGGCTGCGCTATCGATGCCCATTGCCATCCCAGAAACAATGAGTGCCCCCGCCCTGGCTAGATCCTGTGCAAGGTAGCGAGCATTTTTTAAACCCTCTGGACTGGCGTTTCTTGAGCCGACGATGGCAATCATGGGCTTCTTTAAAAGACTGGCATCTCCATATATATAGAGCGAGTCTGGAGGGTCATACAAATCCTGAAGACCGCGAGGATAGTCGGCATTTTTACGATCGATGCGGATGGCGTTAGTCGTTACGGGCGTTAATTGCATAAATCAATTTTGTGCCATAGGGGAATTAGAACAATCAGGACAGACTGATAGCTCTGTTGGATAATTCTTATATGGCTTTGTTAAACGTCCTTTGTTATCCAGATCCTCGCCTGCATAAGGTTGCAAAACCGGTTGCGCAGGTTGACGCTCGCATTAAAAAAATTGTCGCTGATATGGCTGAGACTATGTATGAGGCTCCCGGTGTTGGCTTGGCAGCAACCCAGGTAAACATACATGAGCGCATCGTAGTGATCGACGTATCTGATGAGCAAAACGAGTTGATGGTTTTTATTAATCCGGAAATTGTTTGGGCAAGCACTGAAATGAAATCTTGGCGCGAAGGTTGCCTGTCTGTTCCTGATTTTTATGACGAAGTTGAAAGGCCGGCAGAAATTCGAGTTAAGGCATTAGATATTGACGGCAAAGAGTTTGAATTAAATGCCGATGGTTTGTTGGCAGTTTGTTTGCAGCACGAGTTAGATCATTTGCAGGGAAAAGTATTTGTCGAATATTTATCAATTCTCAAGCGAACTCGTATCTCGCAAAAAATGAAGAAGCGTGCTAAAGAATTAGTAGGTCAGCGCTAAGCGCCCCAATGAAAATTGTCTTTGCTGGAACCCCAGAGTTTGCTGCCCAAGCCATGCGTGCAATCTACGCTGCTGGGCATGAAATTGTTTTAGCCTTCACTCAGCCTGACCGCCGTGCTGGTAGGGGCATGCATTTGCAAGCAAGTCCGGTTAAAGAGTTTGCTTTAGAAAATAATATTCCGGTATTGCAGCCAGAAACCCTAAGACGCACTAGTGCCGATCCACAAAAAAAAGCACAAGCTGATGAGGCCTATGAGCGTCTCTCCTCAATCGAGTTTGATGCCATGGTTGTTGTTGCATATGGCCTGATCTTGCCCCAAGAAATTTTAGACATAAGCGAGCGACCCGGAAGATTTGGGAGTTTTAATATTCACGCCTCTTTACTTCCACGTTGGCGTGGTGCTGCGCCAATTCAGCGGGCGATTGAAGCTGGAGATGCTAAGACTGGTGTTTGCATTATGCAAATGGATGCCGATCTTGATACTGGGGATACCGTTTTAATTTCTAGTCTTGATATAGCCCCCGATGAAACAAGCGCAAGCTTGCATGATCGATTAGCGCAACTTGGCGCCGATTCGATCGTGAGCGTCTTAAGTACCATGCAGCAACGTAAAGATGTGAACCGGGTGCCACAGCCAAAGCAAGGCATTACTTATGCTGAAAAAATACTAAAGAGCGAAGCAGAAATTGATTGGTCCTTAAGTGCGAAAGAAATTGATCAACGTATTCGGGCATTTAATCCTTTCCCTGGCGCTACTGGTCAGGTTGACGGGCTAGTGTTGAAGCTTTGGAATTCCAGAATCCCGGAAATCGGAGTAATGGGCTTATCCGGAAGCGTTGGTGATGTGCTTGGGTTTAGTGGTGATGGCGTATATATTCAGTGTGGTCATGGTGTTATCGAGGTTTTGCAGATGCAAAAACCTGGAGGCAAAAAAATGGATGCTAAAACCTGCTTACAGTCAATTGGTGTTGGTCAAAAACAGTTGCATTTTCTGTCAAAGGAGTAGAAATGTTTAATTTTGCAAAGACTGCTGTTTTGATGGCAGCCATTACTGCATTATTTATTGTGGTTGGAGGCATGCTCGGCGGCGAGCAAGGGATGTTGATGGCTTTATTGATGGCTGTCGGCATGAATTTTTTCAGCTATTGGTTTTCTGACACTATGGTGTTGAAGATGACCAATGCACAACAGGTTGACGAGAGATCTGCGCCCCAGTTTTATGGATTGGTGAAAGAGTTGTCTGAGAAGGCGGGCCTGCCGATGCCCAAAGTATTTTTGATTAATGAAGATGCGCCAAATGCATTTGCAACAGGACGCAATCCAGATAATGCTTCCGTTGCCGCTACAACTGGCATTCTAAAAATTCTCTCGAATCGTGAGCTGCGCGGCGTTATGGCGCATGAGCTTGCACATGTTCGTCATCGCGATATTTTGATTTCAACAGTTGCTGCAACTATGGCAGGGGCAATTTCTGCATTAGCAAATTTTGCGATGTTTTTTGGAGGTCGCGATTCAGAGGGCAGACCTAACAATCCAATAGCGAGTTTGATGGTGGCGATATTGGCGCCAATGGCAGCAAGTTTGATTCAGATGAGCATTTCGCGCGCACGGGAATATGAGGCTGATCGTGGTGGTGCAGAAATTAGCTCTGATCCAGAGGCCCTTGCACACGCACTAGAAAAAATTCATAACTATGCTCAGGGCATTCCATTTCAGGCTGTCGAGCAACACCCAGAAACAGCGCAGATGATGATTCTGAATCCTCTTGCTGCTGGTGGCCTTGCGCAACTTTTCTCAACCCACCCTCCCACTGAAGAGCGGGTGGCACGTTTAATGCGCATGGCTAAAAACGGGGTATACCCCGGAGCAAATTAATTTGACCGACAAAAAAACACCACGCAGTCTCCCGCTTTCAGAAGCAATCACTATTGCGGCACAAGCAATCAGCGAGGTAGTGAGTGGAAGATCACTTACGGAAGTCTTGGATCAGCTTGAGCCGCATGAGAGACCAATCGTTCAAAGTCTTAGTTTTGATGCGCTACGAAAGTGGGCGCGCTCGCATGAGTTAATCAGGCAACTTATTCCAAAGACTCCGCCGCCTGAAACTGATCATTTGCTAAGCGTGGCAATCGCTTTATTTTTGCAGGATGCAACAGAAGGTAAGGGTTATCCAGCGCACACCATTGTTGATCAGGCCGTAAAGGCGTGCGGCGAATACGATAAGACCATGTATGCCAAGGGATTGGTGAATGCAGTCCTGCGTAAAGTCAGCCTCTTGGTGCAGCCGCCTGAAGGCGAGAAACGTTACCCGCCCGACCCTATTCCTATGCATGTGCCTCCATGGTGGCGCGCTAATTTGAAGCGCAATTACTCTAAACAGTGGCAATCCATTTTGTTTCGGCAGGCTAAGCGCGCACCATTAATTTTGCGCGTTAATCAACGGCAATATACACGCGAGCAATATCAATCGTTATTGTCTGATGCCGGTATTGCATCAAAACCAATTGATGAGGTGGCTGGCATTGTTTTGCCTGGCGCACTTTTAATTCCAGAAGCCGTGCCTGTTTCTGATTTGCCCGGTTTTTATAGTGGCGCTGTATCTGTTCAAGATGCGGGAGCTCAGCTTGCTGCGATTTTGTTAAACCCTCAAGCTGGCGAGTTAGTGTTAGATGCCTGCGCAGCACCTGGTGGCAAAACAGCGCACTTATTAGAACTTGCTGATTGCTCAATGCAGGCCTTGGAGTTAGATGGTGAGCGGATTGGAAAAATTGGCAGTAATTTAGATCGCCTTCGTTTGCACTCTGACAAGGTAAAAGTGCTTCGTGGCGACGCCTCTAAAGCCGCATGGTGGGACAGCATTCTTTTTGACAAAATTTTGCTCGATGCCCCCTGCTCTGCTTCGGGTATTGTGTCTCGCCACCCAGACATACCTTTTTTAAGGCGTGAGGCTGATGTAAGAGCCCTGCAAGAAAGGCAGCGTGGCATTCTGAAGCAGGCTTGGAAGATGCTCAAACCAGGCGGCACCCTCCTATATGTCACATGTTCAATATTTGTTGAGGAGGGTGAAGATCAGGCTATTTGGTTTGCTGGGCAGTACCCCGATGCGGTACGATTAGGCGCTCCAGGCCAACTTTTGCCTGGTGAACTAAACGACGGTTTTTACTATGCTTTGTTTAAGAAAAATGGGCCATGAGCCAAAGAATTAAACAATTCCTCTTTTTGTTCTTGATGGTTTTGGGAATTTTCTCAACCACTGTAAGTGCAGAAGGTATCAAGATCAAATCCTTTGAGTTGGAGAGGTCTGATAACGACTGGCTTTTGAGCGCCACGTTTCAGATTGAATTATCCCCGGGTCTCGAAGATGCAGTCCAAAAAGGGGTGGTGCTGTATTTTCAGACTGAGTTTGATTTAACGAGATCGCGCTGGTATTGGTTTGATGAAAAGCCAGCTTTTGTGCAAAGACAAACCCGTTTGTCATATCAACCCTTAACGCAGCAGTACCGCATTGCTTCAGAGGGTTTTACTTTCTCAGCCAAATCAATGTCTGAGGCACTGCAAGCGGTAGGTAGTATTGGTGGGTGGCGTGTAATGGAAAATTCACAACTAGACCCAGGTAAATCCTATGTGGCTAGCATGCGCATGACCCTAGACCTCAGTAAGTTACCAAAACCATTTCAGGTCAACGCGCTAAACAGCCGTGATTGGAATGTTTCTAGCGATTGGTATCGCTTTCCGTTCTCTTCAAATGGCCCCAATCTGATTAAACGATGAGATCTATAGCATCCCTGCTGGACTCGGGCTTTTTTACATCAAAAGTATTGGGTAAAAAAGTCATACCAATCACAATTGGTTTAATTGGCGTATTTGCTTTATTGCTTTTGGTGCTACTTGCAATAGCCTCATCCAATACCGAGTTTTTTGATAACTATTTCATTTGGCTATATGCCGCAAATGTCGTTATTGGAATTTGTCTGACTTTGGTTATTTTGACCCTGGTGGGCGTGATTGCGGTGCGTTGGTATCGAGGTCATTTTGGTACGCGTTTGATTGCTAAGCTAGCGATGATTTTTGCTTTGGTTGGCATTGTTCCCGGATTAATTTTGTACGGCGTATCTTTGCAGTTCGTATCTCGCAGTATTGAAACTTGGTTTGATGTGAAGGTAGAGTCGGCGCTCAATTCTGGCTTGGAGCTAGGACGAGTGACTTTGCGGGTTGCTCAAGAAGAAATTTTGGGTGAAGGCAATTTTATTGCCGAGCAGATAGTGCAAGCCCCCTCAGGCGCAACAGCCGATCAGGTTGGCGCCACAATCATGAAGATTCGCAATCAATTTGGTATTCAAGAAGTAAGCCTCTTCAATATACAGCGTAATTTGATTATCACTAGTGAGGTAAGGCCAAAGAAATATTTTCCTGCCCCTAGTGCTGAGGTGGTTGCCGAGGCCTTTAAAAAGAAGGGCATTACTTTTTTAGATCAAATTGAGGTGGATGGTGGGCAGCGTGGTTATCGCATTAGGGCGATTGTTCCTATTGTTCGTAAAAAACCTATTCATAGCAAATTAGATTCAGGCAAAGATACAGACGATAAGTATTTTTTACAGCTGGTGCGATATATTCCAACTCCGCTGGCAAAGAACATTTTTGCTGTTGAATCTGCCTATAGCGAGTATCAAGAAAAATCGCTAGGGCGAACAGGCTTACGCAAGATGTTCGTCGGAACCTTAACCCTCACTCTCTTCTTTGCGGTATTTGTTGCAATTACCCTGGCGCTCATGTTGGGTAGGCAGCTCGCCCGCCCACTCCTCATGTTGTTGAGAGGTACGCAAGCGGTTGCCCAGGGCGATTTATCTCCTAAGCCCGAGCTTGATACTGGCGATGAGTTAGGCATGCTGACGCGCCAATTTAATGTCATGACAAGGCAGCTGGCAGATACTCGGACCTCTTTGCAAGAATCTAAGGCATTCTTGGAGCGTGTGCTGGGAAGCCTGACCGCAGGCGTATGTATTTTTGATAAAAACTACAACGTCGTTTCTAGTAATGCGGGGGCCGACCGAATTTTTGATCAAGACCTAACCGAGCTTGACGGAAAACCTTTAAGTAGCAGCCCGGCTTTACAAGAGTTTGAGGGCGCCATTAAAGAGGGATTTGCCACCATGAAGCTTGCTGTAGTTAGTGATGGTAATGCAGAGCAAAACACCGGTCAAACAGGCCCACCCGTATGGCAAAAACAAATCCAGCTACACAGCACAAATGAGTTTGAAAATGAATTAGGCGTTACTTTATTCGTGCGCGGCACAGAGTTGACTGGTGATTTACGAATGGTTGTTTTTGATGATATTACCGACGTAGTGAGCGCACAAAGATCGATTGCCTGGAGTGAGGTAGCAAGGCGCCTTGCCCATGAAATTAAAAATCCTCTAACACCCATTCAGCTCTCCGCTGAAAGGCTGCAACATAAGCTTGCTGGTAAGTTGAGTCCTGAGCAAGAAGAAATGATTAATCGAAGTACTGAAACCATCATTGGCCAAGTGCAAGCCATGAAAGAGATGGTGAATGACTTTAGAGATTTTGCTAAGACACCAACCCCTCAATTGAAGCCGGTATCCATTAATACACTTACTTCAGAGATTTTGGGTCTGTATGAAGGCAGCCCATTGAAAACGAAATTGGATCCAGCTTGCCCAAATATTATGGGTGACCCAACCCAACTGAGGCAGGTAATTCACAACTTACTCCAAAACGCTCAAGATGCCACTCTTGAGGGCCCAAATCCTACCAGTCCAGTAGAGGTAAAAACAGAGTTGGTGCCTTATGGTGAGCATAATGGCGTAGTTCAAAATGCAGTGCGTTTAACAATAAGTGATTGTGGAGTTGGATTTCCAGCTAAGATATTGGCAAGAGCCTTTGAGCCATATGTAACAACTAAGAGCAAGGGCACTGGATTGGGCTTAGCAGTAGTGAAGAAAATTGTTGATGACCATGCTGCGAAAATTGAAATTAGAAATCGTATGCAGGGCGATGAAGTGGTTGGTGCGCAGGTATCAATATTGTATATGAATCTAGCAAAAGAGGCAGCCTAAGCATGGCTAGTATTTTGGTTGTTGATGATGAGATGGGAATTCGTGAGCTTCTCAATGAGATCCTGACAGATGAAGGCCATACTGTGTACGCCGCAGAGAGTGCGATACAAGCTCGCACAATTCGCGAACAAATGCGTCCGGATCTAGTTCTGCTAGATATTTGGATGCCCGATACCGATGGGATTACTTTGCTAAAAGAGTGGTCCAATACCGGCCAACTCACGATGCCTGTGGTCATGATGTCTGGCCATGCAACAATTGATACCGCTGTAGAAGCAACCCGAATTGGCGCCTTAAACTTTTTAGAAAAGCCAATTGCTTTGCAAAAGCTTTTGAAGACTGTTAGCAAGGCTTTAGAGATTTCTCCTAAGTATGTCGAGCCCGAACAAGAGCGCGTAGTTCAGGCCAATACCAATCCAGTAGCACCACCAAAGCAAGCACTTGTCGAATCGACTCCTGTACCTGCTGAGGGTGAATACATCAGTGGAATAGCAAAAACGTATTTTGACCTGCCATTAAGAGAGGCTAGAGATCTCTTTGAAAAAGCGTATTTTGAGCATCAAATGCAAATCATGGGCGGTAGCATGACCAAGATTTCTGAGTACACAGGCCTTGAGCGTACCCATTTGTATCGCAAGCTCAAGGCGCTTGGAATAGATACCTCACGAAATAAAGGCGAGGGCTAGACCCCTGATAATCATGGGCGTGCAGCCCATGAAATTAAGCAAATCCCCCAAATCAAGGGCGCTTAAAGCAAATTCGTTATAATTCCATGTCTTGGCCTGGTAGCTCAGTCGGTAGAGCAGAGGATTGAAAATCCTTGTGTCGGTGGTTCGATTCCGCCCCGGGCCACCATATATACACCGTAGTCGAAAGACTGCGGTGTTTTCTTTTGTGCTTGTACAAACTTTTGCTCTTTGCGTGCGTAAAAATAATCTACGCTCACCGCACTTTATCAAATGCTAGTTCCTTTGTTGTTATATGTATAAAGAACTGGACACGGCACAATCCACACAGCAACCGCAGCCACACGAAAAAAATCTACAGCAGTTAATTTCAGCAACGCCAAATTTAATTTATTTGCGCGATGGCGAAGTTGTTTTATACAAGCGATCTTCCACACCAATATATCAGTGCCGCTTTAAGTTAGCTGATAAGGGTTGGGTAAGAGTCAGCACACACAAAGCCAGCTTAGAGGGCGCTGTAGCCGTTGCTTGTGATTTATATGACGAAGCAAGATACAGGCAACGATTAGGCTTAGCACACACAACACAAAATTTCGCACATATTGCTGAAGCAACGCTAAAAGAATTGAGACAGCAAATTGATTTGGGAAAAGGAAAGACAGCCTTTCATTCCTATGTCAGTTGTATTGAAAAATATTTCATACCTTACTTTTCAGACAAGTATTTAGAAAAACTCACGCACAACGATATAACTGAATTTGAACTATGGCGTAATAGGCAAATGGGAAAGTTGCCTAAAGCTAGCACATTGAATAATTTTTCGAGTGCGTGGAATCGGCTTATAGCAACTGCCGTAAATAAAGGCTGGATAAGCGGGAGCGCGCCTGTGCCCAAACTAAGTGGTGGTGGCTTAAAAAGCAAACCTCGTCCCGCATTTAGTAGGGAAGAAATTGATTGCCTGCTTGAATATATAGTCAAGTGGTCGCAGACGGGCAGATTGGCAGTAGAACGAGAAATGCGCCCCTTACTACGAGACTATGTTGAACTGCTGCTACTAACGGGTATGCGACACGGCACTGAGGCTATGGGCTTAGAGTGGCGAAATATCGAGTGGCACACACACGAGGGTAAAAAATATTTACGCTTGTGGGTAAGCGGTAAAACAGGTGGGCGCTGGTTAATTGCTAAACATAGGGCAGTAGATGTGCTGCGGAGACTACATCAACGACAAGCAGACATTAAAGATATTGAGTTTGAAATATTATTGAAGACTAGATTACCGCATAAATTATTTCGTTTCAGCGATGGATATCAACCACCAAGTTTAAATGGAACATTCAGAAGATTGATGCGTGATACTGGATTAGAGAAAAATAATGAAGGACAAACTAGAACTCTTTATAGCCTGCGTCATACTTACGCAACGATAGAGCTCGTTGAAAATAGAACAGATATACATACGCTAGCAAAACAAATGGGAAATAGTGCCGCAATGATTGAGCGGCACTATAGCAAGCTAACAGCTACAATGATGGCAGAAAAACTAGCCTAATTAATAAAGTAATTAAATGAAAAAAATTGAACAATTAAAAATGTTTCCAAATGAAGAGGTTGAGAGAAATAACTCATTCATTGAAGAGAAAATGAGCGTCGGTGATTTGGAGGTAAAAAAAGTTATTGGTGAATTTTGGACTAGCAAGCAAAGGCAGGCATCATCCATACAGGAGATATCATATAGAGCTTGCTTTAAGCCACAATTACCAAATTATTTTATTAATAGATATACCAGTAAAGGCGATGTTGTTTATGACCCATTTGGTGGGCGGGGAACAACAGCTGTTGAAGCAGCATTGATGGGTCGTAAAATAATTCAAAATGACATTAATCCAATTTCAACAATCTTCTCCGCTGGAAGACTTGCTGTTCCAAATTTACGACAAGTAGAGGATAGGCTAGCTGAAATTAAGATTGAAAAAAATCTAAAAAGTGATATTGATCTTTCAATGTTTTATGAAGAACAAACATTCAATGAAATTCTTAGTTTAAGAAAATATTTTTCAAATAAAGAAGAGAGTGGAACATTTGATACCGTTGATGCTTGGATAAGAATGGTCGCAACAAATAGACTCACAGGACATTCAAGCGGATTCTTTTCTGTTTATACAATGCCGCCAAATCAGGCGGTGAGTGCTGTAAGTCAAATTAGAATTAATGAAAAAAGAAAACAGACGCCGACATACAGAGATACAAAAAAAATTATCATAAAAAAAACTAAACAATTACTTAGTGGATTGACTAAAGAAGAGACTAATAATTTACACAACGCTTTTCAGAGCGCTTTATATCTAAATAAGCCAGCCAATAGCACAAATGAAATTAAAGATAACACGGTATCGTTAGTAGTTACATCGCCACCATTTTTAGATATTGTTCAATATAAAGACGACAATTGGCTTCGCTGTTGGTTTAATGGAATAGATAGTGAGGAAGTTGGAAAAGGTATAACAATGGCAAGAACCGTTGATGTTTGGGCTTCTCAAATGAAAAGTGTTTTGTCTGAGCTTCACAGGGTTTTGAAAAAAGACGGAATTATTGCCTTTGAGGTTGGCGAGATTAGAAATGGAAAAATTAAATTAGATGAAGTAATTTTGCCATTAGGTATTGAGGTCGGTTTGAGTTGTGAATATGTAATGATTAATAGTCAGGTTTTTACTAAAACCTCAAATATTTGGGGTGTAAGTAATAATGAAGTTGGAACTAACAGCAACAGAATTGTCGTATTTAAAAAATAAATAACTAAGGTAGTTTTTTTAGAGAGTAAATTTCAATATTGCCAGCATTAAATTCTGCCTTAAATTTGACCTTAAGCTCATAGAGATCAATTAGTTTATAGCCTACAAGCTTAAATGGAGATTTGTTATCGCCCCCCAGTGATTCCGTTTCAAAACCAATGATGATATGAGGAGCATTGAAGTGAATCTTACTTTTATTGGTTGGCTGATAAAAAAAACTTCTTAAAGTTGATTCAATTGTTTTTGTTTGAAAAGTTTTAACATCCGCATAAATCTTAACTTCTCCCATCTCAATCAGGCAATCTGGATATCCGGTAGCTTGAAGGTTTCCATTAGCTAGGTATGGTTTTGCGCATTTTAGGTTTGGAATAGCTGAAAGACTCTTTCTAAGCTCGTCTTCAATCGTATTACCTAATTCATTTGCTCTCCCAATGTAAGTTGTTTGAGCAAAATTAGATAAATGATTTAGATTATTTTTTAACCAATTATCAATTATGGTTATAACCTTTAATGAATCTTCATTAAAAGGTTCAATTTGATAACCTGTGGCAGCTTTTATAACATCTCTAAAGTAGAGTGAGCTAATTCCAGTTTTGAGAAATTGAATAGCGCCCTCAAACTCATTCCAATCAAAGTTATCGTTATTACTCAACTTTTGACCCTAAGGCTACAAATGCCTTATATTCTTTTTCAGAAATCTGAAAGTAAGTGGCTTGGAAGTTTCTACGCACATACGAAAAGGAGCTAAGAAATCTGTCTGCTTTAATTTTTTGAAATGCCAAAGGCTTTGGAAATTTGTTGAATAATTTTAAATCGACATAAACGGGTCGCTCTCCTGTGCCCGAAAAAATACCATACCGCCGACATTCGGCATCCTTTGACTCATCTTTATTGCTAATTTGATAAACAGAGAAAATTCCACTCCTAACGCCCGCAGCTTTTTGTGAAGCATACATAAGAACAAAATCATTAACCTCGCAAGACTTTGGCATACAAAACCAGGTATCAGAACCGCCTGAGAACCTTTCAGCAGTAAGTTGTGAGCCTATTACACCTATCCAGTATTTCATACATTTTCCAGTAATGAGAGGGCTTTAACGCGCGAAATTTTTGTGCCGCTGCCTAATTGGTTAGTGGAATACCAATGTTGAACGGTTGTTTTAGAAATTTTCCAAAAAGGTATTTTAGGAAAACACTCTATGTCAGAAACAATGTAGCCCTCAATATCATTTAATTTATTTAAAAAGCCTTGCTCTTCAAAACTCCTCCCGCTACCTACCATATAGCTCGGGCAAAAATAAATTCCGCCGCGAGTAATTGAGCGAACTTCCCATTTCTTTCCGTCTTTATCTATCAAATCAAATCCAGCACCCTCGCTAGGAGCAAGTATTCCGCCTAAAACCTCAAATGCTAAGCGCCTTTCTAAAACAAAAGAAACTCTTCTTCCATCTGTGAAATAGTCTTTTGTATCTTGTGGTGTCAGCTTTAATGAATCAGAGATTTGATTTAGATCCCAAGTAAGAATTCCGTGCGGTTTTAGCATTTTTGTTAGGCTTATCAAATTTAAAATATTGTTTTACCATAACAAATGAAATTGAATAACTAAATTGAAAAAAAAGATAAAAAAGATTTGTGCTGATTTCTAATTTTTTACTTTATATGGACGGCCAGCCTTGCGTTTATATGGAGTTGTAATTGCGTCTTTATGTTGTTTGTTTGTTGGAAACATTCCGCGTGCCGCGTTCTCTGCTACCAATGCCGCAGTCTTAATCAATCTACTAGCTGCTATGCTGAGCAATTCTTTTCTATCAGCCAAATTAGGATCATTTACATCAATATCCTTTTCAATAAATGACTGAGCGGGTATTAATCTCAGATCATTGCCTATCTTCCATAGCGGAAGTCCTCGTTTGTAAAGTTTTAATGCCCTCAGTCCGTTTTGAAGGGTTTCAATCCGCAGCTTACTATTCGATAGTTGGTATGTGGGCGCAGTCTGTTTAGGTAATACGGTAGAAAACTGATAGTTGGATAGCTGCTTACGCAACTGATTTAGTGCCTGTGGCAAAGTTAGATTAAGTGGTAGCTCAGCAACTACTGAATCTACGCCCGTCCAATTGCTAATTTGCTGTTTATTTGTGCTTTTTAATGTGCCTACTATATTTACAACAGGCAAAGGCGCACTAATGCCGTATAACTGCTTGCCTATCCTATCCCACCAATCCGCTTCTTTCATTTTGTAAATCGCACCAAAGTCTTTAACTACTTTAGCAACGACTTTGTAGTCTTTAGGCAATGGGTAGGGCGATTTTTGATTCGCTAGCTTACGCATTACAGCGTCATAACTTGGACTAGCTTTTAGGTAGTCGCAGACTAAGTCATAGCGTAAATCGGGCTTAACAGAAATACCGCTTTTATCAAAATCTGAGCCCAATCTAATGAGGCGGGGAAGTGGTTTGCGTCCTAAATTAGCCATTTAATATTAACAAGAATAAGAAGAATAAGTCGTAATAATAATTCGCGTTAATACAGCGTATCATAGAACTATCGATACGGCAAGCACAGCGTATCCCTCTTTAAAAATTAGCAAAGTTATGTAGTAGCAGTAAAGCAAGCGTCAATATTTTTTACGCTTGTAGCAGGAAGTGTGTGGGCAATTTCGCAAACACACATTTATTAACGCCATTTATATCGAAAGGAAACATTATGGCTAAGTCAGTAAGTAGTAAATCAATTATGTCGGCACAAGCAATCGTTAATAAAGCAGACGGTTTAGTAAAGCAGCGCGAACACTTTGAGCAAAATGAATACGCACGCAGCAACAAGCGTTTGTATGAAATTTTGGCTGAAGTTTTAGCAATGTATGAACAAGCAATAACTAGTAAAACGCTTTTAACTGAAACGATTAAGCAAATGAAGCTAAATTTAGAGGTTTGTAAGGTGCGTGTTCAAACTAATACGCTAGCACTAACACTATTTGTGCGTTATGTGTTTCGCACTGATAGGCAGCGCAGTATGAATTACAGCAGAACATTACAAGCAGCTTTACAGCAGGGCATTAGTGCGGGTCAGCTAGCGCAGTTTATTGAAGATTGTGGCGGTGTAGAGCAATGTAAAAAGCGCTTTACTAAGTCATCAAAAGTGGTAGTAAAAGAAACAATGATTGCTAACACAATGACTTTGGTAGAAGAAACACTAGCTGACGCAATAGCAAAGCCGTTAGCAACATTTAAAGTGCCTAACAAGTTTGTAGCGCAGACCTATGACAAAGACTTTGTATTTGTGATTGGTAAAGCCGACAAGCAGGGCAACATTAAGGCGCTGGGTGCTGTGCCTGCTTATTCGGCAGGTATGACTAAGTGGGCTAAGCAACAAATGGCGCTGTTTTTAAGTCAGCAGCAAGCACAGGCAAAGAAAGACGGAAATGCTAAGCAGAAAGACGCAGCACTAACAGCAGCAAAGTCCGCAGCAAAAAACAAAACGCCCACCGAAACGGTAGGCGAATTGTTGGCTGCTTAATTAACAAAATGTTTTTAAAACTTGGGTTGGGTGTTGGCGCACTCAACCCACAACATAAGGATAGTATATATGAACACGAATTACAAGTATCGACCTAAAACAATTGACGAGTTTGTTTTCGCAACTCCAAAATTAGAAACTCAAATCAAACGATATGCGGATGGTAAATCGATGTTGCCGTTAGTTTTACACGGCGAGTATGGGACAGGTAAAAGTTTGCTAGCAGAGCTAATACCTAAAGCAATAGATGGCGACGCAGTATCAATTAACTATGTCAATGCGGAAGAATTGAATAGCGCAAAGGAAGTGCGAGAAAAGTTCTTTCGCTCAACTCAATACGACCGCTTATTCAGCACAGATGGGCAAAAGAATAATTACACGGTTGTAGAGGAGGTTAATTTCGACCCCAAAGCAAAGGGGGCGCTTCGTGTGTGCTTAGATGGAATGGCAGAGCGCGAGTTGTTTATCTTCACTACTAATGAAGTAGAAAAGATTGATAGAGGTTTGCTGAGTAGAGCAGAAGTAGTAGAGGTGCTTCCAGCTCCACCTGACCGTTTTTTTAATCGAGCACAGCATATCTTGCGCAGTGAGGGCGTTGATTTGGACGACAGCGTGTTGCGTGATGTGTTAGACACGGTCTATGAAAACGATTACGACAATCGTGCCTACTATCGTGCGTTAGACGAAATTATTGAAGCGTGGAAAGACAATACAATTTTAGGCAAAGGAGAATGAGATGGAATGTTTGTTAGAAGGAACTCCTATAGCATTTGTTAAGCAGGCTGATATAGACATACAAGTTAGTTGCGATATTCATTCAATACATATTAGGCATAAAAAAGCATTATTAGAATTTTTTAAGAAAGATGAATTTTTTATGTATGGGGAAATTGAATTAATTTCGTATGATGTCCGTATTACAAATATTCGATATCACTTTAAAAATGGTTGGATTGACATAGCAGAACACATAAACGAAGCTGAAGATAGAATCAATCAACTACTTGATCGTTTTGCTTCGGTGAATAGAGGATATGTGAATATACAAGCGTAGATTTATTTGACGCTTAACTTTAAAGCCCGCTTATAAAGCGGGCTTTTTTATATCAACTCTACAGCTTTACGCAGCATATCGTCATTGGCATCTACATAGATTGCTGTAGTAGATACAGATTTATGCCCCATTAGACGCATTAGCACACGCAGACTAGTGCCATTACTCGCTATGCCTGTTGCGTAAGTCCGCCTTCCGCTATGACTTGATGCTCCACTTACGCCTGCTTTGCGATACAACCAAAAGAACCATTGCGTAAGTGTATTAGCTGTAAATCCTTTTGACTTTTCTGTATAAAACAATGGCAAAGACATATCTTTGACAGGATAGTGTTTTAAGTAGGTGCCTAATTCAGTTCGTAGTTTCTCATTGACAAATACAACTCGTGCCTTATTACCCTTAGTTTGGTTGGCGGCTAAACGAATCTCACCCTTAATCGAACCATCCTCATTTCGCACATCACAAATTCTTAGCGCAGCAATTTCCCCTACCCGCATTCCACTCCAATAGCTAGTAAGCAACATCGCCCTATTTCTAATGCTGTATTTCTGTTTAGTGCTGATATAGCGCAAAACCATATCAATTTCGCTTTGGTTTAGTGTTTTAGCTTGCGCCATTTCGTCTCCCCATAAAAGAATTTATTGTTATTAGTATGTTTTCTTATGCGCAAAATTCCTACCGAAATTCAGCATTAAAAGAGTTTCCATAAATCAATGACTTACAAATTCAGCGTGGGCTGAGATAAGAATTTCGCAATTTTCTTATGTCGCTATAGTCAATAAGCCACAGCAAAATAAGCCCTACAAGCAATTATTTAAGTATTCTGTAGCAAGAGCATTAAGTTAGTGAAGATTTAGCTTTGTAGATATGATTTAAAGCACAGCAGACAAATAAAGAATTAAAATCAAAAAAATATCAAAGCTAAGATGAATAAAGATTTAGTAAAAAATAAATTCTACATAGGCGCTTACAGCGCAGCTATTCATTGGCATCTTTTACAAGCTAATGACTTTTCAACAACTTCAACAAAAGATTTAAAACTTTTAGCGTTGGGAAATAAATCATTTGGAATAATTGAAAATAAAATAACAAGTAAGCAATCATTGATTTCAGATCCAACAAGAACAATTGTGGATTTATTGGATAAACCTAAACTAGTTGAAAATATATATTTGGTTGAAAAAGCATTAGTAAATTATGCGAATTCGAAATATAAAAACTTTGAACTATTATTTAATTACGCTGAAAAATTTCGTAGTGGTGCTTTTTATAAGCGGCTTGGGTTTCTATTGGAACGAAACTATCCCAATGAAAATGAAATATTAAGGCATTGTCTGACTAAGATTAGTCAAGGCTATAGCTATTTAGATACTAGAGAGACTTCAGATAAGATCATTTCCAAATGGAATCTTTGGGTTTCTCAAGAAATGAAATCAAGTATAAAAAAAATACCCGCGCATATTTTTACTAGTCTGTAATTTAAGTTCAAGTGGTGATTTTTGACCTATTGCCACCTTGTATAGCGAACTGCGTTCGCTAGTGTTTCGTAAGTGCTTCGCACTCACTCACACATTTTTTCTCTTTTGATTTTTTAGAGTTAATGTTTGAATGCTTTCGCTAGATTCAACCTACACTGAGCCTTAAGCAACAGGCTCAGTAATAGAAAAGGACTTTCGCTGAGTTCTTTACTACATCACTAAGGGCATAACCATTTAGGTAAGGGCGGCTTCGCTGTCTCCTTTTATATGCGGCTGAAATGAAGCGCAACAATGACAACAGCATAAGTGGCTACCGTTGTCCTGTTTGAAAGTTGCTGTGTGAGCAGAGCTCTCTCGTGTTGTTATAGCACTATAGGCTATCAACTTTATGCTGATTAATTCTCAATTCAATTAGCTAGCAAAGCTAACGGCGTCCTGTTAAGGATAGTGAATATAAGTCTCTGCTACCGCACAGAATTTCCATCGCTGCGCACACCAATGGCCAGCTTTAGGGCGACATAACAACTGAGTGTCGCTGCTCATTATCAGTAGTAGTAAATGGCATACAGATTGCTCTGCTGTCAAAGTTATTTATATGAGTGAAAAGAAATTCAGAATGAAAGTGGCGTTTTATTTGGTAAGACGGTAATTTGAGTTGAATTTCGGTTGTTCTCAATGCTTTTCCGAATTTATTGTTTTATTACACAAACAGAAAAGGAAGCACTATGAGCACACTAGCAGCACTCAAACTAACATCAACTAAAAAGCCCAATCAAATTCCGCAGGTGCTACAGCGTAGAAATAAATTAGCTAAGCGTATTTGGGAGCAAATTGAATTGGCTAAAGCAGAACAAACAGGTGGTCAATTCGCCGTCAGTCGTTTTCGTAGCTATACAGACAAAGAAACAGGTTTGCGCAAACAAGTAGAAACACAAAAGCGTATTAAAGCGTGGTGGTTTGTAGGCGATAACGGTAAGCTAGCACTAGCAATTCGTTATGGTTCAAAAGTATTGGAGTTGGCGAAAGGAAAATTCGCAGTAGAGGTTGGAGCTTCCACTGAATTAGTTTCAACACTACAAGTAATTAAGTCCGCAGTTGAAGCGGGCGAACTAGACGCAGCTATTGACTTTGCGGCTAACAAATTGCGCAGTGGATTTGTTAAATGAAAAAATATAAGTTGTGGGTCCGCATAAATGGTTCGCAAACCGTATTCACTCTTATATTCGCTCAAAATGGTTTAGCAGCAAAGTCATTAGGCGAAGCGCAGTATGGCGTAGGTAATGTATTGAGTTTTAAAGAGGTGTGAATTGAGTTGCGTAAATACACAATGCGCTTTTATGAATTTGCCACTAAGTCAATCAAACCAAAGCCACCTCTTACGCCCGCGCAGGCTAGAATTAACGCTCTTAAACAAGGTGTTGAAAACAGCCGTCGCCAATTACAAGCAGAGCGTGAAAGACAGCGACGACAGCGTGATGCTGAGAGATTGCGTAAGCAGCTACAGCAACGCTAAACAGAAAATACCTAATTTGAATCAAACGACGGGTTTTCTGTTGGTTAGTAGTGCTATTACAAAATCATTGTTTTGTCGGACAAGAGGTATAGCAAAAATAATTCATAAAACTATTGACTTTGATGTTGCCAATTGTGTAGAAGGAGCTTTATTCAATGTAAATGGAGACACTATGAATTTGGAATTTCAATTTGCTCAATATCAGGTGAAAGTAAATGGATGGGGTGATGAGGAGGACCCGATCGTTATAAGTGGCGTAGATAGCCCCTCAGCTATGGCGGCAATTGAGCATCACTTAATTAATTTTGAAATGAAAATGAAGAATTTAGAGTGGCAATTGAAACTAAGCGAACACCTTACTACAAAAGACGAAAAGCATATTGCTAAATTAACGATTGATATTAAAACTACAGGTGAAACTAAAGAGTATTGGTTTGATATTACAGAGGCATTCAAATGTTAGCCATACATAAAGCAAGCGTAAATTATTTTTACGCTGCGTGGGACAAAAGCACAACGCTTACAAAAAACTTTCCCCCTATGCTTTATCTCTTTGATTTTAAGTATCTCTTAGGCGGTCTATCAGAGTTGAAAATCCTTGTGTCGGTGGTTCGATTCCGCCCCGGGCCACCAAGAAATACCAAAACCACCTTCGGGTGGTTTTTTCTTTTTGGGGCTCGAATTAAAACGGTAATAGGCATAGAATATTTTCAGGGGGCTTTATATGAAAACCATGCCAATAGTTTGGTATCGACTTGTAAAAGCGGGCGAGACTTGTATTCGTTGCGGGGAAACCCATCAAGAGCTTGAAAAGGCGTTAGCCAAGTTGAAATCGTCACTGCTGCCATTAGGTGTTGAGGTTACATTTGAAACTAAAGAGTTAACGGAGGCAGAGTTCAAAATCAATCCATCTAAATCAAATGAAGTTTGGATTGCGGGTAAGCCAGTGGAGGAGTGGCTGGGCGCTCGAGTTGGCATGACCCCCTGCTCTTCAGTTTGCGAAGGATCAAGCTGTCGCACACTTGAGGTTGACGGAAATAGCCATGAAACTATCCCTGAAGAGTTATTTGTAAAAGCAGGGCTGAGGGCAGCAAGTGAATTATTAACTTCTGATACAGGCCCTAAATCTAATGCTTGTTGTGGCGGTTCTTGCGGATAAGTTTTAGTATTGGACAGTGTCGTTTAAAACGACAAAATCATTAAATAGGCATAGAATTAAAGTATGAGAAAGATTTGTATTGCTCTCTGCCTAAGTTTATTTGCCAGCCTCATTCATGCGGTTGGCATGCCTACGTCTAACGATGGGCTAGATCAATTACATTTCCAGCATGTCATTCAGCATGATTGCCATACTCAGGCTGATACAAAAATTGATAAAACACATCAATCTACTAATCACCAAGCCCATCATCAATGTTGCTTAGGGGTAGTTGCTAACCTATCTTCTAATCAATACAGGCAACCTGACTTTTCTAGTCATTTTGTTCCTCATGTTCCTCAATTAATTGTTGAGGCAATTCCTAGTCATATCTTCAAGCCACCAAGATTCATTAGTTAATTAAGTAGTTAACTAATTTTTTGTGGCATTAAGCCACAGTAATCTATTGGAGAAATCTTATGAACATGACTCACTACATGGAGTTGTTGGCTGTTAACCAGCCTTGGAATTTAATTATTTTTATGGCCATTCCAGTCATTCTGGCTGAGACTTTGGCAATCACCGAGTTGTACCTATTATTCACTCGCAAGTTTGATGGAGCGGTTTATTACCTGAATCGTTTTGCTGGCATTGCTGTAGGCATTTATTTTGTTGGAATCATCATTTACATCATGACGAATGCGGTAATCCCAATTACCAAGGCGGGTGAATGGAGAACAGTGATTGATGTGATTGCTGTGGGTACTTACCTCATAGCAGGATTGCCGCTCATTTGGATTGCTTTACAGGAAATGGGATTAGTCAATAAAGCATTGGATCAAATGGGTAAGCTAAAGATTCATGCGATCTGTGTTGCCTTGTTCTTGGTGTTTGGACACATCGCTATGATTGCCGGCATGGTTGATCCAAGCATTCTTGGTTATAAAGGTGCGAGTGCTCACCAAATGAGTTCAGGTGCGGATGATCATGAGTTCTGTCACCCCGAAAAGCATGAAAAGATGATGAAACAACATCAGAAAATGATGGGCAATATGCCTTCCAATCAAATGCCTAAGAACAGCGGACAGGTGCCTATGAATGATGGGCAAATGAAACAAAACATGCCAACGAACAACCAAGGACATACGCACTAATGAGAGGATTGCCCGCAAGGGCAATTTTTACTTGTTGAAAGGAATGGTTAAAAAAATGAAATTAATAAATCAACATAGAAGGCTGATCTTTTTTGGATTGGCTTTATTGCCAAGCTTGAGTTTTGGCGCAACACAAAAGCCTGTCATTACGATGTGGAAGAGCCCCACCTGCGGTTGTTGTAAAGACTGGGCGGACCATGTGGAAAAGAATGGCTTTGCTGTTAAAACCTATACAGATGGCAATGACGAAATTCGTAAGAAGTTAGGTATGCCTATTCAGTTTGGCTCTTGCCATACAGCCTTAATTGGTGGCTATGTCATTGAAGGACATGTTCCTGCTAAAGAAATTAAGCGACTTTTGGTGGAAAAACCTAAAGCCATTGGTTTAGCCGTTCCTGCTATGCCGCTTGGCTCTCCTGGTATGGATGGGCCTGAGTACAAGGGCAGAAAAGACCCCTACGATGTTTTGTTAATTGGATTAAATGGCAAGCCCAGTGTTTATCAATCCTACAAATAAAGGAATTTGAAATGAGCGAAATTAACTTAGATGTAAGCGGTATGACTTGTGGCTCTTGCGTCAAACATGTCACTAACGCACTTAAACCATTAGAAGGTGTACAGGATGTATCTGTAGACTTAGCTACCGGAAAAGTTAAGGTGACAAGAGCCACCGAAAAGGCGGATGACTTAATTGCGGCCTTAATAGAGGATGGTTATCCAGCTCAATTGGATACTGGTGGCACCACTCATGCCAAGCAGGGCGGCGGCTGTGGTGGTGGGTGTAAGTGTTCATGATGTCGTTTTATGAGACAATGGCTGTTCATAAGAATAATTAGGAGCCGGTATGTATAAGTTGATAGCTTTTGATGCCTATGGGACATTGCTTGATGTGTATTCCATGGGGCAGTTAGCGGAAGAATTGTTTCCGGGGCACGGTCAAGCATTGAATTTAATGTGGCGTGATCGCCAAATTGAATACACCCGTTTAGTGACAATGAGTGATCCTAACCCAAACGGTAGCAAACACTATCTTTCATTTTGGGAGATCACCATTCGCTCATTACGTTATGTATGTAAGCGCATGAGCTTACACCTCACTCCAGAATACGAGAGGCGACTGATGGATCAGTATGCTAAGTTGAAGAGCTTTGACGACAGCCTGGAAGTGCTCAAGTCAGTAAAACAAAAAGGTATTTCAACGGCTATTTTATCTAATGGAAGCACAGAAATGCTTGCCACCGTTATAGAAAGCAATGGCTTAAAACCCTATTTGGATAAAGTTGTCACCGTTGAAGATGTGCGCTTATTTAAAACCGCCCCCCAAGCCTATGAGCTATTACTAAAAGCTTTTCCTGTGAAAAAGGAAGAGATTCTGTTTGTCTCTAGTAATGCTTGGGATGCCTTAGCGGCAAAGTGGTATGGTTTTGATGTATTTTGGGTGAACCGTTTGAATCATCCGTTTGAAGAGATTGGCGAAAAGCCAAGCTATGAAGGTAGTTCTCTAAATCAGGTTCTTGATGTTATTGAGATAAATTAATAAACTTTTTTGGCCGGGTTGCTGTTGGATTAAGCAGCCTCAGTCTCGGTCGATTCCGCCCCGGGCCACCAAGAACACCAAAACCACCTTCGGGTGGTTTTTTCTTTTCTGGGCGTAGAGTATAGAAAGCGCACTAGGAGAGACCTATGACTACAACCATACCCACCAATCAAGAACTTCAAGTTTTAGACGCTTTGCGTGCTCACAGAAAAAGGCATCGCCAAGGACTCCCAACTCAAATTACGGCTCATGTCGAGCAACCCATAGGACCATTGACTGTTGGGCAAAAAATATCGGATGCGGTGGCAAGAACGGTAGGCTCTTGGAAGTTCATCATTTTTCAAAGCGTTTGTATTTTGGGTTGGATTACTTATAACTCTGTAAACAATGACAATGTTTGGGATCCATACCCTTTCATTCTTTTGAATTTAATGCTGTCATTTCAAGCGGCTTATACAGCGCCAGCAATCATGATGAGTCAGAATCGACTCTCGGAGATAGATCGACAACATGCTAATAACGACTTTGAAGTCAATGTAAAGGCGGAGCTAGAAATCGAATTGCTTCATCAAAAGATCGACATGATGAAAGAAAAAGAGCTTTATGCTTTAACTAAGGCGGTTGAGGCTTTGAGCGAGAAATTAGATAGCTATAGAGGGTAGGATAGGAACTCCTCGGCCCTGGTTCGATTGCGCCCCGGGCCACCAAGAAACATCAAAACCACCTTCGGGTGGTTTTTTCATTTATAGCTCAGCTAGCCCATCTTCAGAAAAATGACTCCAAGCAGAATCAATGCGGCCCCGATCCAACGAATTGGAATATTGGGGTCACCAAAAACTAAAACGCCAATAGCAAAAGTACCCACTGCGCCAATGGATGTCCATACCGCATACGCTGTTCCGATAGGAATGCCTTTTAATGAATACCAAAGCAGGAATCCACTCAGTGCCATGCTTGTTCCAGCCAAAGCAATGCCCAAGATTTTCATGTTGGGATTGTCTGATAGCTTTAATCCAAGAGGCCAGCCAATCTCAAAAACACCTGCCATTAATAAAGATAGCCAATACATGTTGGGCCTAGAGTTAACCAAAGAATTTACTTTATCAAATTTTCTCGCGCCATAAAACAGGATTAGACATCTTCGGGCCTGGCTCGATTCCGCCCCGGGCCACCAAGAACTCAAACAGTCGCCTTTCGGCGGCTGTTTTCGTTTTCACTCTCTAATCACAGTGCTAGACGCTATTGGACTTTATATATCGCTGTCGTTTAAAACGACAAATCATCACAACAGTTCAATTCCAAAGCCCTTCATCAGCAAAGCAAACAGTCCAAAACATATAACCGTCACAACAACACTTGCTCCCATCGTCAGCCAAAAACCTAGTCTTGGTAGCAAATAGGGAAATAGTAAAAACATCGGCAATGTTGGAATGACATACCAAAAAGTGTAATAAGCGTGGTTTGCTATTTTCTCTTCCGATTGATTCTCAATGTAGAGCCAAGTAAGAGTAAGTAATGTCATCAAGGGCAATGCCGCAATGAATCCCCCTAACTTATCGCTTCGCTTAGCAACTTCGCTAATGAATACAATCATCCCTGCTGTCAGTAGATATTTTGTGATTATCCAAGTCATAGACGCCTTAAGTGTTTTTGCTTGCCCAATTATAGGAATGTCGTTTTAAACGACATTACAAATATATGCGCATAGACGTATGTATGTGAACTACTTTCTTTGATTCAGATTGCTTGACCCCCATTGATCCAGCTGTCTCTGATTATGGGCGGCCACACCTTCAATAGAATCCTGAGGTAATTGTTTGAGGCACTCTGCTAACGATTCAGGACTAAGTTTTTCGGCAGGCTTATTTTGTTTTATCTCTTGTGGCGATTTGCCATCCCAAGCAAAGGGATTATTAAATGATGGGGGATCAGGTAAACAGTCATCGCTATAAATTGGCGTGTCATCAGTAGCAAATGGCGTAAACGAAATTGTCTTTTCAAAGATGAGTGGTTTCCCAGTTGGCGTGGGCGGTGGCGGTGGCATTGAATAAATGGCTTTGCGAGCAAGAGCCTCTGCTTTATCAGATGTCTTCCAGAGGGTTTCAACTCTAGTGATGCTGCCATTTGGAGCAATCTCGATTCTAAATCTCACTTGCCCTTGATCGACACCTTCAACGGCTGTTCCCATCATGCTACGCACTTGCTTGCCCCAAGTGTGTCTGTAGCCTTTACTATTTTTTAGTGTGTATGTTGAGGCAAATGCCCATTCTTCTGCTGTTGGAGCATTTGGGGCAGCTTGTGTTGCTGGAGCTTTCGTTGTGAGCGTTTGATTCTTTTGGGTGGTGACCGGTTCTTGTTTTTCTTCGGGCTCATTTAGTTTGATGACAACGACATCTTCTTTAACTTTTTTTAGCGGCTTTGCTGTTGATGGAGTCCATAAAAGTAGAACGCAAAAATGTAAAGCTAAAGAAAGTACAAGCGCCGACTTAAAAGCAGACTGTGGCGTTTGAATAAGGCGATTAAGACGGAACAATCACTACCCGTCTTGTTTGGCTAGCTTCAGATTCATATTGAGCCAATTAGGTATGCCATCTTCTGCTCGTACCGCCTTGAATCCTTTTTCTCTGAGGCGCTTTACAGCTTCATAAGATAGAACGCAGTATGTGCCTCTACAGTAAGCAACAATCGTTTTAGATTTTGGAAAATCTCCTAATCTCTCTTCTAATTCCTCAAGGGTGATATTGAGCGCCCCCTCAAGATGAGAGTGAGCGTACTCTTCACTAGGCCGCACATCTAAAAGT
>NZ_JACVPP010000001.1:408978-1047039 GCF_018881815.1 Polynucleobacter sp. MWH-HuK1
ATTAACTGGCATGCCTTCTAAGCTATCTCGCGAGGTGAGGTACTTATTGACGAGGCTATCGACTTCTTCAATGTGGCGTTGCCCAACACCTTGTAGCTTTAAGAACAAATCAATGACATCTGAGTCTGCTATTTCATAAACAATGGATTTACCTTGCCTGACAGTATTAACAATGCCCACTTGTTTGAGTACTTGAAGGTGTTGCGACACATTGGCAATTGGCAGCTTAACCTTTTTGGCTAGGTCTTCAACAGCCGTAGGGCACTGAATAATTAGCTCTATAAGCTCTAAGCGCACTTCAGAACCAAGGGCTTTTCCGAGTTTGGCAAATTGCTCGAACAGTTTTTGCTTGAAAGTCGTTTTTTGTTTAGGCATAATCATTCAATGATTTTATTGAATATAAGTGAGGCTGTAAATGCTTAAAAAGCTCGTGGGCGTAATTATCTCTTCGGTTTCATTAAGTGTTCTAGCCAATAGCCCTGTTCCGCTAGAGATTAATGGACAAAAAGCCTTGGTATTCATTAATCAAGATCCTCCTGGGACTAGATGTAATACCAACGTTCAAATTGCCGCAGAAATTGCTAATGCGTATCGACTGCCAATTTTGATTCTGCCCCAAACAGCCGTTCCGCCATTAACGCCAGCTCCTTCAGTTTGGTACAACGGACAAAACATAGCGGCAAGTGGTGGCGCTCACAATGGCATGGTGAGCTATCAAATTATTGCGGACATTCTGGAATTAGAGGGAACCACCAAGCAGAAGAAGCAGGGTAAGTTATTTAACGATAGCGTGAGACCTGAATTCGATAAGTTCAAATCAACTATTAAAACTGGGAAATAAATGATAAAACTATTCATTGCGCTTGCGCTCACATCATTCATGGCAAGCCCAGCGTTTGCTGATAACAAAGCTATTGCTGTTGATGAGATGGCGGGTTATCTTGAGTTTGTAGACTATGGTGGGGCTACGATATTTCCTGAGCAGATACCCGCAGAAGAATACAAGAAGATGATGGTGATTGATGCTAGAGATAAGGTTCAGTTTGATAAGAGCCATATTCCTGGAGCAGTCAACATTGAGTGGCGCCAAGTCTTGGCACAAAAAGATAAGATTCCTAAGAACAAGCCCGTCTTAATCTACTGTAATACCGGTAGTCTGTCAGCACAGGCAGGCTTTGCTTTGCGTGTTGCTGGCTATGAGAATTTGCGCATTCTTCAGGGTGGCTATGAAGAGTGGAAAACTAAAGGTGGCATGGATGCCTACAAGAAGGCTGTTAATAAGCAACCCAAGCACTAGCAAATGAACAAAAAAGAACACTGGGAAAAGGTCTACGGTACTAAAGCCCCTGATGCGGTTAGTTGGTATGCCCCGCATTTAGAGACTTCCTTAAATCTTATCTATCAAGCTACAAGCAATAAAGATGCCGCAATTATTGATATTGGTGGCGGAGAAGCTACTTTAGTAGATGATTTGCTAACAGAGGGCTACAAAGACATTAGTGTTTTAGATATATCTCAAAAAGCAATTGATGTAGCTAGAGCTCGCATTGGTAAGCAGGCTGATAAGGTTCACTGGTATTGCGCTGACATTACACAGGCAACATTACCTCAAGGCTATTTTGATATTTGGCACGATAGAGCAGTCTTTCATTTTCTAACTGAAGAAGCACAACGAGCAAGATATGTAGAACAAGTGATGCGCTCAGTTAGGCATGGTGGCTATGTGATTATGTCCACCTTTGGTCCTGAAGGACCTGAGAAGTGTAGTGGGTTAGATGTGGTTCGCTATAACGCAGAAAATCTTCATGGACAGTTTGGCAAAAAATTCCAGCTCATTGATAGTTCAACTGAAATACATAAAACGCCTATGGGCACCACTCAACAATTTCTCTATTGTTTTTGTAGGATGGAGTGATAGTTTTGTAGTAATCAAACTTAGTTAATTTGCTTTGTCGTTTCATACGACATACAGTTCACTATCTATATTAATGAGGGGTAAACATGACAACATCCATTTTTCAATTTGGGGAGATTAAGTCTGAATATCCAGTCGCAGTTTTGAATGAGCGAACA
Source organism: Polynucleobacter sp. MWH-HuK1 (assembly GCF_018881815.1). Taxonomy (GTDB): domain Bacteria; phylum Pseudomonadota; class Gammaproteobacteria; order Burkholderiales; family Burkholderiaceae; genus Polynucleobacter. The sequence continues at coordinate 411,052 of NZ_JACVPP010000001.1, forward strand.
GTCAGAGCGGCCGCAGGTATTTTGTTTGTATTTGCCTTAATTTCATTTATGAATGCCTGGCTAATGGGAAACTTCTTTCCTACCAAGGTATTTGTATGCGCCTTTCTAATTGAATTTACGATCAGAATTTTTATTAACCCCAAATTTGCGCCTGTCATGGTTTTGGCGCAGTGGTTGGTTAAGGGTCAGCAACCTGAATACACAGGGGCTCCACAGAAGCGTTTTGCCTGGTCAATCGGATTTATCCTGGCCGCCACCATGTTTTATTTGGTGGTGTTAAAAAGCGTAGTCGGACCATTCAATATTATTGTTTGCGCTTCCTGTTTGGCGCTGATGTTTTTTGAAACCTCTTTTGGTATTTGTATCGGCTGTAAGATTTACAACCTATTCAATAAAGCTCAAGCTCAGTTATGTCCGGGGAATTCATGTGATATCAAAACAGAGCAACAAAACAATATATCTAAGAGTCAATTAGCAATACTGGTTTTATTTGCTGTGAGTGTGTTGGCTATCTTCAATTATTTCTCTGACAAATCAAATGAATCTACATTGTCATCGGCTACGAATGGGGTAATAAATAAAGAGGTAGACGTCAAAGAGGCTGAAAGATGTCGGGTGCCTGATTTTGCTAAAGCTATGGGGCATGAAGAAAAGTGGAAATTACACAACAACTGTAAATAAAGAGTCAGGCATCCTCTGCCCTGGTCGATTCCGCCCCGGGCCACCAAGAAACACTAAAACCACCTTCGGGTGGTTTTTTCATTTGGGCTCGGTTACATTGTTGCTATGAAAGCGCTCAAGAAAAGAATCCTGGGGTCTTGTTGTGGTGCCCATATTCTTCATGATGGATATACCGACCTACTGTATGTCATGTTTCCCATTTGGCAAATGGCATTTGGTCTATCGCTTGCTGAAGTTGGCTCTTTAAAGACTTTATATTCGGGGGCAATGGCTTCGCTACAAGTCCCAGCAAGTATGTTGTCAGAAAAGGTCGGTGAAAAACGCCTATTGCTATTCGGCACTCTGATTGCGGCAATTGGATTTTTATTATCTGGTTGGACTACCGGTTTTTTGGGTTTAGCAGCCTGTTTAGTTCTTAGCGGTATTGGCGCCAGTGTTCAGCATCCCCTTTCCTCCTCATTAACTTCCCATGCTTTTCAAGGTTCGGAATTAAGGGGCGCTTTGAGCACATATAACTTTTCTGGCGATATAGGGAAGGTGTTGTTGCCATCACTCTGTGCGGCTTTATTGGCAGTCTGGGATTGGCATACCGTAACCAGCGTGATGGGGCTCTTGGGATTGTTGGCTGTAATGTTCTTAGCAGTTGTTCTACCTAAAACAACAGTTACCAATCACTCTAAGACCCAGTTAAATAAGGCATCAAGTGATACAAGCGGAAAAGGTGCAGGCAGCAACTTTCTTAATCTAGGCTTTATTTCTTTATCGTCAATTGCTGCTATCGATAGCGCTACTCGTATGGGGTTTCTAACACTACTACCTTTTTTATTAATGTCTAAAGGCGCCACAGTCACGCAGGTAGGCTTTGCGCTGAGTTTAACTTTTGCTGGTGGCGCCGCAGGTAAATTTGTTTGCGGGTTTATCGCAGCTCGTTTTGGCGTAATCAAAACCACTTTAATAACAGAGATTGCTACGTCTATTCTGATGGCTTTAACCTTGCCGCTAAATGTTGATGTTGTTATGTTGATGCTGCCATTAGTTGGTGTTGCCTTAAATGGAACATCCTCTGGGCTTTATGGAACTGTCCCCGAGTTAGTTCCACCGCACATGCGATCAAGAGCATTTGGAGTGTTTTATACAGTAACAATTGGTGCTGGTGCTATTTCACCTCTTGTTTATGGTTTTGCCGGGGATAGGCTTGGAGTTCCGAATACTATTGCCCTAATTGCTTGCTCAGTATTAATGGTGCTACCGCTGACTTTGGTTTTAAAAAAAGCTTTTAGAAGATTACAAGTCTAGAGCTAGGATTGGATATCTTTAGGCTTGGTCGATTCCGCCTCAGGCCACCAAGAAATACTAAAACCACCTCCGGGTGGTTTTTGTTTGGAGAATTGCGTATGGGGCGCCTGATTAAGAAGTGTCCTTTAAAAGGACATGTCAATTACGCATCCCTGCGTCAGTCGATGTCGTTTTAAACGACATTACACATATATACGCATATGCGTATATATAGAAATCTTACTTTCTTTGATTAAGTTTTCCCGAGCTCCATATGTCAAATTGCCGTTGAGCTTCAGCAGTGATGCCATCAATAGAGTCTTGGGGTAATTGCTTAAGGCATTCAGCTAACGCTTCGGGGCTGGGTTTTTCAGCAGGCTTGGTCTTCTTAATTTCTTGCGGCGATTTGCCATCCCAAGCAAATGGATTGCCAAACGCTGGTGTATCGGGCAGGCAATCATCTCTATAGACTGGCGCATCATTTGTAGCAAATGGCGTAAATGAAATCGTTCTTTCAAAGATGAGTGATTTGCCTGTTGGTGTAGGTGGCAGAGCTGGCATAGACTTCATTGCCTTTCTAGCTAATTGCTCCGCTTTATCGGAAGTTTTCCAAAGCGTTTCTACTTTAGTAACAGTTCCATTTGGAGCAATTTCAATGCTGAATCTCACATGTCCTTGGTCTGGAGACCCTGCTCCAAAAATCAAGAAAATTAATGACTATGGGCAAACATTAGTTGTGGATGATGAAAAAAACATTCATGCCAAATATTTCTTTAGTCCTGATAAAAGACAAAATAAAGGCTTATTAATTCCTGTTGCCGCGCAAGTGGAGAACTTAACAATAGCTAAGTGGGAAAGAATTTCTATTCAGGGCAAGCTTGAGAGAAAGTTTAATCAAAAGGGATGGTTCAAGTGTCTTCAGGACTCACAAGGTTTTTATACGGAAATTGTTTTTGGTGAGCCGATAAAATACGAAATATGGATTAAATTAGTTGAAGATGGAGATGTATTTTTCGGTAGCGGGATGTACGAGGGAAATGCTAGACCATATTCTCAGTGGCGAGCTTCAAACACGTTTTGGAATAAATTAATTACTAGCCGATACTAGGTTGCCCATACATTTTATTGAAAATAAACTTGCTGTATGAGCTCAAAACTTTTACAGCAAGTCGATGTCTAAAGACGTAGTCACTAAACTTACAAATCTAGAAGTTCTCCCCTCACCTCAGCATAAATCTCAATCCACAGTCTTAGGCCAACTTAAATACGCAGAGCCTACAGAGCTTTATTTACGTGACGGTGACGTAGTACTCTTTCGCAGACCAAATAGCCCTCTCTGGCAATGTCGTTTTAAACGACATGACAACACATGGGACAGAGTCTCAACCAAGCAAGCATCAATTGAACATGCCGTCAGAGTTGCCTGTGATTTATATGATGAAGCCAGATTTCGCCAGCGGTTGGGGCTTGCGCAAAAAGCACCTACATTCGCAGAAATAGCGCACGCCACACTTTATGAAATGCGACGTGATTTGGATGAAGGCATTGGTAAGGTGGTTTACCTAAGCTATATCACTTGTATTGAGAAATACTTTTTGCCTTATTTCATGGATAAGCGACTAGAGGAAATAACCTATACAGACGTTCATGAGTTTGAGATTTGGCGTAATAGACAAATGCGACTAGTGCCTAAATCCAGCACCTTAATGAACTTTGCCAGTGCTTGGGCGAAGCTACAGCAGACAGCAGTTAATAAAGGCTGGATAAGTGAGCGAGTGGCAATACCTAAATTAACTACTCGTGGGCATAAAGGTAAAACTCGTCCTGCCTTTAGCCGCGAAGAGATTACCAAGTTATTTGAATATATGGAGAGGTGGGCCAAGGAAGGCCGCCTAGAGGTAGAGCGGGAGATAAGGCCTTTAGTACGTGACTATGTAGAGATGCTTTTGCTAACTGGCATGCGACATGGTACTGAAGCACTCAATATTTGCTGGAACAATATTGAATGGCATACCAATGATGGCAAGAAATATCTGCGTATATGGGTGGATGGCAAAACTGGCGGTCGCTGGCTAATAGCTAAACATAGGGCTGTTGATGTTCTCAAGAGATTACATAGCCGCCAAAAAGCTGTGTATGACATTCCGTTTGATAGATTGTTTGAATCTCGTGCGCCGCAAAGGATATTTGTGATGGCAGATGGGCATCAACCTTTGCGTATTGATGGCACATTTAAGAAGCTTATGCGAGATAGTGGATTAGCCAGAAGTCAGGATGGGCAAATGCGTACCTTGTACTCATTGCGACATACTTACGCAACATTAGAGCTACTAGAGAATAAGACGGATATTCACACGCTGGCTAAGCAAATGGGAAATAGTGCCGCCATGATTGAGAGGCACTATTCAAAACTGACTCCCACTATGGCGGCTGAGCAATTGGCGTAAAAAAGCCCACTAAAAAGTGGGCTTAAAGAGAGTTAATTGAGTTGCTGAATTTCTATGCCCTCAATAAAAGTTGGGCGTTTCTTTGGCATTTCATATTTAGAATTCAATCCTTCGGAGGGATTAAATGAATCAGGGTGAATTAGTGCGACCCTGCTATTATTTAAATATGCTGATAAGGTCGCAAGAATCACGCAATCATCACAAAAATTCTTCCACCTTTGATTGCTAGATACGGCTAGGTGAGGATTAGAGTCAAAAAACTTGTCTTCCAAAGGCAGTGAATATTCAAGTCTTTTAAGCAAGCCCTTCAAAAATGATTCATCTTTTTGGGTGCGGTATTTATTCATATGCCATTCAAGATTAGATTGACTTGCCATAACAATTGTTGATAAACCAAATGGTGCCATGTAGACGCCATGGTGAATATCTCGACTTTTCATATCGCTACTCCTTTCCGCCTAGCTAACCGCTTGAGGCCATGATTAAGATTTCTAAATGACCCATTTGCCAATGAAATAGCCTCTAATAAAACTTCGTCGTTTAAAAAGACATTTTTATTTTGGGCGATTTCTTTTGCTAATGGCAAATACTCCTCAGGAGCGCCCGCATTCATTTCAATCAAAACACATCTATCTTTAAGGCCTTTATCAAGCTCAGATATGTTGTTGGTTGTCAGAATAAAAACTGCCCTATGAGTATTCATGGCTGATTTCAAACTCTGCTGAGCTAACTTGGTTAGGTTATCGACTTCATCAAGGATGATGTAGTGAAGCCCGCTAGAGTTAAAGGACATGACGTTTAAGATATTGCCTATAAGTGTCATTACCTGCGGCCCATTGAATCCCTGCTGACAGCCGATAAAGGTTTCCGGGCTATTTAAGCCAACTCCAGCTTTACCTTTTTCGATTGCGTCAGGTAGCAAGTTCGCGAGAGTGGTTTTTCCTGTCCCATAGACTCCGTAAAGAAGTAATCCTGATTTGCCGCTTGAAGGGATCTCTTCGATATTTGTGACAATATCTTCGATTCGTAATCGACTTTCAGGATTGCTGTAGTAGATGTCAAAAACATTTTGAGGCGCATTTTGGTTCTCCTTGTTCATTTGTAATTCCTTTCAGTGTTTAATGGTGGTGGCAGTTAAGCCACCACCTGTTTGGTTAGGCCGCTTTGGCAAGTTTTGCTTCAGCATCGTTAGCCGCATCTACAACTCGTTTTGCTTCGGCTGTAACCTCTTGTTGCTTTGAGTACATTGCCGCAAATGCCGCCTTTACGACGCTGGCATTACGAATCACGACTTTGATATCAAATCCACCCTGACTGTTTTGCTCTGCTAGCAATACACAGGTATCACCCATGAAATCAGCATCAGCTGTCAGCGAAAGCATTTCGGAGCTGGCAGTACCAAGGGCTTTCATGTTGTCAAAGTGCTCCTTTGCCATTTCTGCCTTATCAGCCATGCTTACAAAGGTTTCGCTTTGTCCCAGCTTGATTTCTTGAACGCCACCCTCTTTTTCAATCCAATCCGCTAGCTCTAAGTAAGGCACATTTAATTTTTGTGCTTTACGTAAAACGATGGAATAGGTGCTTAGGCGTCGTCTATCAACATCTCCAAATACAGCACGAATTACGCGGGTAATTAATGGCTTGGTTTTGTTGTACTTATAGTTGCGTGATTTATAAAACTTCTCAAGCGAAGCCAAACGAGCTTTAGCGTCTCCAATTGATAGCTCTCCGCAAAACTGTAAGCATTGGGCTAGCACTTGATATAGAGCTTGATTACTTGTTCTATATGCGCCTTCTTCCCATGTAATACGACTTTCTTCCATAGCGTATAAGAGCTTGGTAGAAGTTGAGGCAATCGTAGCCTTACGAGCCTTCTTTTGTTTGTCGTTTAAAACGACTTTATTTGTTGCTGTTGTTTCTACTGCGTTAGTTAATGTATTCATTTTTACTTCTCCTGTGTGTATATAAAGGTATGGTTGCTTGTTAAGAAATTTAACCGCTTGGCCATGACTCTATTAGGCCTTTTTTTGATAAACTTAACCGCATACAAACTAATTAAAGTAATTTGGATGTTAAGAAAATGTTAAGAAGATTCCTTGCCCAGCACCCAACATTTGGAACAAAGAACAATCCACGCTCTTTGTCATACCAACAACAAAGCCCTTATTACTGGTGGTGGGCTTATTTGCGTCGTAATGAGGACTACTTAAAGTGCTGTGAAAAAAGCGGCAAAGGAAAGTTCGCAAAACTCTATAAAGACTTTGGAGATGTAAGAGAAGATAACTTTAAGAAATGGTGGACGGAGGAACAGCGAGGCGCCAATCTATTTTCTGAACAAGCGGGGTTAATGACGCTAATCGAACTTGAAGATAAAAGCCAATGGGATGAAGCTTGGACTAAAGACAATGTACTGATAATTGCGGCGCCTCTTACATCTAGCAAAAGATATCTTCAAAGCAGATTTGCTCGATTATTGAAAGAGCGACATACCGCTAAACGAGGAAGAACAGCCAAGAAGCTGGAAGCTAGCAATGCCAACTATCCCCTCGAAAGAAATTACACAATAGAGAATTTGAGAAAGACACTTCAGGTTTACGACGAATATGTTCGCACTAGGGCTGATGTTAAGAAAGTACCGCTATGGAAGGTTGGGGAGAACCTCCGATTAGTGCCTACTGCCATGACCTCTTCAAAGTTAATGGCAGATGAAAACTTTTTAAGAAGAAACGTCATGGGCGCAACTGTTAAGCGTTATCTAAAAAATGCTGAAAGATATATCAATGGTGCGGCACAGGGAAAATTCCCTGTATCAACAAAAGTCGTTTCAAACGACTAAACCAATTCAACCGCCGCTTTAAGTTGAGTTGGACTTGAATATAGATAGCTAGCAGTAGTGCTGATGTTTCTATGCCCTGCCAAGCTTTTTAATATATGGATTGCTGTACCTTTATTGGCAAGGCCAGTTAGAAAGCTACGTCTTCCGCTATGACTACTCGCACCATCTAAGCCTACGTTGCGATATAGGTAAAAGAAGTACTGGGCTAGGGAGTTAGCTGAGAAACCTGCTTGTTTCTGCGTGTAGAACAAAGGCTTGCCGGCATCCCTAATGCGAAGTAGACGCAAATACTGGCCAATCTCTTTGCGCATACGTTCATTAAGGTAAACAGTACGGGCATGTTTACCCTTGGTTTGTTCGGGCAATAAACGTACTTCATCCTTAATCGTGTTATCGCTGTTTAAAACGTCGTTTATGCGTAGGGCGGCAACTTCACCTACCCGCATACCCGCGTAATGCGTAAGTAGCAACATAGCGCGATTACGTGCGCTGTGCCTACGTGTAGCAACATGGTCTAAAACTCTACGTAGCTCTTGTGGGTTTAAAACTCTAGCTTGTGACATACGTTCTCCCTGAAATGTAATAAATACAGAGCTACAGTATGTTTTCTTATGTTTGGTTAGAGCAACCGAAAATGGCTAAGTAAGAACCTTCCAAAATTCAAAGACTTAGCTGATTTCATAATCTTTTACATATTAGATTATGTTTTCGTGGCATTTTCGCCACGAACTTTCATGAAGTATTTATAAGCCCTACAAGCTGTTTGATTTCGGGTTCTGCTACCCAAGTAAGCGAAAGCTTCTAATCATCGCTTAAACGAAGGATTTACCCTGAATGGGTCTACAGCTATTAAATTTCTGGGCTACGAAAAATTAATAGGTAGCTGAAGCTTTTCGGGTGGTGATTTTCTACCTATACCCCCTTAGTAGTAAGCGAGCTAACACTCGCTTGTGATTTCGCTTGTCGCTCATCACATTTCTTTCTTCTTAAATTGTTTGTATTGGCTTTCTCTAGATTCAACCTACACTGAGCCTTAAGCAACAGGCTCAGTTATAGAGAAGAAATAAGGAAAAGGACTTTCTCTGAGTTCTTTACTACACCACTTAGGGCACAACCCAATTGGGTAAGGGCGGTTTTGCTGTCTCCTTTTATGTGCGGCCGTAAAACGCAACAATGACATCAGCATTAAGTGGCTACCAATGTCTTGTTCGCAAGTTGCTGTGTAAGCAGGGCTTGCTCGTGATTCATTTAATCTTTGTGCTGAAACATTCTTGTATCAATTAGTAAGCAACTCTAATGGCGTCCTGTAAAGGATAGTGATACTAAGTCTCTGCTACTGCCCAGAATTTCCATCACTGCGACTCTAAGTCCAGCTTTAGGGTGACATAACGACTGGGTGTCACTGCCCTTGTTTCAGTAGTAATTTATAAAGTTATTTAGCAAAACCTAATAAAAGAAGAGTAGAAATGAATGTGATTATTAGGTATATGTGGCTTTTGGCATAAAGAGGTTGCTCTTTCGAAATGGCCGACAATAAATTAACTGTGCCCATTCACACAAAGGAGAAAACGATGAGCACACTTAATAGTTTGAAATTAGTAAATTCTAAAAAACCAACCGCAATTCCACCCATCCTTCATCGCCGTAATAAGCTAGGTTCTAAGGTATGGGAGCAAATTCAGCTAGCCAAAGCGCAAAAGGAAGGCGGTACTTTTACTGTTAAGAAATTCAAAACAGTGAAAGACTACGACGGCTCGCGTAAGAATATTGAAATTGAAAAGCGTATACGCCAGTGGTGGTACGTGGCGGCTGACGGCAAGGTTTGCTTAAACATTCGCTATGGGGCAAAAATTATTGAATTTGCCAAAGGTAAAACTGCCGTAGAGGTGGGCTCAGGCGAAGAGCTTATTAAGGCACTTGAGATTATTAAAGGCGCTGTAGAAGCTGGCGAACTCGATACCCAAATTGAACAGGCTAGTGGGGCTGTTCGAGCTGGGTTTGGCCGTTAACTTGGAGTGTCGTTTAAAACGACAAATGATGAATACAGAGCTAATGCTATTGCTAATGGTATTAGCTCTGCTCTTTTTGGAGGATTGAATGAAAACATTTGAAGCTTATGTACGAATACAGCCTCAGGGTTGGGTTGTGAAAACTCAGGTAGTTGCAGATAACAGTCAAGATGCTTATTTTTTATTACAAGGACAGTATGGCGCTGGCAATATAGTTCACTTGCCGTCTGAGGTTTAAGAATTTATTTGTAAATGGGTCTCTCGCTAAATATATTAAAAGGAGAGACTCATGAAAGTTAAAGAAGTCACAAACCCTGAAGAGCAGTTAGGGTTGCTAAGGGTAATTATTGATAACACTTGGAGTGCCATCCAACAGCAGGCAGATGCCCATGCTAGGCAGAAAGCATCGCAACCACTTGCGAAACCAAAAGCTAAAGCTCCCAAGCCACCCAAGAAAGCCCCGCATGTCCCAAAACCACAGCCTCTAGCAAAGCCCAAGGCTCCTTATCCAGCCATGCCACAGCCAGCAATGAAAAGTACTATCGGTAGAGCAGTCTATAAACAGCCTCAACCCAGTATTGGCGCCCCAAAACAAACGGCGACTAGTCCTTCTAATCAGCCGAACGCTTCACTATCCAGTTTAGAGAAAGACGAAATGCTCAGCCTCCCTCGTGGAGCTTTGCCAAAACCGCTCTAGTGATTCAAAAGCGCGGTTTACATGGAGATTCATATGCTTTATTGATTGACAGAATAAAGCGCAGACAGGCATAGTGAAAATGAATAAGGATTAATTACATTTAGTAGAATGATTTTCATTCATTACACATAAATTGGAGCGGGCATGGCAAAGGCACCAGCAAAAAAGACTGCTGTTAAAAAACCGACTAAGAAGGTAGTTATTAAAAAGCCTAAGCCGTTAGCTCTAAAAAAGCCTGTTGCTAAAGCGCCTGCCAAGAAGGCTGTCAAAAAATCAACAACACCTGATTACTTTAAGTTGCCATTTGAGGTTTATTACAGCGACCATGTGGGCGTTAATCAGATGGAGTTTAAGTCCGACGTAAAGTGCAAGTCATTTAGGGATGTGAAGGTGGTACATCAAGAGCAAGGCGGCTCTTGGGGTCTTTCGCTTTATTGCCCCAAAAATAATGGGCCAGAACTTTACTGCTGTTTAACCAATGGCCATGATGAGGTTCAGCCAGAATGGTTGGATTATCTTGACGAGGAAAATATAGATTTCAACTCTGGAACTAACTATAAGGTTGTCGTAGAGGGGAATGAAATTAGATTTGAATATCTAACTGACGATGAAGAAGACGAAGATTCAGAGGAATATCTCGATATCGATAATATGGATTATTGCTGTAGTTATACATTTATGACTTATGAGTTGGGAGATAGTTGTCCAGACTACATAATTCTTGATGCTGATGACACAAGAATTAAAGTTAATTTAGATGGTTATTTGCTGGATGAAAACGACGACGCTACAGAAGAGCAAATTATCGATGTAGAAAAATTGATTGAGAGTGATGAGTTGTCAGACTACGAAGTTGACGAGCTTTGGGATGCCAAAAATAAATGGGTTGAATCCATTCTGAAGAAAGATTTTCCAAAAGATACAAATCTGTCTTTATCTTTCAAGACAAAATAATGTCGTTCAAAACGACATGCCAAGTAGAAATGGTTGGTGGCAGGCACAGGAGTCAAACTAATTTTTGACTGACACATATATGTTTTGAGCTTGCGCACAGTTTTTACACGCTAAGGCAACTTTCTGATTACGCTCGAAATTTTGACCGGCACATTAAGTAAATTTTGCGCACGAAATGTCTGGGGTGGTGTAACCAGTTGAAATCAAAGCGAAAGCGGTCTATCGGAGGATATTTGAAAATCCTTGTGTCGGTGGTTCGATTCCGCCCCGGGCCACCAAACTCAAATAATGCCCTGCCTTATGCGGGGCATTTTCTTTTGGGCTGGCGGATGAGCATGCTTCTTTAAAATTAAATATTGAGTCAAAAGCTTATTAATAAAGGTGAAGATATGCGTAAAGAATATGATTTCTCAAAGGCTCGTAAAAATCCATATGCTTCTATGCTCAACAAGCCTATAACGATTAGATTGGATGAGGATTCAGTGAGCTACTTCAAGTCTGTATCAGAAGAGGTGGGCATTCCTTATCAAAGCCTCATTAATCTATATTTAAGAGATTGCGCCGCTTCGCATAAGAAGTTGAACCTTAGCTGGAAGTAGTCTGGAGGCAGGATTGGCTCCTTACCCTTGGTCGATTTTGCCCTGGGCCATCAAGAAATAAAAAACCACCCGAAGGTGGTTTTTTATTTGGTTTATGGGTAATTCATTAAGATTGGCTTATGCCTAACTTATCTAATTTCTTTGGCCCATTTTCTTTTGTTGGCCTTTTAGTTCTTTCAAATGTTTTTATGACATTTGCCTGGTACGCGCATCTTAAAAATCTATCATCCAAACCTTGGTGGATTGCTGTACTCGCTAGCTGGGCAATTGCTTTACTCGAGTATGTCTTTCAGGTGCCCGCTAATCGGATTGGATTTCAATATTTTTCCTTGGGACAACTCAAGATTGCTCAGGAGGTGATTACGCTGAGCGTCTTCGTACCATTTGCTGTTTTCTATATGGGCGAACCATTTAAGACCGATTACATATGGGCTGGCCTATGTTTGTTGGGTGCGGTCTACTTTATGTTTAGAGGCTAAGGATCAAGCATCCTGGGGCTTGGTCGATTCCGCGCTGATCCACCAAGCAATACCAAAGCCACCTTCTGGTGGTTTTATGTATAGAATTTCTCCATGACAAATCTAAACCAGCTTCCTACAGATTTACCCATCCCTCAAGACGATGGTTCGACCAATCATTTGAAGGGTATGAAATTACCCAATGTTTCTTTAAATGCTACCAATGGTAAGACGATTAATATTGGCGACATCAAAGGCAGGCTAGTTATCTACTGCTATCCAATGACGGGGCAACCTAACGTAGCATTACCGGATGGCTGGGATCAAATACCTGGAGCAAGAGGTTGCACGCCTCAGAGCTGTTCGTTTAGAGATCACTATCAAGAACTTCAAGCATTGGGCGCTGAGGTTGTTGGCTTGAGTGTGCAAACTACAGAGTATCAAAAAGAGATGGCAGATAGACTGCACCTCCCATTCCCGGTTATTAGTGATGTGAATTATGAATTTCAGAAAGCATTGAATATGCCAACCTTTGTAGCTGCAGGCATGACCCTATTAAAGCGCGTCACACTTATCGCTAATAATGGCGTCATTGAGGCGGTTCATTACCCGATTTTCCCAAGCGATAGTGATCCAGCGTGGGTAATTGACTATTTGAAGAGTCATTAGGACCGGATCATTGGCCTTGATTGTTTTATCTTGTGCCACGATGAAGCTCTACAACCACATTAGGGTGGTTTTTCTTTTGCCTGAGATTTTTAGATGGCTTTTAAGCGACAATAGAAATTCATAAAGAAGAGCAGGAGACAAGCATGTATAAGCTCATAGCCTTTGATGCTTATGGAACCTTATTTGATGTGTATTCGATGGGGCAGTTAGCAGAAGAATTGTTTCCAGGTCATGGCCAAGCTTTTGCATTAATGTGGCGCGATCGACAAATTGAATACACACGCTTAGTAACAATGAGTGACCCCAACCCAGGTGGAAGTAAATACTATCTACCATTCTGGGAATTAACTATTCGTTCGCTTCGCTATGTTTGTAAGCGCATGCAATTAAATCTCACGGCAGAGCATGAGAGGCGACTTATGGATCAGTATGCGAAGCTCACCGGCTTTAAAGACAGCTTAAGTGTTCTTAAAACGATTAAAGATATGGGAATCTCGACTGCGATTTTGTCTAACGGTAGTAGGGAGATGTTGGCAACAGTAGTTGAAAGTAATGGTCTGGCGCCATACCTGGATAAGGTTGTTACGATTGAGGATGTGCGTTTGTTTAAAACTGCACCACAGGCTTACGAACTTTTATTAAAAGCTTTTCCAGTAAAGAAAGAAGAGATTTTATTTGTCTCAAGTAATGCTTGGGATGCGCTAGCCGCGAAGTGGTATGGGTTTGATGTATTTTGGGTCAATCGTCTTGGCCATCCTTTTGAAGAGATTGGCGAAAAACCAAACTATGAAGGAAATTGTTTAGGCAAAGTTTTAGAAGTTATTTAAGGAGAAATGCATGTTGCTGATGACTTCAATTATTGCCGCAAGCTTGACTATTATTTTCGTAAAGCTTTCTTTTGCAGTAATTGGCCTCAGAAGAAAAAATAAAGTTGGCCTAGGAAGCGGGGGTTACGACGATCTTGAAAGAGCTATTCGTGCTCAAGGCAACTTTGCTGAATATGTACCGATAGGACTCATTTTGATTGCTTGCCTGGAGTTAAATGGCGCGCCTTGGTGGCTAGTTATTCTTCCGGGCATCACTTTAATCATTGGGCGCTTAATTCATGCCAAAGGTATTAATGAGCCGCCACCTAACTTTAGTAGCCGTGTATTGGGGATGAAATTTACTTTTGGGACTCTCATTACATTGGTAATGCTCAACATAGGCTGGTCTTTCTATAGCTTGGTTGTATAGAGATTGCCGAATGTGAGATTTTCACTTTAAAAAATCTGCTATAAATTAGTCGTTACTTACGAAGTGGATTTCATCCAATCAATCAGGATTAAAAATCATGAAAAAATTACTTCTTATTGCCGCATCGGCTGTGTTTGCTATGGCGCTATCAGGCTGTCTTGCCAGCACAACTTCTCCTGATGGAGTTAACTGTAACTATGCTCAGGGTAAGCCCATGTGGGAAATGCCGCTAGATTGCCAGGGCGGTCGCTAGAGGATTGACTTAGTATTTATTCGGCATCCCATTGTTAATTTGAGATGAGTAAGCTTGTCTGATCTGATCCTTCAGGCTCTAGTCCTAGGATCGCTGGGCCTGGGCGCTGGGGTTTTGGGTGGCGTCATTGGTTTTGGCACCACCATCATACTAATGCCCGCCCTCGTTTATTTTTATGGGCCTATTCAGGCAATTCCCGTTATTGCTTTAGTTGCAACCGTTGCCAATCTTTCGCGTATTTTTTTGTGGTGGAGCGTCATTCGGTGGCGCGTTTGCATTGTCTATAGTCTTGTAGCTATTCCGTTCACGGTGTTGGGTGTGAATACTTTGGTGCGGCTTGATGAGCGATTGATCGAAATGACTTTGGGCGGCTTTCTAATTTTGCTGGTACCAATTCGCCGCTGGATGCGTAAAAAGAATTTTTATTTAAAGCTTTGGCAGATGGGCTTGGTTGGTGCTTTCATAGGCTACTTAACGGGCATTGTTGCGACTACAGGAGCAATCAATACCCCTTTCTTTTTAGCGTATGGCTTAAGCAAGGGCGCCTTCTTGGGCACGGAGGCAGCAAGCACTCTATCGATTTTATTTACCAAGGGCATAGCATTTCACCAACTAGGCTTTTTGAATATTACAGCCATCATGCAAGGACTGCTCATTGGGATTTGTGTTTTGGCTGGCTCAATTTTTTCCAAAAGAATTGTGTTGGCATTGCCAGAAGATAAATTTCTATTGCTGATGGAGTTAGTCATGTTGCTTTCAGGACTTTCTATTCTGACGATGTCTTTTTAGTGCGTATTGGTACAAATCACTAGTTTGATAAAACCATCGTTCAGTTATAATTTTCATAAGCAGGAGAGTGAGGGGTCTCCCTCCACCGAAGGCGCAAACTCCCATGAACGCTCAGGTATCCACCAGGAAGGTACTGCTTATTCTAAATAGCCGTCTGGAGAGCCACCATTTTTATGGTGCACCGAAGGAGCAAGCCCTAAGCTACGCTTAAGGTGAATCTCTCAGGTATCAAGGACAGGGGGAGCGGCATCCATCAGCGCGACCATGATCCGCTGATGGGCTGCTTTGGGAGAGTCTCCATGCACATTCAGATCGAATAGTTCGCAAATTTTTATCGCGCCGCAAATGCGGTTTTTAAATTCATCGATATTTCCCAGAATGAATTTTCATTTTGAGTGCTAACTTATTAAGGTAAATGTATGACAAACAAATTTGTTGAAGAGGCCCCATACCACCCTGGCTATGAAGATGCTGGTTTTAAAGGTATTGTTTCACCTCTGGCTGCAGAAATCGATCGCTTCAGAAAAAGCAATTCTCGTTACTTAAGCTTTGCTGATGTAATCGTGGATTTTTGTGTATCCGATCAAAATAAATTACAGCACGCTAAGTAAGTGTAAAAATAATAAGCCACCCTTGGGTGGCTTATTATTTAAAAGGGGTCAGACTTTTTAGTCTTTAAAGATCTAAATTATCTAACGCCAAATTTTCTAGGTGGCTAGTGTCAGCCCAGCAATCCACTTTCCATGACTGTCCATCATGACTGATCCAGTTGAGGGAGGCATTAGGTACGGCAACAGCTTTTTTAGCATGTAAGAGTTGATTGCTTGCAATTCTGTACATCATGTCCAATGCGCCGCCATGGCTTACCAATAACACTGTTTTTCCAAGATATTGTTCGCGGATTTTCTCGAGTGTAGTGCTAATTCGGTCTGCAAATTGTTGAATGCTTTCTCCGCCGCGTAATTCCTCAGTAACATTTCTGCTCAGGTGAGATCTCCAAAGGTCCGGCTCGAGTTGAGGAGCTTCATTGGTAGTAAGGCCCTGTAGTGCTCCAAGGTGTCGCTCTCGAAGCCCTGCTTCAGTAATAGCGGACGTATCAAATAATTCTTCAATTGCTTTTGCAGTTTTGGCAGCCCGCTGGAGATCGCTTGTATACAGCACATCAAATGCAAGACCCATTCTTTTGATTGCGCGCGCCATTTGTTCAGCTTGCGCCAAGCCCCGAGCATTTAGGTCTATATCTGTATGGCCTTGAAGGCGGCGCTCGGCATTCCAATCTGTCTCACCGTGGCGAACTAAACAAAATCGAGTAATGGTCATGCAGTGATGATAAAGACTTAATTGTTTTTTAGAGTCCAGGCGCGCGGATTATGTTCAAAGCCAATGTGCTCATAATATTCGTTTGCCTTGGGTGCTGCCAACAAGACAATCATGCATTCGGGACCAAGTCGAGTTTTGGTTTCTTCAATCAGTTGCTTGCCAATTCCTGAGCGTTGATATTGTTGATCAACCGCTAAGTCTGCAAGGTATGCGACATAAGCAAAGTCAGTTAAGGATCTAGAAATTCCCACTAAAGTTTCACCATCCCATGCAGTGATGGTAAGGTTGGCGTTTTTAAGCATGGCTTCAAAGGTTTGCACATTATGAATCGGGCGACGCTCGCCAAGAGTTGAGCGTTTGTAAAGATCTATCGCCTGCTCGGCATTAATGTTAGCGTTGTCGCGGTATTCAATCATTTTTCTTTCTCTGTGGATAGCTGATCGCCAATGCTTAGGATTCCAGAACTTAAAACCTCAGCACGAATGCCTCCTCGCCCTTCAAATGCGTCCATGAAGCTTGGCCTGCTAAGTAGCTGAGCAGGCCTTTCGCACGGAGTACAAAGTTCAGTGCCTAGCATTTGAATGTTCCCTAACTGAAATCGCTTGCCCACCAGGTTATTCAGTTCAGCTGCGGTGATGCCCTCAAGCGCGATATTTCGGCGTGTTTCTCCAGCGTCAAAAGCGGGCTCATCGCCAGCCTTTAGCCAGTCATTAGCTGTTTCAATTCCTGATAGGCTAATTAAGCTGATGTGTCGTACCTTAGCAGGCTCCGTTGCGGAATATACTCCTATGCCCATGGCATAGCGATCTCCCTCAATGCCTATGCCAGTAATGAGTTTGGCGGAGTGAACAGACTGCATGTTTGCTCCAGCGGAGTTCGCAAGATAAATAGCTTGTATATGGGCGCTCAATTTCATAGGCAGTAGTTGAATATTACAGCCCACTTGCAGTCGATTGTTAATACAATTAATTCAATACAAGAAAAAGGGTGATGGTGAACAAAGAAACTAAAGGAATGTTGATTGGCTTTATTGGCATTCTGATTTTTAGCTTAACGCTGCCTGTTAGCAAAATTGCTGTTTTAAGCTTCAACCCATATTTCATAGCCTTTGGTAGAGCAAGCTTGGCAGGGCTTGTCGCGCTCGCCTACCTTTCCTATAAAAAAGAGGAAATGCCTTCTAAGGTCGATTTTGTAAAGTTTGTAGTAATAGCTTTGGGAGTTGTATTTGGATTTCCTATTTTTACTACTGTTGCAATGACCCAAGGCTCCTCCTCTCATGGCGCCGTTATTTTGGGAATGATGCCGCTTGCTACAACGGTGATTGGGGTTCTGCGTTTTAAGGAGCGACCCTCATTAGGTTTTTGGCTGGTGTCTCTGTTAGGGGCTGGCTTGGTTGTTTTATATGCCTTGCTCAAGAGTTCGGGAAGCTTTACCTATATTGATGGACTATTAGTCTTGGGCGGCATCAGTGCATGTATTGGCTATGTTGAGGGCGGCGAGCTATCGAGAAAGATGAATCCCCGCGCAGTAATTTCTTGGGCATTGGTAATTTCATTGCCGCTAAACCTAGTGATGGCATGGCTGACATATAGCCCAGAATATATTTCTGCAGGTGCAGTAGCATGGACTAGCTTTATTTATCTGAGCCTATTCCCCATGTTTCTTGGATTCTTCTTTTGGTATGAGGGCCTTGCAATTGGGGGCATCGCAAGAGTTAGTCAAGTGCAGCTAATTCAACCTTTTTGCACTTTAGTGGCAGCCAGCATTTTGCTAGGCGATTCACTCACGGTAATGAACTTAATCTTCGCGGTTTTGGTGGTGTCTACAGTCATACTAGGAAAAAGAATGTTAGTGAGAAGAGCTTAATCAATTCTTCGTTTAATTTTTTTAGGTGTTGAGGAAGTAATTAATAAGCCCCGATTGACGGGGCTCATTATTCAGAATAGCAGTTAAACCCTGCAAAAGCTATGATGTAGACATGATGAATTTACCCAGCTTAGTTTTTGCCCTTGTGATGGGCTTCTTAATGTCTCTGAGTATTACCCTGGCCACTACTTTTGTACGGGTTGGCCCCGCAGAAAATTTCTTTTGGGTATGGCTTGAGGTTTGGGTTGTGGCCTATCCGGTAGCGATTGTCTGCATTTTGATTTATAGACCGGTTGCCAGCAAAATTACCGGAAAGATTCTACAAAAGCTGGACCGTAATAAATTCTAAATACGTCTTAGCGAACCTTAAATGAACACATTAATAAAAAATTTCATGCTTAGCCTAAGCGCCATATTTATATTGAGTGCTTGTGCTGCGGTGTATACCGATGCTTCTGACTCCAATCACGTTACCCTCTTAAATAGTAGTGGAGAGTCTATTGAGCAGTTAACAAAAAAAGCAAATTCTTATTGTGCGCAATACGGTAAAACGGCTTCATTCAGAAGCAGCGATACTCAGTTGGTTGCTGTATTTGATTGCAAGGCGCCGCGTTAATTTATTAAAGCAGTTGAATGAATTAGCCTGCTAAATCCGACTGATAAATTAGGCCGGCATGCTCTCTCAAGGCATGGAATTGAATCGATTCCCAGCGTTGTTGAGCGACATCTAATTCCGATTTATGTGATGCTAAGAAAACGGCTGCGCCTACAACATCTTCGGCCATGCGATGAATGTTTTCTTGAGTAAATTTCTTTAGTGCAACAGGGTCATCTGAGCTAACCCAGCGGGCTAAGCTATAGCGAGCTGGTAATAGGCGCACCTCTGCGCCATATTCAGTTTGTAGTCGGTGACTAACTACTTCAAATTGGAGCTGGCCAAATGCGCCCAGCAGCATCGTGCCGCCAGTCATTGGTCTAAAGACTTGAATGGCACCTTCTTCGCCTAATTGCATCAGACCAGTTCGCAATTGTTTCGAACGCAGTGGATCTGCAGACTCAACCATGCGGAAAATTTCAGGCGCAAAAAATGGCAAACCGGTGAACTGAAGCTGCTCTCCCTCGGTTAATGTGTCGCCAAGGCGAAGCAAGCCATGATTAGGCAGGCCAATGATGTCGCCAGGAAAAGCTTCATCCAAAATATCGCGTCTTTGTGACAAGAAGGAAAGCGCATTATTGGTGCGCACCTCTTTGCCATTGCGACATATCTTGAGTTTCATGCCGCGCTGAAAATGACCAGAGCAGATTCTTAAAAATGCCACTCGGTCGCGATGTGCTGGATCCATGTTGGCCTGAATCTTGAATACGACTGCCGAGAATTTGTTTTCTGCGGGGCTCACTTCGCGTTGTAATGCTTTGCGTGAGCCTGGCGAAGGTGCTAATTCAACTAGTGTGTTCAGAATCTCACGCACACCAAAGTTATTGATTGCGGAGCCAAAGAAGACTGGAGACTGACGCCCGGCCAAAAAAGCTTCTAAATCAAATGCAGGCATCGCTTCTTTAATGAGCTCGACTTCAGCCAAAGCATTTTCTAAATCAGTGCCCAGGCGCTCTTTAAGGGCTGGATCATTCACATCAACTACCGCATGGGAGTCTTCGGTAACACGATCTTCGCCTGCTTTGAACATGCGCATGCGCATATTAGCAATATCGATCACACCAGCAAAAGATTTGCCCATGCCAACTGGCCAAGTAAATGGAACCACTTCAATGCCGAGAGCGGTTTCGATCTCGTCCATGAGTTCCATCGGCGGTTTTACCTCACGATCCATCTTGTTGATGAAGGTGACAATAGGCGTATTGCGTGCACGGCATACTTCCAGTAAGCGTAATGTTTGAGATTCAACGCCATTAGCGGCATCAATCACCATCAGGGCAGAGTCAACGGCGGTTAATACCCGGTAAGTGTCTTCCGAGAAATCTTGGTGACCCGGAGTGTCTAATAAGTTAATGATGCAATCACGATATTCCATCTGCATCACAGAGCTTGCTACAGAAATGCCCCGCTGCTTTTCAATCTCCATCCAGTCAGAGGTTGCATGACGACTTGCTTTGCGAGCTTTAACGCTGCCAGCAATTTGAATAGCGCCCGCATAGAGCAGCAATTTTTCAGTCAGCGTAGTTTTGCCCGCATCTGGGTGAGAGATGATGGCAAAGCTGCGGCGTCTAAGTACTTCTGCGCCTGGCGTGCTGGAGGATGAGGTTTCGATGGTAATTTTGCGCCAGTTAATCTAAGTTTGGTCGCAATTATAAGCGGGCGTGAGGCTTCAGAATTGCTCTTCAGGCCTTAGGTAGCGCCATTGGCCTGGAGGTAGGGGGCCTAACGAGATGCGACCCATTCTGACGCGCTTGAGACCCAACACCTTAAGACCTACCATTTCACACATTCTGCGAATTTGACGCTTACGACCTTCACGCAAAACAAAGCGAAGCTGATCTTCGTTTTGCCAACTTACTTGTGCTGGCTTAAGTTCTACGCCATCTAGCGAGAGACCATGTCTTAGGCGGTCTAAATCTTCAAAAGAAAGGAGACCTTCAACGCGCACTAAATATTCTTTTTCGATCGGACTATTTTCGCCGATCAATAATTTAGCAATACGGCCATCTTGAGTCAGAACCAACATGCCAGTAGAGTCGATGTCTAATCTTCCAGCGGGCGCTAGCCCTTTTGTATTGAAGCGCGGACTTCTACCTTTATCGAATGGACTGGCAAAGTAATTTTCGGGAGTGATTAAAGAGGCTGCAGGTTGATATTCTTGTTCATCATCGTAATGAGAAATATATCCAACTGGCTTATTCAAAATTACTGTGATACGAGAAGCTTGTTGCGCCTTAGCGCCAGATTGCAGCTCAATTTTTTGATGACGAAAAGCGCGAACACCTAATTCATTAACCACTTCCCCATCTACTGTTACTAGACCCTGTTCAATATATGAGTCTGCTTCACGACGTGAGCATAGGCCTAGCTCTGAGAGTAATTTTGAGACGCGTACTTTTTCTTCCATGCCTGCATTATCCGTCAATTACTGCCCATGGTGAGGCAATGGAAATCATCTTAAGTTCTGACAATATGAACGCTGCAGGGGGCCTCTTCGACAATCTTGGTCATCGATGTTCTCCAAGGGGTTACCTTGTTGGGAAGCTTATGTGATGCACCAATCAGAATGAGGGATGCATCATTATCTTTGGCGAACTCAACAATCCGTGAGGCGGGATCAAGCGCCTCTAGCACGTGATAAGAGATTCTCTCTGGTGGCAGCTTCAGTGGTTTGGCCCAATCCATCAACTGTACTAAATGACCGCGCACAATTCCGCTGGCGGTTTCATTTTCTTGGTTGCCCTCAAATGTTGGGGTGCTGCTAATGGTGCTCAAGCAAACCAATCGGCTTTCGGGATAGGCATGCAGTAAGTTTTTCGCTGTAATTTGCATGCGCTCTCTTAAGTCTTCATCAGATTGGCGTGTATCTATTGCAGCAATCATCAGAGGCGCATCAAAGTTGCCCATACTTGGACGTGGACTCGGTGAGGGTTCATAGCCGGCAGCTTTGAACATGCCTTTAAGGTTTTGCCAAAAACTAGGCGGCTCTACACGATCTGCCCGTTCGGTAAGTGTTACGCCCTCGGGATCACGCAATACTTGTCGTAAGCGAGAGGCGCTTTGGTAGCGATCAGCTGCACGAGGCTCTAGACATCTCAACACCACCTCTTGAAGCCAGCGCGGAATCTCTCTACGAATTGCGCGTGGTGGAAACGGCTCAGCCCACATTCGTCTCCGTAGGCCACTCATCGTTTGCGGGTTGCCAAATGGTAGTTCACCAGTCAGCAATTCATACATGATTGCGCCGATAGAAAAAATATCACTACGCGAATCTGATCGAATTCCGGCTACTTGCTCGGGTGAGATATAAGGTGCAGACCCGACGCCTTTACGCATTTCTTCTGCAAGTAAATCTGGATAGCGAGCATGGTGCGATAAGCCAAAATCAATGAGCGTTAGCTTTCCTTTGTCATCAACCAAAATATTTTCAGGCTTGATATCTAGGTGAATTGCATCCTGAGAGTGAAGCGATTGAACTGCTTGCGCAAGATCCGCTCCAATGCGAACAACTTCATCGATCGTGAAAACTTTACCTTCTTTGATGTAGTCCTCGAGGGGTCGTCCTTCAACTCTTTCCATTGCGATATAAGGGCGTGTAGCCATATTACCGGACCCCAAATATTTAGGAACGTAGGGGCTTTTAAGCGAGCGCAGGATTGTCAGTTCAGTTTCAAATCCGATCAAGCTCTCAACCGGCTGGTCTCTGCCAACACGTGGAATCTTTAGTAGAATGGGTACATCAACACCTTCTTTGGTTGCTGAAAAAAGGCTGGCCATTCCGCCGCGATGCACCTCTTTGCCCAGAGTAAATCCATCAACTACCTTGCCTTCTTGAAATATATCGTCTACTGCTTCAATGTCGGTATTAATAGCCATTAGATTTACTTGCCTGTAATGAGGCGATTAGCCAGATCTTCTGGTAGTCCAGCGCGACGGACTTTGTCGGCAGCAGCAAAGTGATCGTAAGGGGTGCGGTGAAACGTGAGCATTTCTGCTTCGGGTTCAAAAACCGCAAAACATGCCTCTGGATTGCCATCCCTGGGTTGTCCTAACGAACCTACAACTCCAACCCATTGGCGATGATGTAGTACAGGAATTTCATCGCCGGGATGCGGCGCAAAACGTATGAGTTTGCCAACGGCACTTTGATAAAACAAAGCTTGTTCGTGCGCATGACCAACAAAGGTGTAATTTTTCCCTGAATTTTGTACACAGCGCCAAGCGCTCATGCTGTCGGTGATGTAGTTCCAGTCGGCAGGATTATGTGCGGAGGCATGGACAAAACAAATCTGATCTTCTTGAGCCATGAGTGGAAGATTTTTCAGGAACTCTACATGGCCAGAATTAAGCTGAGACTTAGTCCATTCAATAGCAGCATTTGCACTGGAGTTCATTTGACTGCGACTGTCCTTAAATACAGCTTCATCATGATTACCAAGAATGGCAATTGCTTTTTTGTTATCAACGAGATCGGCAATACGATCAACAAGCGCTACAGGGTCGGCGTTATAGCCCACGAGGTCACCCAAGAAAACCATCCGAGTTACCCCTAGCTCCTCGGCGCGAGCCATACAGGCTTCAAAAGCCTCTAAATTACTGTGGAGGTCGGCAAATAGCCCAATACGTTCAGTCATCCCTTAATGATAGGACAAAAGGCCTCTAGATAGAAGGGTTATAGGGGCTTGGGCCGTTATCAGGACGGTTTTTGAAGCGCTTGTGAACCCAATAGTATTCCGCTGGGCGCAGTCGAATTTCATCCTCAAAGTATTGGTTAAGACGAGCAGTATCTGATTTTGGATCTTCCCCGGGAAAATTTTCTAATGGTTTTCCAATTTCACATAGATATCCAGATTCATCTGCTTTCAATGTGGTTGTCATTAGACACACCTCGGCGCCAGTAATTTTGGCTAAGCGAGAAATCGTGGTGATCGTATTGGTTTGAATTCCGAAAAATGGTACGAACTCAGAATCTTTGAGACCTAAATCAATATCCGGCGCAATAATGATGAAGTCACCATTGCGAATTTCTCGAATGATGGCTTTAATATTTCCCTGTCTATCAATAGAGTTGCCACCAAAACGATTGCGCCACCCAACAATTTTTTTATTAAAAAACGGATTTTTCATTCTTTGAAAAAACCCAGAGGTGCGGGGCCAGTGCTTTTCTTTGCTTAGCGCGCTCAAAATAATGCTACCTTCAATTCCGGTGAAGTGCATATTCACCAAGAGGCGAGGTTTATTGCTGGAGAGATCTACGGCCGATTTCACCTCGATCATATTGCTCAATTGTTTTGAGCTGCCGCACCAAATAATGCTTTTTTCTACAAGGCTACGGCCGAGCAGACGCCAATGTTGTTTGCTTAAGCTATCAATTTCTGCCGAGCTTAATTGCGGAAAGCATAGTCGCAGATTGGTTTTAACCACTCGGTTTCTATCACCGGGAATGCGAGCGGCTATAAAGCCAAGCCCATAACCAATCACAACCAACAATCTATAAGGTAGTAGCGCAAGAAGCTTGAGTAGTGCAACGCCTACATGGTTAGAAAAGGATTTGAGCAAATTAATTTTGCGCTAGTTCGTAACGCTTTACTGACTTCGCATAGCGCTCAGTCATTTCTTCGATGGAGCTGCTTGACATCCCTAGGTCATTGACAAGACCAGTCTCAAGTCGATAAGCCCAGCCGTGAACCGTTAGATCTTGTCCCCGTGCCCATGCATCTTGCACGATGGTAGTTTCACAAACGTTCACCACCTGCTCAATTACGTTAAGCTCGCATAATCGATCTTGACGTTTTGGGGTTGGAATCATGTCACCTAGATAGCGCTCATGTTTTTGATGCACATCTTTAACGTGACGCAACCAGTTATCGGCAAGACCAACCCTTCTATCTGTTAATGCTGCATGCACGCCAGAGCATCCGTAATGGCCCACTACCAATATGTGCTTCACCTTAAGTAAATCAATTGCGAATTGAATAACCGATAAGCAGTTTAAGTCTGTATGGACAACTACGTTTGCAACATTTCGATGCACAAATAATTCACCCGGCAATAAATTGACAATGTCATTTGCCGGCACTCGACTATCAGAGCAGCCTATCCAAAGATACTCTGGAGCCTGTTGAGAAACTAAGCGCTTAAAGAAGTTGGCATCCTTGGCCACCATACTTTCGGCCCAGGTGCGATTGTTTGAAAATAGCTGCTCTAAAGCTTGAGAATTCTTTATCGTCATGGTTTCAGTTTAAAGTACTTTGATGACGCCTATTTGGTTAAAACAAACTCCCACTGGAATCATCCTAAATTTGCATTGCCAGCCAGGCGCAAAACAAACCAAGGTAGTGGGCCTGCATGATGGCTGTTTAAAAATTTCTCTACAGGCTCCTGCCCTTGAAAACAAGGCAAATGAACTTTTATTGGCCTGGCTTTCTAAGCAATTAAGAGTGCCTCAGAAGCAAATTCAATTTGTCTCTGGTCAAAATAGCCGCAAGAAAAGAGTGGAAATTTGGGGGCCCATTAGTCCAGAGCAAATTGTTCAGCTATTAAGCCCCTAGCTCTATGTCTCAGCCTACCAAAAAATAGCCCACAAAATTCCCAGAATGAGCACCCATTTACCTACGTAATAAACGGTGCGATGTTTTGCTTTTAGTTTTTTTGCTTGTGCGCGAAGTTGGTAAAAATAGGTAAATAAGACGTTTACAAACCCAACTTTTTCACCTTCTACGTTTTGAGAGGAGGCTGCGCTCATAACGTATTGCCCAAACCAGCGATTGAATAATTCAACAACTTTGGTGTAAACAGGGCGCTCAACATCGCAAAACAAAATGATCCTCTGCTGATCAGTTTCATTGGCGGCAAAGTGAATGTAAGTTTCATCAAACATCACCGCTTCACCATCTTTCCAGTGATAGCGCTCGCCGTCCACATCAATAAAGCACTTGGGGTTGTTGGGCGTGGATAGACCAATGTGATAGCGCAAGGACCCGGCATAGGGGTCTCTGTGCCGCACCAAAGTTGCTCCGGGTGGTAGCGACGCGAACATGGCCGCTTTGACTGAGGGGATTGATTTCAGTAGGGCAACTGTTTTCGGGCATTTGGCTTGCGCTGACGGCACCTCTTTTCCGTACCAGCAAAGGTGAAAACGCTTCCAGCCGGTGCGAAAGAATGAATTAAAGCCAATGTCGTTATAACCAGTAGCCGCTGCAATAGACCCACCCTCCTGAAGAGAAAGCGCCTCCTGGCGTATGGTTTCCCAATTCTCTTGAATAGGCCTCATCTCGGGAAATTGGCTAACTGGAATAAAGGCGCTGGCCTTCACTTTTGAAAAAAGATACAGCAAGGTATTTACTGGCGCTAGAAGTACCTGGTAGTCCGTAAGGGATCTTACTACGCCAAAACGCACCTTTCCCCTGAAATAGACGTAAATAGCAGATGCTACAAAAATAAAAAAGATGATGTGGCGAATTTCCATATGTTTTGTCTATTTAAGGTAGTGATGGACATTTTAATTTGGATCCTGGCCTCAAATAGAGTATTTCTCGCAACTAGATGCTCATATACTTTCTATAGAAGATTTAAGTACCCGCTTAGGGTTTGTGTGGTGATTTACCAAGGAAATTCTGATGAATAGCTTTATAAAATGGCTCTTAAGCCTTGTTTTAATTGGGTTAGCGGGCGTTTCAGTCTATACATGGGCGATGCTCAATTGGAGCTACGGAAGTGGCGAGCGAGCTGGATATGTGCAGAAATTCTCTAATCGCGGCTACGTATGCAAAACCTGGGAGGGTGAATTGGCCATGGTTTCTATGCCAGGCACCATGTCAGAAAAATTCCTCTTTACGGTGCGTGAAGATGCTGTAGCGCAAAAAATAAATGCTAATTTAGGAAAAAAAGTTGCCCTCAGGTATGAGCAACACATCGGCTTGCCGACAACCTGTTTTGGCGATACGGAGTATTTTGTTTCTGATGTCGTAGTTTTGGATGAGTAGTTTGTAGTCGTATTAAAAAATTGCTGTAACGCAACTTTATTTTTGTAATTTTTTGTGGTTAAAATCATGTAAGCGTAATGTGCGCTGACATCAATATCTATAAGGAGCTTCACTTGAACAAAGCCGAACTAATCGCAGCTATTGCTGACGACGCGGAGATTTCTAAAGCCAAAGCTGAATTCGCATTGAATTCTGCTATCGACACAATCATCAAAGCTGTTACTAAAGGTGACTCAGTACAGCTTATCGGCTTTGGTACTTTCGCTTCTGGTAAGCGCGCTGCACGTATGGGCCGCAACCCAAAAACTGGCGAGCCGCTCAAAATCGCTGCCGCAAAAACTGTTAAGTTTTCTGCTGGCAAAGCATTTAAGGATTCAGTTAACAAGCGTAAGAAGTAATTCTTCCTGTATTAACAAAAAAGCCCGGCATGCCGGGCTTTTTTGTTAATACAATGTTCTGTGCAAAGGGGAGCGCAAAATATTATTGAGTTAACTTTGCACTAAGCGGCGGTGACGATGAATGCTCATTAATATGCCCGCACCAAACCCCAGGGTAACTAGTGCAGTACCACCGTAGCTAATAAATGGTAACGGCACCCCTACGACGGGCAATAGACCGCTCACCATGCCGATGTTTACAAAAGCATAAGTAAAGAAAATCAATGTGACTGCAGCACCCAATAGTCGGGTAAATAAATTGGGCGCACTTGCAGAGATCGCAAGCCCTCTTCTAATGAGGGCAAAGAAAAGTGCAAGCAATACTAGATTGCCTAATAGGCCAAACTCTTCAGAGAAAACAGCAAACACAAAGTCGGTATGTTTTTCCGGAATAAATTCTAAATGTGCCTGAGTTCCCTGAAACCAGCCCTTACCAAAGAATCCGCCTGAGCCGATCGCAATCATGGATTGAATGGTGTGAAAACCTTTGCCTAATGGATCGCTAGTTGGATCTAGCAAAGTGCAAACGCGATGCTTTTGATAATTATGTACAAGTGGCCAAACTACATCATGTGCACAGATGTTGTTGCCGAAAATAACAATTAGCAAAATGCCAATAACGCCTAAGGCAACAAAAGGCAGAATCCATTTCCAAGGCAGGCCACCCAAAATAATGACGTAAAGTCCTGCAGCAAAAACTAAGAGAGCAGTTCCTAGATCGGGCTGACGTGCAATTAAAAAAACAGGGATTGCCAAAATAATGGCGGCAACCGCATAGTCCCAATTTTTTTGAATACCCTCACGCCTTTGAAAATACCAAGCAAGCATGAGTGGCATTGCAATTTTCATAATTTCAGATGGCTGAATCACAACCCCAATATTGAGCCAGCGACGCGCACCTTTTTTGATTAATCCAAATGCAGCTACTGCAATTAAAAGAGCAACTCCAAATCCATAAATCCAAACTGCACCCATCTCCAACCATTTTGGCGGTATGCGCGAAACGATCCACATCACCACAAATGAGAGCGCAAGATTGCGTAGCTCTTCTGCAATTTGTACGGGGGTATTTTGGCTTGCTGATAAAAAAGTAAAAAAGCCAACGGCCGCTAAGCCAAGTAGAATAAGGCCTAACTGGCGATCTAATCCAGCAAAGATGCTAATGAAAAATCCTTTAACTTTAATTAAGGGGCTCTTTTCCATTCAGGAATCTCCTTAGGCCACTTGCCCTCAATATAGTAGTCCAGTGCTTTACGCGCAATTGGCGCTGCATACTGTGCGCCAAAGCCGGCGTTTTCCACAACCATCGCAATCACAATAGTTGGCTTGTCTACAGGGGCAAAAGCTATGTATAAAGCATGGTCACGCAAGTATTCTGCAGTGGCACTATGTTTATATTCTTTCGAGTTCAAGCTAAAGACTTGTGCGGTCCCTGTTTTTCCACCAACTTGATAGCCGGTACCTTTAAATGCAGCAGCAGAGGTGCCTGATATATTTACCTCAAGCATTGCCTTCTTAATGACTTCAATATTTTCTGCGTTGAGATCTATGCGATAACTTTCTTTGGGTGTTGTGAGCACTCTGTTTCGTGTGAATGGATCTTCAATTGCTTTTACTAAGTGCGGCTTCATCACAATGCCATTATTAGCAACGTTCGCCATGGCATGTGCTAACTGCAAAATAGTAAACGCGTTATAGCCCTGACCAATGCCGAGAGAAATGGTTTCGCCTTCGTACCATTTTTGCTGTTCCGGCTTTTTAAAAGTATTTTTCTTCCACTCGGTAGATGGTAGAACGCCTCTTGCTTCGCCTTGTAAATCAATGCCAGTAATTTGACCAAAGCCAAGTGGCTTCATAAAGTCATGCATCATGTTGACGCCCATATCACGAGCAAGCAAGTAGTAATAGGTATCGCAAGATTCAACAATTGACTTTTGCATATCCACAATGCCATGACCACCTTTTTTGTCATCGCGGAAAGTGTGATTGCCAAATTCAAAGTAACCAGGATCGGAGATGGTTTGTGATGGCGTACGCTTTTTATTTTCTAGAGCCGCTAGTGCCATGAAAGGTTTGTAAGTTGAACCTGGTGGGTAGATGCCTTTCAGTGGACGGTTATAGAGCGGCTTTTGTGGTGAGTCATTGAGCTCTTTCCAGGTCACAGAATCAATGCCCTCAACAAAATCATTGGGATTGAAGTTGGGTTTGGAAACAAACGCCAATACATCACCTGTTTCTGGTTCAATGGCAACAAATGCACCACGGAAATTACCATAGAGTTGCTCCACTAAATATTGCAACTTGATATCTACCGAGAGCACTATATTTTTACCGGGAACGGATGGCGAGCTTGCAATGGTGCGCACCGGCTTGCCGCCCGCAGTAATTTCTACTTGATCGTATCCAGGAACGCCGCGTAATACGGTTTCATAGCTTTGCTCTAAACCGATCTTGCCTACATACTGAATGCCTGGCAGAAAAGAGGCTTGCAAAGCATCCGGATCATCGGCCTTGGCGCCCTCGATTTCGGCCTGCATGCGCTCTTTATCTTTCTGAGAAGCGCGGCCAATATAGCCAATCAAATGAGAGGCTAATTCGTTGTATGGGTACTCTCGAAAGCTCCTGGCGCGAATTTCTACTCCAGGGAAGCGGTAACGATTGGCCATAAAGCGCGCTGTTTCGGCTTCATTGAGCATCGAGCGTAGGGGAAAGGTGCCCATATTGCGCGAATCCTCCAGTGAGCGTTTGAAATTACGACGATCCCCCGGGGAAATATCGATAATTTCAGAAAGTTCATTGATGAGCTGATCTACATTGCCTTTGACTTCTTCGGCATTCACGTCCAGAGTGAGAGCGGAGTAATTTCTGCCAATTACAATGCCATTGCGATCAATTAAAAGACCACGGTTTGCTGGCGCAGGCACTAAAGCAATGCGATTGCTTTCTGCTAGGAGTGCATATTTGCCATGACTAATGAGTTGCAACCATACAAGGCGAGTAATGAGTAGCAAAAAACAAAACGTGACAAATAGCGTCGCAATATGAATTCGCTCTTGGAATGAGTCGAGATCCGGTTTTTTAAAAGAAACCATGCTGCCTCTTAGAGGGGTCGATTGTGATCAACGTCTATAGGGCGCCGCTGGGGCGCCAATAAGATGCGCGTGGCAATCGGCCAGAGCATTGTTTCAATTAGCGCCTGCATTACACCAGTCAGTGCCCACCAATACAGCTCTCCGCTTAGGAGCCAATGAGCGAATACGGGAAAAAGCGATACTAATAAGAAAATTGGCAGTAGATGCAAAGCTTGCGAGGATAATGTGAGCGCCACAATACGACGGTGCCAGGAGATTGCCACATAAGCAACGAGCGAATAACTAAAGGCGTGTAAACCTAGTATGTCTGAGTTGTGAACATCCATTATTAGGCCGAGAACAAAAGCAGTAATTACATTGACGTACCGATGTTGATGAATATTCCAAAACACAATGCACAAAATCAACCAGTCGGGTACCCAGCCATAGTTGCCAATCGGCAATAGATTTAACAGCAGCGCACAAAATAAGCTGAAATAAATGAAGACGGGGCTAACAGGGCGCAGAATGTAGCCGCTTTGAAAATCGATCATTGCATTCCTCGCGCACGAGTTTGGCGTCTTCCAGGTGTATTGGTGAGTGGCGCACCATTCGCGGATTTGGTGTTCACTGGCGCATTTGCATCAAACTGTGGATCATACAAAAAGGCAAGCGCTTGTCGATAGCGATTGACTGCGGCAACTGGTACGCAAAATACGTTGGATGAATTTTTATCCACATTACGTTCAATTTTGCTAATTACTGCCACCGCAAAACCTGGCGGATAAACCCCATCAATTCCCGAGGTTAGCAAAATATCACCCACTTCCAGATCGCTGGCTACCGGTAAATAACGAAGCTCCAATGGATTGCCGCGTCCCGCCCCAAAAACGGCAGCACGTAGGCCATTTCGAGCTACCTGGACAGGAACCGAAAAATCTCGGTCTTCCAGGAGGGAAACCTCGGCTGAGCGCTCATAAAGACGCACAACCTGACCTAATATCCCGGAATCATTGGCTATCGGGTTGCCAAGCTTGAGGCCATCGTTGATACCGCGATTAATCACAATACGTTGGGAAATTGGATTGGGCGGATTAAATAGAATTTCTACCGGTAGTGTTTTGAACGATACTTGTTTTTGTAAGGTCATCAGCTCGCGTAGGTTTTGATTTTCCACCAGCAAAAATTCAGATTGGTTTGCTAGCAATGAAAGCTCAGCTTGTCGAGCTTTCATTGCATGGTTTTCTTGATCAAGAGTTGCTCTTGTCGTGAAATATTCTGAGGTTGCTTCAAAAGCATTGCGGGGTGCCATCATGACATATTCAAGTGGCCGCAAAATCCAATTCACATTATTACGAATGGGATCGAGTGCTTTGAAACGAAAATCGATCAGCATCAGAGCGATGCTGATCGACAGACAGACAATCAGTTTAAGTAAGGCCGGAATGCCCTGTCTGAAAAGTGGTGGAGCGCTATGTTGCAATTCCCTGGTCGACGTGTATGTCGCTTACTCGTGCGAGAACACTCCGCCTAACTTATCCATGCGCTCAAGTGCGATACCGCAACCACGAGCCACGCAAGTTAAAGGATCTTCTGCAACATGAATTGGCAAGCCAGTCTCTTCAAGCAATAGGCGATCAAGGTCGCGCAATAAAGCCCCGCCGCCCGTGAGCATCATGCCGCGCTCAGCAATATCGGACGCCAACTCAGGCGGAACCTGCTCGAGAGCGGCTTTTACCGCAGTCACGATTTGATTCAATGGATCAGTTAATGCCTCCAAAATTTCATTGCTCGTAACGGTGAAGCTACGTGGGATGCCTTCGGATAGATTGCGACCTTTTACCTCCAGTTCGCGCACTTCTGCTCCAGGGAATGCAGAACCAATTGTTTTCTTAATTAACTCAGCAGTTTGTTCGCCAATTAACATACCGTAATTACGACGAATGTAATTGGTGATTGCTTCATCAAACTTATCGCCACCAACACGGACGGAGCCTTTGTAAACCATGCCTCCTAATGACATCACGCCAACTTCAGTTGTGCCACCCCCAATGTCGACAACCATCGAACCGGCGGCTTCAGATACTGGCAAGCCAGAGCCAATTGCAGCAGCCATCGGCTCTTCAATTAAGAATACTTGTGATGCACCAGCACCTAATGCAGATTCACGAATCGCACGACGTTCAACTTGGGTAGAACCACAAGGAACGCAAATGATGATGCGTGGGCTAGGTTTTAATAATTTGCTTTCATGCACGAGCTTGATAAATTGCTTGAGCATTTGTTCGGTAATCGTGAAGTCGGCAATAACACCATCTTTCATTGGGCGGATAGCCTCAATGTTCCCTGGAACGCGACCTAACATCGCTTTTGCCTCTTTGCCAACAGCCAAAATGGTCTTTTTGCCGTTTGGACCGCCTTCTTGGCGAATTGCCACCACAGATGGCTCATCTAGGACAATACCCCGCTCACGCATATAAATTAAAGTGTTGGCGGTTCCTAGGTCGATGGCTAGGTCATTGGAAAGGTAATTGCGGAAGAAACCAAACATGATGAAGTGGGAAAATAGAAAGTGTTAATAAAAATATATTGGAATGATACTCTAGCACCCCATGAAACTCGACGACGTCCAGCGCATTGCGCACCTTTCTAAGCTTGAATTAAATCAGGCAGAAGCCGAGGCAGTTTTGCCTCAATTGCAGGCTATTTTTTCTCTGGTTGAGGAGATGCAGGCCGTTGATACAACAGACCTTGAGCCCTTGGCCCACCCAATCCTATTTTTGCGTGATTTGGCTCAGCCACTGCGTGTAGACCAGATCACGGAATTAAATCATCGCGCTGAAAACATGCAATCAGCTCCAGCACAGCATGATGGTTACTTCCTCGTACCAAAGGTGATCGAATGAGTTGGCATGAGACCCCTATTGCCTTAATGGCAAAAGCACTGGCTGCAAAAGAAGTCTCCAGCACTGAGTTGACCCAGTACTTTTTGGACCGCATTGAGGCTGGAAAGCAGTGGAATGCCTACCTTGATGTGAATGCTCACTTAAGCTTAGAGCAAGCTTCTAAAGCGGATCAGTTGATTTCATCGGGCAAATCTGGCAAGTTAACCGGCATCCCCGTGGCCCACAAAGATGTCTTTGTAACGCGTGGCTGGAAGTCAACTGCAGCCTCCAAAATCTTGGAGGGATACCAGAGTCCGTTCGACGCAACGGTTGTTGCTAATCTGGGAATTCCAGATGAAAACCATCCCCATGGCGCTGGCATGGTTTGCCTAGGCAAGACCAATATGGATGAGTTTGCGATGGGTTCATCCAACGAAAACTCTGCCTTTGGACCAGTTTTAAATCCTTGGAATGCCGCGCACGTTGCCGGCGGCTCTTCTGGTGGCTCTGCTGCAGCCGTTGCTGCTGGCTTGGCGCCGATTGCTACCGGTACCGATACTGGTGGCTCCATTCGTCAGCCAGCCGCATTCTGTGGTTTAACCGGAATTAAGCCCAGTTATGGGCGCGTATCTCGTTACGGCATGATCGCCTATGCATCTTCACTTGATCAAGCGGGCCCAATGGGTAAGACCGCAGAAGATTGCGCTTTGCTACTTTCAGCAATGTCTTCGCATGATCCACGTGACTCCACTTCCTTAGCAGACTCCGGAGAAGATTACGGTCGTTACCTCAACCAAAATTGGAAAGAGGAAAATAACAATTCAGCAAAACCACTGGAAGGTTTACGTGTTGGTTTGCCAAGAGAATTTTTTGCTGAAGGTTTAGCAAGTGATGTTGCTAAATCCGTTAATGAAGCCTCCAAGCTTTTAGAAAACTTAGGCGCCACTTTGGTTGAAGTCAGTTTACCTAAAACCAAACTATCCATTCCTGTGTATTACGTTTTGGCGCCCGCAGAAGCATCGAGTAATTTGAGTCGTTTTGATGGCGTTCGTTACGGCTATCGTGCAAATGAATACCGTGACCTCAATGACATGTATGCAAAGTCACGTACAGAAGGTTTTGGTTCCGAAGTAAAGCGTCGCATCATGATTGGAACTTATGTTCTGTGTCATGGCTACTACGATGCTTACTATCTACAGGCACAAAAAATTCGTCGCATTATTGCGGCCGATTTCCAGGCAGCATTTAATCGGTGTGATGTCATCTTAGGGCCCGTAGCCCCTGATGTAGCATGGCGCCTGGGGGAGAAATCAAAAGATCCTGTACAAATGTACTTAGAAGATATTTATACGCTCTCAACGAACTTAGCGGGACTGCCAGCAATGAGTGTTCCATGCGGATTTAATGCCATTAACTTGCCCATAGGCATGCAACTCATCGGCAACTATTTTTCAGAAGCACGCTTATTGCAAGTGGCTCATCAATATCAGCAAGCCAGTGATTGGCATTTGCGTCAAGCAAGTGAGGTGGCATGATGCAATGGGAAGTCGTTATTGGTCTAGAGACCCACGCACAGCTACAAACACAATCGAAAATTTTTAGTGGTGCAAGCACGCGCTTTGGTGCGCAGCCAAATACACAAGCATGTGCGGTTGATCTTGCGCTGCCTGGTGTTTTACCAGTACTCAATCGTCAAGCTGTAGAGCACGCGATTCGTTTTGGTTTAGCAGTGAATGCAAAGATTTCACCGGCAAGCATCTTTGCTCGTAAAAACTATTTCTATCCTGACTTACCAAAGGGCTATCAAATTAGCCAGATGGAAATTCCGGTGGTGGTTGGTGGCCAAGTAGAAATTCTGGTTGGCGATGAGGTGAAAGTGGTGCAACTCACTCGTGCCCACATGGAAGAGGATGCTGGTAAATCGGTTCACGAAGAAGGTTTTACTGGTCCTCATGGCGAGCCTTCAAGCGGCATTGATTTAAACCGTGCAGGTACGCCCCTATTGGAAATCGTGACCGAACCAGTGATGCGCAGCGCTGCTGAGGCTGTTGCCTATGCCAAAGCCCTGCATGGGCTGGTAGTTTGGCTTGGCGTTTGTGATGGCAATATGCAAGAAGGCTCATTCCGTTGTGACGCAAACGTATCTGTTCGTCCTATGGGACAAGCTGAGTTTGGCACCCGTTGCGAAATCAAGAATCTGAACTCCTTCCGCTTCTTGGAAGAGGCAATTCAATACGAGGTGCGTCGTCAAATTGAGCTAATTGAGGACGGCGGTACTGTTGTTCAAGAAACCCGTTTGTACGATCCCGATCGTGGTGAAACACGTAGCATGCGCAGTAAAGAAGACGCCAATGACTATCGCTATTTCCCAGATCCTGATTTATTGCCGGTAGTCATTGATGACGCATGGATTGCAGAAGTGCGCAGCAAGATGCCTGCATTGCCGGCCCAATTACGTGAACAGTGGCAAAACGAATTCGGTTTAAGTGCCTATGATGTGCAGTTGCTCACGCAAGATCGCGACACAGCAAAAGTATTTGAAGATCTATTGGCAATCGTTGGTAAGCAATTGGCAAAAGCTGCGGCAAATTTAATTGCTGGTGAATTTGCATCGTCATTAAATCGTGCTGGTATTGCAGCAGCAGATGCACCATTAAAAGCAGAGCATTTGGCGCCATTGCTGACTCGCGTAGCGGATGGCACCATCTCCAACAAAATTGCTAAAGACATCTTTGCGATTCTTTGGGAAGAGGCTGTTGCAGGCAAAGCCATTAGCACTGTGGATCAAGTGATTGACGTTAAGGGCTTGAAACAAATTAGCGATAGTGGCGCAATTGAGGCCATCATTGATCAAGTATTGGCGGCCAATCAGAAGTCCGTAGAAGAGTTCCGATCAGGCAAAGAGAAGGCATTTAATGCATTAGTGGGTCAGATCATGAAGGCCTCACAAGGCAAGGCTAATCCTGGTCAGGTAAATGAACTTTTGCGTAAGAAGCTCGGTTAATAAAAAGTAAAAAGAACAAATT
The DNA here is from genome assembly GCF_018881815.1 of Polynucleobacter sp. MWH-HuK1. Lineage (GTDB taxonomy): Bacteria > Pseudomonadota > Gammaproteobacteria > Burkholderiales > Burkholderiaceae > Polynucleobacter. Next base: position 447,200 of record NZ_JACVPP010000001.1, read on the forward strand.
TAGAAAGCAATTGATGAGTGCAATAGATCCAAAACAGGCTGAGCAGGAAGAGTTGGTTGCTGAGTGGTTGCGTGTAACCCCAGGCTTTTTTGAGCGCTATGCTGATCTCTTTAATGAGATCCGAATTAAGCACCCCCATGAAGACCGTGCGATTTCTTTGCAAGAGCGCCAGATGACAGTGTTGCGTAAAGAGAACCAAGAGCTCAATCGCCGCTTAAGCGAGATGCTTCACTTTGGTAGCCGTAACGATAAAACTCAACAAAGCTTAGTTGCTTGGTTGTTGCGTCTAATGAAGGCAAACAATAAAGCTGATGTAGAGGCTGCGATTACTTCTGGTTTGGCAGAAGTGTTTGAGGTGGAATCTGCGCAATTACTCTCACCAAACTCTGCTTTTGGTCCATGGGTTGATACACCTTTGTGTGGCTCTGCAAAAGAACTGGCTGCTGCCAGCATTGACTTATTGGCTAGTCAAACGACTATCGATCCTGAGTGGCAAAGCATGGTCGCTATTGGCCTGCCGCTGGGTAAAAGCGTTGGCGCCAATCAATCTCCCGCAGTGTTATTGCTGGCAAGTAAAGACGAATCACGCTTTACGGCTGATATGGGCGCGTTCTATTTACGTCAGATTGCCGAATTAACTGCCGCAGCTTTGGATCGCATCCAGGCTTATGAAATTAAAGGCGACTGATCTTCATTCCCTCATGCAAGAGTATTTGCATGAGTTGCATGTGTTGCGCCAACTCTCGCCACATACGCTCAAAGCGTATGGCATGGATTTGAGTGACCTCCAAAACTTTGCTCTTGAAGACAATATTCAATTATTAAAAGTAAGCAATGGCCATGTGCGTCGTTGGGCGGGCCGTTTACACTCCAAAGGCAAATCCTCAAGAAGCATAGCTAGAGCGCTATCTGCATGGCGTGGTTGGTATGACTGGCTGAGTGAAAAAGATGCGCGACGTGATGTGCGTGCAGGCAAGTTAACAAGCACGCTCATTGCCAATCCCGTCGATGATGTTAAGGCCCCAAAGCGCCTGAAGTCTTTGCCCAAAGCCTTATCAGTTGAACAGGCACTTGCCTTGGTAAATCAAGCAGTCAAAGAGGCAGAAGAAAAAAAGGACCTGGAATCGATTCGGGATGCGGCAATTATTGACTTGCTCTATTCGTCGGGCTTGCGTCTCTCAGAGCTCCTTGGAATTGATGTGATGCAAAGTAAAGATCGCCAACATGAGTCTGCTGGTTGGTTGGATTGGGATGCTGCCGAAGTCACAGTTTTAGGTAAGGGAGGCAAAAGACGCTCTGTTCCCGTTGGTGCGCCTGCCATGAAATCTCTTATGGCGTGGCGTGAGCAGCGGTATGCTGGTAGTCACGCGGAAGATTCCATTGCCTTGTTTTTATCGGCAACGGGCAAGCGTTTATCGCCTCGTACAGTGCAGGCGCGCTTACGGTCTTTGGCTATGCGCGCTGGCTTACCAACGCATGTGCACCCCCATATGATGCGGCATAGTTTTGCAAGTCATGTGCTGCAATCATCCCAAGATTTGCGCGCAGTTCAGGAGATGTTAGGGCACGCCAGCATCGCCAGTACCCAGATTTATACCTCGCTAGATTTTCAACATCTTGCCCAGGCATACGATAAAGCGCATCCCCGCGCAAAGGCTGGCAAAGGTTAAGGAACTCGGTAAGATAGAAGGTTTCCTGCTTTGGGAAACTTTGGCTTCTAGATTTTGATTGGATCATCCATGGCATTAATTCCGGTAACTATTTTGACTGGCTTCTTGGGAAGCGGCAAAACCACTTTGCTTAAACACATTCTGACTGAAGAGCATGGCAAAAAAATTGCTGTGATCGAGAACGAGTTCGGCGAAGAAAATATTGATAACGATATCTTGGTGCAAGACAACCAAGAGAATATTGTGCAAATGAGTAACGGCTGCATTTGCTGCACAATTCGTGGTGACCTTGTTGAAGCTCTAAATGAGCTTTGGGAGCAGCGCAAGAATAAGAAGATTAGTTTTGATCGTGTAGTCATTGAGACTACAGGCGTGGCCAATCCTGGCCCTGTAGCCCAGACTTTCTTTATGGATGATGATGTTGCTGATCACTATGTCTTAGATGCTGTGGTTACTCTGGTGGATGCTAAGCACGGCCAGCAGCAACTTAATGAACACGAAGAAGCTCAGCGCCAGGTTGGTTTTGCCGATCAAATCTTCATTACGAAGACAGATTTGGTTACTCCTGCAGAAGTAGACGCTTTGCGTAATCGTCTGATGCATATGAACCCAAGGGCGCCTATTGCAGGCATTTCTAAGGGTGTGGTGCCGCTGAATGCTGTTTTGGACCTTAAAGGCTTTAATCTGAATGCCAAGCTGGATATTGATCCCCACTTCCTGGGGCAGGATGATCACGATCATGAGCATTGCGGCCATGATCATAGTCACGACCATGATCACAGCACCTGTGGCCACGATCATAGCCATGACCATCACCATGGTCATGAAGGCCATACGGACCGCATCCAATCCTTTGTTTTTCGTAGTGATAAACCCTTTGATCACAAAAAGTTGGAGGACTTCCTTGGTGGCATCTTGGAGGTCTTTGGAGAGAAGATGCTGCGCTATAAAGGCGTCCTCTATGTAAAGGGAAGTGCCCGAAAAGTGGTGTTTCAGGGGGTTCATCAGATGATGGGCAGCGATTTAGCCGGTCTCTGGGGTGCAGAACCTAAGCAAACCCGTATGGTGTTTATTGGCATCGATTTGCCTAAAGACACCCTATTGGCTGGGCTTGAGGGGTGTTTGGCCTAGGAAGATTCGGGTACAATCCGCCGCCACGGTCAATATTACGAATATTGAGAAATATTGATTCGAGGGTTATAAAAGTTTGGCAGAATGGGGCAATAATGCTTCAAACCAAGGAAGAATGAGATGACGGTAAAAACAGCAACAAAATCAGCAACTGCTGCAAAAGCAAGCAGTAAAGCTGCGAGTACAAAGGCTCCAAAAGGCGCGCCTTTAACTGAAGCTGAATTGCTCAAGATGTCCGAAAAGGACTACATGAGTGCTGCCCAGTTAGATTTTTTCCGTCAAAAATTACTTACGCTCAAAGATGACATTCTGAAGAATGCTTCTGAGACAACAGAACACCTGCGTGAAAATATTTTGGTTCCAGATCCTGCTGATCGTGCCACGATTGAGGAAGAGCATGCCTTGGAATTACGCACGCGTGATCGTGAGCGTAAGTTGCTCAAAAAAGTAGAGCAAGCATTGGCGCGCATTGAATCAGGTGACTATGGTTGGTGTGAGGAAACAGGTGAGCCAATCGGCTTAAACCGTTTAATCGCAAGGCCTACAGCCAATTTATCTCTTGAAGCTCAAGAGCGTCGTGAACTCCGTCAAAAATTATTTGGCGAATAAATTTAAGTAGCAATGACTAAGCATTTACCAACTATTAGCGATATCTCTCCTTTGTTGAAGGCGGAGATTCTGGCTGAGGCTTTGCCTTACATCCGTTCGTATCACGGCAAAACGATCGTGATTAAGTACGGTGGAAACGCTATGGTTGAAGAGCGCCTCAAAGAAAGTTTTGCGCGCGATGTTATTTTGCTCAAACTCGTTGGCATGAACCCTGTAGTAGTTCATGGCGGTGGACCACAAATTGATGAAGCCCTTAAGAAAATCGGTAAGACCGGCACCTTCATTCAAGGTATGCGCGTGACCGATGAAGAAACCATGGAAGTGGTGGAGTGGGTTTTGGGTGGTGAAGTGCAGCAAGATATCGTGATGTTGATTAACCACTTTGGAGGACAGGCCGTAGGCTTGACTGGTAAAGACGGCGGACTCATCCGCGCCAAGAAAATGTTGGTTGCTGATGAAAAGAACGCTGGCGGAACAATTGATTTGGGGTTTGTTGGAGAGATTGAAGCCATTAATCCTGCGGTTGTAAAAGCTTTGCAAGACGATGCTTTTATCCCGGTAATTTCTCCAATTGGATTTAGCGAAGAAGGTCAGGCTTACAACATCAATGCAGACTTAGTTGCTGGCAAGATGGCTGAAATTTTGCACGCAGAGAAGTTGGTCATGATGACGAACATTCCAGGTGTAATGGACAAGAACGGCACCCTTTTAACTGACCTCACTGCTCGTGAAATCGATGGTTTGTTTGCTGACGGCACGATTTCTGGCGGTATGTTGCCAAAGATTTCTTCTGCATTAGATGCGGCAAAGAGCGGCGTTAATTCAGTGCACATTATTGATGGTCGTATTGAGCATTCTTTATTGTTAGAAATTCTGACCGAGCAAGCGTTCGGAACGATGATCCGTTCTAGGTAAGTAAATAAGCATGCGTGAATCTTTAGAGCCGGATGATATTAACGACAGCAGTGCTGATGTTGGTAAGACGCGCAAGCGCCCCAAGCCGGGCGAGCGCCGTCTGCAGATCCTGCAGGTTCTCGCAGAAATGTTACAAAACCCGAAGGGTGAGCGCGTTACCACGGCTGCTTTAGCGGCCAAAATTCAAGTTTCAGAAGCGGCCTTGTATCGCCATTTTGCAAGTAAAGCACAGATGTTCGAAGGCCTCATATCGTTTATTGAACAAACGGTCTTTGGTTTGATCAATCAGATCAACCAAAAAGAAGAGTCCGGCCTTGCTCAAGCGCGCGGTATTTTGCAAATGCTGTTGTTCTTTGCAGAAAAGAATCCAGGTATGACTCGTGTTTTATTGGGCGATGCTTTGTTGCAGGAAGATGATCGTCTGCAAGAGCGCATTACTCAAGTGTTGGATCGCGTTGAAGCATCTCTCAAGCAGGCTTTGCGCATTGCCCAAACTCAAGGCGGCAATTGGGCTCAGCTTGGTCAAGAAGAGGTTAGCATCCGCGCTGCCATGTTGATGAGTTTTGTTTTGGGTCGTTGGCATCGCTTTGCCCGTAGCGGGTTTAAGAAGTTGCCCACCGAAGCATCTGATGTTAGTTTGCGCCTTCTCCTCTCAGAATGAGCGAGCTAAACCTCTCTAGAAATACTATTCATTTTGCTGAGCCCCTGCCTTTGCAGAGTGGCGCCGTCTTGTCTGGCTACGATTTAGTCATTGAAACTTATGGCAAGCTCAATGCAGACAAAAGTAATGCTGTTCTAGTTTGCCATGCGCTCAATGCGTCACATCATGTAGCTGGCCCAAGTCCAGAAGATCCGGCGGATATCGGCTGGTGGGACAACATGATTGGTCCAGGCAAGCCTGTTGATACCAATCACTTCTTCGTCATCGGTATAAATAATTTAGGCTCATGCTTTGGTTCAACAGGGCCTATGAGTATTAATCCTGCAACTGGCAAACCTTATGGGGCTGATTTTCCAGTAGTCACTGTTGAAGATTGGGTGAACACTCAGGCGCGCTTGGCTGACAAGTTGGGTATTCGAAAATTTGCCGCCGTGATGGGCGGTAGTTTGGGTGGCATGCAGGCGATGGCTTGGGCTATTCAGTTCCCCAAGCGAATAGAGCATTGCGTTGTAGTTGCATCCACTCCAAAACTGAGTGCGCAGAATATTGCATTTAATGAAGTAGCGCGCAATGCGATTTTGTCTGACCCCGATTTTCATGGCGGTAACTATTATGAGCATGGAGTAGTGCCTAAGCGCGGGTTGCGTTTAGCGCGCATGGTTGGTCACATCACCTATTTGTCTGATGATGACATGGCCGAAAAATTTGGGCGCGAATTGCAGCGGCCTAATGGCGAATCTAATGACTACCGCTTCAGCTTCGATGTTGAATTTGAGGTTGAGAGCTATCTACGCCATCAAGGCGATAAGTTTTCAACCTACTTTGATGCTAACACTTACCTGCTAATTACCCGGGCGCTCGATTATTTTGACCCTGCTCGTCGTTACGATGGCAGTCTTAATCGCGCCCTAGCTGAAGTAAAAGCAAAGTTTTTGGTGGTGAGCTTTTCAACTGACTGGCGCTTCCCGCCTAATCGTAGTCGCGAAATTGTGGAATCTTTGCTGAGCAATAAGAGTGAAGTGACTTATGCGGAGATTGATGCGCCTCATGGGCATGATGCCTTTTTATTGGATGATGCTCGATATCACAATCTTGTGCGAGCCTACTTCAAGCAAATGCGTGAGGCTCAAATATGAGCAAGCTAAATAAACGCGCTGACTTTGCTGCTATTGCTAATTGGATAGCTCCGAATACTCAAGTTTTAGACCTTGGTTGCGGTGATGGTAGTTTCTTAGAGTTTTTGCAGAAACAAAAGCCTGTTCATTCTTATGGTGTTGAGATTGATGATTCACGTGTGTTGTCATGTGTACAAAAAGGGTTGAATGTCATCCAGCAGGACTTAGAAGGCGGCTTAGCTCTTTTTGAAGACAATAGTTTTGATACGGTAGTTTTGTCGCAAACTTTGCAAACCATTCATCAAACTGAAAAGATTTTGCGTGAAGTTGTGCGCGTGGGAAAAGAATCGGTAATTTCGTTTCCAAACTTTGGTCATTGGTCGCACCGCCTTTCTGTGGGGCTCGGCCGTATGCCGATCTCTAAGAGCTTGCCTTACCAGTGGTACAACACGCCAAACGTCCGCGTACTGACTGTTGCTGACTTTGAGAAGCTAGCATCTAGTCTTGGCTTGAAGATTCTTGATCAATGCATTTTGCATGAAGGTCGCCAAGTCACTTTGATGCCCAACCTTTTTGGTAGTCTGGCCTTGTTCCGCATTCGTCGCGCCTAGGATAAAAATACAAAGGTGTTAACTGCAGTCCAATCTTGGATAAAAGATTTTCGGGTTTATCTCGAATGGCCCTGCTTGCGCATGCTATTCCTAGGTTTTTCCGCGGGCCTACCTTTACTGCTCATTTTGGGAACACTTAGTTTTTGGTTGCGTGAAGCCGGCATTGATCGAAGCACCATCGGCTACTTAACATGGGTTGGCTTGATCTATGCCTTTAAGTGGATGTGGGCACCATTAGTAGATCGCGTACAAATTCCCTTGCTAACGAGATTGTTTGGGCGTCGCCGCAGTTGGCTGCTCTTTGCACAAGCGTTCATCATTCTGGGTTTGGTTGGCATGTCGACCTTAGATCCGAAGCTCGCCCTTAATTCGATTGTGTGGTGCGCCTTGTTGGTGGCCTTTGGTTCCGCTACTCAAGACATTGCTTTAGATGCATTTCGGATTGAATCTGCCAATAGTGACCACCAAGCGGCTTTAGCTGCCACATATCAAACTGGATATAGGCTCGCCTTAATTTGGGCTGGTGCAGGTGTTCTTTGGCTTGCTGCTCGTGCTGAAACGGGTAGCGGATACGATGTGAGTGCATGGCAATTTGCCTATCTCTGCATGGCCGCCTCTATTGGCGTTGGCGTGATTACGACCTTGCTAAGCAAAGAGCCAATCAAGTATGAGTTAGCAAAAGTGCGTACCGCCAAAGCATGGCTATATCAAACACTTGTAGAGCCTTTTGCAGAATTCATCACCCGCTATCGTTGGCATGCAGTATTGATTTTGTCTTTGATTGCTGTTTATCGCATTAGTGATGTAGTAATGGGCATCATGGCTAACCCGTTTTATGTGGATATGGGCTACACCAAAGATGAGGTGGCAGCGGTCAGTAAAGTATTTGGCGTCGTCATGACTTTAGTGGGCGCATTTCTTGGTGGTGTGCTCACCTTGCGTTTTGGTGTTCTGAGAATTTTATTTGTAGGCGCTGTTCTCTCTGCAGTCAGCAACCTATTGTTTGCTTGGTTAGCAACACAAGGCCATGACTTGCATGGCTTGATTTGGGTAATTTCTGCAGATAACCTCAGTTCAGGTATTGCAAGTGCAGCCTTTATTGCCTTCTTATCCTCGCTAACTAACATTCGCTACTCGGCCACTCAATACGCCTTGTTTAGTTCGATGATGCTTTTGCTGCCGAAATGGTTGGCGGGTTTCTCGGGAGTATTTGTCGATAACTTTGGCTACCAGGCATTCTTCTTTGGTACCGCCATTATTGGTGCTCCGGTGCTGCTCTTAATTTGGGTCACGATTCATTTCAAGATCGTGCAGATCAAAAAAGAAGGGGAGTAACTTCTCCCGCAGATTTTTACTGCAATTAACTACCGCTTAAATCTTCCAGTCGTAATCCACAGTGAGTGGTGCGTGGTCTGAAAATTTTTCATCTTTATATACGGCAGTTTTCTTGGCGGTTTGCGCAATACCCGGTGTGCTGATGTGATAGTCAATACGCCACCCCACGTTTTTTGCATAAGCTTGTCCGCGATTGCTCCACCATGTGTAACAAGTCTCTGTCGCCTCAGGCTCGAGCTGGCGATAGACATCGACGTAACCCACTTTGCTAAATAGATTGGTTAGCCATGCACGCTCTTCAGGTAAGAACCCAGAATTTTTGAGATTACCTTTCCAGTTCTTCAGGTCAATTTCTTGATGAGCAATATTGACGTCTCCACAAAGCACAATCTCTCGACCTGATTTTTTGAGGGCTACGAGATGCGGGAGGAAGCTATCAAGATAGCGGTATTTAGCCTCTTGTCGCTCAGGCGAGCTGGAGCCTGAAGGCATATAGACTGAAATAACAGAAAGCCCTTTAAAGCGTGCCTCTACATAACGGCCCTCGGCATCAAATTCTTCATTGCCATAGCCATATAGGACCTCGTCGGGCTTGTGAGGAGTATAAATTCCGCAACCGCTGTAGCCCTTTTTCTCGGCATGGTGGAAATAGGCATGCATGCCGTCAGGATTGACAATGGCGTCTTCTAAATCATCGCGCTGGGCTTTAAGTTCCTGCATGCAAATGAAGTCAGCTTTCTGCTTTACGGCCCATGGCAGAAAGCCCTTTTTGACTGCGGAACGGATACCGTTGAGGTTCGCGGAAATGATGCGTAACATGTAGGCCTATGAGCTCAAATAATTCAAATCAAGATAACTTTATACGTTTTGCCTTAGAGGCAAAGGTTTTGTCCTTCGGGGAGTTTAAAACTAAAGCTGGCAGACTCTCGCCTTATTTCTTTAATGCCGGAGAATTCAATGACGGCGCTCGTTTGAGTGCGCTTGGTCGCTACTATTCCAAAGCGCTGCAAGAGTCGAAGCTGCAATTTGACATGCTATATGGACCAGCATACAAGGGAATCACGCTAGCAGCTGCTACAGCAATCGCTTTGGCTGATGATGGCATCAACGTTCCTTACGCCTATAACCGCAAAGAAGCTAAAGATCATGGCGAAGGCGGAGTCTTAGTGGGCGCTCCTGTTAAGGGGCGAGTGGTGATTATTGATGACGTGATTTCTGCTGGGACCTCTGTGAGAGAGTCGGTAGACTTGATTCGTAAAGCGGGCGCAGAACCTGCTGCAGTATTAATTGCTTTGGATCGTATGGAGCGTTCAGGCAATGCCGTTGATATTGGTGATAAATCTGCTGTGCAGGCATTAGAGCAAGAGTTTGGCTTGCCGGTGATTTCGATTGCGAATCTGGCTGGCTTGATGTCATTCTTGACTGCATCAAGCGATACCCAACTAACCAATTATTTACCTGCAGTAAAAGCGTATCGCGAGAAGTACGGCATCTAAGAGCGCTCGCTCTTAGATTTCTGTTTCACCTTCAAATACCGTGACTGCTGGACCAGTCATGATGACTGACTGAGTTACGCCATCAACGGTTCCAGCCCAACCAATTTGTAAGTCGCCGCCGCGTGTATGCACTTTTACCGGCGAATCTAACAAGCCTCTGCGAATGCCAGAAACAACCGCTGCACATGCGCCGGTGCCGCAGGCCAAGGTTTCACCTGCACCACGCTCATACACACGCAATTTAATTTCATTGCGATTGATAACTTGTAGGTAGCCTGCATTTACTTTTTTAGGGAACGCTGCAAACCCTTCAATCTCAGGACCTTCTTCAAGCACGGGCGCGCTATCAACATCGCCAACTACTTGCACTGCATGTGGATTGCCCATAGATAAAACACCAACTAAGCTATCGTGCGTGGCGGGGTGGTTCAAAGGAAGTGCATATAGCGTTTCTTGAAACTCTTGCACGCTAGCCAAACCAGTTGCATTAAATGGAATCTGGTTATGTTCAAAAATAGGCGCACCCATATCCACCTCTACTTGACCATCAGGATGAGATTTGAGGGTGAGAACAGTGTGTGCTACTTCAACTCGCAAGGGATTCCTATCGGAAAGACCTTGATCTAATACAAAGCGTACAAAGCAACGAGAGCCATTGCCGCATTGCTCCACTTCGCCACCATCAGCATTAAAAATACGATACCGAAAATCAGCATCTGGGCGCGTCGCTTTTTCAACCAGCAGAATTTGATCTGCGCCAATACCGAATTGACGGTGTGCCAACACTTGCCACTGTTCGCGCGTAATGGAGCTAAGGTCTTGATTGATGCCATTGAGCACAATGAAATCATTGCCAGCACCATGCATTTTGGTGAAGCGTAACTTGCGCACTGGATTGTTTGTATTGATGCTCAAAATATTTCCATTTAATCGTAAAGACTCGGCTCGCCAGCTGGCCGATGTTTAAAGCGTTTATGTACCCAATAGTACTCCGCTGGTCTTTCACGAACAAGCTCTTCAATATATTGATTGAGGCGCGTAGTATCTTGTTCCACATCATCGCTTGGAAAGTTGGGTAAGGGCGCGCTGATGTGGCAGGTGTAGCCTTTCCGATCTTTATTTAACGTCGTCGTCATAAGGCACACTTCAGCCCCGCTGAGCCTTGCTAGGCGGGATACAGAGGTAATGGTATTGGTTTGGATGCCAAAGAAAGGAACAAAGACAGAATCCCGCGGACCCAAATCAATATCCGGAGCAATAAAAATAAAGTTGCCTGTTTGAATTTCGCGAATGAGATCTCGTAAGCGGCTCTGTCTTTCAATGGACTTGCCACCAAAACGATTGCGCCACTCAATCATTTTTTGATTGAAGAAAGGATTTTTCATATTTTGATAAAGGCCAGCGCCTCGTGGCCAGTCATGTTGATTGGCCAAAACAGAAAGTGCCATGAATCCACCTTCAAGGCCAACAAAGTGTGGATTAATGAGAAGGCGTGGTTTGCGATCTCCTAATGTGATCTCTGATTCAATGGTGACGATATCGGTAATTTGTTTGCCGCTACCAAGCCAGATGCGACTTCTCTCTAGTACGCTGCGACCAAATAATTTCCAGTGCTCAATTGCGAGCTTGTTTATTTTTTCTTCGCTAAGATTCGGAAAGCACAAACGCAAATTCGTTTTAACTACCTTGCTACGTGCATTGGGAATATGGGCTGCAAGCCAACCTAGGCCATAGCCTACATGGACTGTAATCGTATAGGGTAAAAAAGCAAAGAGGCGCAGAAGACTGAGCACCAAGAAATTGAAAAGGTTTTGTAACCAGGTCATTCCAGAAATGATAACGAATTTATTTAATTACTTGGAGGCAATTCTGCACCAGCAGGATGCTTGTAGCGGTTGTAGGACCATATGAATTGTTCTGGTGCGACTAGCACTGAATTTTCAATAGCAATGTTTAGTTCTGCAGCGGCAGTGTTGGCATCTTCAGATAACGGCGTAAGGCGAGTTGCCTGCATTAACCAGCCCTGACCGAGACCTTTGCGCTTTGCAGTAAACATTACTACTGGCGTGTTGTTACGGTTAGCAAGGCGAGCCGGTAATGGTGTTGTGTAAGCTGGGCGTCCAAAGAATGGAACCCACACACCTTCACCACCGCTAGGCACTTGATCTGGAAGAATGCCGATAGCCTCACCACGCGTGAGGGCTCGTGTCATTTGGCGTACGCCATTGAGATTGGTAGGAACAAAATGCATATTGGGATAAGCGCGACCTTCTTCCACCACTTCATTAAGCCATTCTTGGCGTGATGGGCGATACAAAATGGTTGCGGGGAAATGTTGCGCTAAGACACGGGGAATAATTTCAAAGCCACCTAAGTGAGGTGTAAGCATGACCAGGCCATGCCCTTCCCCAATCGCCGCCTCAACGACATCCCAGTTTTGCACTTCAACTAGCTTCAGTGCTTTTTTTGGGTTGCGCCAGATCCACAGGCTGTCTGAAAAAAGCATTCCAGAGGCTCTGATGGCCTCCCAAAGCTTCAATGGCAATTTTCGAGCTTGGACAACAGCCTCATATTGAGGGCGAAAGAGTGAGCGGTATTGCTTGGACCCAACATAAGCGAGCATCCCTAAAAAAGCCCCAATTGCCTGGACTAAGGCAAGAGGAAGCGCGGCAATCGCATTCAGACAGAGCTTAAGCAGGAGTTTTCTCACACCCCAATGATATTCAATGCCGCTCGCAGTGTGTGGATTTCGGCTAGCCTTGCTCAATTAACCTCTTTTCGGATAGAATCCACACATCGCTGAGTTAAGACAACTTGCAGGGCGATTCATAAATTCTGCTAAAGCGTCGCCGTTGTGGTTCCTGGCACGTCGAGTTGTCCCAATGATCGTGTTAATTACTAAAGGAATTGCAATGGCAAATGATTACTTCTTTACCTCAGAATCTGTTTCTGAAGGTCACCCCGATAAAGTAGCAGACCAAATTTCTGATTCGATTCTTGATGCCATCTTGGCTCAAGACCCAACTGCACGTGTTGCAGCAGAAACATTGTGCAACACTGGCTTAGTAGTTTTGGCTGGTGAAATCACTACTAACGCAAACGTTGATTACATTCAAGTTGCTCGCAATACTTTGCGTGAAATTGGTTACGACAATACTGATTACGGCATCGACTACAAGGGTTGTGCAGTATTAGTTGCTTACGACAAGCAAAGTCCTGATATCGCTCAGGGCGTTGATAAGGCTCATGATGATGGCTTGGATCAAGGCGCTGGTGACCAAGGCTTGATGTTTGGCTACGCTTGTGATGAGACTGCAGAGCTCATGCCTTTGCCAATTCATTTGTCACATCGTTTGGTTGAGCGTCAATCCCAATTGCGCCGTGATGGCCGTTTGAATTGGTTACGTCCTGATGCAAAGTCACAAGTGACATTGCGTTATGTAGACGGCAAACCTGACTCTATCGATACAGTTGTGTTATCTACTCAGCATGATGAAGATATTTCTCTCGAGAAATTGCGCGAAGCAGTGATCGAAGAAATCATCAAACCAGTCTTGCCTAAGCATTTGATCAAAGGCGCTATCAGCTTCTTGGTGAACCCAACTGGCCGTTTCGTTATCGGCGGTCCACAAGGCGATTGCGGTTTAACTGGGCGCAAAATTATTGTGGATACCTACGGCGGTGCAGCTCCTCACGGTGGCGGTGCATTCTCTGGTAAAGACCCATCTAAGGTTGACCGTTCTGCCGCATACGCTGGCCGTTATGTTGCAAAGAACGTGGTTGCTGCAGGTTTAGCAAGTAAGTGCTTGATTCAGATTTCTTATGCGATTGGTGTTGCTAAGCCAACTTCAGTAATGGTGAGCACATTCGGCACAGGCAAGATTTCCGATGAGAAGATTGCTGAATTAGTTTCAGAGCATTTTGACTTGCGTCCAAAAGGCATTGTGAAGATGCTCAACCTCTTGCGCCCAATTTACAAGAAGACAGCTGCATACGGCCACTTTGGTCGTGAGGAGCCAGAATTTGCTTGGGAGCAAACAGACAAGGCAGCTGCATTACGTGCCGCAGCAGGTCTATAAGTAGGAAATACGCAGTTTGTAGGTATATTGAGGCGAAATATGCCGTAATTGTTTACAATTACGGCATACCTTCAAGGAGCGTTGCAAGGAATGCTGAGACCCAGCACTTCCCCAGGCTTGAAGGGAGTGAATTCCTAATCGGAATTTGCTAATTGCAACCGCGCTCGCTAACCCATGATTCAATGGCTAGCGAGTTTCTACTCCAGCATTGGATCTATTTAGCTGGAGCATTAATGAATACCGTTTCTGATTTAAATAACTTTGTAGCAACTCGTTGCGCAATTGCTGATATCACTTTGGCTGACTTTGGCCGTAAAGAAATTGCGATTGCTGAAACTGAGATGCCTGGCTTGATTGCTATTCGTGATGAGTTTGCCGCTCAACAACCATTACGCGGTGCACGCATCACTGGTTCATTGCATATGACCATTCAAACTGCGGTGTTGATCGAGACGCTTGAGGCACTTGGTGCTGAAGTGCAATGGGCATCTTGCAATATTTTCTCTACACAAGATCACGCTGCTGCTGCAATTGCTGCAAATGGCACTCCTGTATTTGCGATCAAGGGTGAAACCCTCGAGCAGTACTGGGACTTTACCCATCGTATTTTTGAATGGGCTGATGGCGGTTACACCAATATGATTTTGGATGACGGTGGAGATGCTACTTTGTTGTTGCATCTTGGTGCTCGCGCTGAGAAAGATCAAGCCTGCTTGAGCCACCCAACAAGCGAAGAAGAAACCATTTTGTTCGCAGCCATTAAGAAGAAATTGGCACAAGATCCTACTTGGTACTCAACACGCTTGGAAAAAGTAAAGGGTGTTACAGAAGAAACTACTACAGGTGTACATCGCTTGTATCAAATGTTTGCCAAGGGTGATTTGAAGTTCCCGGCAATCAACGTAAATGACTCTGTTACTAAGAGTAAGTTCGACAACCTCTACGGTTGTCGCGAGTCTTTGGTTGATGCAATCAAACGCGCTACTGACGTGATGGTTGCCGGTAAGGTTGCGGTAGTTTGTGGCTACGGCGATGTGGGTAAGGGCTCTGCACAAGCGTTGCGTGCTTTATCTGCTCAAGTGTGGGTAACTGAAGTTGATCCAATTTGTGCATTGCAAGCTGCGATGGAAGGTTACCGTGTTGTAACTATGGACTACGCTGCTGACAAAGCAGATATTTTTGTTTCTGCAACCGGTAACTACCATGTGATTACACATGACCATATGGTAAAGATGAAAGATCAGGCGATCGTTTGTAACATCGGTCACTTTGATAATGAAATCGATGTAGCTGGTATTGAAAAATATAAGTGGGAAGAAATTAAGCCACAAGTAGATCACGTGATTTTCCCAGCAGCGAATGGCATGCCAGAAAAGCGCTTGATTATTTTGGCTAAGGGCCGTTTGGTGAACTTGGGTTGTGGTACAGGCCACCCTTCTTACGTAATGAGCTCTTCATTTGCAAATCAAGTGATTGCTCAGATCGAGTTATGGAATGCGGTTGGCACCAATAAATACCCAGTCGGTGTTTACACGCTGCCCAAGCATTTAGATGAGAAAGTGGCTCGTTTGCAGTTGAAGAAACTCAATGCGCAGCTAACGGTATTGTCTGATCAGCAGGCCGCTTACATTGGCGTAACCAAGGAAGGCCCATACAAGGCCGACCACTATCGCTATTAATCCCACCCTGTTCAATAAATACCTAGGCCCAAAATCATGGAATTAAGCGTCGAATTCTTTCCTCCAAAAACACCTGAAGGTGAGAGTAAGTTGCATCTTGTGCGCGAGCGTTTTTCTGAAACGCTTAAGCCCACGTTTTATTCCGTGACCTTTGGTGCCGGTGGCTCTACACAGTCTGGCACTTTAAAAGTGGTGAGTGACATTCATGCTGCTGGTGCAGCAGTTGCTCCTCACTTATCTTGTGTTGGTAGCTCACGTGAAAGCGTGCGCGAGATGCTCAAGCAATATCAAGCCTTGGGCGTTAAACGCATTGTGGCCTTGCGTGGCGATTTACCTTCAGGCATGGGTCAGTATGGTGAGTTTCATCATGCTAATGAATTGGTGGAATTTATTCGCGCAGAAACAGGCGATTGGTTTCATATTGATGTTGCTGCATATCCAGAGACGCATCCACAGGCAAAGTCACCGGCTAGCGATGTGGATTTCTTTGTGCAAAAAATGAAGGCGGGCGCGAACTCTGCGGTCACCCAGTACTTTTATAACAGTGACGCCTACTTCCGTTTTGTAGATGAGGCATATGATCAGGGTGTAACTCAGCCTATCATTGCAGGCATTATGCCGATTACTAATAGCAGCCAGTTATTACGATTCTCGGATGCATGCGGCGCAGAAATTCCACGCTGGATTCGTTTGCGTCTTCAATCATATGGTGATGACATTGCCTCTATTCGTGCATTTGGCGAAGAGGTAGTGACTGACTTGTGTGACCAGCTATTGACTGCTGGCGCACCTGGAATTCATTTCTATTCGCTAAATCAGGCTGATGCTGTTTTGGCTATTGCTGAAAACCTAGATTTAACAAAATAAGTTAAGGCCAGTGCTAACGAAGTAAGCCAGACTCCGTCAGGAGCATATCTAAGGGCTCGTCATGCGTTTGAGCAACCCATTGAGAATCATCTAATTTTTGCCAACCAAACCCAATCCCCATGCAAATGAGGTTTGGGTTATTTTTTCGTAGCTGTGCCAGAGTGCGATCGAAGTAACCACCCCCGTAACCCAGGCGCCAGTAATGTGTTTTGCCATCTACCAAAGCGCTAGACCAACCAACACAGGGAATGAGGATGCAATCTGGCGTCATTTGCGGGCGCGCAGGATTTTCTGGATTGGGCTCTGGTACGCCATGCTTGCTCAGAAGCAATTGATCTCCCTGGCGCCATTCATAAAAATCTAGGTGTTTATCGTGGCGCGCAAATGGCAGTGAAAGAGCCCTATTGGGAGCATTTTTGACCCAAGCAAGCAAGGTAGAGCGCAAATCAATCTCATCCTGTATGGGCCAATATAGGGCGATACACCGCCAGGAATCGCTTTGTTCTGATAGAAGTTGATTTAAGTGATCGATTAGGCGCGCTTGAATTTGAGCGTAATCGTGCTCGGCAGCAAACATAGTCCGTTGCTTCAATAAATTTTGACGAAGAGTTTTTGCTGAATTACCGTGCATACCTACCATTATCAGGCGAAAATTAGAGGATATAGTAATCAGGATGTTGCCTGGCCAGAGTCAGGTAAATGGATATAGGGTTAGATGACAAGAATGAAGTCCGCAATATTCAGTAGCAAGCACCTTTTGATGGCTAAGATTCTGTTCTTAGGCCTAGCGCTTGGCATGTCTAATAGCTTTGCAGAAAAAAATAAAAAGCCAAGCCTGCCTAAGTCATATGAGAGCAAAGCTGCTCCCGCAGAAATTACTGATACCGATCGGATGTTTATTGATCTGCGTGAGGCTGCAAAAAAGAACGATGTATTTCGGACCCAACAACTCTCTTCAAATTTAACTAACTATCCATTTGATGATTACGTAGCTTATTTCCGCATCAAACCCCAGTTATTTGATAGCGCTGGAGGCGTACGTAATGACTATGGTGCTGATTCTCAAGTTCTTGCATTCTTAAATCAATATCATGGCACGGCCCTGGCGGATCGTATGCGCAACGATTGGCTTTTGGTTTTGGGTAAGCGTAGAGATTGGGCACGCTTTGATGCTGAATACGCTAAATTTGTGTTGGATGACGATATACAAGTGAAGTGCTACTCCTTGCTATCCAAGCTATCTCAGGGTGAAAACCCAACTAAGCTAGCAATTGATTCGCGTTCAGTCTTATTGGACCCAAGTTATTTTGGGCAGGCTTGCCAAGAGCTGGTGCCATCATTGGTTGCTGTAGGCGGTATGTCTCCAAGTGAAGCCAGGGCGATTGGCCGTGCTGCTAGCGAAAGGGGTTTTGACACCATGGCACGTCGCCTTGGTGGTGAAGATCCTATAGGGGATATTGTGAAATCTGCTAGAGCAGATCCAGCAAAAGCCTACCGTGACTTTTCTCAAAATGCTTCGCGTTACAGCAAAGAAAACCAAGCAGTTGCATGGGGTGTGATCGGACAGTTTTTAGCAAAAAAGTTAGATCCTAATGCGGATGATGCTTATCGTTTGCAGCAGGAGCTTGGTTACAACGAGCTCCTTTCAGTTGAATCGCAAGAGTGGAAAGTGCGTGCTGGCTTGCGCGCCAAGGATTGGGCCCTAGTAAAGAATGCTATTGATGGTATGAATCCAGCAGTACGTGCTAAAGATCCCGCATGGACCTATTGGTATGGCCGCGCATTAAAAGCGGAAGGTCAGGACGCTAAGGCCAAAGAGAGTTTTGAGTTGATTGCTGATCAATACAACTTTTATGGTCAATTGGCACGTGAAGAGCTAGGTAAATCGAATCATGCGCCTGCTAAGACTAAGGTAACTGAACAAGAGATTGATGCGATGGCAAGTCGTAAAGGATTTATTCGAGGCGAGCGCTTATACGCCATGAACTTGCGCTTTGAAGGTAATCGCGAGTGGAATTGGGAATTGCGCAACATGACAGATAAACAGTTGTTGGCTGCAGCCGAATATGCGAAGCGCATTCATCTCTATGATCGTGTTGTAAATACCGCTGATCGCACAAAGCAAGAGCATGACTTTACTTTGCGTTATCCAACACCATTTAAGGAAGAGCTATCCCCGATTGCTCGCCAAATTGATTTGAATCTTGCATGGGCTTACGGCTTGATTCGTCAGGAGTCACGCTTCATTATGAATGCTGCATCCTCTGTGGGTGCATCTGGCTTGATGCAGGTGATGCCAAATACCGCCAAGTACGTAGCTAAAAAAATTGGTATGACGAATTACACCAATGACAAGCTGAGCGACACAAATACGAACCTGATATTGGGTAGCAATTATTTAAACATGGTCCTCATTGATCTTGATGGTTCTTGGGTTTTGGCCTCAGCGGCCTATAACGCGGGGCCTTCTCGATCAAAGGCTTGGCGTGAAAAGTTGTCCGGACCTACCGAAGGCGCCATCTTTGCAGAAACCATTCCATTTACAGAAACACGAGTGTATGTAAAGAATGTCCTCTCCAATGCGAATTACTATTCATCTGTAATGAATGGTCAAACACAATCTTTAAAACAACGATTGGGTGTGATTGCGCCAAAGGCTGCAACCCAATCTGAGCTTCCTTAAAAAATTAATTGTTCCTCCAGGCAAAGAGATTCTCATATGAAATACGACATCCTTCTAATTGGTGGCAATGGATTTGTGGGGCGAGTTATTGCAGCGCAACTCCAGCTTGCAGGCTATTCTGTATTGATTCCAACAGGCCATTTGGCTGCCGCACGTGAATTACGAATGTTGCCCAAGGTGCACGTTGAAGATGTAGATATTCATGATTTTGATGTACTCCAAAATCTTTGCGGGCGCATTCATAAAAATGGAGCAGTAATAAATTTGGTTGGTGTCTTACATGACAAGACAGCTCAGCCCTATGGAAAGATATTTAATGCGGCTCATGTGGATTTGCCAAAAAATATCATTACGGCGATGCAGCTACACGGCTTAAGGCGCTATTTACACATGAGTGCACTGGGTGCAGATTCCAATGGTCCTTCTATGTATCAGCGCAGCAAAGGGGATGGTGAGGCCGCAGTCAAGGCAAGCAATTTGGACTGGACTATCTTTAGGCCATCAGTCATTTTTGGCGCACAAGATCAATTTATTAATTTGTTCTCTAAATTGACTAAGTTGTTACCTGCCATGCCTTTAGCGAACCATCAGGCTCAGTTTCAACCGGTGAGCGTGGATGATGTTGCGTTCGCTTTTGTGAAATCGTTATCAATGCCACAAACAATTCATCAATCTTATGACTTGGTGGGCCCAACTGTTTATACGATGAAAGAAATCGTTGAGTTTTCTGCTCGTAGGGTAAAAACAAGTTGCGCCATTATTCCGGTACCAGCCTTTGTGGGTTATTTGCAGGCACTCGCCTTTGAGTTCTTGCCGGGTCCCACCTTAATGTCTCGCGACAATATTGCTTCGATGCAATTACCGAATGCTTTGCCTGCAAACGGTGTCGATGCGCTGACAGCGGTATTTAAAATAAGTCGTCGCAGTCTAGAGGGCATGCAGTAATGAAGGTCTATGCAGTAGGTGGGGCCATACGGGATGCCTTAATGGGCTTGCCTGTGCACGATATTGATTATGTTGTGGTGGGTTCCAGCGCAGAAGAGATGATTGCCAAGGGTTACCGCCCTGTGGGTAAGGATTTTCCGGTCTTCTTACACCCAGATACTCAAGCTGAATACGCGCTTGCTCGTACTGAGCGCAAGACGGGACAAGGTTATAAAGGCTTTCATTTTTATGCCGATCCTTCCGTTACTCTGGAGCAAGACTTAGAGCGTCGTGATTTAACAATTAATGCAATGGCGCAAGAAGTTGGCGCAGACGGAAAGCAATTTGGGCCAATTATTGATCCCTATAACGGGCAAGAAGATTTAGCCGCCAAAATATTTCGGCATGTGTCCGATGCATTTGCAGAAGATCCGCTACGTCTATTACGCATCGCTCGATTCTCTGCACGTTTTCCGGAATTTAGCGTAGCGGAAGAAACCCTCATAGCGTTAAAGGCAATTGTTCAGTCGGGTGAGTTAAGGGCTTTGTCAGCCGAGCGTATCTGGCAGGAGCTAGCTAGAGGTTTGGTTGCTGCGAATCCCATGCACTTGTTTCAGGTCTTATTGAATACGGGCGCCGCTAGTACGCTATTGCCATCGACATTGGTCGCTAAGTTATCTGAAGAGTCTTTTCGTGAGGCATTAATTGCGCACTTCTCTTGCGCCAGCAATGGCTTAGATGAGCGATGCGCAATTACCTTGATGGATTTGACTGCAAGTGAAATTCGCTCTTGGGCTGATTGTGTTCGTATGCCAATCGAAGTGCGTGATTTCAGCGAAATATTTAGTGACTTGAGAGTTTTGGTAAATAATCATCTCAATCATCCTTACCAAGCTGTAGATATTTTGACTTGGTTCAATCGCGCGGATCTATGGCGCAAGCCAGATCGCATTCAAGCAATTTTCAATCTTGCTGACAAGCTAGGCATGAACGTTTTACCTTTAATGAATGCAATGCGTAATGCCCAAGCAATCAATACTGCAGAAATTATTGCAAGCATTGCGGCAGAAGATCGCTCTAATGGCGAGCTTATTGGTAGTGCGTTTGAGTCTGCAAGATTGGCTGCAATTACTGCAGCGCTAAATTCTTAATACTTCATACTAAAGTCTATTTCTGCCGCGTAGGCCTGGCAGATCCTCAAGGACATGGCCTGGTAGCAAGCTTTCTAAGTTCTTAGAAAATGCAAAAGCCTTAAAGAGTTCACCCATCTCCGCCTCAGACAATAATTTTTGCAGGGAGTTGGAGATAGGAAGAAATGTTTCTGGATTACTAGGATCCCCAATGTCTAGAGCAATATCGCCAATCCCTGCATCCAGCAAGTAGGCAGCTTGATTGGTGAGATATACATCATCTACATTTTCTGTCAATGCGCTACGCGCAATTTGTGACCAATCAACGTGCGTTGTTAGGTCACAAAGACCTGGAAGATAAAAAGGGTCTTGAATCGCATGATGACGATGATGAGCCATCAGCGTGCCTTCAAGTCTTTGAGGATGATAGTACTCGCTCTCCGGAAAGCCATAATCGAATGTTAGAAACAGGCCAAATTCTAGATGCTCTGAGACTTGCTGCATCCAAGCATTTGCCGGTGTATGCAGTTCGGTGACATAGCCCTCTGAAAAATTGCCACTTAATAAACTTTCGGGAAGCAACTTTTGTTCAACGGGCAAACCTACTTTCCAAGTGAGAGTCTCATTCTCAAAAGCAACTCCATGCCAATACCAAAATCCATCTTTAAAAATGATGGCATCACACGGAATGGCATCGATCACTTCATTGGCAAGAATGATGCCTTTGAAATTTTTAGGCAATTCACTAAGCCAATTGCTTTGCGTTTTTAGAGTAAGTTGTTTGACAGTTGCATCAATTCTTTCCTGTTGACGCTGCGCTAAATCTGGCGAAATTTCAATAATGTCGTAACGGTCTAATTGAAATCCAAGATCATTCAGGCGTGTGAGTATGGATGTGGCTAACTTTCCGGTGCCTGCACCAAACTCTAAAATTTGTGTTGGTAAACCTTTATTTTTGAAGCCCTCAAGTACTGGCAGGAGGGTCGAGCAAATAGCCGCGCCAAATAAGGGGCTTAACTCAGGGGCGGTGGTGAAGTCACCCCCAGCACCCAGTTTGTGGGCCCCAGCGCTGTAATAACCCATACCGGGCTCATATAAAGCCATCTCCATATAGCGAGAAAAGGGCAGCCACCCGCCCTGGGAGGCAATTTGAGAGGCTATTTTGGCCTTTAGAAGCGCACTATGCTCCGTTTCAAGGCTGGTCAAGGTAATATCCATAGCTCGCTAGTCTAAGAGAATTTAATTGAACCCTAGTTCAACATCCCCATCCCAGCAAACAAAGGCAGTTTTAGTGACTGGCGCCGCAAAGCGTCTCGGTCGAGAGATTGCCTTGCAGTTTGCCCGTCAGGGCTGGGATGTTGCTATTCATTATGGGCGATCAGGCCCAGAGGCCGCCCAAACGGTTGAAGATATTAAGGGGTTAGGAGTCAAAGCGAAGGCTTTTCAGGCGGATTTAGCCGATGAAGTCTCAACGAACAATCTTTTTAAAGCCGCTAGCAATGCCTTTCCGCATTTGAGCTGCCTAGTCAATAGCGCCTCTATCTTTGAATACGATCGCGCCAACTCAGATACCCCGTTAAGCGGAAAAAGCTTACAAGAGCATATGCAGGTTAATTTGACGACACCAATTTTGTTATCTCAACTGATGTTTGATTATCAAAAAAACAAGTCAAGCAAATCCGATGTGATCCCTGCGGTGATTCCAGTTGTAATTCAATTGTTAGATCAAAAGTTGATTAACCTCAATCCAGATTATTTGTCATATACGCTATCAAAAGCCGCACTACTGTCTTCCGTTGAACTATTAGCAATGGATTTTGCGCCGCATCTACGAGTAGTGGGATTGGCTCCTGGAATCTCGCTTCCGTCTGGCAATCAAACGAATGATGGTTTTTCAAAGGCGCATCAAATGACGCCATTAGGAAAATCTTCAACACCTGCAGATATTGCAAAAGCAGCAGTATTTTTAGCAGAGTCTGGCGCCATAACTGGAACCACTTTATACGTGGATGGAGGGCAGCATTTATTGCCATCTACTCGCGATGTGATGTTCAAAACTGATTAAGTATTTTAAAAAAGTAAATATAAATGCACGCCATTCTTTCTCACCCTGCTCTTGTTGACTGCCGTCGCTTATTTTTACGTGACTACGAAATCTATATCAACATCGGTGTCCATGACTTTGAGAAAAAAGCAGAGCAGCGCGTCATTTTGAATGTAGACCTCTACATTCCTTTGGCGATGAACACGCCAACTCAGGATCAGTTAGACGAAGTGGTGGATTACGATTTTATGCGTGAAACCATCAAAGCTAGGGCCTCTCAGGGCCATATTCATTTGCAAGAGACATTTTGCGACGATATCGTGGCGGCCATGTTGTCGCATCCCAAAGTATTGGCGGCACGTGTTAGTACAGCCAAGCCTGATGTGTATCCGGATTGCCACTCAGTGGGTGTTGAAGTATTTCGTATTAAGACGTCTTAGAGTAATAGTGCAGAAAAGAACGTAATAGTTATGGGCGATATTCGTAAAGTTATCTTCGAAGAAAATAAGTTAGAGAAAAAACTCTGTCGCTTGGTCGGCCAAGCTATTGGCGACTTTGGCATGATCGAAGATGGCGATAAGGTGATGGTGTGCGTATCTGGCGGCAAAGATAGTTATGCCATGCTCGATATATTGATGAAGTTGCGTGAGCGTGCTCCTATCAATTTTGAAATCGTCGCAGTGAATTTGGATCAAAAGCAACCCAACTTTCCTGCAGAAATATTGCCCAATTACTTAAAGGGCTTAGGTGTTCAATATCATATTGAAGAGCAAGATACTTACAGCATTGTGAAGCGCGTAATTCCTGAAGGTAAAACTACTTGTGGACTGTGCTCACGTTTACGTCGTGGCATTTTGTATCGCGTGGCAGATGAATTGGGTGCAACAAAGATTGCGCTGGGGCATCATCGTGATGACATCTTAGAAACCTTGATGCTCAATATGTTTTATGCGGGCAAGCTCAAGGGTATGCCACCAAAACTGAGGTCTGATGATGGTAAGCACATTGTGATTCGTCCATTAGCCTATGTTCCCGAGAAATTGCTAGGGCGTTACGCGGCAGACATGAACTTTCCCATCATTCCATGCGATCTATGCGGCAGTCAGCCCAATCTTCAGCGCCAAGTGATGAAAGAAATGTTGCGTGACTGGGAAAAAAAGCATCCAGGCCGAGTGGAAAACTTATTCCGATCTATGCACCACATAGTCCCATCCCATTTGATGGATGGAGAGGCGTTTGATTTCAAAAACCTAGAGATTTCCACCGAGCTCTTTGGAATTGCCGCCAGGTCTACTGGCGATAAGGCAATTGATGAGGCTGAATTGGACGAATTAGCCTGTGGAACCATGATTCAGGGGACTTATAATCCCCTTCTATGAATATCGTCATTTTGGCTGCTGGGCAAGGAAAGCGGATGAGATCCGCTCTGCCCAAAGTCCTGCAAAATCTAGCAGGCAAACCCCTCCTTCAGCATATTCTCAGTACCGCACTTTCGTTGCAGGATAAGAAGGCAAAAAAAGGCCCTGTTGTCGTTGTTGGGCATGGAGCAGCAGACGTTAAATCATTTCTATTAAATGCCAGCAAAGAAAATCCAAGCTTTGGCAAAGTAGTGACTGCGCTTCAGGTTGAGCAAAAAGGCACTGGTCACGCTTTATTGCAGGCATTGCCCAAATTGGATGTTCAAGAGCCCACGCTGGTTTTGTATGGCGATGTTCCGCTGACAACAAAAAGGACTCTCGCTAAATTGGCAAAGTTGGCGGATGGTGTGCGAGGTCAAGATAGTGCGCTTGCACTTCTGACACAAAACTTAAGCAATCCCACTGGTTATGGCCGTATCGTGCGCGATACTGATGGCTCAGTAAAAGAGATTGTTGAAGAGAAAGACGCAACCCCAGCGCAAAAACAGATTCAAGAAATCAATACCGGCATCATGGTGTTACCAACGAACTCATTAAAAAAATGGTTAAAGGCTTTGCGTGCAAGTAATGCACAGGGCGAGTATTACTTAACCGATGTGATCGCTATGGCGGTTAAAGATGGCGTACCTATTCGGACAACACAGGCAGATGATGAGTTTGAGACTGTTGGCGTCAATAGTCGCGATCAACTGGCTGCGCTTGAGCGTGTACATCAACTTAATATTGCTAATCAATTAATGGATGCAGGTGTATCTCTTGCTGATCCGGCACGCATTGATGTGCGGGGTACTTTAGAGTGTGGCACAGATGTTTCGATTGATGTTGGATGTATATTTGAGGGCTGTGTTACTTTAGATGCTGGTACAAAGATTGGCCCTTACTGTGTGATTCGCAATAGCGTTATTGGTAAGGGTGTAGTGATTCATGCATACAGCCATGTAGATGGTGCAAAAGTAGGCAATCAATCTCTTATTGGTCCATATGCTCGCTTACGTCCAGGCGCAGATTTATCACACGACGTTCATATTGGTAACTTTGTTGAAGTCAAGAACAGCAAAATTGCTGCTAACAGCAAAGCTAACCATTTAGCTTATGTTGGAGACTCTATTGTTGGGTCTAGAGTCAATATTGGCGCGGGCACCATTACTTGTAATTACGACGGCGTAAATAAGCATCAAACCATTATCGAAGATGATGTTTTCATTGGCTCAGACACACAGCTCGTTGCGCCGGTGCGCGTAGGTCGTGGTGCCACATTGGGTGCCGGTACCACACTCACGAAAGATGCTCCAGCAAATCAGTTGACCGTATCGAGAGCAAAGCAAATTTCATTGCAGTGGCAGCGCCCTGTAAAGCAAGAAAAAAAGAATGTCATTAAAAAGCCGGCCGCAAAAAAAGTAGTGGTTAAAAAAGTAACCGCAAAGAGGGCGGCAAAAAAAGCAGCGAAGAAAACTGTGAAAGGTAAAAAATAATGTGCGGTATTGTTGGCGCAGCCTCTCATAAAAATATTGTTGATGTTTTGGTTGAGGGTTTACGCCGCCTAGAGTACCGCGGTTACGACTCTTGTGGTTTTGCGGTCATCAATGGCAATGACGCTAAACACCCAATTGAGCGGGCACGTACTACGGCGCGTGTTTCTGAGTTAGCCGATCAAGGTAAGGATTTTGTTGGCACCCTTGGTATTGCTCATACCCGCTGGGCAACCCATGGCAAGCCAGATACACAAAATGCCCACCCACATATCTCTAATAGCTTAATTGCAGTTGTACATAACGGGATTATTGAGAATTACGAATCACTTCGCACTGAATTAAAAGCTGCTGGGTATATGTTTACTTCCGAAACTGATACGGAGGTGATTGCTCATTTAGTTCATCAGCAATATGTTGCTAGCGGACAAAAAGATATTGCACAGTCGGTTAGAGTGGTGCTGCCAAAATTACACGGCGCCTATGCTATCGGCGTAATTGCCCAAGACAACCCAAACACGCTAATCGGCGCGCGTGTTGGTTCGCCTCTAGTGGTAGCAATAGGGGATCATGAGCGCTTTTTGGCATCCGATGCGCTGGCTTTGGCTGGGCGCGCTCATTCCATGTTGTATTTGGAAGAGGGTGATGTTGCAGTTCTCAAGGCGGATAGTGTTGAGGTGATTGATCAAGCAGGCAAGCCTGCCCAAAGAGAGCTAAAGTCTATGCCGGCGCAGGCTGACTCGGTTGATTTGGGGCCGTATCAGCACTACATGCAAAAAGAAATTTTTGAGCAACCCCGTGCAATTGGCGATACGCTGGCTAATATTGCTGAATTTGGTCCTGGATTATTTAATGCAAATCCTAAAGACTGGAAAGCCTTCGATCAAATTTTGATTTTGGCTTGTGGCACAAGCTACTACTCAGCTTGTGTTGCTAAATATTGGTTAGAAGACATTGCTAGCATTCCAACGCAAGTTGAAATAGCAAGTGAGTACCGCTATCGCACTACCGTTCCCAATCCAAAAACGTTGATTGTTGTTGTTTCACAATCTGGCGAGACGGCTGATACCCTGGCTGCTTTACGTCATGCCAAGAGCTTAGGGCATAAATTCACTTTAGCAATTTGTAATGTGGCTAGTAGTGCTATGGTTCGCGAAACTGACTGGCATTTCTTGACCAAGGCTGGCGCTGAAATTGGCGTTGCTTCAACAAAAGCATTCACTACACAACTCTTGGCTTTGTATCTCTTGGCAGTCTCATTAGCGAAACGTACCGGTAGAATTTCTGCTGAAAAAGAGAAAGAATTGCTTCGTGATTTACGTCACCTACCTAAAGCCTTGCATGCGGTTTTGGCGCTGGAGCCGCAAATAATTGCCTGGAGCGATGCTTTTGCTAAATGTGAGAATGCGCTCTTCTTAGGTCGTGGCTTGCATTACCCAATCGCACTAGAGGGCGCCTTAAAGCTGAAAGAAATTTCATACATTCATGCAGAGGCATACCCCGCTGGAGAGTTAAAGCATGGGCCTCTTGCTCTAGTAACTGAAAAGATGCCCGTAGTAACGGTTGCACCAAATGACATTCTTTTGGAAAAGCTAAAATCCAATATGCAAGAAGTAAAAGCACGTGGCGGCAAGCTTTACGTATTTGCTGATCAAGATACCCACATCTCTAGTAGCGAGGGTATCAATGTAATTAAGTTACCAGAGCACTACGGAAGCCTTTCACCTATCCTGCACGTAGTACCCCTACAGTTGTTGGCGTATCACACAGCTTGCGCACGCGGCACCGATGTAGATAAGCCTAGAAATTTGGCTAAGAGTGTCACGGTTGAATAACTTTTTTGGCTCGTTTGACATTCGCCTAAAGTTGTGAACAAAATTCAGTAGATAAATCAGGACTTTACGAAGTCCTGATTGCATTTTTGTGTTCAAATAACTCTTGTAAAAGAGGATATTTGTTGCAACCCATGTTTTTGTCGATGCCCCGGTTCTCACGTTTGAACTTTCTTTCGCTTATTTGTGCGGGGACTCTCTCTGCGTGCGCGGTTGGCCCAGACTTTAAGCAACCAGAAGCACCCAAGACTTCTTCGTATACTGAAACCCCTCTATCTAAAAAACTCACACCCGCTCCCGGTGTACCTGGTGGTAGTGATCAAGAGTTTGTTGAAGGCGCTGATATTGAGGCGCAATGGTGGGAGCTTTATAAATCTCCAGAGCTTGATGCCCTTATTAAAAAAGCGCTAGAGCAAAATCCAAATTTGGGTGCGGCAGATGCAGCACTTCGTGCGGCTCAAGAAAACGTCAATGCACAAATTGGTGGGCAGTACTTTCCGGCAATCGGCGTTGGCGCAAACGCATTAAGACAGAAGCAACCCTCTGCTGTTTATGGTTTGAATTATGGTACCGATACCTACAACCTCTACAACACTAGCGTCAATGTTACTTATAAGCTAGATGTTTTTGGTGGGGCACGTCGAGCGGTAGAAGGTGCGCGTGCGCAAGCAGAGGTTGCACAGTTTCAGCTTGAGGGCGCCTATCTTTCTTTAACGGCCAATGTAGTTACTGGAGCAGTTAGAGAGGCAGCTCTTCGTGCTCAGATGCAGGCCACAGAAGAAATTTTGAAAGCTCAAACGAATCTTGCTGAAGTAACTGAAAAACAGTTACTTATTGGTACAGTTTCTAAAGTAGACGTCACCTCTCAACGCACATTAGTTTCAAGTTCTCAAGTGGATCTATTCAACTACGAAAGAAACTTAGCGTTTGCTCGTAACCAGTTGGCAGTACTTGTGGGCGAGATTCCAAGTAATGCCAATATTGCTAAGTTTGATTTGGCAAATTTAAAATTGCCAGAGAAGTTGCCTCTCTCTGTGCCATCTAGCTTGGTACGTCAACGTCCTGACGTGCGTGCTGCAGAGGCACAATTAAAAGCGCAGAATGCCTTTGTGGGCGTTGCAACGGCTAACTTATTGCCGCAATTTAATATCACTGGATCCATTGGTGCCGCCGCACTCACTTCAAGTAATTTATTTGGGCCGAACTCATCACTATGGACTTTAGGCGGCGGTATTTTGCAACCACTCTTCCAGGGTGGTCAGTTGTTGGCACAACGTCGTGGCGCAATTGCCAATTACGAGCAAGCAGCTTTTCAATATCAAGCAACCGTCTTAAATGCATTTCAAGAAGTTGCTAATGCGTTACGTGCTCTAGAGACTGGTGCCCAAGCCTTAAAGTCGGCATCAGACGCTGAGCGTTATGCCTATGAAACTTTAGATCTAGTACAGCAGCAATACAAGTTGGGCACAGCAAGTTACTTGGCAGTGCTTTATTACCAAAATCAGTATCAACAAGCAAAAGTGAAATCAGTTTCTGCACAAGCAACTCGTTTCTCAGATACGGCAGCATTATTTGCAGCACTGGGTGGTGGCTGGTGGAATCGTGATGGCCCTGCTTTTAAACCAAAAGACATAGCGAACAAAGATCAAAATGAAACTTCTGGAAAAAATTAAGAACAAGCTCATTGCTTTGGTTCTTGCCCTATGGGTATGGACCAAACGCAAGGCAATTGAGTGGAAATTGCGTGAAAGAGCCATCGCCCTTTGGGAAAAAGCAAAAGCTTTTTGGGCTCGTATGGGGCAAAAATGGCGCGGCACTAAAGCGCATGAAAAATTAATGGCTATGGAGCCGCTACCTCGCCGTATGACCATCATGCTTTGTGGCGTGTTTCTATTGCTAGGTTTAATTTTTGCTTTTAATCAGCTAAAGACTTTTTTAATTAAAAATTTCATTGCTGGCATGGGCTTGCCTCCAGCAACTGTTTCCACCATGGTAATTGAACCTTCAGAGTGGCAGCCTAAATTAACTAGCGTAGGCAATGTGCGTGCATTCAGGGGCGTTGAGCTCAGCACTGAATTGGGTGGCCTTGTGCAAATGGTGCCCATTAAGTCTGGGCAAGATGTCAAAGAAGGTGATTTACTGATTAAATTAAATGATGCTTCTGATGTTGCGCAGTTAAATTCATTAAAGGCCATGGCTGATTTAGCCAAGGTAATTAATGAGCGCGATAGGCAGCAATTAGAAATTCAAGCAATTAGCAAAAACGTTTTTGATACAAGTGCTGCAGATGCCAAATCTAAGCAAGCTCAGGTAGAGCAGCAGACTGCATTAGTAGCCAAGAAGAATCTTAAAGCGCCATTTAGTGGGCGCATCGGTATTGTGGCTATCAATCCAGGTCAGTATGTGAACCCGGGAGACAAGTTACTAACGCTGCAAACCTTAGATCCTATCTTTGTGGATTTCAATTTGCCACAAAATAATGCAGAACAAATTCAGGTTGGCCAAGAGGTGGTGGTGACAACCGATGCATTTAAGGATGCCAGCTTCACGGGGAAAATTACAGCAGTTAGCCCAAAGGTAGATACCAATACCCGCAATATTCAGGTTGAGGCTCAATTAGCTAACCCAGATAAGAAAATTCTGCCGGGCATGTTTGCTAACGTCAATATCAAGCTTGGCGATCAGGTGAAGTACTTAACGCTCCCGCAAACGGCGGTTACTTACAATCCTTATGGTTCAACAGTCTTTATCGCTAAGCCGACTGGCAAGAAGGATAAGAAAGGCAATCCCGCTCTTGAGGCGCAACAAGTATTTGTAACAACTGGATTAACACGTGGCGATCAAGTGGCTATTCTCAAAGGTGTTGATGAGGGGGCAACCGTTGTTACTAGTGGTCAGTTGAAGTTAAAGAATGGCACGCCACTGATTATTAACAACAAGGTGCTACCAGCAAACTCACCTGATCCAAAGCCTCAGGAATAAATAGCAGATGAATTGGACTGACATATTCATCCGCAGGCCAGTGCTCTCCATGGTGGTGAGTGCTCTTGTATTGATCTTTGGTTTGAAGGCAATTGGTTCCTTGCCAGTAAATCAGTATCCGCAAACACAAAATGCGATTGTGACCATTACAACCGCTTACTTCGGCGCAGACCCAGAGACTATTGCGGGCTTTATTACTCAGCCACTAGAGGCCTCCATAGCGCAGGCGCAAGGTATTGATTATCTCTCTTCAACGAGTGTAAGCGGTGTCTCTACCATTATTGCAACCTTGAAGTTGAATTACGATTCAAACGCAGCGTTGACGCAGATACAAACGCAAATTAGTGCAGTCAAGAATCAGCTGCCACCCCAAGCACAGCAACCAATTTTGACGGTACAGGTTGGTCAATCTACTGCTGCCATGTACATGGGTTTCTATAGCGATGAAATTCCCAACAACGCAATTACTGATTACTTATTACGTGTTGTAAAGCCGAAGTTAGATTCTGTAGAGGGCGTTCAAAACGCAGAAATTACTGGTGGTCGTAAGTTTGCTTTGCGTGCTTGGCTTGATCGCGAAAAGATGGCAGGTTTGGGTGTTGGTGCAGATGATGTCTATAACGCTTTGGCAGCAAATAACTACTTGTCAGCCGTTGGTAGCACCAAAGGCGATATGGTGGCGGTGGATTTGGTTGCTGGCACCGATTTACATACGCTGGAAGAGTTTCGTAGGTTGGTCATTAAACGAGATGGCATAAATATTGTTTATTTGGAGCAGGTAGCTAATGTCACTTTAGGTTCTGAGGACTACAACACCAACGTAGCCTTTAGCGGCAAGCGCTCTGTCTTTATTGCGATTAAGGTGGCGCCACAGGCTAATCTATTAGATGTTGCGCAACGTGTTCGAGATGTAGTTCCTGATATTCAGAAGCAATTGCCAATTGGCATGACTGGCAAGATTGTTTACGACTCAACCAAATTTATTACTAGCTCTATTGATGAAGTGATTTCCACTTTGTTAGAGGCTTTGATTATTGTGACAGCAGTGATTTACCTTTTCTTGGGCAGTGCTCGTGCAGTTGCAGTCCCAGTTATTGCAATGCCTTTATCTCTCATCGGCACATTCTTCCTAATGCAGATTTTGGGTTATTCCATTAATTTGCTCACTCTCTTAGCGTTGGTTCTGGCTATTGGGCTCGTGGTTGATGACGCCATCATCGTTGTTGAAAACGTTGACCGTCATATGAAAGAGGGTAAATCGCCCTTGGAGGCTTCATTAATTGCTGCGCGTGAATTAGGTGGCCCAATTTTGGCAATGACAGTTGTGTTGATTGCGGTGTATATCCCAATTGGCTTCCAGGGTGGCTTAACCGGCGCTTTATTTACTGAATTTGCATTTACCCTGGCTAGTGCAGTAGCGGTTTCTGGATTGATTGCGTTAACGCTATCCCCGATGATGTGTTCTCGTATCTTCACCGAAGAACAAGAAGCTTCATCATTTGTGCAAAAGATTGATCACATCTTTGATAAGGTCCATCACAGCTATCAAAACACTTTGCGTGAATTATTAAGTACGTGGCAAGTCATCATTGTGATGGGTGTCATTTTGCTTGGTGGCGTTACCTATCTTTATGCAACTGCGCGTTCTGAATTAGCGCCAACAGAAGATCAAGGCATTGTTTTGATGCAAGCATCAGGACCGCCTAATAGTACAGTTAATCAAATGCAGACTTATGCCGATCAAATTTACGCAATCGCTGCTGCAGAACCAGAGTATGAGCAGGCTTTTCAGATCACAAGCCCAACCTCTAGCTTTGGCGGTATTTTGCTCAAAGACTGGGGTGAGCGTAACCGTAACGCCACCAAGTTCCAAGAAGATATGCAGCAGAAATGGAATTCCATCGCAGGCGCACGTGTAGCGGCTTTCCAATTCCCGGCATTGCCTGGTGCGCAGGGTTTACCTGTTCAGGTGGTGATCAATACTACAGAATCGTATGCACAGCTCAATGAAGTCTCCCAAGCGGTTCTGGACAAAGCACGTAGAAGCGGTAACTTCTTCTTCGTCGATTCGGATTTGAAGATTGATAAACCGCAGGATGTCTTGGAAATCGATCGTGAAAAAGTGGCTGCTTTGGGAATGACACAACAACAAGTGGGTGCATCGCTTTCCGCGGCTTTAGGTGGTGGCTTTGTCAATTATTTCTCGGTATCTGGACGCTCTTATCGAGTGATTCCACAAGTGAAACAAGTTGATCGTTTAAATCCAGATCAAATCTTGGATTACTATATCCGCACTCCAAGTGGTGCCATGGTTCAGGCGCGTACTATTGCATCCATTAAGCAAAGAGTGGTGCCGCAATCAATTAATCACTTCCAACAATTAAACTCAGCGACGATCTCAGGTGTAAGCACGCCATTTATCTCGCAGGCAGATTTACTGGAGTTCATGCGTCAGACCTTGAAAGAAGTTGCGCCTAATGGTTACAGCATGGATTACGCTGGCCCATCACGTCAATTTATGTCTGAGTCTGGGGGCTTCTTAGTCACTATGTTCTTCGCAATCTTGATTGTGTTTTTGGTGCTTGCGGCTCAGTTTGAAAGCTTCCGGGATCCGATTGTGATTTTGGTTTCTGTGCCTTTGGCTTTGTTTGGTGCCCTGATCTTTATTAATCTAGGATTCACCACCTTAAATGTGTATACCCAGGTGGGATTAGTTACGCTGATGGGATTGATTAGTAAGCACGGTATTTTGATCGTGGAATTTGCTAACGAATTACAAGAAGCTGGGCGCAGCAAGCTCGATGCCATCGTAGAGGCCAGCAGCGTTCGTTTGCGCCCTATTTTGATGACGACTGCTGCGATGGTCTTAGGGGTATTACCGTTGGTGATTGCCTCTGGTGCTGGTGCTGCGGGTAGACAGTCGATGGGTATTGTGATCTTTACTGGTTTATCGATTGGGACTCTCTTCACACTCTTTGTGGTGCCGGCAATGTATTTATTTATTGGCGCCGATCACCACGCTAAGAAATTTAAGCAGCAGTAAAAACACAAATTAAAAAAACTACTTAACGATATTGAGTTCTTTCTCGGCAATATCGTTAAGGCAAGTTTCTTCTTCGAGGCGTTTTAGCCATACTTCAATATTCTTGAGATCTGCACGTTCTCCAGTTTGCTGCGGGAAGGTTTTGTTTAGCAGAATCCAGCGGCTGACACAGAGGGCGAGAACAATATCACCGATCTGAAATTGATTGCCTGAGCAGTAACTTTGATTTGCGAGTACTTGATCCAACGTGCCAAGAAGTCGGTTAGTTTCTTGGTAGCCCTTCAAAATTGCCTCGTGATTGCGTTCGGCTTCTGGGGTTCGTGTGAGACCTAAAAATGCAATACGTAGCGCTGGCCACATTGTGCCCAATTGCCAATCCATCCATTTCTCAGATTCGTATTGGATCTTGACGTCTGCAGTAAAGCGTCCAGCCTTGTCATGCTGGCGTGCCAAATAACGCATGATGGTATTGGACTCCCAGAGTACAACGTCACCATCTTCTAGGGTAGGAACTAAGCCGTTTGGATTGAGTTTTAAAAACTCAGGCGTGTTGTTGACCCCAAAGTGCAGGCCAGCATCGATACGCTCAAAATCTTTTCCTTCTTTGAGGCCAAGCTCTGCCAGGCACCACAATACTTTTTGTACGTTAATAGAACTTTTACGACCCCATAAACGCATCATGGCATTTCCTTGGAAGGTAGCTGTTTTAGCTAGATTTGATTTCTGTGAAATCGAGTCCAACAAATTTACTGCGCGCAAAAATGAGAGGCTCTCGTTCCGGATGATTTTTTAAGTTAATGACTTTGGCAACAATAATATTGTGATCGCCACCAATGTGAACGCAAACAGTTTCGCATTCGTAATAGGCTACACAATGATCAATTTGAGTAAGTCCACTGGCTGCAAGTTTATGGTCGATGCCATTAAATTGATCTACTTTCACCGTAGCAAAATGCATTGCTAGATTTTCTTGTGAGCGCTCAAGTACATGAATCAAATGCTTTTTCCCGAGCTCAACCCAAGGCATGAGGCGAGAATGTTTCTTCAGGCTCCATAGGATCAGTGGCGGCTCTAGTGAGACCGTATTAAATGAGCTAATCGTAATGCCGTGGGAATTATTTTCTTCATCCAGGCAAGTGATGACAGTGACCCCGGTTGCAAACGATGAAAAACCTTTGCGCAGCTCTTGTGAGGTAAACGGGGTCATCAGTCTTATTTACTTTGCTTCAGTTTTTGCAGAAGCTGCAATGGTTGTGCCAGGAATAGGAATCAATATTTCGTTTTCTTCGGCTTTTACACACTTAAAGCGATATTCTTTGCCTGCTTTAGATAAAAAGCTGGCGCCTTCATAGAAATCATCTCTACAGGTTTTAGTAGCGAAGTCCATTACATCCTGCGGGGCTGCGCTAGAGCTAATGAGGCGCATGTTGCCCATCGACATATTGACCTGGGTTGAATAGCACCCAGATAGTAGCGAGCTAGAAATCGCAGTTAATAGTAGAATTTTTTTCATGGAAACCTCCATAATCAGCAATGCTCGTTAGGATAAACCTATTAAGCAATTGCTGCGGGGAAATACCTCGCTCTTAAAGGATGAGACATGTTTAAAGCAATATTGGTAACTAAAAATGATCAAGGCTATCGCGCAGAATTGGCCCAGGTAGATGAGGCTAGCCTCCCAGAGGGCGATGTTCGTGTAAAGGTGCTGTATTCCACGCTTAACTATAAGGATGGCCTAGCCATTACCGGCAAAGGTCCAGTGGTGCGTAGTTTTCCAATGGTTCCCGGTATTGATTTTGCTGGCGAGGTGATAGAAAGCTCTAGCCCCGACTTCAAGGCTGGTGATATGGTGCTTCTGAATGGCTGGGGGGTTGGCGAAGGACATTGGGGTGGTCTAGGGCAGCAAGCTCGTGTAAAGAGCGATTGGTTGATTCCATTACCAAAGGGATTTACCGCTAAACAAGCTTTGGCAATTGGTACGGCGGGTTATACCGCGATGCTCTGTGTCATGGCGCTACAAAAGCATGGACTCAAGCCAAGTGTTGGTGAAGTTTTGGTAACAGGAGCTGCAGGAGGCGTGGGCAGCTTTGCAATTACGCTGCTTAGTAAGTTAGGTTTCACTGTTGTGGCCAGCACTGGTCGCATGGCCGAAGCGGACTACCTTAAAAAATTAGGAGCAGCTGAAGTCATTGATCGTGCCACTTTTTCTGCACCCGGTAAGCCATTAGCAAAAGAGCGTTGGGCTGCTGTTGTCGATAGCGTTGGTAGTCATACTTTGGCAAATGCTTGTGCACAAACCAAGAGTGATGGTGCTGTAGCGGCCTGTGGATTAGCGCAAGGCATGGATTTTCCATCTACTGTTGCACCATTTATTTTGCGAGGCGTTACCCTTTATGGCATCAATAGTGTGACCGTGCCACGCGCAAAAAGAATTGCTGCATATGAGCAACTAAGCAAATTGGTGGATTTGAATACTTTGGATGAAATTTCACATGAAATTTCGCTTGAAGAATCCATTAAATATGCACAAGAATTAATGGCGGGTAATGTACGTGGACGCTTGATTGTCGACGTCAATAAATAAAGAAATGGAAATATAAAAAAGTTTTATTGCGGTGCTTGGGGTTTGCGAATAGATAGTTGTGCCCAAACCTCAAGCTTCTCTGAATTTGTCATATCTGACCAATCAGCAATCTCATTCAGGGTACGATAGCAGCCACGACAGTAACCATTTTCAGGATTAATGTCACACCAATTAATGCAAGGTGATGGAGCTGTTGTCAAGGCAAACCTAGAAGTAAAAGATAAAAGAAATTATGCTAAATCATGAACACTCAAAACAAAGCAAGCGCTGAATCTGAGATCCATTATCCATTAGGAGATGCGCTTCCGGAAGTGGGTAGCAGTCTTGAGGTTGCGCCAGGTGTTCGCTGGATTCGTATGCGTCTACCATTTGCCTTAGACCACATCAATCTATGGCTACTGCGTGATGAAATAAACGGTGTTTCAGGTTGGACGATGGTGGATTGCGGTATTGCCAACGACGAGACAAAAGCATCATGGGAGCAGGTCTTTGATACTCAGCTTGAAGGCTTGCCAGTCTTGCGTGTCATCGTGACTCATATGCATCCTGATCATGTGGGCTTATCGCAATGGTTGTGCGAAAAATGGAATGCACCTTTATGGATCTCGATGACAGATTACTTGACCGCTCAATGGTTAAGTTGTAAAGAGGGTGGTGCTACAGTGGGCGCACGCGCTGGTAGCGGAGGTTCTGCAGACCATTTCCAAAGACATGGATTAACGGCTCCAGAAGATTTAGAAAAAATTCGAGCGCGTTCAAATTACTACAGCAATATGGTTCCCGGCGTGCCGCGTCAATATCGCCGCATTATTGATGGTGAAAGTATTTTTATTGGCGGGCATGCATGGCAAGTGATTATGGGGTATGGGCATGCGCCTGAACATGCCTCTCTGTTTTGCAAAGAGCTTGGTGTACTCATCTCTGGAGATATGTTGTTACCCCGAATATCTACTAATGTAAGTGTCTATGATGCCGATCCAGATGCAGATCCATTGGGCCTGTACTTAGACTCCATTGAAAAATATTTAGCTTTGCCTGAAGATACTTTGGTGTTGCCTTCTCACGGAAAGCCATTTATAGGAATCAGACCGCGCATTGTGCAATTGAAAGCGCATCACGATGAACGCTTAGCAGATACTTTGGGCGCATGTAAAAAACCGGCACATGCGCGTGAGATTGTGCCGGTTTTGTTTAAGCGCGAATTAGATATTCATCAGCTTACTTTTGCAATGGGTGAGGCTATTGCCCATCTGAATTACCTACTTCGTCGAGGTAAGTTGCGTCGCCAGCTTTGCGACGACGGCGTGTTGCGGTTTTCCGCGGTTTAGCGCTAGTCGTTTTTGTCTCGGACTCTTCCTTGGGTGCTGTAGCCGCTGCTCCTGCTGCAGAGACGGCATCGCCAAAGGATTTGAGGGCCATCATGGTGGCGTGCTGAACTTCTAAGCCCTGAATAGTAGACTTGAGGATGTTGAGGTTCAAATTGAGCCAGTTTTCAACGCTTTTAAGGTCCTTAATGCGCTTTTCTAGCTCATCTACATCTAGCCCAGGGAAAGCGGCTCCAAAGCCGCCAGCAGCCTTAGATGCGTCTGCAGTGAATGGGAATTGCCCAGCCTGAGCCGCCGCACCTTGTCCCCACATGGTTTTAAACATATCTAGGCTTTGATTAAATTCTGGAATGGTTCCAAACATAGCGGGCTCCGGGGTAAATGAAAAGTGTCTTTTCCAATAGAATAAGGGATTCTAGAGATTAATCCCGGTTTAGCAATGCAATCTAATGGTTTGTCCCAGCCCTACACCCGCGGTCAAAAGCTTCCTGAGCTTTTAAAGCAGCGCATCCTGATTTTGGATGGCGCTATGGGCACCATGATTCAGCAGTACAAGTTAACCGAAGCTGACTATCGTGGTTTGCCTAGTAACACCCGTTTTGCAGACCATCCTGGTGATATCAAAGGCAATAATGAATTGCTCGTACTGACTCAACCGCAAATTATTAGCAAGATTCATGAGCAGTATTTAGATGCTGGCGCAGACATTATTGAGACCAATACATTTGGTGCAACTTCAGTCGCGCAAGAAGATTACAAAATGGCTGGCCTGGCACGTGAGATGAATGAAGTCTCCGCTAGATTGGCTCGCGCCGCTTGTGAAAAATACAGTACGCCAGATAGGCCACGTTTTGCTGCGGGCGCGATTGGGCCTACGCCGAAGACAGCAAGCATTTCGCCTGATGTGAATGATCCAGGCGCACGCAATGTGACCTTTGATGCTTTGCGCGCTTCGTATCGTGAACAGATTGAAGGTTTATTTGCTGGTGGCGTGGATTTATTTTTAGTTGAAACCATTTTCGATACGCTCAATGCTAAAGCGGCTCTCTTTGCGCTTGATGAATTTTTTGAAGAGACTGGAGAGCGTTTGCCGGTGATGATTTCGGGAACGGTGACTGATGCTTCAGGACGTATTCTTTCTGGCCAAACTGTTGAAGCCTTCTGGAACAGCTTGCGTCATATTAAGCCGCTCACGTTTGGTTTGAACTGTGCGCTCGGTGCTGCACTGATGCGTCCTTACATTGCAGAGTTAGCTCGCATATGTGATGCTGCTGTATCTTGCTACCCCAACGCTGGCCTGCCTAACCCAATGAGCGATACCGGCTTTGATGAGACGCCTGAAATCACTTCAAGCCTGGTAGATGGGTTTGCTAAAGATGGTCTAGTTAATTTGGTTGGTGGTTGTTGCGGGACTACACCAGATCACATCCGCGCGATTGCCAATGCGGTTGCTAAGCGTAAGCCCCGTGCTTTCTATAAAGAGAATACTGAGGCGGTAGCATGAGCAAGATCGAGAAAAAAGCCATGCCAGCAATGAAGCTTTCTGGTCTTGAGCCATTTAATGTTACAGCCGATGTTGGCTTTGTAAATATTGGTGAGCGCACCAACGTCACTGGTTCAAAAGCCTTTGCTCGCATGATTTTGAATAACGAATTTGATGAAGCGCTCGCAGTGGCGCGTCAGCAAGTTGAAAATGGCGCTCAAGTTATTGACATCAACATGGATGAGGCAATGTTGGATTCTGAGGCGGCAATGACTCGCTTCTTAAACCTAATTGCATCTGAGCCTGATATTGCTCGTGTGCCCATCATGATTGACTCCTCCAAGTGGAGTGTGATCGAGGCGGGATTGAAATGCATTCAGGGTAAGCCAATTGTTAATTCGATTTCCTTAAAAGAAGGCGAAGAGCCATTTAGAAAGCAGGCGCGCTTAATTCGTCGCTATGGCGCTGCTTCAGTGGTCATGGCTTTTGATGAAGTCGGTCAAGCGGATACATTTAAGCGCAAGACTGAAATTTGTCAGCGATGCTATGAGATCTTAGTAAATGAAATTGGCTTTCCAGCTGAAGACATCATTTTTGATCCAAATATTTTTGCAATTGCTACCGGTATTGAAGAGCATGACAACTATGCTGTTGACTTTATTGATGCCACCCGTTGGATTAAAGAAAATCTTCCTGGCGCCAAGGTAAGTGGTGGTGTTTCTAATGTGAGCTTTTCTTTCCGCGGCAATGACCGTGTACGTGAAGCAATCCATACAGTGTTTCTGTACCACGCCATTCAGGCGGGTATGGATATGGGCATTGTGAATGCTGGTCAATTAGGCGTATACGCCGATTTAGATCCCGAACTGCGCGAGCGCGTCGAGGACGTGGTGCTCAATCGCTTTAAAGAGAAAGATGGCAAAACCCCAACAGAGCGTTTGCTTGATATTGCTGATCAATTTAAAGGTGGTGGCGCGAAGCAAGTTGAAAACTTGGTGTGGCGCGAAGCCCCAGTGCGTGAGCGCTTAACGCATGCCCTAGTGCATGGCATTACGACATTTATTGAAGAAGATACAGAAGAGTTGCGTGCAGAAATTATGGGCGCTGGTGGCAGGCCTATTGAAGTGATTGAAGGTCCGCTGATGGACGGCATGAATGTGGTTGGCGACCTATTTGGTGCCGGAAAGATGTTCTTGCCTCAAGTTGTTAAGAGTGCACGCGTGATGAAACAAGCCGTTGCCATTTTGATTCCATATATTGAAGAAGAGAAGCGTCAACATATTGCTGCTGGTGGTGAGGCTAAAGCCAAAGGCAAGATTGTGATGGCCACTGTGAAGGGTGACGTGCACGATATTGGTAAAAATATTGTTACCGTTGTTCTGCAATGCAATAACTTTGAAGTTGCTAATATGGGTGTGATGGTTCCTTGCGCTGAAATTCTGAAGCGTGCCAAGGAAGAGAATGCGGATATTGTTGGTTTATCTGGCTTGATTACCCCATCGCTCGAAGAGATGACTTATGTTGCACAAGAGATGCAGCGTGATGATTATTTCCGTGAGCGTCAAATTCCACTCATGATTGGTGGCGCTACTACTTCTCGTGTACATACTGCGGTGAAAATTGCTCCGCATTACGATGGCCCAGTAGTCTACGTGCCAGATGCATCTCGCTCGGTATCTGTGGCCTCTAGCTTGTTGTCTGATGAGAGTGCTAAGAAATTCATCCAAGAATTGCGCGATGACTATGTACGTATTCGTGAGCAACATGCAAACAAGAAAGCTGTACCAACAATTTCTTTAGAGGCAGCTCGCAAGAATCGTGAGATGATTGATTGGGCTTCATATGTTCCTGAGAAGCCTAAATTTATTGGCCGTCGTGTATTTAAAAACTTTGCACTAAGCGAGATTGCAAAATACATCGACTGGACACCGTTCTTTCAGACTTGGGACTTGGCAGGTAAGTTTCCTGCCATTCTTGATGATGAGGTTGTAGGGGTTGAGGCTCGTAAGGTGTATGCCGATGCCCAAGCTTTGCTCGATAAACTCATTAAAGGTCAATGGCTACAAGCCGATGCTGTAGTTGCCTTCTATCCTGCCAATGCGATTGGTGATGACATTGTTCTCTATAGCGATGAAGCTCGCGAGCACCCATTGTTTGTTTGGCATAACTTGCGTCAACAATCTGAGCGTCCAGTGGTAGATGGCGTGCGTAGACCGAATCGTTGTTTGGCTGATTACGTTGCGCCAAAAGATTCTGGCGTTGCGGACTATCTTGGTTGTTTTGCAGTCACCACTGGTCATGGCGTTGAAAAGAAAGTGGCTGAGTTTCAGGCGAAGAATGATGACTACAGTGCCATTATGTTAAAGGCCTTGGCGGATCGTCTTGCAGAAGCATTTGCGGAGTTAATGCACCATCGTGTGCGTACAGATCTTTGGGGTTATGTAAGCGATGAGATTTTGACGAACGATCAAATGATTAACGAAGAGTACCGCGGTATTCGTCCAGCACCTGGCTATCCAGCTTGCCCTGCTCATGAGGTCAAAGAGGATTTGTTACGTGTCATTGGTTCAGAAGATATTGGCATGACCCTGACTGAGTCTATGGCAATGAATCCTGCGTCTAGTGTGAGTGGTTTTTATCTAGCTCACCCAGACGCGCGCTATTTCAATGTCGGCAGACTTTCTGATGATCAGGTTGAGGATTTGGCAAAACGTCGTGGCCAAAGCGTTGAAGACACCCGCCGCCAGCTAGCAAGTCTGTTGGACTAAACGCCCCACATGACAGGTTCATCTTTGGACTTTGCTTGCTTCATGAGCTCTAGAAATGGGTAGGCTCGTTGTCCAAGGCGATCAGCCAACTTAGGCTTCTCGGTACCATTTTCGGAGTCTTCATTCACTTTTGCGCGCTCTTCAAGATCTTTGAGAATGGCGGTTTCTAGAGCAGTGATCAGGTCAGGAAGTTGCTCAACCGTTAGGATTCCGCGAGGTTCTAGGGGGCGCCCCAAAATATCAAAAATTCGTTTGGTCAGATCCGCCAGCATGATGACGTCTGGACCAGCTTTTGAGCGAAATTGATAGATCATTTCGATAGCTTACCACCTGATAAACTCACTTATCTATGTTGTCTATTAATAAAAATCGCTTAATTGAAATGCTGAGTACTGCGCTGGCAGGCTTGGCTCAGGAGCGCGGCCTAGAGGCGCCTCCTAAACCCCGTTTAGAGCGTCCTAAGGCTGTTGATCATGGGGATGTCGCATGCAATATCGCCCTCCAGCTTTCGAAGGCCTGGAAGCTCAATCCACGCGAGCTCGCTCAAGCCTTGGTTGAGCGTTTACAGCAAGAGAATGGCTTTAATGAGTTGCTTTCATCCTATGAAATCGCTGGTCCTGGCTTTATCAATTTCCGCCTGAGTAATGCTGCTAAAACTGCTGTAGTACAAGAGATACTCTCCTCCGGTACGCATTTTGGTGAATCTACTTTAGATGCTGGGTCTGCACCAAGCGCCATGATTGAGTTTGTCTCTGCCAATCCAACCGGCCCCTTACATGTCGGTCATGGACGTCAGGCGGCACTTGGTGACGCTTTGGCAAACTTATTAGCAACCCAAGGT
Organism: Polynucleobacter sp. MWH-HuK1; assembly: GCF_018881815.1. GTDB lineage: Bacteria > Pseudomonadota > Gammaproteobacteria > Burkholderiales > Burkholderiaceae > Polynucleobacter. The sequence goes on from NZ_JACVPP010000001.1 coordinate 489,894, forward strand.
ATCAAAGTTCATCGAGAGTTTTATTACAACGATGCCGGTGTGCAGATTGCAAATTTAGCGTTATCAGTTCAGGCTCGTTTACAAGGCTTAAAGCCAGGTGATGCGAATTGGCCTGAGCAAGCTTATAACGGCGAATATATTGCAGAGATTGCGACAGCTTTTAAAGCCTCACCAGAATATAAAGACGACATTGAGGCGATTCGTCAGTTTGCAGTTGCCTATCTGCGCAATGAGCAAGATATTGATTTAAAAACCTTCGGCGTTAAATTTGATTGCTATTACCTTGAGTCCTCTTTGTACACCGACGGAAGCGTTGCTCAAATTGTTGGTGATCTACAAAACATAGGCAAGACCTATGAGGCTGAAGGCGCGCTATGGTTAAAAACTACAGATGATGGTGATGATAAAGATCGTGTGATGCGTAAGTCAGATGGCAGCTTTACCTATTTTGTTCCGGATGTTGCGTACCACACCAGCAAGTGGAGTCGTGGCTTTCAGAAGGTGATTAATGTGCAAGGTAGCGATCATCACGGGACAATTGCGCGCGTACGCTCTGGCTTGCAGGGTGTAGCGCAGAAGCGTGGTTGGGATATCCCTAAAACCTACCCAGATTATGTCTTGCATAAGATGGTGACTGTGATGCGTCATGGTGAAGAAGTAAAAATTTCTAAGCGTGCTGGCTCATATGTAACGGTCCGAGATTTGATTGAGTGGTCTGGTGGCGTCACTCCAGAGATGACTCCAGAAGAAAGAGAAGCAGCATTGCAGCGCGGTCGTGATGCTGTACGCTTTTTCTTGATATCGCGTAAAGCAGATACCGAATTTGTTTTTGATATTGATTTAGCCTTGCAGCAAAATGATGAGAATCCAGTGTTCTATGTGCAGTATGCACATGCACGCATCAGTTCAATCTTGCAGCAATGGGGCGGGCAAACAGCGGATTTAGTTGGGGCGGATTTATCCCTTTTACAAAGTAAAGCATCGGATCATTTACTACGTCGTTTGGCGGAATATCCAGAAATGCTGACAACTGCTGCTGAAGAGTTGGCCCCTCATGCATTAGCGTTTTACCTGCGTGATTTAGCGGGGGATTTCCACACTTTCTACAATGCCGATCGCGTATTGGTGGATGATCAGAATTTAAAGTTAGCACGTCTTGCGCTGTTGTCTGCAACACGTCAGGTGTTGCAAAATGGCTTAAAAGTACTCGGAGTATCCGCGCCAGCAAAGATGTAATGGCGAGGTGCGGGGTGTAGATGTAAGATGGGGGAAATGATGAAAACACCGAATCAGAAAACTGGCTTCGAAAAGCGCATTGGCAGTATTGATGGCAAAAACACCCAATATGGCGGCACTATCCTTGGCTTTATTTTGGGTTTGGGTGCTGGTCTTGGGATTGCGTTTGTAATCGCCTTTTACCTCTCCAAAAATACACCTCAAGAAAGACCGGGCATGCGTGCCCCCAGTCTTCCATTGACTATCAAACCTTCTCCTGCGCCTACTGAAGGCGAAGTAGCTACTCCTGCCGAGCCTGTAGATCTAAATAAGCCACTTCATGGCAAATCACCAGCGCCAACATCAGCAGATCCGATTGGCGATTTGGTGAACGACAAGAAATCTGCTGACAAGCCTGCCGAAGTAGCTCCGACAGCAAAATCTGACTCTATTTATTTCTTGCAAGTAGGCGCATTTAATAAGCGCGCCGATGCAGATGTGCAAAAAGCCAATTTAGCTATTCAGGGAATTCAGGCGCAGTTAAGTGAGGTGACGGCTGATGGCAATACCCTCTGGCGTGTTCGTGTAGGTCCATATAACAGCGTGGAAGATAGTAATCCTGTTCGCGATAAATTGAATGGCATGGGCATCAAACCAACCTTAATCAAATCTAGTAAATCATGATTTCATTTAGCAAAAGATTAATTACAGTATTTGCACTTCTTTCTTTGAGTGGCTTTGTAAGTGCTCAAGGGCAAAAAATTGAAGAAGGTTTTGATTACCGCATATTGCCTATTGCCCAGCCGGTAGAGACCAAAGGGAAAGTAGAGGTTATCGAATTCTTTTGGTACGGTTGCCCACATTGTTATGACTTTGAGCCTGAGCTTAGTAGCTGGGTAAAGCGTCAGCCTAAAGATGTTGTTTTCAAAAGAGTTCCCGTAGCTTTTCGTGATGACTTCATGCCGCATAGCCAGTTGTTTTATGCCCTTGAGGCGATGGGCAAAGGCGATGCTCTCAATGAAAAAGTTATGTACGCAATGCATAAAGAAAACAAACGTCTTTTAACTGAGCCAGAGATTGCCGATTGGGTTGCATCCCAGGGAATAGACCGCAATACGTTCTTGGCAACTTACCGTTCATTTGCGGTGATTTCTAAAGCACGTGCTGCCAAGCAAATGGCTGAGTCCTATCGAATTGATGGCGTACCTACTATTGTGATGCAGGGCAAGTATGTGACATCACCATCCATTGCTGGCACGAAAGCTAAGGCAATCTTAGTTATGGATTACTTGGAAGAAAAAATTCGTAAAAATAAGTACAAGCAATAGCTTTAAATAAGTATTGCTCTGCCATTCCTTAGATTTTTACGAAGCGACGCACAATCCAAAAGTAGATTGGGTACGGCAAGATTCGGAGAAACTTTAAAAATCTCGAGAATCGTTTTGGGAAGTGAATATCAAATTCTCCCCTATGAATACCATCCAAAATTTCGTTGACTGCTACTTCGGCACTAATTAAGGCAGGCATTTCAAAGTCATTCTGTGCCGTAGCTTCTGTGGCAACAAAGCCTGGGGAGATCATATGTACGCTGACACCCGTAGGTAGTAAGTCGTAATATAAATTTTCACAAAAATTGATGATCGCTGCTTTGCTTGGACCATAAGCCAGGGCTTTTGGTAGGCCGCTATATCCTGCCACACTGCCAACGATAGCAATGTGACCTGAGCGGGCTTTAAGCATATCGGGGGTGACCAATGCAACGGCCCTCATTGGTCCTAAAAGGTTGGCATTAATCGTCTTCTCGGCAATCTGAATATCAAAGCTATCCGCACGAAGGGGTACATACATGCCAGATACGAAAAGCAGGAGGTCAATGCCGCCCCAGGCATTGAGGATGGTTTTATACCCCTCCTGTAGTTGTTCATCATTAGTAACGTCAAGTGGAATAACGAGCGTTTGATTTGTATCCCCATTAAGAGCAATTTGATTTAAGCGCTCTGCTCTGCGACTGGAGAGGGCAACCTTAGCGCCTTGAAGTAACAAAGCCTTCGCACAGGCTTCGCCGATCCCACTAGATGCGCCAATGACCCAGACTCTTTTCCCTGAGAAATTATCTATTCCGGATTGTTTCATGCGCTTAGCGCATCAGAGGATGCTCTTGATGGTTGATGACTGAGGGTAAATTGCACTACATCAATGTTGCGCTCTGTAAAGCCGGCTGCACAGTACATTAAGTAAAAGTTCCAGAGACGAATAAAGGCTTCGTCAAAGCCTAGCTGGCGTATTTCCTGAAGTTTGTGATTAAAACTATCTCTCCATAAGCAAAGTGTTTTTGCATAGTCAGAGCCAAAAGCAAATTCTTGCTCGATTCGTAAACCGGCTTTTGCGGCGCTCGCCTTAAAGCTCTCCCGAGATGGCAACATTCCACCTGGAAAGACATATTGCTGAATGAAGTCAGTATTGCGTCGATAGCGCTCGAAAAGATCTTCAGCAATAACAATAGTCTGAACGCAAGCTTTGCCACCAGCTTTTAAGCATTGGGCAATCGTTTTAAAGTATTCTGGCCAATGCTTTTCACCAACCGCTTCAAACATTTCTACTGAGGCGATACCATCAAATTTTTCTTGGCAGTCCCGATAGTCTTGGAGCCGCACCTCAAATGACGGCGCACTTACCATTGCATTTTGTATCGCCAGAAGACGTTTCTCAGCAAAAGCTTTTTGTTCTGTAGATAAAGTGAGGCCAGTTATTGCTCTGTTGGTGCGCAGTGACTCTTCCATTACCCCACCCCAACCACAGCCAATCTCTAAGATATGATCTCCAGGTTTTGTTTCAAGAGATTCCAGAATGCGTCTAATTTTTGCGCGTTGAGCATCGGCCAATCCTTGCTTATCTCCCTCTGAGAACCAGGCGCTGGAGTAGCTCATGGTTGGGTCGAGCCACAGGGTGTAGAAGGCGTTGCCTAGGTCGTAGTGAGCGTGAATGTTTTTGCGACTACCTGTTTTACTGTTATCCCTTAACCAATGTTTAAGACGATAAAAAGTAGATCCATACCAATTGCCATAGATGGCTTTTTCTAAGATAGTTCGATTGCGAATGGCTAACTCAAGCAATGCCTTGAGATCTGGAGTATTCCATTTGCCTTGAATGTAGCTCTCTGCAAAACCAATGTCTCCATGAGACATGATTTCTTTAAATACCGACCATTCCTGAATATGAATTTCAGCATGCAATTGATCGCTGCGGTTACCGAATTCTTTTTTATCCCCATCCGGCAGAGTCATCTTCAAGTAGCCGCTGCTAAGCTGGGTCAAGAGCGTTAAAAGTGCCTTTGCGCTAATTTGGTGCTTATGTGAAGAGCTAGCTTGCTCTTGGGGGCGAGAAAAATTTAGTCTCGAGAGAAGGGATTGTCCTGGGCGATTCATCTGCTAACTTCAAGTTCTGGTGGTTTGGGCTTTGAATGAAAGGGTACACCTTTTATCCATAATTTCAATGCTTGCCAATGAATGCGGAAAATTACGCCCAAACTCATCAAAGGGTAGCGGAGCATTGCCACAATGATATTAGTTCGACTTAGTGAGCGGCTAGTGCCGCTAATGCTCGTATTGATGAGGGGTAGACCGTCTTCATGGAGTTCAATGCGATAAACACTGTTTTTCCCGCTACTACTGTCTTGGGGAAACAAGAAGCGGAAATGGTATTCGCCCCTTACTTCGCAAAATGGAGAAACATGAAATACTTTCTTGCTAGTAAGCGTTTCGCCGGAGTGCAACTCTTCGCCTGAATCTTTGTGGAGTAAGTAGCAATGACGTTCGCCAAAAGTATTATTTACTTCGGCAAGCACCGCTTGCACTTTGCCATCGGCTCGAGAGCATATCCAGAAACTCACTGGATTGAAGACATACCCCAGGACCCTTGGAAAGGTTTGTAACCAGATTTCACCGTTTATATGGGAGACTTGGTTATCAGCAAGAATTTTTTCGATCCAGGCAAGGCTATTCGCATCTCCTAGGCCATGATCCTTATCAAAAAATGTACATAACCCCCAGCGGTTATCACTTAGGCCGCAATCCTTAAGTAGATTTGGATTGGCCTTACGAGCACGCATTGGAATCGATACAGTGAACACCCCATAGCCAAAAGCATTCCTAGCAGGCCGAATGCGCTGGTGCTTTACTACCCCAAAGTTGATCTTTGCTTGCGCCATTAACTATCTTGTTTGACCTTAATAGGCTGACGAATGCTTTCAATTAAGGCTTCTGCGACTAGTTCACCGGAGCGCAAGCCGTCCTCATGAAAACCAAAGCCCGTCCAAGCGCCGCAATACCAAATGGATGATGAGCCTTGAATCAATGGGAGCTCTCTCTGGGCTTGGATTGCGTTCATATCAAAGACAGGGTGCGAATAGTGAATCTCTTGATGGACTAGTTTCGGATCTGGCTCTTCGGAAGGATTTAGGCTAACAATAATTTGTATATCTTTGAGTTGGTCTGGAAGTGGTTGTAGGCGATTAATGAAATAATTTACGCTGACGTGTTGCCTTGCATTTGGCTGATCACCAGATTTAGCGGTGTAGTTCCAGGCGGCCCAACAACGTTTTGCCTCAGGCAAGAAGTGGGTATCTGTGTGCAAGATGGCACGATTCTTTTGATAGGGAATAGCAGCCAAAATATTTCTGGCTTGCTGATCAATGCCGTGAACCAGGTCTAATGTTTGATCGCTGTGGCAAGCCATGATGACTTCATCAAAGTAGGTCGAGCCAGCCTGAGTGACCACCTCCACTTGACCGTTATCATGACCTGCATTAACTCGCAGAACGCATTCGCGCTTGATGGTTGCGCCATGTTTTTCTATCGCAGCAACAATTCTTTTTACGTACTCGCGCGAACCGCCTTTGATGGTTAGCCATTGTGGGCGATTTTGAATTTGCAAAAGTCCATGGTTATGACAAAAATGCACCATAGTTTGAATGGGAAATTCAAGCATCTGCTCGACAGAGCATGACCAGATTGCGCCAATCATCGGCAGGAAATAATTTTCTTTAAAACTTTGACTGAAACGATGACGTTTTAAAAAATCAGCAATTTTTTCATCTGGCTCTTTGTACTGATGGCCTGCATCAATCTGGTCATGCGCTAACTGGGTGGCTAAACGGTTAAAGCGCAAGATGTCATAAGCCATGCGCCAAAAAGAGGGGGACAGAAGGTTGGAGCGCTGACCGAAAAAAGAATTGATATCGTTACCTGCCCACTCAATCTTTTTATTTGAGCCCGACTTCATAGAGGCATCAATAGAAACAGAAAAAGACATCTCTGAGGGGGCTACAGGAGCTTTAATTTCCTCGAACAGTCGAACTAGGCGGGGATATGTTTTGCGATTGAAAACTAGAAAGCCAGTATCCACACCATAGGTCACTTTGTCTCCATTGATGTTGTAAGTGAAATCTACCGTATTACTATGCCCGCCAATGTGATCACCAGATTCATATAGGGTAATTTCAAATTCAGGGTGTTGTCTTAAGGCGTATGCGCAACCTAGTCCAGAGATACCTGCGCCAATGATGGCAATTCGTTTTTGACTCACTGGACCTTTTCTCCTAAAAGCTTTTCAATTTGATTGGTGATACTACTGCTAGTTGGTTTGGTCATACTTCCGTAAGAGTCAATCACATTACCATTGCGATCTATCAAGTACTTATAAAAGTTCCATTTAGGTGTTGTACCTGTTTTGGCAATCAACATCTTAAATAAAGGATTTGGGTTGCTACCCGAGACTGCGCTTTTTGAAAACATTGGGAACTTCACGTCATAGGTATTTTTACAAAAATCAGCAATGTCTTTATTGCTACCTGGCTCTTGCTGCCCAAAATCATTGGAAGGAAAACCCAGCACTACAAAACCTTGGTCTTTATATTTGGCATAAATCTTCTCAAGACCCTCGTATTGACTTGTAAAACCGCAGAAGCTAGCTGTATTTACAACCAGAATGACTTTACCTTGGTATTGGCAAAGGTTTTGTGGCGCCTCATCCTGTAAACGAGGGAGGGTATGAGAAAGGAGTGGGCTACAGCTGCTTGCGGCATTGGCAATTTGCAGTCCGGATAGGAGGGCACATAAGCCAAAGAGCCAATTCATTAGGTTGCGGTGCATATTGCGCCTTTAAATTTCACTAGGTAGAGACCAAGTCTAAGACATTCTGGCTAATATCGCTGGCATTACAAAATTGCCATTAATATTGAGTTATGAACCAGTTACTACCACCCTCTTTCGAAGCCAAAGTTTGTCCACCCGACGAGCTTGCGGTTCGCTTAGCAAGTCTTCCAAGGCCACTAGTGTTTACTAATGGAGTCTTTGATATTCTGCATCGCGGACATGCCAGTTATTTAGCTCAGGCACGAGCTTTGGGCGCTAGTTTGGTAGTGGGTGTAAATTCAGATGCTTCGGTCAAGATGCTGGGTAAAGGCGACGACAGACCTATAAATACAGAGGCTGATCGTCAGGCCTTGTTGGCTGCGCTGGAGAGTGTTGATATGGCTGTGTTGTTTACCGAACAAACTCCAGTCAACTTAATTGAAAAAATTCGTCCTGATATATATGTAAAGGGTGGAGACTATGAAATCGACGCCTTAGCTGAGACTCATCTTGTAAAAAGCTGGGGCGGTAAGGCAATTGCCATACCATTTTTGTATGAGCGCTCCACCACAAGTCTATTAGGCAAGATTCGCGCTTAAAGATTTTGTAGTAGCCACGCCCAAATGCCGCGGAGTACTAAGCCCTCAGTTTGTTCAATCGGCCAATTCTGCAGGTCAATTTTTTTTATTTGAGCAAGAAGAATTTTTGCATTACCGCCATCAAACCAAATTCTTTCAATTGGATGATTTAATTTTTTAGCTTGTAGTAAAGCATAGTGAATGGCGCCAATCTGTGCTGCATCACATCCACTAATAATGGCTTCATTAGTTGTAGTTCCAAATTCTTGCTGAGATTCTTCACGAACCGCTAAAGGGAGTTGCGCAGTTTTGCTCTGCAAGCTTTCTTGCATAAGCCCAAGACCAGGCAAGATCCACCCGCCATAATGCACTCCATTAGATCCTAGCAGGTCAATCGTGGTGGCGGTACCAGCATTCACAACTAGGGTGTTGCTGGTAGATAAAGTGCGGGCTCCAATGAGTGCGGCCCAGCGATCGGCGCCGAGCTTACTAGTATCTTGATAAAGGCTACGCATTCCTGAGAATGTGCTGTCGCCTTTTAATTGCTGCCAATTCAAATCACTCCATTGTGGAAATAATGACTTGAGATTGGTGATAGCTTCTTCCTCGGCTACGCTGCAAAAGCCAATGGCATCTGGTTTTGGAAGTGTCTTTGCAATATAGTCGGCTAATTCCTTGCGATGATCGGCTGACTGCAAAGACTTGCTGCTAATAGAGCCCGAGTAAGCCCACAACTTCTTTTGTTGGGTGCTTGGATTTTGATTGGATTCCACAGCCGCCCATTTAAGGCGTGTATTGCCAACATCAAAGAATAAATAAAGGCTCATGATTGAATCCGTAATGAAACATCACCCGCATGAATGGCGACCGTTTTGTTTTCCTGTTGCAATAGTAATGCTCCAGATTCATCAACACCTTTTGTGATGCCGTATACAGCATCTTTACCGGCGCCTGAAATGCAAACAGCTTGATCTCGATATGCATCCCACTTCATCCACGACCTCATGCATGGCTTAAATCCATGTAGATCGAATTCGGTGAGGTTGTGTTCCAAAGATGCGATCAATTTCAACCAAAGGTATTCAACATCCGGTAGCGAGTCTGTAATCTGGCTAAGAGAGCTTGCTCTGAATCCATTGTCTAGACTAACTTCAATTTTTTCTGCATTACGTAAGTTGATACCAACCCCAATAATCATCCAGGTTGATTCCCCTGCTTTTGCTTGACCACCTTCTATCAAAATGCCGGCGAGTTTAGCGTAATTTAGTAACAAATCATTTGGCCACTTTAAGCGAAGTCCTAATTCATAAAGTTTGGATTCGCTGAGTTCGCATGCTTGTGCAATCCCGGATATGACAGCTAGGCCAACTAGCAAACTCAAGCCACTCAATTCTGCAGGCGTTCTTTTAAATGGAAAGGCTAAAGAAAAGCAAAGGGAGTCTTCGGGATTGGCTAGCCATGATCGCCCGGCTCTTCCTTTGCCTGCTGTTTGTTTGTGGGCAATGCGCGCCACTGGATCGATTAACTCTCCGGCGCGCCAACGCTCCAAAAGATCATCATTCGTCGATTTGGTCTCTATAACGCGCTCAAGTATGCAATTTGCAGTCATTCCGCCATTGTAGAAAGGTCTGACCTAGAATTGTGGGATGGATCAAAAAGATCAACGACCGCGGAAGTTAGTATGGCCTTTACAGGCTATGCCGTTAGCTAGGGCTATGAGCTTAAGTTATGCGCTCTTGATTATCTATGTGAGCCTTAACCCCTTCGATTTTGATTTCCATAACGGAATATCTGCCTGGGCATGGTTGGATGCCCCCTTGCCTCGTTTTATTACTTTGTTTGATGTGGCAGTCAATATCCTTGCTTATATCCCTTTTGGGTTTTTGGTGATGTTTGCTGCCTACCCACGTTGGCGTAACTTCGTAGCCCTTGGTGTCGCCCTTGGTTTGAGTGCCGCACTTGCCTTGGGTGTAGAGACCTTGCAATCTTGGCTGCCTACACGTATTCCCAGTCAGATGGATTGGTGGGCCAATATATTGGGGGGGTTATTGGGAGGCTTATTGGCCATTCCACTGGGTCCGCAGTGGCTCTCCGGGAGCGCTATTCGCCGCCGTTTTGACCAATGGTTTGGCTTGAATTGGGCAGCGTGTGCATTATTTCTGTTGTTTCCATGGTCGCAAATTTATCCTCAAAGCTCTTGGCTTGGAACGGGCGTTTGGGGGCATGCAATATTTGGCTCAGTAGATTGGGGCACTTGGGTGATTAATCATGTTGCTCAGGAGGTAGTGATTACATCGTTATGTTGGCTCGGCGTTGCCTTATTGCTGTCGCTCGGATTACGAGCTAAGGCACCTCAGTGGCGCATCCTGAACGGGCTACTTGGTTTGACGGTACTCATCAAGATTTTGTTTACAGCACTTCAGTTTGGCGCCGAATTTAGTTTGAATTGGTTAACTGCAGGGGCCCTCTGGGGAATGGTGCTGGGTAGCATCTTATTAAGGTCGGCACTAAAGTTGGAGCCCGAGCTTAAATTTTGGCTAGCTTTGACCTGTTTAGTGGGAACCACAATAGCGGTCAACATATTGCCTGACAATCCCTACTTCATTCTGACGCTAAGACATTGGTATCAGGGTCGCTTATTGCACTTTAATGAGCTCATGCAGTGGGTTTCAGTAGTATGGTTACCTTTAGCGCTTATTTGGATGCTTCGCAGTGCTAGGGAATTTAAATCGAAGCATTGATGAATATAATTTTTCTATGAGTTTTTCACACCACCTATTTTTTTGTTTAAATCAACGCAGTAATGGCGAAGAGTGCTGCGATCAGCACAATGCTTTTATGCTATTTGATTACGCCAAAAAAAGAGTAAAAGAACTTGGACTTGCAGGCCCAGGAAAGATTCGCGTTAATAAGGCTGGATGTTTAGACCGCTGCTCTGAAGGTCCTGTCATGGTCGTTTATCCACAAGGTGTTTGGTACACCATGGTTGATATAAATGATGTTGAGGAAATTATCCAATCACATTTAATTGCAGGTCGCCCGGTTGAGCGCTTGCAGTTGGCTTAGCAATTTAAATGATTGAAAGTGATTTATGAATAGCCGTACAAAATTAATTCATATTGAAGGTATTGTTGGATCAATTGAGATGTCGATTGATCTTCCCGATGAATTAAAAAATGATCCTAACTTTGCAGTTCGTGGTTTAGCGCTCGTTGCTCATCCGCACCCTCTAATGGGTGGGACGATGGATAACAAAGTTGCGCAAACTATGGCACGTGCATTTAACCAATTGGGTTATGTTAGTGTGCGTCCAAACTTTCGTGGTGTCGGTGGAACCGAGGGTGTTCATGATGATGGCGTTGGAGAGCTAGAAGATTTACTGCATGTGACTGACTGGATGCGTACTCCATCAAGCTGGAGCGAATTTGAGGCAACTGCTAATCAGGCCTGGGCAGCGAACGCAAATAGTTTGCCATTAGTTGTTTCTGGTTTTTCTTTTGGAAGTTTTGTTGGCAGCCACTTGGTGCAAAGGCTTTCAGAGCTGGGGCGCCCAGCTGAGCGTCTTGTCATGGTGGGTAGTGCTGCTGGCAAGTGGACGCTGGCTCAAGTTCCTGCGGATACGATATTAATTCATGGTGAATTAGATGAAACGATCCCATTAATTGATGTTTTGGATTGGGCGCGCCCACAAGAATTAGCGGTGCAGGTAGTTCCTGGCGCTGATCATTTTTTCCACCGTCGCTTACATTGCATTCGCAACATCATTACTGGTGCTTGGTTGGGTATGCCAGATCACCGCAAATAATTACAAATCAAATTAGATATAGAGAGTTAAAGCATGGCTGAAGAAAAGTCCTTAATTGAGTACCCCTCATTATTTCCAATCAAGGTAATGGGCAAAGCAAACCCTGAATATCTCCCTGCGATCATTCATATTGCCAAGCAATTTGATCCTACATTTGATGAGAGCAAAGTAGAGCAGCGTCCTTCCAAGGACGGAAATTACTTGGGAATTACTTTGCCAATTACTGCGACTAGTCGTGAGCAGTTGGATGAGCTCTATAGAACTTTGTCTACTCACCCATTAGTTAGCGTCGTTCTCTAATTCATTGATGCCGGCTTTGATAAAACAACTTGGGTTGGCGGATTACGCATCGACGTATGAGGCAATGCAAGCATTTACAAAGGCGCGTAATAACGATACGCCTGATGAGATTTGGGTGTTAGAGCATCCCCCTGTGTTTACTTTGGGCTTAGCTGGTGATGCAAGAAATTTGCATTCACCGAGCAATCAAATTCCTCTAGTGCATGTTGATCGCGGTGGCGAAATCACTTATCACGGGCCAGGCCAGATTGTTGTTTATCTTCTGTTGGATCTCAGGCGCCTTGGAATTTTCGTCAAGGAGCTGGTTTCTCGAATAGAGCAAGCAGTGATTGATACCCTAGCCGATTTCGGCATTCAGGCTGAAAGACATCCAGGCGCACCAGGAATTTATGTCTCTCAGCAGTTAGGGGTGCCTCCAGAATGGATTGGCGCTAAGATTGCAGCCCTGGGCCTTAAAGTATCTAAAGGCTGTTCCTATCATGGTCTTGCCTTGAATGTGGCGACTGATTTGGAGGCTTTCAAGCGTATCCACCCTTGTGGTTATGAGGGTTTAAAAACGGTTGATATGCAAACCCTTGGGATCAAGGACAATATAGACATTATTAGCCAAAGGCTTTTGCAGCACTTACAAAAGCAACTGATGCCATCATGACAACAAACAAGCCTGATATAAACACACCTATTGAGGGTCGCCAAGATCTCAATTACGACGCATCACGTAAGCAAAAATCAAGCGAGAAGACTGCGCGTATTCCAATCAAGATTGTTCCACTAGAACAAGTGCTTAAAAAGCCGGATTGGATTCGAGTAAAGGCAGCCTCCAATAATTCACGCTTTTCTGAAATCAAAAAGATTTTGCGCGAAAACGAGTTGGTAACTGTTTGCGAGGAAGCAAGCTGTCCCAATATCGGCGAGTGTTTTGGTAAGGGCACTGCAACCTTCATGATCATGGGTGACAAATGCACGCGCCGTTGCCCATTCTGCGATGTAGGTCATGGCAGGCCAGATCCTTTGGACACAAAAGAGCCGGCTAATTTAGCCCGCACAATTGCAGCGCTCAAATTAAACTATGTTGTTATTACCAGCGTGGATCGTGATGATCTGCGTGATGGCGGTGCAATGCATTATGTGGATTGCATTTCTCAATCACGCACCCTTTCGCCCAACACTCGCATCGAAGTGTTGGTGCCAGACTTTCGCGGTCGTCTCGATAAGGCTCTAGATATCTTTGCTGAGCATGCGCCAAATGGTTTGCCCGATGTGATGAATCACAATCTAGAAACAGTACCTCGTTTGTATAAACAAGCTAGACCTGGTGCTGATTACCTTCACTCATTAAAACTTCTAAAAGACTTCAAAGAGCGTTTTCCACACGTACCAACCAAGAGCGGTTTGATGGTGGGTCTGGGCGAAACGGATGATGAGATTTTGGAAGTCATGCGCGATATGCGTGAACATAATATCGACATGCTCACTATCGGTCAGTACCTTGCTCCTTCGGGACATCATTTGCCTGTTACTCGCTATGTTCATCCCGACGTCTTTAGGATGTTTGAGGAAAAGGCTTATGAAATGGGCTTTTCCCATGCGGCAGTAGGTGCTATGGTGCGTTCAAGCTATCACGCAGATCAACAGGCGCATGGAGCTGGGGTTGTTTAGAGGAGTTACAAAAGCCGCTACCTTATTGGCGGCTTTAATTTTTCTTATTGCATGCAGTCCAAAGTTGGATTGGCGAACAGTCCAGTCGCCGCAAGAGCGATACACCGCTTTATTTCCTGGTAAGCCAGATAAATTAGACCGACGCATTCCCTATCTTGATCAAGAGTTTTTGCAGGTTCTTGAGGCGGTAAAAATTGAAAACGATATTTATTCGGTTAGCACTATTCAGTTGCCGGCGAATCAAAGCGTGTCTCTTAGTAAGCTTCTTTCGCAATTGCAGGCGAATGTAATTGATAGGGCAAAAGCATCTGGCGGAGCTGTCGTTGTTGAAGATGGGTTTTATAAAACTGCGGATAAACAACGTTTATCAACCAAAGATTATTTTATTGATTTGAAATCCAATGGAAAATCACAGCAACTCATGCGTGTTCGTTGGATTAATCGAGTTGCACCAAATGGAGATAGTTGGATTTATCAGATCTCAGTGTTGCATACGAATTCTGCTACAGCAAATGCAAAAACTTTTTTTGCTAAAGAAGATTATGAAAACTTCTTTAATGACTTCGTGCCAGAATAATCCGAAGACTTAAAAATTGAATCTACTGCAGTAACTTGCTATTACTGTTTTTCAAGTGCAGCTACTTTTGCTTCTAGCGCTTCTAATTTCTCACGTGTCTTGGCAAGTACCTTGCCTTGTAGTTCAAACTCTTCGCGCGTGACCAAGTCCATTTTCTGAAATCCTTGATTCATCATGGCGCGTACATTCTTTTCAATCTCTTGAGCAGGTGAATTGCGGATCGCATCGCCAACTTTATTCTGCATATCACTAGCGATACGTTGGATTTGTTCGATGATTTCGCCGGGTTTTTGCATGATGGGGATTCGCAGTTCTATTGAGAGTTGCAGAAAAGATACATATTTATATTTTAAGTTGTAAGGAGTAAAACGCCCTAAAAGGGTTAAAAACATGAAAAATGACCTAAATTCACCTATAGGGTGCAATATAAAGCACTAAAAAGGTGCATAAGCATTAAATAGGGGAATTAGGCCAAGGCCAGAAAAAGCCCTCCCGTCATGATCACTCCATGCAATAAGCATTTATCCCTTTTTCATGACCACTTAGGAGTTTTAAATGAAAACAATTCAAAAGACAGCCATCGCTCTAGCAGCCTCTGGTTTATTTGCAACTGCAGCATTTGCTCAATCAGCTCCAGCGGCGGCTCCTGAAGCGCCTGAAGCTAGCCCTATTACAGCTAACGTTACTGTGGTGAATGATTACCGTTATCGCGGCCTCAGCCAGTCAAACTTTAAGCCAGCAATTCAAGGTGGCTTCGACTATGCCCATGAGAGCGGTTTCTACATTGGTAACTGGAACAGCTCAATCAGCTGGATTGCTGATGGCTATAACACTCCTGGTGCAATTGCGTTTACTAATAAAACAGTCTCAGCTCCTATTGAGATGGACTTTTATGCTGGTATCAAGAAAGAGTTGATTGGCGCAGGCTTTGCTTCTGACTTTGGTGTCTTGCAATATTACTATCCAACAAGCGGCATTCCAAACTCTAACAACGCTTTAGCGAATCCAAATACAACAGAGCTATACGTTGCTCAAAACTTCACATTTGGTCCGGTAACTGGTTTTGTAAAATTCTCATATGCAGTAACTCCAATTTTTGGCACTGTTAACTCATCCGGTTCTTACTATCCTGACTTAACGCTGAACTACGATACTGGCATTTGGGGCTTATCTTTGAATGGACACGTAGGTTATCAATATATTGCTGGTAACCAAAATGGAGTCTCTTCTTCTGCCACATATCCAAATTTGAGCAATAGCACTCTCTACTCATATACAGATTGGAAACTGGGAGTAACTAAAGACTTTGGAGGTGGCTTATCTGCTGCCGTGGCTTATGTTGGTACCAATGCGGCTACCTACAACGGTAGTTATGCATATGTAAGTCCCTCTGGTAAGAATTTGGGTCAAGCAGGTGGCTTAATTTCCCTAACAAAAACTTTCTAATTTCCACTCTGAACGGAGAAACGTATGAAATTAATTACCGCAATCATCAAGCCATTCAAGCTTGACGAAGTGCGCGAGGCTCTCTCGGAAGTGGGAGTTTCGGGCATTACCGTCACTGAGGTTAAAGGCTTTGGTCGTCAAAAAGGTCACACCGAGTTATATCGCGGTGCTGAGTATGTTGTCGACTTCTTACCTAAAGTAAAAATTGAAGCTGCTGTTGAAGATGGCATCTTGGAGCGTGCGATTGAAGCAATTGAAAAATCTGCACGTACAGGCAAGATTGGTGATGGCAAGATTTTTGTCTCCCCAGTTGAGCACGTCATTCGTATTCGCACCGGTGAAACCGGCGCGTCAGCACTTTAAAGAGAGGTTCAAAATGTTAACTTGGATGAAACGACTCGTTGCTGGTGGTGCTGTGGCCTTGGCCATTGGCGCTACCGGTGTAATGGTTACTTCACCAGCCCATGCTGATGAAGTTAAGAAGCCGGCTGTTACAGCGCCTGCTGCGACTCCTGCTGCTGCAGAGCCTGCTCCAGTTCTTTGCTCTGAAAAGTGCAATAAGGCTGATACCGCTTGGTTACTAGTATGTACCGCATTAGTAATTCTGATGACTTTGCCTGGTTTGGCTTTGTTCTACGGTGGCTTAACAAGAAGTAAAAACATTCTTTCTGTACTCGTACAGTGCATGTTTATCTTTTCATTGATAGCGGTCTTGTGGTCGCTTTATGGCTATAGCTTTGCATTTAGCGAAGGCGGGGCATTTATTGGTGGATTGGATCGCTTGTTCTTACAAGGTATGAATCCAGATTCAGTAGCGGCTACTTTTAGTAAAGGCGTTGTTATTCCTGAGTTTGTATTTATGACTTTCCAAGCTGCCTTTGCAACGATTACTTGCTGCTTGATTGTTGGTGCGTTTGCTGAACGTGCAAAGTTCTCCGCAATCATTTTGTTTGTGATTCTTTGGTTCACTTTCAGCTATCTGCCAATTGCTCATATGGTTTGGTTCTGGCCTGGTCCTGACGACATCAAAGATGCTGCATCACTTGAAGCAATTACAGCGCGTGCTGGTTGGTTGTGGCAAAAGGGTGTTCTCGACTTTGCTGGTGGTACCGTTGTTCATATCAATGCTGCGATCGCAGGCTTGGTTGGCTCATATGTAGTTGGTAAGCGTTTGGGTTACGGCAAAGAAGCTATGAAGCCACACAACTTGGTATTCGTCATGATTGGCGCCTCACTCTTATGGTTTGGTTGGTTTGGCTTCAATGCTGGTTCAGCCCTCGAGGCAAACGGTAGTGCAGTATTGGCTTTTGTAAATACATTGTTGGCAACAGCTGCTGCAGTATTGAGCTGGTCATTTGCTGAGTGGATTACAAAAGGCAAGCCATCCATGTTGGGTGCTGCTTCTGGATGCGTAGCCGGTTTGGTTGCTGTTACTCCTGCTGCTGGCTTTGTAGGTCCAATGGGTGCGCTCGCCATCGGTGCTGCTGCTGGTGTAGTTTGCTTGTGGGGTGTTTCTGGTCTCAAGAAGATGTTGGGTTCAGATGACAGCTTAGACGTATTCGGCGTGCATGGCGTTGGCGGTATCTTGGGCGCATTGCTAACAGGCGTATTTGCTGATCCAGCTCTCGGCGGAACAGGTATTTGGGACTATGTGGCAAATGCTGTTGCCCCCGATTACTCAATCGCTAGTCAGCTCTGGATCCAAAGCCAAGGCGTGATTGTGACTTTAATTTGGTCAGGCGTAGTTTCTTTCATTGCCTTCAAATTGGTCGATATCGTGATTGGTTTGCGTGTCAAGGAAGATCAAGAGCGTGAAGGCCTCGATATCACCTCACACGGTGAGTCTGCCTACGAGTCTTAATCTGTAGATTTACCCCTCACTGGGTGGCTAATGGTTAGCTGCCCAGTTTTAAGCGCGGGATCCATGGATCCCGCGTCTTTCTTTTAATAATCTTACAATGGTGGAATGGTTCCACATCTCATTACTGCACTAAGCGGCCCTTTGCTCGAATTAGAGTCAAAGGTTCTAGAAGCGACCCCAACCATTGAGCGTTGGTTCAGGCTGGAATGGCAAGAGCACACGCCACCTTTTTACTGTTCAGTTGATCTACGTAATTCCGGGTTTAAGTTGGCGCCGGTAGACACCAATCTTTTCCCAGGTGGGTTTAATAATCTATCTCCGCAGATGTTGCCTTTAGCTGTGCAAGCTGCAATGGCTGCTATTGAGAAGATTTGTCCGGAAGCGAAAAACTTATTGTTAATCCCGGAGCGTCATACTCGCAATACTTTCTATTTGCAAAATATTGCACGTTTGTCTTCAATATTGCGTCAAGCAGGTTTGAATGTTCGCCTCGGCACTTTCTCCGAAGAAATAAAGAAGCCAACTTGGATTGAGTTGCCTGACGGTAACCGCTTGTTGATGGAGCCTCTTTCTAGGCTGGGGTTGAAGAAGCAGCGTTTAGGTTTAAAAGACTTTGACCCTTGCTCTATCTTATTGAACAACGATCTATCAGCTGGCATCCCGCCGATTCTGGAAAATATTTATGAGCAGTACTTATTGCCTGGCTTGCACGCCGGTTGGCATGTGCGCCGTAAATCAAATCACTTTGCTGCTTACGAAGAGGTCGCGAAGAAGTTTGCTAAAGTCGTCGATATTGATCCGTGGATGATTAATCCCTATTTTTCAAGTTGCTCAAATATTAATTTCCACGAGCGCAAGGGCGAAGACGAATTACAAACTGCAGTCGAACAGGTATTAAAAAAGACAGCGAAAAAATATCGTGAATACGGCATTAAAGAGAAGCCATACGTTGTTGTGAAAGCAGATGCAGGAACCTATGGCATGGGCATCATGGTTGTAAACGATCCCGCACAGCTGAAGGGTTTGAATCGCAAAGATCGCAATAAGATGAGCGTGGTTAAGGAAGGTCTTGAGGTCAGTGACGTGTTGATTCAGGAGGGCGTCTATACCTTCGAAAAGGTTAATGAGGCAGTTGCTGAACCAGTGGTGTACATGATTGACCGCTACGTTATTGGCGGGTTCTATCGCGTTCATACCGATCGTGGTCCAGATGAAAATCTCAACGCGCCTGGCATGCACTTTGTGCCGCTGGCATTTGAGCAAAACTCTATGCCTGATTTGGGCGCTAAGCCAGGCAGCGCAGCACCTAATCGTTTCTATTTGTATGGCGTGGTTGCCCGTCTAGCTCTTCTTGCTGCATCATTGGAGCTTGAGCGTACCGATCCAAATGCCGAAGCTGCATAAATGAAACACTAATCTCTCAATAGAAAAATGGACTTTCTTTTTATTGCAGACCCCCTGGAGTCTTTCAAGATTCAAAAAGATTCCACGCTGACAATGATGCGCGCTGCTCAAGAGGCTGGACATCGTTTATGGTTTTGCCAAAGTAGAAATGTTTTATGGCGAGATGATTTCGTAGTGGCTGATTGTCAGTTGTTAGTAATCAAGCCAAGCTCTACGAATTGGTATGAGTTGGGCGACATTGAGTCTCGGGTACTCAAATCTTTTTCTGCAGTTCTCATGCGCACAGATCCACCATTTGATATTGAATACCTTAATACAACTTGGTTGTTATCGGCTGCAGTTCGTCAGGGTGCAAAAGTATTTAATGAGCCTAGTGCGGTGCGTGATCACTCAGAAAAACTGTCTATTACCGAGTTTCCTGAGCTTATTCCTCCTACTCTGGTAACCCGTGAACTGGATGCGGTAGAGCGCTTTCATCAAATTCACCAAGACATTGTGATCAAACCCTTGGATGGCATGGGGGGCATGGGCGTATTTAGGGTTGGTGCCGACGGCCTAAATCTCGCGAGCATTGTCGAAACACTTGGGGAAAATGGCGCAAGGACGCTAATGATTCAACGCTTCCTTCCAGAGATTGTCCATGGCGATAAGCGCGTGCTATTAATTGGCGGTCAAGTCGTGCCATTTGCCTTGGCTCGTATTCCACAGGGCAATGAAATTCGCGGCAATTTAGCCGCTGGCGGTAAAGGGGTTGCCATGCCCTTAACTGAGGATGAAAAAAGGGTTGCAGAAAAATTGGCGTCAATACTCAATCAGCGTGGATTATTCTTAGTTGGACTAGACTTAATCGGAGGCTATCTCACTGAAATTAATGTGACTAGCCCCACTTGTTTTGTTGAAATTACCGACCAAAGTGATTTTAATGTTCCGCAATTTTGGTTGGCAACACTAGAGAAAGCATTGGCATAAATATGGCTGGAATTGTCATCGTTGCTCATACACCGGTTGCGAGCGCAATGTTGGGTTTTGCAGAACATACCTTTGGAGTGCTGCCAGAACGTGTGCGGGCGGTTGATATTCCCCCCCATGAAGATACTAAGGTGAGCTTTGATCGCGTGCTGAAAGCGGCTTATGGCGTAAATACGGGTAATGGTGTTCTTATTCTGACCGATGTCATGGGTGCCACCCCTGCGAATGTAGCATCCAAATTGGAAGCATTGGGCCCCTTATCGGGATTAAATGCGCCTGTGGTTGTTTTGGCTGGACTTAACCTCCCTATGTTGATGCGTTGCATCTCTCATCGCGGTGAGGGTTTAGAGGAGCTCGCGCAAAAGGCGCTTGTTGGTGGGCAGCATGGAATTTTGCGCCTCGGTTCAAAAGTAAATCAAGAGTAAAGAGGACTCATCCACAATGCCTACTGCAGAAATTGAAATCATTAATAAGTTGGGTTTGCACGCACGCGCTTCTGCAAAGCTTTCTCAATTAGCCGCACAGTTTCCCTGTGAAATATTCCTGTCACGTAATGGACGTCAAATTAATGCCAAGAGCATCATGGGTGTCATGATGTTAGCGGCTGGAATTGGCAGCACTGTCATTCTTGAGACTATAGGCGAGAAAGAGGATGAAGCTCTGCAGGCTCTGACAGCTTTGATTAATGATCGCTTTGGTGAAGGTGAGTAATTGGTATGACATTTGCTTTGCACGGAATTCCGGTATCAAAAGGCATTGCCATTGGCAAAGCCGTACTGATATCTCGTGCAGCATTAGAAGTGAGTCATCATCTGGTTGAGGTCGGTAAAGAAGAGGCTGAAGCTCAAAAGTTGTTGGATGCGTTTGATCAGGTGCGTTTAGAGCTCGAGCAATTGCGTCAAGGCTTGCCTAAAGATGCGCCACAAGAGATGGCGGCATTCTTAGATGTGCACGGCATGATATTGGCTGACCCTGCGTTAGCTGAGAAGCCGATTAAGTTAATTCGCACTCAAAGATTAAATGCAGCTTGGGCTTTAACAACTGAGCTCAATGATCTATTGGAACAATTTGCAGATATTGAAGATGCGTATCTAAAAGAGCGTGCTAATGATATTCGGCAGGTTGCTGAGCGTGTCATTAAGGCATTAAATGCCCAGAAGAAAGATTCCTTAAATGATTCAGATTTCTTACCCGGAAGTGAAGTTGGGGTCGAGTCGATCATTGTTGCCCATGATATTGCCCCGCACGACATGTTGCGTTTTAAAGAGCATGCCTTTACAGGTTTTGTAACAGACCTTGGTGGCAAGACCTCGCATACCGCTATTGTGGCTCGTAGTATGGAGATTCCTGCGGTAGTTGGTGTGCGTCATGCGAGTGAAATGATTCGTCATGGCGACTGGCTTGTATTGGATGGCGAGCGAGGTGTTGTGGTAGTTGCTCCAGATGAGCATCTGCTAGCTGAGTATCGAAAATTACAAACGCAAGTATTAAAAGAGGCTCGCAAGCTCCAGCAGTTAAAACATGCCAAAACTGAAACAGCAGATCGTGTTGAGATTGAGTTGTTCGCCAATATTGAGTTGCCAGAAGATGCTATTCAAGCGGTGAAGTTGGGTGCAGTGGGTGTTGGTTTGTTCCGCTCCGAATTTTTATTCATGGATCGCAAACAAGCTTTACCAGATGAAGAGCAGCAATATCAGGAATATCGCCGTGTAGTGGATTTGATGCATGGCTTGCCTGTCAACATCAGAACGATCGATGTTGGTGCCGATAAGGCTTTAGGCGGCGGCGGTGACATTTCGCAAACAGGCACGTCACCACTAGGGTTGCGAGCGATCCGCTGGTCTTTAACGGAGCCTGAAATTTTCTTAACGCAGTTAAGGGCTATCTTGCGTGCTTCAGCACATGGCCAGGCGCGCATCATGATTCCAATGTTGGCACATGCAAAAGAAATTGACGAAACATTTAGATTAATTGAAAAAGCGAAGCAGCAATTGCATCAGCGTGGAAAAGCATTTAACCCGAATATTCAAGTCGGCGCCATGATTGAGATTCCTGCTGCAGCTTTGGTGCTACCTTTGTTTATTAATCGCTTTGATTTCCTATCAATTGGAACTAACGATTTAATTCAGTACACCTTGGCGATTGATCGTGCGGATCATGCTGTCGCGCATTTATACGATCCCCTGCATCCGGCCATATTGAACTTATTGGCAAATATTATTGAGCAAGCTAAACGCGCAAATGTGCCTGTGGCCGTTTGTGGTGAGATGGCTGGTGATCCTGCATTAACAAGGTTATTGCTGGCGCTGGGCTTGACCGATTTTTCAATGCACTTTAGTCAGTTGCTATTGGTAAAGCGAGAGATTTTGCAGGCTAATGTAGGTTTATTAAAGGCTCGTGTAGCTAGAGTTTTGAGGGCTTATGAGCCCGAAGAGCAAGCAAAAGCTTTAGAACGCTTACTTTCTTAGTAGTCTTGGTGCGCTGAGCTGCACACTGAACACTCACCATTGCGGCTAATGCGGATTTCATCAATCTGGGTTGTCCGCCCATTCCAAAGTAGCATACGTCCCACTAAGGTTTCACCAAAGCCAATTAAAACTTGCAGGGCTTGAGCTGCCTGCATGGCACCAATAATTCCCACCAAGGGCGAGAAGATACCCATGCTAGAGCAGCTGACCTCTTCAAATTGCTCATCTGGAGAAAAGATGCAGGCATAGCATGGTGACTTTGAGTTACGCGGATCAAAAACACTAACTTGACCATCAAATTTGAGGGCCGATCCAGAAACCAGTGCAGTTTTACTTTTAACGCAGGCAGCATTAATTAGATGCCTAGTTGAAAAATTATCCGTGCAATCTAAAACTACATCTACGCTCGGCAATAACTCGTCAAGCAGTGAGTTGGTTGCTTTGGCTTGAATGGTTTCGATTTGAATCGTGGAATTCAGTCGCTCTAGAAATTCTTTTCCGGAGGCAACTTTGCTTTTGCCAACACTGCTCTCGGCATGCATGATTTGGCGCTGCAAATTCGTAAGTTCTACGGCATCATGATCCATCAGGGTGATGTGACCTACTCCTGCTGCGGCCAAGTAAGGTGCGGCCGCACTACCCAGGCCGCCAGCGCCAACTACCAATACGTGTGCTTTAAGCAATTTTTCTTGGCCAACAACATCAATTTCTTCCAGTAATAAATGCCTGGAGTAGCGAAGTAACTGCTTGTCATTCATATGCTAGCCGTAAGCTAAAAATTATTCAAGCTTAGAGGATGAGCGTTTCACAGGCTGGCCATTAATAAAGGCAACTGCTTGAGAAAGCATGAAATCATCAGCGCTACCAAGTTCTGGTGGCTTCTTATTTTTATCTTTCTCTTTTTCCTCAGGAGTTTTCTTCGCATTTTTTTCTTCAATGCGTTGTAGCTCTTCGAGACGACGTTGCTCACGATCTTTAATGAGCTTGTCTTCAGCAGATTGTTTATTGCGCAGATGCTTCTCGCTGTCAATTTCGCGAGTGATCAAAACATCATCTGGATCACCATCTTTATTTTGATCTACCGGAATATCTGGTTTAACGCCAAAAGCCTGAATCGATTTACCGCTAGGGGTGTAGTAGTAAGCGGTAGTAATTTTGAGCGCTGAATCATTGGTTAGAGGGCGAACAGTTTGTACCGAGCCCTTACCAAAAGTTGTTTTCCCGATGATGGTCGCACGCTTGTAGTCTTGTAGTGCGCCAGCAACGATTTCTGAAGCAGATGCAGAGTAGGCATTTACTAAAACCACCATAGGCAACTTCTTAAAGATGGCTGGTACACCCGCTAGTGGATCACCAGGCTCGTTCAAGCGGTACATTGCTGGAGTGGCATTGAATACTTGCTTTGAGTCGGGTGATTGGCCTTTGGTGGAGACAATGATTGCATCTGCTGGCAAGAACGCAGCAGCCACACCAACGGCGCCCTGTAATAAACCGCCGCCATTGTTACGAAGGTCAAGAATGATGCCTTTAAGTTTTGGGTCT
Source organism: Polynucleobacter sp. MWH-HuK1 (assembly GCF_018881815.1). Lineage (GTDB taxonomy): Bacteria > Pseudomonadota > Gammaproteobacteria > Burkholderiales > Burkholderiaceae > Polynucleobacter. The sequence goes on from NZ_JACVPP010000001.1 coordinate 513,849, forward strand.
TGGTTGGCGATATCAGTTAATTTTCTAGCAAGATCGGGAACTGTGCGCTCCTGAAAGCTAGTAATACGAACCCAAGCAATGTCGTTGTCGAGAATTTTAGTTTTGACTGATTGAACTTTAATTTCTGCACGAGTAATTGTTACTGGAAAGCTACGCTCTTCACTCTTGCGGAATACTGTCAAAGTAATTTTGGTTCCCGGTGTGCCACGCATTGTGCGGACAGCTTTGTCAAGGGACATGCCGCGTACTGGCTTGTCGTCTAGACGTGTAATTAAATCTCCTGCCTGTAGACCTGCACGAGCTGCTGGGCTATCTTCAATTGGATTTAACACCTTCACCACGCCATCCTCAGATGTAATTTCAATACCGAGACCAGCAAATTTTCCAGATGTTTGTTCCTGCATTTCTGAAAAGTCTTTTTTGTCTAAGAAGGTGGAATGCGGATCAAGGCTACTCACCATTCCTTTGACAGCATCTGTCAATAATTGCTTGTCTTCAATCGGCTCTACATACTCACGTTTAATCTGTGCAAATACATTGGACAGCGTGCGTAGTTCATCCAGCGGGAGCTGGGCGCCTTGCTGGGCGGTCGCGGAGAGCTGGATCGTAGCTGCAACTCCAGCAATAAGACCAACTGCGATCAGTGCAAAATTCTTTAGAAATTGGCGCATAGCTCTTTTGTTTTAATCCAAATAAAAGTGTTGAATGGGTTTGAGGTCATCATCTAATTCGTAAACCAGCGGGATGCCATTTGGAACATTGACTTCCATAATGGCTTCATCAGACATTTGATCTAAATACTTAATGAGAGAGCGAATGCTATTACCGTGAGCAACTAATAAAACGCGCTTGCCAGCTTTGAGGGCTGGAGCAATCGATTCATTCCACAATGGCAATACACGCTCAACGTTATCTTTCAGACACTCGCCCAAAGGAATATCAGAAGTATTGAGTTTGGAGTAACGAGGATCATTCTTGGGATTGCGCTCATCTTCATGCTCTAGCAAAGGTGGGCGCACATCGTAAGAGCGACGCCAAATATGAACTTGTGCATCCCCGTATTTTTCAGCGGTTTCTGCTTTATTGAGTCCGGTAAGGGCTCCATAGTGTCGTTCATTCAGGCGCCAGCTGTGCACAACTGGAAGCCACATGAGATCCATAGTGTCTTGTACATTCCAGAGAGTGCGAATAGCGCGCCTTAAAACAGAGGTATAGGCAATATCGAATTCATAGCCTGCTTTTTTGAGGTTTGCACCTGCTGCTAGGGCCTGTTCTGAGCCTTTTGGGGTTAAGTCAACGTCCGCCCAGCCAGTGAAGCGGTTTTCAAGGTTCCAGGCGGATTCGCCATGACGAATAAGGACAAGTTGTTTCATAGAGCCATTCTATAATCCGGTGATGAACTTTCTCACGCAAATTGATAATTTAGCGCTTATTGCCCTCCTGCTGGTTTCGGGCGCAGCGCTTTTCCTACCCACATTATCTACGCTTATTGGCGGAAAAGGCTTGTCGCCTTCAGAGACAACGATTTGGATTAATCGTCGTAAAGCGTATGTGCTTGATCTCCGCTCCGAGGAGGAGTACAAAGCTGGGCACCTCCCAGGTGCTAAATTTGCCAATTCTTCTGCCTTGACTGCCGCAATTGAAAAGCTTAAGTTAGACCGTAAGCTCCCTGTTGTCTTGGTTTGTGACACTGGCGCCCAATCCCGCAAGCTCCTTGCTGAAACTCAAAAGTTAGGTTTTGTAGAGGTTGGGGTATTGGATGGTGGCGTACAGGCCTGGAAAGCAGCAGCTCTTCCTTTGGTGAAGTAAGGAGAAATAATGCCTCCAGTAACAATGTACAGTACCCAGGTTTGCCCATATTGCGTAATGGCTGAAAAGCTATTGAGCAAAAAAGGTGTAAATAACCTAGAGAAGATTTTGATTGATCGTGATCCATCGCAGCGAGAAATCATGATGACCCGCACTGGTCGCCGCACAGTTCCACAAATTTATATTGGCGACACTCACGTTGGTGGCTATGACGACTTAGTTGCATTGGATCGCGCCGGTAAGCTTGATCCTTTATTGGCTTGATAGATTAAACATACAAAAGAAAGTTAGTAATGACTGAACAATCCTCCGCACCCCAAGAGAGTAACGAACAATCTAAAGAGCCTGGGTTTCGTATTCAGCGTATTTACCTAAAAGATTTGTCGCTTGAGCAACCAAATGCACCACAGATTTTGTTGGTTGCATCTGAGCCACAAGTGCAAGTAGAGATTGATATTTCTGTTGCTCCTTTAAGTGAAGGAATCTTCGAGGTAGCTTTGAGCGCCACTGTGACTGCCAAGGTAGATACAAAAGTATTGTTCCTGGTTGAAGCTAAACAAGCAGGTATTTTTGAGTTCAGTAATATCCCTGTTGAACAAATTGATCCAATGCTCGGCATAGCTTGCCCAACTATTTTGTACCCATACTTGCGCTCAAACATCGCTGACATCATTAGTCGTGCAGGCTTCCAGCCAATTCATTTGAATGAAATTAACTTCCATGGCATGTATGAGCATCGTTTGATGCAGGCTCAGCAAGAAGCCGCCGCAAAAGAAGGCGCAGCAACCGAAAGCAAGCCTCACTAAGTTTTTAATAGAGCCCACAGATCATGAAAGTGACACTGCTTGGTGCTGGCGCTTGGGGAACGGCGATGGCCGCACAGGCTGCTCGCCACCTCAATGAAGGCGATGTCTGTTTGTGGTCTCGCAGCCAAGAGCAATTACAAGATATTCAAAAGAGCGGTCAAAACCGAACTCATCTTTCAGGTATTCAATTACCCGCAGGGTTAAAACTCGAGAGTGATTTTGCTGCTGCGATTAAAAGACTTTCGAGTGACGATCTTTTAGTCATAGCTACGCCAATGTCTGGGCTCTCTGAAACGATTGATCAAGTCTTAAAAGTTGCCAAGCACCCTCTCAATGTTATTTGGCTTTGCAAAGGTTTAGAGCCTGATACTGCTTTGTTACCGCATCAAGTGGTAGAGCGTGAAAGTAAAATTTACTCAAATGGTATAGCGCATTCGTATGGCGCACTATCTGGCCCAAGTTTTGCTCGTGAGGTTGGTGCGGGGATGCCATGCGCTTTAACTGTTGCCAGTAAATCTGCAAAACTTTGCGAGCTTGTTCAAGCTGCCTTCCATCACGGCAATATGCGCATCTACTCAAGCGATGATTTGATTGGTGTTGAGTTGGGTGGCGCCATTAAGAATGTCTTGGCTATCGCCGCAGGTATTGGTGATGGCTTGGATTTGGGTCTGAATGCTCGCGCCGCAGTGTTGACACGCGGCTTGGCTGAAATGATGCGTCTAGTTAAAGCTGCAGGTGGTAAGTCTGAAACTTGTATGGGCTTAACTGGAGTCGGTGATTTAATTTTGACCGCAACAGGAGATCTATCTCGCAATCGTCGCGTTGGTCTTGAGCTTGCCGCTGGAAAATCGTTACCAGAGATACTTGCTAGTCTTGGGCACGTTGCTGAGGGCGTGCTGTGCGCTCAAGCAGTTGGAGACTTAGCTAAACGTCTTGGTGTAGAAATGCCTATTACCGCCATGATGGGCGAAGTATTGTCTGGAAAATTAAACCCACATGATGCCGTTAAGAGGCTCATGGGGCGGAATCCTAAAATCGAATCCTAAGCGCGGCTCCTAGATATCTTGTTATTGACCGTCAGCAAGGCCATTTTGGCGCCATGCTTCATACACAACGATTGCTACTGTATTAGAGAGATTTAAGCTACGACTGTTATCTTGCATTGCAAGACGCATGCGATTGTTTGCTGGTATGGAATCTCTCACTTCATCCGAAATACCTTTAGTTTCAGAGCCAAATACAAAGTAATCATTAGGTGAATACTTGCCCTCATGAAATTTTCCCGACCCCTTCGTAGTCAACGCAAAAAGATGTCTAGGATCGGGTTTCTCATTTTGTAAAAACTGAGTCCAATTTTGATGAACTTTTACTCTTGCAAATTCATGATAGTCCAAGCCAGCTCTGCGTAATTTTGCATCCTCCATCGGAAACCCAAGAGGCTCTATGAGATGTAGTTTCGCACCAGTGTTTGCGCAGAGACGAATGATGTTTCCGGTATTGGGAGGAATTTCTGGTTCGAATAAAACGATATTAAACATGTTGTACTCTTTCGATTGGTCGCGTAGCCCTGAGAAGTACCCAATTGATTACGCGAGATGCGCCATTGTCCTTCAGAACGCGGGCAATTTCATTAAGGGTTGCTCCGCTAGTCATGACATCATCAAAGATGATGACCGTTTTATTTTGAATTTGCTCGATGTATTTTGCTTCAATATAGAACATTCCTTGAATATATAAATGTCGTTCCTCAAGATTCCTTCCAGCTTGGTGTGCCGAGTAATGATGGCGTCGAAGGATGTAAGGGGATTTTTGAACGTGTTTCCCACAATGAATTCGCTTGGCAATTTCCCAGCTTTGATTAAAGCCGCGTTGAGCCAACTTTTGAACACTTAATGGAACAGGCAGTAAATAACTTGAATCAGTGTGTTCAAGTTGCGAAGAGATAAGCATGTTCCAGGCGCTACTTAGTGCATGACCATAAGCAATGCGTTTTTGGTACTTAAACTCATGCAATGGCGATTGAAGAATGCCTGTGTAGCGATCCAAGCAATAAGTTTCATCAAAGTAGGATTTAGATATTTGGCAGAGTGCGCAATGTTGCTGGACAATTTCTTCGGGTTGAAGTGTGATGCCGCATTGATAGCAGCACTGATAGTTAAACAAGCCTTCATGTCGCAAAGCGTCTAAGCAGTTATTGCAAATCGAGTGATGCTGAAACTGGTGACAAACAATGCAAGCCGTTGGTAAAAGACGGTCACAAATCGCTTGAAGAATGTTCTCTGGAAATCGCATGGGGCGCTGAGTATACTGAGCAAATGACCCAGCCCATCAGATGGTTACAAGACGAAATTGCAGATCGCATGCTGCAAAAGTTGGACATCGTTAAGCTCGATGTAAAAGATATTTTGATAGTGCCGGACTTTCCTGGAAAGCATTTGGATGTATTTGCTAAACGCTACCCAAGGGCGCGCCTAATAAGCCTCTTGGATGAGGGTGTTTCAGGTTTTGCAATGTGGCGCGTTAAATCAATCGCACATTGGCGTTCACTATTTGGGGGGCGTACTGATTCTTTGGCCAGTTACACATCCTCGGGAAGATTTGACGTTCCTGATAATTCTGTCGATTTGATTTTTAGTGATCTCCTATTGCAGGATTTGGCAGACCCAAAACAATTTCTGCACGAGTGTTGGCGCGTACTGCGTGAGGGTGGTTTGATTGCATTTAGCTATCTTGGCCCAGACACTGGAAAAGAGTTGCGTTCAGTTGTGATTCCGGGATTGCAACTGAAAAATCTATTAAGCCCTTGGGATATGCATGACATGGGTGATGCTTTACTTGCTGAGCGATTTTCGGACCCGGTAATGGACATGGAGTACCTAACCTTAGACTATGAAAACAGCACTCTATTGTTGGTAGATATCAAGGCTCTTAAATTGATCCATTCCACCTCAATAGAAGATTCAGAATTGGGTGTTTTGCCGCAAAAACTCACATTAGAAGTGGTCTATGGACATGCTTGGGCGATTGGAAAGCATCTTGCGAAGGCTAAAGACAGCGTAGCCTATATTGATCTAAATCAAATTGGACGCAAGACTAGACCAGATTCTGCTTAAGTGTAAGTACTCACTATCATTTTAACCTTGGTCAAGATTGGGTCAGGCTGGGTTATCCCTGTTTGTTGTTACGCCTAATTAACCCTATAATCACGGCAGGATGTATTGGCTTGAGACCGTTTTTTGAGCAATTTGCGGCATTTTTGTTGCTTTGCTCACGACAATAAACAGAGAATAAGATGAATTTATTTGGAAAAGTCACTAGGGCTTCGCTCTATTTCGTAGTTGCTTTTGGCACTGCTTTTGCTCATGCAGCGGAGAATATGCCTGGTGGCCCAGCTGTAAATCAGCTGAATTTTGCGCCTGCTGCTACCAAAATCATGCAAGAGATTCATTGGTTGCATTGGATGATGTTGATCATTTGTGCGTTAATTTTCATTGGTGTTTTTGGAGTGATGTTCTATTCCATCTTGAAGCACCGTAAATCATTGGGCCACAAATCAGCGTCATTCCACGAGAGCACCACTGTTGAAATTATTTGGACAGTCATTCCATTGCTGATTGTTATTGGCATGGCATTGCCAGCAACAAAAACGGTTGTTGCAATGAAAGACACCACTAACTCTGATATCACTATTAAAACTACTGGTTATCAGTGGAAGTGGGGTTACGACTACATCAAAGGCGAAGGCGAAGGAATTAGCTTCCTATCAACTATGTCCACTTCACGCGAAGCAATTAATAACTTGGCACCTAAATCAAATACCTACTTGATGGAAGTAGACAATGAGATGGTTGTCCCTGTAGGGAAGAAAATTCGTTTGATTACTACTGCTAACGACGTTATCCACGCCTGGACTATCCCAGCGTTTGGCGTAAAGCAAGATGCGATTCCAGGCTTCGTTCGTGACACCTGGTTCAGAGCTGAAACTATTGGCACTTTCCGCGGTCAGTGTTCTGAGCTTTGCGGTGCTGAGCATGCATTCATGCCTATCGTTGTGCGTGTGGTTTCACAAGATGACTACACCGCTTGGGTTGCTCAGAAGAAAAAAGAAATGGGCGCTGCTGGTGATGATCCATCTAAGGTTTACACCTTGGATGAGCAGAAAGAGCGTGGTGCAAAAGTTTACGCAGCAAACTGCGCAGCTTGTCATCAGCCTAGCGGCAAAGGTGCGGGCGCTTTCCCGGCGTTGGATGGCAGCAAAGTTGTGCTGGGGCCTAAAGCCGCGCAATACAACATCCTGATTAACGGTAAAGGCGCAATGCCGAAATGGGCTGGCGTAATCTCTGATGGCGATATTGCTGCGGTGATGACTTACACACGTAATGCATGGGGTAATAAGACTGGTGAAGTAATTCAAACCCAAGACATTGTTACTGCGCGCGGCAATTAATTCAGATTAACAAATACAGATAAAAACGAAACCGGAGTAATTCATGAGCACAGTCTCTACTATCCACGATCACGCACACGATCACGCACACGACGATCACACACCACATGGTTGGCGTCGTTGGTTGTTCGCAACCAACCACAAAGACATTGGTACGATGTATTTGATCTTCTCATTCGTTAGCTTGCTTGCTGGCGGTGTGATGGCGTTGGGAATTCGTTTGGAATTGTTCCAACCTGGTTTGCAGTTCCTGCGCCCAGAATTCTTTAATCAACTAACTACCATGCATGGTTTGGTGATGGTGTTCGGCGCGATTATGCCGGCCTTCGTTGGTTTCGCTAACTGGATGGTGCCTTTGCAAATCGGCGCATCTGATATGGCATTTGCCCGTATGAACAACTTTAGCTTCTGGATTCTTCCTGTAGCAGCAACATTGTTGTTGAGCTCATTCTTGGTTCCTGGTGGCGCTCCATCAGGGGGTTGGACTATTTATGCTCCATTGACTTCGCAAATGGGTCCTGGCATGGACATGGCGATTTTTGCACTCCACTTATTGGGTGCGTCATCGATCATGGGTTCGATCAACATCATCGTAACTATTTTGAACATGCGCGCTCCTGGTATGACATTAATGAAGATGCCAATGTTCTGCTGGACATGGTTGATCACTGCTTACTTGTTAATTGCTGTGATGCCTGTATTGGCTGGCGCAATTACGATGGTTCTGACTGACCGTCATTTCGGTACTTCATTCTTCTCCGCAGTTGGCGGTGGCGACCCAATCATGTTCCAGCATATTTTCTGGTTCTTCGGTCACCCAGAGGTTTACATCATGATTCTTCCAGCATTCGGAATCATCAGTGAAATCGTTCCTGCTTTCTCTAGAAAAACATTGTTCGGTTACAGCTCAATGGTTTATGCAACCGCATCTATTGCGATCTTGTCATTCATCGTTTGGGCTCACCACATGTTTGCAACTGGTATGCCAGTAACAGGTCAATTGTTCTTTATGTACGCAACCATGTTGATCGCCGTCCCAACTGGTGTGAAGATTTTTAACTGGGTAGCAACAATGTGGAAAGGCTCAATGACCTTTGAAACTCCAATGTTGTGGGCTATCGGCTTTATCTTCGTTTTCACTATGGGTGGATTTACTGGTTTGATCTGTGCGATGGCGCCAATTGATATTGGTATTCAGGACACTTATTACATCGTTGCTCACTTCCACTATGTATTAGTGGCAGGTTCATTATTTGCGATGTTTGCCGGTTTTTACTACTGGTGTCCAAAGTGGACTGGCTACATGGCTAGTGAAACTCGCGGCAAGATCCATTTCTGGGCTTCCATGATTTTCTTCAACATTACTTTCTTCCCAATGCACTTCTTGGGCTTAGCAGGTATGCCACGTCGCTATGCTGACTACCCAACTCAGTTTGCTGATTTCAATGCGATTGCATCGATTGGTGCATTGGGCTTCGGTTTAGCGCAGGTTTACTTCTTGCTCTTCGTTGTATTGCCAGCCTATAACGGTAAGGGTGAAAAAGCGCCAATGAAGCCTTGGGATGGAGCCAAAGGTCTTGAGTGGACAGTGCCTTCACCAGCGCCACATCACACTTTTGAAACTCCGCCTAGCGCAGAGCAGATGCGTGAAGCAGGAATTTAATTCATCAGGTAAGCAAGCCCTTGCTGCGAATAATCGCAGGATGGGCTTCATCCTGTTGAGCGTTGTAGCAACCTTTTTTATAGGCATTTTGATTAAACGAAGCTTGTTGGGTTAATCCCTTGAAGACATGGTGATCGATCAAGCACTCAACCGCCAAATTTTGTTGAAGCTCTTAATTGCAGCTGTGATGATGTTTGGTTTTGGTTATGCCTTAGTTCCAATGTACAAGGCCTTGTGTGAGGTCACTGGAATTAACGTAGTAACAAGCAAGAATGATTATGGTGTTAGAGCCTTCAGTCCTAATAAGGTAGGTAATACTCAGGTTAACTATGCTCGTACAGTAACTATTGAGTTTGATTCAAATAGCCGTGGCCCGTTTACATTTAAGCCAGTAAAGAATTTTTTAGAAGTGCATCCTGGTGAAATGACTGAGATTGTTTATGAGGTAACTAACAATCAAAATCGCCCAGTACGCGCTCAAGCGATACCAAGTTATGCGCCTAAAAGCGCAACGGAGTTTTTTACGAAATTAGAATGTTTTTGCTTTCAGGAGCAAACGCTAGCAGCAAAAGAAACAAAAAAGATGCCGGTAGTCTTTGTAATCGATGCAGGTTTGCCGGATGATGTAAAAACAATTACTTTGTCATATACCTTCTTTGAGTTAGGTTTAGGTGGTACGCCACCAGCTCCAAAATCAAGGTTGGCTTCATGAAAAAGAAAAGTAGTTTTATGCAGTCTATGAAAGCCGTGATGTGGGGCTTTTTGGGGGTGCGTAAGAAGTCAGGTTTGCAGGAAGATGTTGCTTCATTGAGTTTTGTGCACATTATCATTGCAGGGGTTATTGGCGCCTTGATTTTTATGGGCGTACTTCTGTTGATAGTGAAAGTAGTTGTGTCCCATTGATTATTTTTTGATTGAATAGAGAGAATAAGATGTCATCCAATTCAACCCCATACTATTTCGTCCCTGGACTATCTAGACATCCAGCAATGGCCGCTTTTGGCTTAATTGCTTTTGGCTTTGGTATTTCTGGATGGGTAAATCATGCCTCTTGGGGCGGACCTTTGACCCTCGCGGGCGTTGCGTTTGTTCTCTACGTTCTCTATAACTGGTTTGGCGATACGATTGCAGAATCCAATGCAGGCAAGAATGGTGTCAACGTAGACATCTCTTATCGTTGGTCGATGGCTTGGTTCATCTTTTCTGAAATCATGTTCTTTGGCGCATTCTTTGCAGCTTTGTTCTATGCGCGAAATATTGCGATGCCTTGGATGGGTGATGTAGAAAGCAAGTTGCTTTGGCCTAATTTCCAAGCTGTTTGGCCAAATGACGGTCCTGCTGGTTTGGTTGAGAAATTCACCACTATGGGTCCTTGGCCAATTCCAACAATCAACACATTGTTGCTTTTGAGCTCTGGTGTAACGATTACTATCGCTCACCATGCTTTAGTAGAGAACCATATGAAGAAAGCCATCATTAGCTTGGCTGCAACTGTTGGTTTGGGCCTCATCTTCTTGGGCTTCCAAGTTTATGAGTACTACCATGCATATCATGAGTTGAACTTGAAGCTAACTTCAGGCATTTATGGTTCCACATTCTTCATGTTGACTGGCTTCCACGGCTTCCACGTTTTCCTTGGTGGCACGATGTTGGCGATTGTCTTGCGTCGTATGATTCGCGGTGATTTCACTTCTAAACACCACTTCGCGTTTGAAGGCGCTGCTTGGTATTGGCACTTCGTTGACGTAGTCTGGCTTGGCTTATACATCGCTGTTTACTGGATGTAATCCAATAAAAATCGGGGCCTAAAGCCCCGATTTGTTTTTAAGCCCTCAAAGAGAAGCGCCGTTTAATTGGTGCCCACTTTAATTCCAGTAGCCTCAATGAATCCAAAGTAGTGGGCCAGTAGAATTCCGGCAAATAGTGCGATAGATAGTCCGATACGCAGCATGAGTGAGTGGACCATGCGTGAGCTATTGCCCCTATCTTTCATCATGTAATACAAAGCCGATCCTAAGCTAAAAACAATCATTAGTAGGACAATTGGAATAATCCACTTCATCACAAATCCTTATTATTAAATCTCTTGAATAGTCTTTTTACTGCTCTCATTACAAAGCGCATAGTTGCTACTGTATCAGCCTTGATCGTGATTGCGATTGGCTGTGGAGCGGGTATTTGGCAGCTGAATAGAGCGGATACCAAAATTGCCTTGGCCGCCAATTTGTTGGCTCGCCAACAAATGCCCATCTTAAGTGCGAATGCTGGTCCTTGGGCTTTAGAGGAGGCTCGTGAGCGCCGCATGATTGCTAGAGGTCAATACATTCCCGAGGCAGCCATTTGGCTGGATAACCGGCCTAGACCCACCCCTCCTGCTGGCAGCACTACTTCGCAATCGGGTTTCTATCTGATGATGCCTTTAAGACTGGATGGCAAGGATGAGATTCTTTGGGTTAATAGGGGTTGGGCGCCACGCAATAATGAAAATCGTGAGACCTTGCCACCTGTTCAGACGCCAAATAAGGTAGTCAATGTTGAGGGTATCGTTTTTGCTCAGCCCGGCAAGGTTTATGAACTAGGTGGCGGTAAGGGTGTTGTTGACCCTGGTAAGCCTAGAATTGAGCAAAATTTTGACTTAGTGTCTGAAGCTAAGTTGCATAGTTGGACGCAAGCCCCATTTATTTTGCGTGAGGTTGAGGTTGGCTCGGATGACGGTTTGCTACGTGAGTGGCCGCCCCTGACAAGCGGAGTCGATCGCCATTATGCTTATGCATTCCAGTGGTTTGCTTTGGCTTTTGCTGGCTTCCTATTTTGGTTAGTTACAGGGTTGCGTCAATACAGACGTCAGGATTTTAGTCAAAGGCATCGAGGGGATCAAGGGTGAGTGATAAAGAGTTATTAATTCCGGCATCACAGGTAGATTCAGCTGCTATTAATGCGCGTACCCGTCGTGGTCGTATTCAGATGCTGTTGTTACTGTTGGCTTGCGCCTCTCCAGTAATCGCATCCTATTTTACGTATTACGTGATTAAGCCTGCTGGCGGTAAAACCAATTTGGGCACTCTTGTTTACCCAGCTCAAGAATTCAATACGGCATGGCTTGATACGCCCACAAAAGGTAAGTGGAGTCTTTTAATTGCTCGTCCTGCTGGCGAATGCAAAGTTAAGGATGAGAAATGTATTGAAGCCTTATTTTTGATGCGTCAAGTTAAGGTTGCCATGGGGAGAGAGGGTGGTCGCCTCCAGCTCTTATGGGTGAACACAGATGGCCAGCCTGTTGATCCAGAAGTCATTAAAGCGTATGACGAAAAATCTGCAGGCTTCAAACTTGTTTCCCTTCCGTCGGATCCTAAACTTCGTTCTGACTTTGAGGCATGGCTCAATAAAGAGGGTGCGGGTCAGCAGATTCAGTTAGTAGACCCAAGTCCCGCAAAGATGATGTACTTCCCAGTGACAAACTCTCCTAAAGAGTTCGCTGGCATGAAGAAAGATCTAGAAAAACTCTTGAAGTTAAATCATAAGGGCGAGAATTTGTAATGCCGAGTTTGATTTTATTTTTAGAGTTAGCTGCCATCGCAATTATTTTTGCAGGCCTGCCGCTGCTCTATCTTTGGAGAAAGCCAGGCTATAGCTTTTTCCAAAAACTCAATTGGGTATTGGTCTTTATGACTTTTGATCTAATCGTGTTTGGAGCATTTACACGTCTTACCGACTCAGGCTTAGGCTGTCCCGACTGGCCTGGATGTTATGGCACCTCCAATCCATTCCATGCGCTGACCGAGATTCAGCGGGCTGAAAGCGCCATGCCTACTGGCCCTGTAACTGTGATTAAGGCTTGGATCGAAATGATTCATCGCTATTTGGCGATGACTGTAGGCGCACTCATTTTGGTGCAGGTGGGAATTGCCCTCAGTAAGCTCAAGTCTCTAGGAAAAAATCCTTTACTGGGTAGTCTCGGTTTACTTGTATTGGTTTGCGTGCAAGGTGCTTTTGGTGCTTGGACTGTGACCCTCAAGTTACAACCTATTATTGTCACGATTCATTTGATGTTGGCCTTAGTTTTGTTGTCCTTCCTCACCCTGTATGCGCAACAATCTTGGGAAGAAAAACTTTCTGCAGTTCGCGTTCTTCGTATTCGACCTATTTCAGCGCAGTTTCTCACCCTTTCTTTCGTAGTTCTCTTTATCCAGATTTTCTTGGGTGCTTGGGTGAGCACTAATTACGCCGTTTTAGCATGTCCAGATTTTCCGACCTGTATGGGAAGCGTATGGCCAGAAACCAATTGGAGCGAAGGCTTTACGCTTTGGCGTCAATTAGGTTTAAATGCACAAGGTGAATTTATCTCACCCGTAGCCCTGCAAACCATTCATTGGGCACATCGGCTTTTTGCGGTCTTGGTGTTGATTGTCCTAGGCACTTTGGGCCTCAAAGCGTTAAAGCTGGCAACCCCAGCTCTATTTGGTCTTAGTTTGGTAGCTAAGCTGTTATTGGCTGTACTGCTGCTGCAGATCGTGACTGGTATTTCTAATGTGGTCTTCCAGTGGCCCTTATTAGCCGCTTTATTGCATACCGCTGGCTCTGCTGCTTTGGTATTCTGTTTAGTCAGAATGAGTAATTGGGCCTCCTGGAAGCCTTTCATTCAAAAGAAGATGGCATAAATATGAGTGACTCTAAAACAAACGCGTCAGTGGCTCTGCCGCGTTGGCGTCAATATTGGGTTTTAACTAAACCTAGAGTGACTCAGCTCGCCGTATTTTGTGCTGTTATTGGCATGTTCTTGGCCACACCTGGCATGGTGCCTTACCCAGTTCTTATCGGCGGTATTGCTGGGATCTGGCTTTTAGCCGGTGCTGCGTTTGCGGTGAATTGTCTAATAGAGCAAGCTGTTGATGCCAAAATGAAGCGAACTTCTTGGCGTCCATCCGCTACTGGTGAAGTCACACCATTTCACATCATTATTTTTTCCATCATTTTGGGCTCGCTCGGAATGGTTATTTTGTGGAACTTCTGTAACCCGTTGACGATGTGGCTAACTCTAGCTACTTTCGTTGGTTATGCGGTGATTTATACCTGGTTACTAAAGCCCGCAACACCACAAAATATTGTGATTGGTGGATTGTCTGGTGCTATGCCACCCGCACTGGGCTGGGCGGCAGTAACCAATACTCTCTCAGCAGAAGCATGGCTGTTAGTTCTGATCATTTTTGTATGGACGCCCCCACATTTCTGGGCTTTAGCTTTATACCGCCGTGATGACTATGTGCAGTCGGGTTTGCCAATGTTGCCGGTAACTCATGGCGAGCGTTTCACGCTTCTCAATATCGTGCTTTACACCCTGATCTTGATTGCTGCCACGATGTTGCCTTATATCTACGGCATGAGCGGTATAGTGTACTTAATATCAGCCATTATTCTAGGTTTAATGTTCTTGGCTTACGTCGTTGCGTTATTTGTTTCTTATAGTGATGCTTTGGCCAAGAAAACATTCCGCTTTTCTATCACCTATCTATCGCTACTTTTTGCAGCCCTTTTAGTAGATCACTATTTCCTCTGAGATCCATATGAATTTTCTACGTGTTTGCTTTCTAGCAATTCTGTGTTTTGTACTAACTGCTTGTAGCCCAAAGCCGGAATTCAAAAACATTGATATCACCGGTAGCACAGCATTTGGTAAAGACTTTAGTTTGCTGGATCCAGATGGAAAAGTCAGAACCTTGGCTGACTTTAAGGGCAAAGTAGTTGTAATGTTCTTTGGTTATACCCAGTGTCCTGATATCTGCCCAACAACCTTGACCGAGATGCAGCAAGTCATGACTCTCCTGGGGCCCCAGTCAGATAAGGTTCAAGTGCTTTTTGTGACGGTAGATCCGGAGCGGGATACAGCGGAGATTTTGAAGCAGTACGTTCCTGCATTTGATCCACGCTTCTTAGGCCTACGTCCAGCGGATGAAGCTGCATTAGAGAAGGTCGCCAAGGACTTCAAGATTTATTACAAGAAGGTACCAGGCGCTAAGCCGGGCTCGTACACGATGGATCACTCAGCAGGTAGCTATGCATTTGATCCAGAGGGTCGCCTACGTTTATATATCAAACATGCACAAGGTCCAGAGACCTTGGCACATGATTTGAAAGAGCTTCTAAAGTAAGGAAAAGGGTTCTGAATCGAGCTCTTTTTTTGTTTAGGCTGCTTGCAGCAAGCTACGCATTTTTTTGAGTGCAGCCGTTTCAATTTGGCGAACACGTTCAGCTGAGATGCCGTACTCATCAGCAAGATCATGCAATGTCTTGGTGCCATTAC
The DNA here is from genome assembly GCF_018881815.1 of Polynucleobacter sp. MWH-HuK1. Lineage (GTDB taxonomy): Bacteria > Pseudomonadota > Gammaproteobacteria > Burkholderiales > Burkholderiaceae > Polynucleobacter. The sequence continues at coordinate 528,872 of NZ_JACVPP010000001.1, forward strand.
CGTCAGCATCCATCGCCAACCAACGAGACCGCACAATATTGCGACTGCGCTCATCTAAAGCCATCAGTGCTTGATCTAATTTAGGGCCTTGAAGTGCATCAGCTTCAGCGCTAGCAATACGCGCAGTAGGCTCTTGTGAGTTGTCTGCTAGCCACTGAATAGGGGCGTAGGCCGAGTCATCATCGCCATCATCACCTTCCAGCGCAACATCTCCGCCAGCAAGACGCATTTCCATTTCTTTAACGTCAGAACCTTTGACATCAAGTGCTTTAGCTAAAGCATCTACTTCACTCGGGGTTAGTGCGCTTAAGGTGGGTTTATTGCTGCGCAAGTTAAAGAACAATTTACGTTGTGCTTTTGTGGTCGCAGTTTTAACCAGACGCCAGTTTTTGAGGATGTACTCATGAATTTCTGCTTTGATCCAATGAATCGCATAAGACACTAAGCGAGCACCATTGTTAGGGTCGTAGCGTTTTACTGCTTTCATCAAGCCGATATTGCCTTCTTGAATTAAGTCTGCGTGTGGAATGCCATAGCCAAGATATTGGCGAGCAACAGAAACTACTAAACGCAAATGTGACAGTACTAAAGTTTTAGCAGCATCCACATTTTCTGTGCGACGAAATTCCTGCGCAAGGTGTAACTCTTCCGCAGCGCTGAGCATCGGTACACGATTAACGTACGCAATATATGAATCGAGAGTGCCAACCCCAAGAGTTGGCAGCATTGGAAATGCAGACGCCGCCGCAGTCTGCGCGACTGGCAGCGTTTGCAAATTCGGTTTGTCAGATTTCTTTTGAACCATTTTTTCTTATAAATATGAGGTATTGATAGAGTTATATTTTAGCACTCTTGTCAAGAGAGTGCTAATTGTTTTTAAGCTTAATAAGCTATTGATTTAATTGAATAATTCCGAAGAATATTGCCCTGCTGTGAAGGGGGCTAAATCATCAATTCCCTCGCCTTTACCTAGAGCTAGAACAGCGGGTTTTGGGTCTTCTTGTAGGGTGTGGGCAAGGGCGCAGATAACACCGCCTTTAGCAGTGCCATCTAACTTAGTTACGATGATTCCAGTAAGGCCTAGGGCAGCATGAAATGCCTTTACCTGACTTAAGCCGTTCTGCCCGGTATTGCCGTCCAAAACGAGCAGTGTGTGGTGAGGCGCTCCAGGGAGCGCTTTGCCAATGACTCGTTTCACCTTCTTGAGTTCCTCCATCAGATTGTCCTGTGTTGCCAGACGACCTGCAGTATCAATAATAAGAATGTCATTCTTGCGAGAGACGGCTGCATGAATCGCATCATGCGCAACAGCGGCAGCGTCACCACCTTCCTGGGTGATCACATCCACTTGATTGCGTCCACCCCACTCTTGAAGCTGGTTACGAGCGGCCGCTCTGAAGGTGTCGCCAGCAGCTAGGAGAACTGATTTGTCTTGAGACTGAAAGAGTCGGCAGAGTTTGCCAATAGTTGTAGTCTTTCCGGCACCGTTTACCCCTACAACTAACCATACCTCTGGAGTGTTACGCTTATCACTAGTGAAGAGTGGGTTAGGTAATGGCTCAATAGAAGTAAGCAGTGAGTTGACTTCTTGAATGAGGAGCGCTTGCAGCTCTTCGGGGTTGGAGGCTTTCTCCGATTTTGCTGCTTTACGTAGTTTGCCGATGAGTTGTTCGGTCGTAGGAAGGCCCACATCACTTTGTATTAGCGATTCTTCCAAAGTGTCAAACCAAGATTCATCAATCTTGCTTGATTTAAAAAGGGATCCGAGGGTTTTACGTAAGCCGAACATAATCGATACAATTTAAATCATGCATCTTATCAATTTAATTCTCAAAGTATGGTGATTTAGCAGATGCTTTCTAATTTACTTCGAATTTCCTTTTTATTCATCCTATTTACTCAAATGAGTTGGGCTGCTGGTGCTCAACCTGCTGATACGCATGAATATAAGTTGAAGAATGGCCTGAAATTGATTGTCAGAGAAGATCATCGCGCACCAACAGTCGCTCATATGGTCTGGTATCGAGCCGGCTCTATGGATGAGGTCAATGGTAAGACTGGTGTTGCCCACGTGCTTGAACACATGATGTTTAAGGGCACGCATAAGGTGAAGTCTGGTGAGTTTTCACGATTGGTAGCGGCTGTAGGCGGGCGCGAAAATGCATTTACATCCCGTGACTACACAGCATACTTTCAGCAAGTTGAAAAATCAAAGCTAGAAAACGTGATCAAGCTTGAGGCTGATCGTATGTCTAATCTCAATTTTGACGACGCAGAGTTTTTTAAAGAAATTCAAGTTGTCATGGAAGAGCGTCGCTTACGTACCGAAGATAATCCAAGTAGTTTGCTCAATGAGTCACTGATGGCAACTGCTTACATGAGTTCACCGTATCGTCATCCCGTGATTGGATGGATGAATGATTTGCAAAATATGAAGCCAGTAGATGCACGGGATTGGTATCGCAGTTGGTATGCGCCAAATAATGCAACAGTAGTAGTAGCTGGTGATGTGGACGTAAAACAAGTTTTGGCTATGGTGGAAAAATATTACGGCGCAGCTGCTACTCACGAATTGCCAGTTCGCAAACCTCAAATTGAGCCGCCTCAAAAAGGAATTAAGCAGGTTCGGGTAAAAGCACCCGCGGATAATGCTCAGCTAGCTATGGCCTGGAAGGTGCCCCGCCTGGAGTCTGGGAAGCTTGATGATGTTGAGCCATATGCATTAGAGCTGCTCACAGCCGTTCTAGATGGTTATGACAATGCCCGCCTCAATCGCATTCTCGTTAAGCAAGAAAAAGTGGTAAATGATGTTGGCGTGGGGTATGACATGGTCTCTCGCGGCCCAGAGTTATTTTTGATTGGCGCAACGATGGCCAAAGGTAAGACAGTTGACCAGGCTCAGACAAGTATTCGGAAGGCACTTGATGAGGTAAAGCAAAAAGGAATATTGGAATCCGAGCTTAAGAGAATTAAGGTGCGTATATTGTCCGATCAAATTTATAAGCGTGACTCTATCTTTGGTCAGGCAATGGAAATCGGTTCTACCGAGATGGCAGGTTTTTCTTGGAAAGACATTAAATATATGTTGGAGAAAATGCAGACCATTACTCCAGAACAAGTCCAAGCAGTTGCAAAAAAATATTTGGTTGACGAGGGTTTGACGATTGCCGTTTTGGATCCGCAGGCTCGTATATCTGCTGACAAGGGGGGTAAACAATGAATGCCTTCTTGAGAATCACTTCAGCTTGTCTACTAGGTTTTGGTTTGCTGAGTAATGCTTACGCAATATTGCCGATTGAGAAATTGGACTCCTATAAGAGCGCTCAAGCCTATTTAGTCCAGACTGAAGCATTGCCCATGGTCGATATTGAGGTCAGTATTGATGCGGGTGACCGCTATGATCCTTCTGGTAAAAGCGGCGTGGCTGATATGGTTGCAGGCCTGATGAATTATGGCGCTAGAGGCGATAAGGGCTTGTTAACGGAGGCTCAAATAGCCGATGAAATTGCTGATTTGGGCGCCAATATTGGTTTATCGGTGGGTGGTGAGAGAGCAATTCTGCGTATTCGTAGCCTCAGTAGAAAAGACTTGCGTGATAGAGCGGTGCAGTTAGCTGCAGCCATGTTGAGCTCGCCCACCTATGATCCGAAAATCGTTGAGCGTGAGAAGCAAAGAACAATCACGAGCTTGCGTGAAGCAGAAACAAAGCCAGAATTTGTATTGGAGCGACGTTTTAAAAAATCAGTTTATGGAAACTATCCTTTAGCTGACTCACCATCGGTGCAGTCAGTTGGTTCTATAAACACGAATGACCTCAAACAATTTCATAAGCAGTTTTATCGCGGTGATCGCATGATTGTGAGCATTGTGGGGGATGTAGATCGTACCCAGGCCGCAGAAATCGTACAGAATTTGTTAAAGCAGATTCCTGAATCTGGCCAAGCTATTGCGAAGTTGCCCGATCTGCAGCGTTCCCCAATAGAGGCTTTGGCTCAACGAGAAATTCAAATTCCGTTTGATGCCCAGCAGGCCCATATTGCAATGGGAATGACGGCCGTAGCCCGTAACAATCCTGATTATTTCCCGTTACTCGTTGGCAATTACATTTTGGGCGGCGGCGGTTTTGTTTCTCGCCTAATGTCTGAAGTGCGCGAGAAGCGTGGCTTGGCATATAGCGTATTTAGTTACTTTGCCCCAGGAAAAGAAAACGGTATTTTTCAAGCTGGTCTACAAACTAAGAGTGATCAAGCCACCCTTGCTTTAGATGTGATGAGCACCACTATCGCTCAATTTATTGCTGATGGCCCCACTCCATCCGAACTCGAAGCCGCTAAATCAAACTTAATCAATGGCTATCCACTACGAATAGATAACAATCGTAAATTATTGGATAACGTTTCTTCCATTGCCTGGAATGATTTGCCTCTCGACACCATGGATGTTTGGACTAAGCAAGTTGAAGCAGTGACATTGGAGCAAGTTAAAGCTTCGTTCCAAAAATATCTGGCAATGGATCGCATGAAGATCGTTGTATTGGGAGCAAAAAAATAAATAAGTCCAATAAAGCGAATAAGCCTTTGAATACGGAACCACCCAAGAAAGTTCGGATTATTGGGGGCAACTGGAGGAGTCGTCTGCTAACTGTTTTAGATTTGCCGGGTCTGCGTCCCACAACTGACAGAATCCGAGAGACGCTATTTAATTGGTTGGGGCAGGATTTGTCAGGTTTGTGTTGCTTAGATCTTTTTGCTGGTACTGGCGCCTTAGGTTTTGAGGCTGCATCAAGAGGGGCGCAATTAGTGATCTTGCTGGAGAAGGATAAGAAGGCTCACGCAAACTTAAAGACTAACTTTGCTTTACTGCAGTCATCACCCGCTGTTGGAGTTGTAGAAATATTGCAACGAGATAGCTTAGAGTTTTTGAAGCAACAAGCAGATCGCTCCAGCAACTTAATTTTTATTGATCCACCATTTCAGGAATCGACCCTGTTAGATCGAGCCGTGATTGAGGCGGGAAGAGTGTGTGATGACGCCTCTGGAGGCGGTATTTATGTCGAATTTCCATCAAGTCGTCCGCGCGAGGAGATAGAAGCCCTGCTGCCAGATTGGCATTGTGGAAAATACTTAGAGGCTGGACAGGTAAAAGCTTGTCTATTTCGGGGTGGAAGAGGCTAAACTCTTGCCTGTAGCTGATAAAGCCTTAGGAATATTATGACTGTAGCTGTATACCCTGGAACATTTGATCCATTTACTCGTGGTCACGAGGACTTGGTGCGTCGTGCATCTAGCATTTTCACAGAGCTGATTGTGGGTGTTGCTGATAGCCGCAGTAAGCGTCCATTCTTTACATTGCAAGAGCGCATTGATATTGCCAAAGAAGTGCTTGGTCACTATCCCAACGTCAAGGTTGTGGGCTTTACTGGCTTATTGAAAGATTTTGCGCGTGAGCACAATGCGCGCGTGATTGTGCGTGGATTGCGCGCCGTCTCTGACTTCGAGTACGAGTTCCAAATGGCGGGTATGAATCGCTATTTATTGCCTGATGTTGAAACTTTGTTTTTAACTCCATCTGATCAATATCAATTCATCTCCGGAACCTTTGTGCGTGAAATTGCATCGATGGGTGGTGATGTGAGCAAGTTTGTTTTCCCTTCAGTGGAAAAATGGCTTGTGAAAAAAATTGCCTCTGGTGCTCAGAACAAAGAGTGACCAAATGAAATTTGGCGACTAAATCATGGCTTTAATGATTACGGACGAATGCATCAACTGCGATGTGTGTGAGCCAGAATGTCCTAATGATGCAATTTATATGGGCCTAGAGATTTATGAAATCGATCCCAATAAATGCACGGAATGTGTGGGGCATTACGATGCGCCTCAGTGCCGCCAAGTTTGCCCCGTAGACTGTATTCCGTTCAATCACGAGTTTGTTGAATCTCAAGAGCAGTTGATGGTGAAGTTCAGGCTTTTAACTGCCAATAAGAAAGTCAACCCAGTCTAACTGACTGGCTTATGGGTGGTTAGCCCTTCGAGTGCAGCTCCATCATGGCGGTTTGGGTGTCGCCCTTCAAAAAGAGCGACAAAATTTGTAAGCCATTTTCAATGCTGGCATCGATGAGTTTCTGTTCGGCTAATTGCGGTCTACGCAATACGTAATCTGCAACATCCATGGCGCGGCCATCGCCTGCCACATCTCTAGGGTGACCAATGCCCAGGCGTAAACGCCAATAATTCGGAGTACTTAAATGCGCCTGAATATCTTTTAAGCCGTTGTGACCACCTGTGCCCCCGCCTAGTTTTAGGCGTGCAGTACCTGGTTTGAGATCCAACTCATCTTGCACCACCAAAATGTCTTCAGGGGTAATTTTGTGAAAGCGACATAGCGCGCCAACGGATTGACCACTCAGATTCATGTAAGTGCTCGGCTTTAGTAGAAATAGGTCTTCACCTTCCCATTTTGCTCTTGCTACTTTTCCATGCAAGCGTTTCTCTGATTCAAAACGAACGCCCAATTGTTTTGCTAAGGCGTCGACAAACCAGAAGCCAGCGTTATGCCGATCTTCTTCATGCTCATCTCCAGGGTTGCCTAAGCCAACAATTAATTTAGTCATGTTGAGAGTTTAAAGATATAAAAGTATTTCGCCAAAAAAGAATGAAAACTTGGGGCAATAAAAAAGGCCCGCTTGCGCAGGCCTTCTAGTGCAAGTGATCTAGCTAATGAATTAAGCTTTATCCTTTGGTGCTTCAGTAGCAGGAGCTGCAGCGGCAGGTGCAGCAGGCGCATCGGTAGGCTCAGCGGCTTTAACTGCTGGGATACGTGCGTTAGCAAGCACTGGGTTCTCTTGCTCAACATGCAATACCAAGGTAACACCTTTTGGCAATGCGATGTCTTTGGCATGAATGCCATGACCAACTTCAATCTTAGCCAAGTCCACCTCGATGAACTCTGGCAAGTCTGCTGGTAAGCAAGATACTTCTAACTCAGTAGCAACGTGACTGATAACTGCCCCTTGCAATTTCACGGCAGCTGAAGTGTCAGCATTTGTGAAGTGCAATGGAACGCGCATATGAACTTTCTCAGTCGCGGATACGCGCTGGAAGTCAATGTGCAATACCAATGGCTTAAATGGATGCATTTGGTAATCGCGCAACAATACTTTCTGTGTCTTGCCACCAATTTCCAAATCCAAAATAGATGAGTGGAATGCTTCTTTACGGAGAGCATGGAACAACGCGTTGTGGTCCAACTCAATGACTAAGGCTGGATCTTTACTACCGTAAACGATTCCCGGAGTTTTTCCGGAATTGCGCAGACGGCGGCTCGCACCCGTTCCCTGTACGCTTCTTTCAAAGGCTACAACTTTCATATTAAATTCCCTAGTTAAGGTTAATTTCCGTTCGCGACCAAACAGAAAAGCCTTCGATTATATCGTGGGAAAGGACGTTTTTGCCTACAAAAGGCTTAAAACTGCCAAAAACCGGGGTAAAACGGTGATTTTTGGCTTATTCAACAAACATCGACATCACTGAATCACCCTTACTAATGCGGGAAAGGGTTTCAGCGAGGATTGGAGCGACGCTTAATTGGCGAATTTTTGCTACTTTCATAGCCTCTGGAGTCAGGGGAATGGTGTCAGTAACAACCAATTCATCTAGCTCAGAAGCTGCAATACGGGCCACAGCACCGCCTGAGAGCACGGCGTGAGTACAGTAGGCGGTTACGCCCTTAGCGCCGCGCTCTTTGAGGGCCTCAGCGGCTTTACAGAGGGTTCCGCCGGTATCAATTATGTCGTCCATGATTACGCAGTGGCGACCTTCTACTTCGCCGATAAGGTGCATCACTTCGGATACGTTGGCTTTAGGGCGACGTTTATCAATAATCGCCAAATCAGTGCCTAATTGCTTAGCCATCGCACGGGCACGAACTACGCCGCCAATGTCTGGAGACACAATGATGAGGTCTTTTTGGGTCTTTTGGGCCTGTAGGTCTGCCAATAGCACTGGAGAGGCGTAGATGTTATCTACTGGGATATCAAAAAAGCCTTGAATCTGGTCGGCATGCAAGTCCATTGTCAAAACGCGCTCAATGCCAGCAACAGACTGGAGCATGTTGGCTACGATACGTGCGGAGATCGCGACTCGGGCAGAGCGGGGGCGGCGGTCCTGACGGGCATAGCCGAAGTAAGGAATCACTGCGGTTATGCGGCTTGCGGAGGCTCGTTTCAGGGCATCAATCATGATCATGAGCTCCATCAAGCTGTCATTTGTAGGCGCACAGGTTGATTGGATCACTACGACATTTTTCCCGCGAACGTTTTCTTGAATTTCTACCTGAATCTCGCCATCTGAGAAGCGGCCAACAAAGGCTTTACCCATCGGGAGATTGAGTTCTTTTGCTACAGCCTCGGCCAAAACGGGATTTGCGTTGCCTGTGAAAAGAGTCAATAAATCTGCGCTTATGGAGGACATAGTCTTAAGGGTTTTGTGGGGTCAAAAGGTTTTCTTTGTTGTTTCTACAGTCTTTGGCAGGGGAAGAAGGATTCGAACCTTCGCATGCTGGAATCAAAATCCAGTGCCTTAACCAGCTTGGCGATTCCCCTACAGGTCAATCTGAAGAAATCAAATTGTAAGCGGGATTTTTATTTAGCCCCCGAACAACCCGACCTACCCACCCTTTAGGAAGATTTTGAAGCAGATTTTCTAGTTTTGCGGTGTCAGTCTTAGGGTCTAAGACTGCAAAAACGCTACTTCCAGATCCAGACATACGGGGCTGAGAGCCCGGTACCGCCTGGTTAATCCAATCCAAAGCTTGCTTCACTTCTGGGCAAATCCGCATCGCTACAGCCTGACAATCATTTGATTGAAACAACAATGGCGATGCAAGAAAGCCATCAATTGTAATCTGAGCGTGATCTCGGGTCAATTCTGGGTCCTGAAAAATACTAGCGGTAGCAATTCCCTGGTTGGGGAAGATGACCAAAAAAAGAGGGGTTTCAAGGGAAATTTCCTGAATTTTCTCCCCAATACCTTCAACAAAGGCATTTTTGCCAAAAATAAAGAATGGGACATCAGCCCCTAGCTTTAAACCCAAATTACAAAGAGTTTCATTGGGTAGATTGAGATTCCAGAGCGCGTTGAGACCAATCAATGTGCTTGCTGCATCAGAGGATCCGCCACCCATTCCTGCGCCCATCGGAATTTCTTTTTGTAGATCAATTTCAACCCCAGCCTCAAGCTTGCAAAAATCTTTCAACAAGTTTGCAGCGCGTACTACTAAATCTTGTTCAGGTGTAACTCCGGGGATGGGGTTTACTCGGCGCACTTCCTTTTCAGGAATGCGTTTTAAGTGGAGCGTGTCACACCAGTCAATAAGTTGAAAGACAGATTGAAGTAGGTGATAGCCATCATCTCTGCGTCCAACAATGTGCAAAAAAAGATTGAGCTTAGCTGGCGAGCGAAGGGATAAAGAATCTAGGCTCACCATATTCTTCTTACTTAATCATTCGGTCTGTCAAATACAAGGCGAATATCAATGGAACCAATATTCGAGCTGCGTGTCATAGTGAGCTTCTCTAGGCGACCGCTATTGCTCCACGTATAAAGTAGATCCCAGCCATCTTGACTAATTTTGTTTACCTGGCCCTTGGCATTTCTATCAACGCTTGCTTCACTACCAGCGCGAACTTCACCTCTTAACCAGTTAGATAGACCCCTTGCTGGCAGAGGGAGTCCTAAGGTGTTTTGTACTAGGGTGTCAGCGTCTACCGCTGCCACTACCTTGCCATCGCTCTCCAGAGTAGCTTCACCTGGTGTGATGGTAATTTTTGCAATTGACCCACCCATAGGATTGCGGATCTCTAGAACATCTTTTAACGAATCTTGCGTTAAGGTAAATCCGCCTGAGCCACCTTGGTTTTGTGTTTCAGTTAAGCCAATAACTTTGACTGCGAAACGACCATCCCAAGAACCTTTGGCTGTTTGATCATCTCTAGTCCAGTCAGGTTTAAAGCGCTTGAGTGTTTCCTTGAGTGTTGGGTTGTTAGCATCCAATTTTTGACCTTGTCGCCAGATCTCTTCTGCTTCGCTCTGACGATTCATAACCCACAAAACCTCTCCAACATGGGCAGCGATATCTGCTTCTGGTTTCATAGCAAATGCTTGTTGCAGTTGCTCTAAGGCAAGAGCGTTTTTTCCTAAGCGAAAATTCACCCAACCCAAGCTATCCAAAATGAAACTGTCTTTTGGTGATAGTTGGTGTGCCTTGCTAATTAATGTTAACGCTTCTGGTAGTTGTACGTTGCGATCAGCCAGGGAGTAGCCGAGAGCATTTAAAGAATTCACATCATTTGGGTATTTGCGCAAAATATCGCGCAAGGTTTTTTCCATGACATCGATGCGACCGACTTTTTCCGCAGACATCGCATAGGTGTAGAGCAAGCCAGGATCTTTGGAAGCAATTTTGACTGTTGACGCGATTTCATAAAACGCACGTAGTGCATCTGATTCATCTTTTGCTTTAGCAAGCAGTGCTTGTAATTGCAAAAGAGTGTTTTCTTGTTTCGCCGGAGTTTGTTGTCGTAGTAAGGCAATGGCTGGCTTAACTGCATCAGACCAACGATTGCTCAAAATCAGAAGAGTCACTAAGACTTCTTTCGGCTTTGAATCTGAGGCTGGAGATAGTTCATCCCAAGTCTTGGCGGCTTGCATAGCTAGGTCTGGCGAGCCACCCGCAATCGCTATTTCCATCGCTCTTTGGGCTAGCCTAGGATCTTTGTATTGGCGTGCCATCTCTAGGTAGGTGTTGTAGGCCAAGCCAGCCTCACCACGCTGGAGAGCGATTTCAGAGGCAAGCACCTCAAAGATGGCTTCACCAGTTTGTAATCCATTTGCCCGTGGCTGCGCTTGGGCGTGTGAAATGACTACACCAGCTACGGTCGCCAGGAATAAAGCCTGTATTAGAGGTTTCAGTGCGAATTTACTCATAAGCACATTCTAATCCGCGAATCTACAATCCATTTATGCCAGAACTTCCAGAAGTAGAGGTCACACGATTAGGAATTGCGCCCCACCTTGAGGGACGCAAAGTTACCGCCGTCAAAATCATTGATGGGCGCTTGCGTTGGCCCGTCCCCGCCAGTCTGAGTAAATCCTTGCCTGGACAAAAGGTAAGCACCATAAAGCGTCGCGGCAAGTATCTCCTGTTGGAAATGGATACGGGTTATTTACTCATTCATTTGGGGATGACGGGAACCTTGCGAGTGTTGCCAAGTTCAGATTCTTTGAAGACCCATGATCGAGTAACGCTGGAATTTGGTAAGTTAAGCTTGCGTTTGCATGACCCTAGAAAATTTGGCGCTGTTTTATGGCACCCCAAATCTAAGGGCCCTATTGAAAAATTTACGCTTTTGCAAAAGCTTGGGGTGGAGCCATTCTCTCCAGAGTTTTCGGGAGAATTGGGCGCGGAGATTTTGTATCAATGTTCGCGCAAGCGTAGTGTTGCAGTTAAACAATTTCTTTTGGCAGGCGAAGCAGTTGTCGGTGTCGGTAATATTTATTGTTCCGAAAGCTTATTTGAGGCGGGTATTCATCCGGCTAAAGCGGCTGGTAAATTAACTCGACCACAATGTTCGCGTCTTGCAAAGGCTGTCAGATTGATACTGAAAAAAGCGATTGATGCTGGCGGTAGCTCACTAAAAGATTTTGTGAATAGCGATGGCGACCCAGGACATTTCATGGTTCAAACCAAGGTCTATGATCGCAAGGGCTTGCCATGCAAGGTATGCAAAACACCCATTAACCAGATAGTGCAGGGTCAGCGCTCCACCTACTTTTGTCCGCAATGTCAAAAGCGCTGATTAACACCTTTGCGTCAAAGTTAATTGCTTGGCATGGCGTCAGCGGGCGCTCTGGCTTGCCGTGGCAAGGCAATCGGGATCCGTACGCGGTATGGGTATCAGAAATTATGCTGCAGCAAACTCAGGTTGCGACGGTCCTTGAGCGCTATCCACGCTTTATGAAACGATTTCCGACAGTAAAAAAATTAGCCGCTGCTGATATTGATGAAGTACTAGCCGAATGGGCTGGCTTGGGTTACTACTCTCGCGCTAGAAATTTGCACTTATGTGCAAAGCAAGTCATGACAGAGTTCGGGGGTAATTTTCCAAGTGACCCCGCCTTACTTGAGCAATTAAAAGGTATCGGTCGCTCCACTGCGGGCGCGGTCGCTGCCTTTGCATTTCATGAGCGTGCACCTATTTTGGATGCTAATGTTAAGCGCATCTTGGCGCGTTTATTCGCGGTTGAGGGCAGCATTCAGGACAAGGCAGTGAATGAACAACTTTGGAATATGGCAACAGATTTGCTGCCAAAAAAATCTGTTGATATGCCGGTATATACACAAGCCTTGATGGACTTCGGTGCAACCTGGTGCACGGCACGTAAACCAGTTTGTTTGGGCTCTGAAAAAAAGTGTCCTTTCACAAAAGACTGCCAGGCTAACTTGAGTGATCAAGTGCTTCTGCTGCCGCAAAAAACCAAGAAAATGAAATCTCCTGAATTCGACTGCAATATATTGTTGATCCGTTCGGGTAATTCTGTCCTGCTGCAAAAGCGTCCTAGTAAAGCGATTTGGGGCGGCCTCTGGTCTTTGCCTGAATCAGTCTGGAAGCCTAGGGTGCCAGGCTCTAAAGATGCCGATTTAAGCTCGCAGGAATTATTTCAAGCTGCAATGCCTCAAGAAAAGACTTTAGTCCTTGCAAAGGCTTGTAAGCCCTTCCATAAGACAAATGAAATTAAGCATGTATTTACTCATAGACGTCTTTGGATGCATATATGGCAAGCAAACTGCTCAAAAGAGTTGGCATTTTCAAATCCAGGTCTAAGGTGGGTTCCCCTAAATCAGTTGGGGCGCTATGGCTTACCCCAACCGATCAAGACTTTGCTACAGGGATTGAGTCTAGTTCGCGGTGACGCTCTAAAAAATTAAGCTGTAAGTTGCTGAAGTCTTTTTGGCTGCGAAAGTATTCACTTAAGCGATTGACCAAATAAACCGACCGGTGTTGACCACCAGTACAGCCAATAGCTACCGTTAGATAACTGCGCCCATCGGCAATGTAATGCGGTAGCCAGCGATGAATGAACTGCGTAATGTCCGCCTCCATGTTCACTACCTCTGAAATTTTTGCTAAAAACTCTTTAACGGGTTTGTCATTGCCAGTAAGCGGTCTTAGGACTTTGTCGTAGTGAGGGTTGGGTAGGCAGCGCACATCAAAAACGAGATCTGCCTCGCTAGGTACGCCCTTTTTAAAGCCAAACGATTCAAACACCACAGTTAAGCCAACAGGCTTGTCTTTGAGAAGATCTTGAATCCAAGATCGCAGCGCATGGGCGGGAATGTTACTGGTGTCAATGCTGTGTGCTTGAGCGCGTAAGGGCTCTAGTAGGCTACGTTCATTATCAATAGCCTCAATGAGCGTTGCTGATTGAGATTGCTTAGCATTGGTAGATAAAGGGTGGCGACGACGTGTTTCTGAAAAGCGTTGCACCAAAGTATTGGTATCGGCATTTAAGAATACAACTCGGACCTGATGATTTTTGCGTAAGTTCTCAAGAATAGATGGTAAGTCGGCAATAGATTGTCCTCGACGAGCATCTATGGCAACCGCAACTCGCTCGCACTGCTCATTTTCTAGAGTGGAGATGAGATTTTCTAAAAGAGAAACGGGAAGGTTATCAACGCAGTCATAGCCGGCATCTTCAAAAGCCCTCAGGGCTACTGATTTACCTGAGCCTGAGATTCCGGTAATCAGATTAATTTGCATAACTTAAAGTAAGCGACCCTGTGACTTAATGGAGTCAGCCTCTGCATTCATCTGCAGACGTTGGCGCTCAATGAATTCCTTGAGCGTATCAATGCCACGCAATTGCAAAATCGTATTACGGACCGCTGCCTCAACCAGAACGGCTAAGTTGCGACCTGCAGCAACCTGAATTTTGACCGTACGAATTGGAATACCCAAGACATCAACGTGCTGGGCTTCAAGCGGTAAACGCTCAAATGCACCATCAGTTCTACGTACAAGTTGCACGATCAAGCGAAGTTTTAATTTGCGACGAACAGCTGTTTCACCGAAGATTGTCCGGATATCCAATAAACCTAATCCACGAACCTCAAGTAAGTTACGCAAGATAACAGGACAGCGACCCTCAATGTAGTCTGGTCCAAGACGCGCAAAATCAACCGCATCATCCGCAACCAGGCCATGACCCCTTGAGATCAACTCAAGACCTAATTCGCTCTTGCCAAGACCGGATTCACCGGTGAGTAGGACGCCCAGACCCAAGATATCCATAAAGACACCGTGCATTGTGATTTGAGGTGCACCAATTTTGGTTAGGTAGATTCGTAAATGATCAATTACCTCTGCAGCAGAAATTGCAGTAGTGAATAAAGGCGTTGAAGAACGTTGGCAGAAAAGTTGTAAATCAGGGTCTGCGCTCTTGCCGTCGGCTACGATGACGCAAGGCGGCGTTTTAGAAATCAGGCTCGCAATTTGTTCTTGTTTTTGTTTTGGCTCTAGAGCGGCGTGATAGTCAACCTCTTGCTCGCCGAAAATTTGTATACGGCTTGGGTGGATAAGGTTTAAGTGCCCCACTAAGTCGGAGCTGGCGGCAGCTGCTTTTACAGCCTCAGGTGGAAAAGTGCGATCAGCACCCTCGAGACCACCAATCCAAGAAAGTTTTAACTCTGAAACATTGTCATCAAAAATCTGCTGAGCAGTTACTCCATCCAGGAGTAATGGCTGAGTCATTTTGCTTTACCCCAGCGTTGTAGGAGGTCGCAAACTTTTGAGGGGTCTGTAGAGGAAAGCAAAGTTTGGCGTGCATCTGCGTCTGATAGCAGTTGAGCAATTGAAGATAGGATTTCTAAATGCTGTTGCGTCGCCTTTTCAGGCACCAGTAAGAAAATCAGAATTGAGACTGGTTCGCCGTCGGGGGCCGCAAACTCAATAGGGTCTTGGAGTCTCATAAAGCCAGCGCTTGGCTGTTTCAAGCCTTTAACTCGGCCGTGTGGAATAGCCACCCCAGCACCAAGAGCGGTAGAGCCTAAATCTTCGCGTGCATTAAGGAACTCAACTACAGAATTTTTATCAATCCCAGTTTGTTTGGCAAATAGCTCTCCAGCGGCTGCAAATGCATCGACCCTACTTTTGGCAGGTACGTCCAATGCAATGCAGTCGGGAGTGAAAAGATGGGTCAGGGCATTCATGTGAATTGATTATAGGTGTCCTGACAAAAGAGATCACTCAAAATGCTTTTCGTGGTGATGATCTTGGACCTTTTCTTTGTGTTTAACGACTTGACGCTCCAGTTTATCTACCACCGCATCCATCGCATGGTAGAGGTCGGCGTTATGTGCTTCAGCGAACAAGTCCTTCCCCTTAAGGTGAATAGTGATCTCAGCGCTTTGGCGAAGATCCTTTTCCTTGGCCTTATCTACTATCAGGAAGGCGGACGCATCAATCACATGGTCAAAGTGCTTACGAATTTTGGCTAGCCCTGCCTCAAGGTGTGAGCGCATTGCGGGTGTAACTTCTACATGACGGCTATTAATTTTTAAATTCATTAGCAACTCCTTGTATAGATACTATTGATGCGTGCGCATACTGATGCCTGGGGTGCGCAGCAGGCCCCTGAAATTTTTTGAGCTGTTTTTTTTGGAAAAATAAACCATGAACCTCCAGCGTATCAGCGAATTTGCTGAAAACCAAGAGGGTGAAGCGATTTTTATTGCTAAAAAGGTCGGAAGCCTTACTGGGCTTACATCCGGAAGTTTTCGCCTAGGTAGACTCTTCTAACAGCATCGTTTTGAATAATCTGATCTGGTTTCCCTTCGGCTAGCACGCTACCTTCGCTGATGATGTAAGCGTGGTCGCAGATGCCTAGGGTTTCACGGACATTGTGATCGGTGATCAGAACCCCAATTTGACGGTCTCGCAAGAAGCGAACGATTCGCTGAATTTCCCCAACGGCAATAGGGTCAACACCGGCAAATGGTTCATCTAACAAAATAAATTTAGGCTGGGAAGCAAGAGCTCTTGCAATCTCAACGCGCCTACGCTCGCCGCCCGAAAGGGAAAGGGCTGGATTATTGCGTAGGTGGCTAATCTGAAGTTCGCCCAAGAGCTCATCTAGGCGATTGGCAATCTCACCTTTGCTGAGGGGTTTGCCTCCCTGAACTTGGAGCTCAAGTACAGCTTGGATGTTTTCAGCTACGTTGAGTTTTCGGAATACAGAGGCTTCTTGCGGTAAATAAGAAAGCCCCATGCGGGCTCTCTCGTGAATTGGTAGGTGTGTAATATCTGCACCATCAAGAACAATATTCCCGCCATCTAGGGGAACGAGACCAACAATCATGTAGAAGGATGTTGTTTTACCTGCTCCATTAGGGCCCAACAAACCTACAACCTCTCCGCAACGCACTTGAACGGATACGTCTCGAACCACAGTTCTTGAGCCATAACGTTTTTGTAGGTTATGGGCGCTGAGTGTGGGCGCATTATTGGCTTGAGTTAAATCCGCTGTCATTTCTCTAATGTTGCTTTTCGTCTTGGTGAAAGGATGGCTCTTGCTAGTGGTAGGTCTTCTGGCTTTGCATCCTTTGGAGGGATGACACGATAGTACTGCTTTACATCATCGTACTCAATTTTCCAGCCCTTCAATTGATCGAGCATTTGCATATTGAGCAAGCGTTTCAGGCTGGCGTCACCAGTGATTGTTAGAAACTCTGTTTTGGCATCATAGGTAACCTGGGCGCCACGCCCTTGCATAAATTCATCTGCAGGCCCTTCGCGACGTTGCCTGAAACTGGCTACCTCATTGGGATTGCCAATGACATCAACAAATTCATAGCCTTGAGGGTCAACTGTAATGTGCCCATCTTCACCGGTAACAATAATACTGCCTTTAATGAGGAGAACTTGGCCGTTGAGGTCATAAATTTGTTTAACGTCGTTTACGGAAACTTTTTCTGCTTCCAAAATGACAGGCTTGTCTTGATCTGCTTTTTCAGCGCGCGCTAGACTCGCTACAGTGAGTCCTAATGCAAGGCAGCCAATAAGGATGCGAGTGTGCCGGCAATGAATCATGCGCATTATGGATTTCTCCGTGGAGCGCGTTCAATGCGCCCCTTAACTTGACCACTGAGTACCATACTTTGTTCAACATTATTGAATACTCCACCATCTGTGGAGTGCATGATCGACATTCCCTGCTCCAGGATAATGGGTCGATTAGTTTCAATAATGTCATCATTAATTAAAACTTTGAAATAACTAGAGCTGGCTAACATTCTTAAGGTGGCTGGCTGCGTTGCAGTAGCATCTTGAGCGGGTCGGAAAATACTAGCGTTATCGTATAAATCCAAAATGGTGAGATCACCATCGAGATGCCCGGTGTCGGATTTGACTGTTACCGGCGCCTTATCGGCTTGAAACAAACGCATGCGGGGCGTCAGAATATCGATGGATGCGTCATCATCATAGTGGGTTACCTTTACCCCCAGAATTCGATATTTAGTGTTTCCCAATTCATTTAGCGCAGATAGCGCGCCATCTTTAATGGTGTAATCAGGCTCATGCAGTCGTACTCGCTCTAGAGGAGATTTTTCCGGCGGAGTATTTTTTTGTACTAACCAAAAAGTGGCTAGCGTAAGGGCGCCCATCAAAATTAACGGCATTAGACGCAACAGCGTACGACCAATACCAAGCTTAATTTGTTGGGGATTCAACTGCATTGCTTAGCTACGAGCCTTGGCTAGTAATTCTTCGTAGCGATTCTGCGCTTTGAGAATGAGATCACACACTTCACGCACGGCGCTATTGCCGCCGTTACGGGTAGTAACTAAGTGAGCAAATTCTTTTACGGCTTCATGGCCTTGCGCTGGACAAATTCGCAATGCTGCCCCCTTCATCATTTGCATGTCTGGCCAGTCGTCGCCCATAACAGCACAATCTGCTGAAGTGAGTCCTAAGGATTTGAGGACCTCTGCCAATGCAATAGCTTTGTTTTCAACGCCCATGTGGACATATTTAATTCCGAGCTCTTCACAGCGGGCCAAAACCATTTTGGAATTTCTGCCAGTGATGATTGCGGTAGGAATGCCACATTGCTCTAATAATTTGATGCCCAAGCCATCTTGAATATCAAAGGCTTTTAAAGATTCTTTACCATCGGCACCAATCCACACTTGACCATTCGTTAGGACGCCATCTACGTCTAGAACTAAGAGTTTTACCTTGCCTGCACGCTCCCAGGCTTGGGGATATTGGGCTAACGGGTTGGTGTTATGAGTACTAAAGGCGCTGGGCATGAATGGATCGATTGCTAAGGAGGTTAAATAACTTTGGCTGCAAATAAATCATGTAGATTTAAGGCGCCTAATAAATGGCCTTTGTCATCAGTAACCACTAGATGATTGATGCGATGCTTCTCCATCATCTCAATCGCTTCTTCGGCCAGCAGTACTTCTGGGATGGTGCGAGGATCGGCGGTAGTTGCGCTCTCGAGTTTGATGCCATCTAGGTTGGTAGTTTTTTCTAGAAGGCGACGTAAGTCGCCATCGGTCAATATGCCAAACACTTTTTGGTTGGCATCTAGAATCACTACCATACCCATGCGTTTTGATGTCATCTCTAATAAGGCATCTTGCAGTGATGCATCGACCGAGATCTTTGGGGTATCTGCAAAACTGCGCATCACTTCACTGACGTGCATGAGTTGTTTGCGACCTAGTCTGCCACCAGGATGAGATCGAATAAAGTCTTCAGCTTTAAATCCTCTGGCATCAAGTAATGCAACAGCCAATGCGTCACCCATTGCTAATGCTGCAGTAGTACTGGTGGTGGGCGCAAGATTTAATGGACAAGCTTCTTTTTCAACACTGGTATCCAGATGGGCATCCGCCAAATTGGCAAGAGAAGAATTTGGTGCGCCAGTTAGTGCAATGAGTTTGGCGCCCGTGCGCTTCACAATAGGTACGATTGTCAGAAGTTCATCTGTTTCACCAGAATTCGATAGTGCAACAAAAACATCGTCTCTAGTAACCATCCCGAGATCACCATGGCTGGCCTCAGCGGGGTGAACAAAAAAGGCAGGAGAGCCGGTAGATGCAAAGGTTGCGGCAATTTTGCGAGCAATATGGCCAGATTTTCCTATTCCGGACACCACGATTCGGCCTTTGCAGGCATGTAAGAGTTCAACCGCCAGCACAAGGGCGTCAGCATTGACGCCTTCAAGGCGATCTCGCATTGTTTGCAGTGCAGCAGCCTCAATACTGAGGGTGTCGCGCGCAAGCTTTAGGGTACGTTCACGAGTCTTAGCTATCATCGGGTAAGTATATGCCGTCAGTCCTTCAATTAACCCTCATTCTCCTGGCCTCGGGTGTGGCCGGAGTAGTTATTTTCCGCTATTTTGGCTTGCCCCCTATTTTGGGCTATTTGGCCATTGGAGTGCTGATTGGTCCCCATGCCTTGGGTTTGGCTAATGACTCAGCCACCGTTAAGTATTTAGCGGAATTTGGCGTCGTTTTCTTGATGTTCTCGATCGGGCTGGAATTTAACCTCCACAAGCTGAGGGCAATGCGATCTATCGTATTTGGCCTGGGCGGCAGTCAAGTCATTCTGACAATGCTGCTAGCAATCCCCGCAAGCTTATTAATGAATTGGATTTACCCCATCTCATGGCATGCTGCTATTGCTTTAGGTGGCGCGTTGGCAATGTCATCTACAGCAATTGTGACTAAATTGATTTCGGATCGTGCCGAATTAGAAACTGAACATGGTCGCAACGTTGTGGGTATTTTGCTATTCCAGGATTTGGCAGTTGTATTCCTTTTGATCTTATTGCCATCTCTCGGAAAAAATCCTTCGGACTTGTTTGTTGCGCTAACAACAGCTTCTATCAAAATTACGATTGCTTTGGTCTTGATTTTTTTCATAGGCCAAACACTGATGAGTCGCTGGTTTAGGTTGGTTGCGAAGTTGCGCTCACAAGAGTTGTTCATGCTGAACCTCTTATTGATTGTGCTCGGCATGGCGGGGTTAACAGAACATTTTGGTTTATCTCTAGCACTCGGAGCCTTCTTGGCGGGCATGTTGATTTCTGAAACACCTTATCGTCATCAGGTGGAAGAAGACGTCAAACCATTCCGCGATGTCTTGCTGGGACTCTTCTTTATTACGATTGGCATGTTGTTGGATTTCAATGTCATTCGTGAGCAGTGGATGCTTGTTCTAGTTTTGTTAATCGGGCCACTTGTCTTTAAGTTTGGCCTTATCGCTCTGTTGTCTAGAGTCTTTGGCTCAAGCCCGGGCATTTCCATTAGAACCGGTTTATGCCTGGCTCAGGCCGGTGAATTCGGCTTTGTGTTGCTCAATCAAATTGATGGTTTGGATTTGATTGATCCCACTTTGAGTCAAGCGGTATTAGCAGCTATGTTGATCTCGATGTTCTGCGCACCATTCCTAATTGAATATAGCGATCGCATTGCAATGCGCTTCTCTAGTAATGAATGGCTATTGCAATCTCTTGCATTGACACGTGTTGCTGCTAAGAGTGTGCGTAATGAAAACCATGTCGTTATTTGTGGTTTTGGTCGTTCGGGTCAGAGTTTGGCACGCATGCTTGATCAAGAAAAAATTCCGTACATTGCCTTAGATTTAGATCCAGATCGCGTCAAAGAAGCTGCAGCTGCTGGTGACAATGTGGTTTATGGCGATGCAAGTCGTGAAAATTATTTAGTTGCTGCTGGCCTCTCCAGAGCCAAAGCGGTAGTGATTACCTATGCTGATACTGCCGCAAGTATGCGCGTTCTTCGTCAGGTTGAACACTTACGGCCAGGTATGACTGTGCTGGTACGTACTCGAGATGATGCGGATATTGCCAAGCTGCAAGCAGCTGGCGCCACAGAAGTAGTGCCTGAACTGATTGAAGGTAGTTTGATGATCGCCTCCCATGTCTTATTGATTATGGGCGTGCCAATGCGCAAGGTAGTGCGACGTATCACCACAGCGCGTGAAGAGCGCTATAGCCTATTGAGGGGTTACTTCCGAGGTTCGGCAGATGATGATTTTGGTTCGAATGAATCTTGGCGCTTGCATGCGATAACGCTTTTACCGAATTCACAAGCAATTGGTAAAACTTTGGGCGAGCTTGATCTAGAGGTAGATGGCGTGAATGTCCAGGCTGTCCGTCGTAAGGCTCGTAATGCCGATTACGTGAAGTTGGATCCCACCCCTGACCTTACGCTCGAGGCCAATGATATTTTGGTGATCTCAGGCAATTCAGAAGCAACGGATTTAGCTGAAGCTAAATTACTCTGAGATCGGATAGCACCTTATTTTTTCTTTTTGCTCGGCACTGGCGCTTTGCGAGTTAGCAAAGGGGCTAAGTAGTGGCCTGTAAAGCTCAATTCATTCTTAGCTACATCTTCTGGTGTCCCAGTAGCAATAATCTGCCCGCCACCAGCACCACCCATAGGGCCTAAATCGATAATCCAATCCGCCGTCTTAATGACATCGAGATTGTGCTCAATGATGACAATTGTGTTGCCCTGTTTCTTGAGTGTTTGAATGACTGTCAATAACAACTGGATGTCATGGAAATGCAAGCCAGTAGTCGGTTCATCCAATATATATAAAGTTCTACCGGTATCGCGCTTGGAAAGCTCCAGAGAAAGTTTTACGCGTTGCGCTTCACCGCCGGATAAGGTGGTTGCGCTTTGTCCAAGCTGAACATAGCCTAAGCCAACATCTAATAGGGTCTTAAGTTTGCGTTTAACAACGGGTACGGCTTCGAAGAATTCATGTGCTTGTTCGATAGTCATCGATAACACTTCATGAATATTCTTACCCTTGTAACGAATGTCTAAAGTTTCGCGGTTGTAGCGTTTACCGTGACACACATCGCAAGGAACATAGACATCCGGCAAGAAATGCATTTCTACTTTGAGAACGCCATCGCCTTCACAAGAATCGCAGCGACCACCTTTAACGTTAAAGGAGAAACGGCCTGCCTCATAGCCACGTTCACGTGAAGCGGGAACACCTGCAAAGAGTTCTCTGATTGGAGTAAAGAGCCCCGTATAAGTAGCTGGGTTGGAGCGTGGTGTTCTGCCAATCGGTGACTGGTCAACGCTAATGACTTTATCAAAATGCTCTAAACCTTTAATTGCATCGTGTGCTGCTGGCTCCGCATTGGAGCCATATAAGTGCTGGGCTACAGCATGATGCAGGGTGTCATTAATTAGGGTTGATTTACCGGAGCCCGATACGCCAGTAACGCAAGTCAATAAGCCAACTGGAATCTTGGCATGCACTGATTGCAAATTATTGCCGCGTGCACCAATGATTTCTAAAAAACGATCATTCACTGGGATGCGATTTTCTGGAACTGCGATAGCTTCGCGACCAGAGAGGTATGCGCCAGTTAAGGAATTTGTATTTGCTTCTACTTCTGCCGGAGTGCCTTGAGCAACAATTTCTCCACCATGAACGCCTGCTCCAGGACCAATATCAATCACCCAGTCAGATGCACGAATCATATCTTCATCATGTTCAACCACTAAGACGCTATTGCCTAAATCACGCAAGTGTTTGAGGGTACCAATTAGACGGTCATTATCACGTTGATGCAGGCCAATCGATGGTTCATCTAAGACGTACATGACGCCCGTTAAGCCAGAGCCAATCTGGCTTGCTAGGCGGATACGCTGCGCTTCACCACCTGAAAGAGTATCTGCACTACGCTCGAGAGAAAGGTAATCAAGGCCTACGTCATTTAAAAAGCGTAGACGTGCGCTAATTTCTTTAACGATCTTGTCGGCAATTTCTCGTTTAGCACCTTTGAGCTCAAGCGCTTCAAAATATTCTTTTGCCTCTTTAAGAGGTAGGGCACTGATTTCATAGATAGCGCGCGATTGTTTTTTCTCACCCACTTTGACAAAGCGAGCTTCCTTGCGTAAGCGGCTGCCATTGCATTCTGGGCATATTTGTACGTTTTGATAGCGTGATAATTCTTCACGCACTGTCATTGAGTCAGTTTCGCGATAGCGTCTTTCAAAGTTGGCAACAATACCCTCGAAAGCATGCTCGCGAATACTATTTTTGCCACGCTCGTTGATGTATTCAAAAGGAATAGTGACATCGCCAGAGCCTAATAGAATAAGGTCCTGCTGTTTCTTATTGAGTGTCTCAAATGGTTTTTCTACATCAAAGCCACCATGCTTAGCTAAGGTCTGTAGCAACTTGAAATAGAACTGATTACGACGATCCCAGCCTTTAATCGCTCCTGATGCCAGCGATAGATCTGGATGAGCAACGATTCGTTTTGGATCAAAGAAGGACTGGTGGCCAAGGCCGTCACACGATGGGCAGGCGCCCATTGGATTATTAAAAGAGAAGAGGCGAGGCTCTAATTCTTGTAAAGAGTATGAGCACACTGGGCAAGCAAACTTGCTAGAGAAAATCATCTCTTTGCCGGTATCCATATCAACAATCATGGCTTTACCATCAGCGAGGCGTAAAGCAGTTTCAAAAGATTCTGCTAAACGTTGCTGAATATCTGGTCGAACTTTAATGCGATCTACAACTACTTCAATCGAGTGCTTATCGTTTTTCTTTAGTGTTGGTAGTTGATCAACTTCAAAGATCTCCGCCTTAGCAGCATTGGCTGTACCGCCGCCAGAACGCACCCGAAAGCGAACAAAGCCTTGTGCCTGTAAGTCTTGGAAGAGGTCAACGAATTCGCCTTTACGTTCGCTTACAACGGGAGCCAGAATCATCAACTTTGTATCTTCTGGCATCGATAACACGGTATCGACCATTTGCGAAACGCTTTGCGCTTCTAATGGAAGATCATGATCTGGGCAATGCGGCGTTCCTGCACGTGCAAATAATAAACGCAAGTAATCATGAATTTCAGTAACGGTACCAACGGTAGAGCGCGGATTGTGGCTAGTTGCTTTTTGCTCAATCGAAATCGCTGGTGATAACCCTTCAATCGTGTCAACGTCTGGTTTTTCCATGAGTTGTAAAAACTGACGTGCGTAAGCCGAGAGAGACTCAACGTATCGGCGCTGGCCTTCCGCATAGAGAGTGTCGAAAGCCAATGAGCTTTTGCCTGAGCCGGATAAACCAGTGAGGACGACTAATTTCTCTCTAGGGATGTCTAGATTGATGTTTTTGAGGTTATGGGTGCGGGCACCGCGGATCTTGATTTCGTTATTCATGATTTTTTAGCGTAACTTGTTAATATAGCTCTTTCCCATGAATCCTTCTGAACTTCGCTCCACTCTGGCCTTAGCAGGCATCTTTGGCCTCCGTATGTTGGGCTTATTTCTGCTCTTGCCCATCTTCAGCATTCATGCGCGAGGCTTGCCTGGTGGCGAGCATGCCCTTTGGGTGGGTTTGGCACTCGGGATATTCAATATTGTTCAGGCCTGTTTTTATATCCCTTTGGGGCGTTTATCGGACCGAATTGGGCGTAAACCAGTCGTTTTATGGGGGCTCTCCTTATTTGTAGCTGGCGCCCTGATTTGTGCCGCTAAAGATGATTTGTTGTGGATTGCTATTGGCCGGGGAATTATGGGGGCAGGCGCAGTTTCAGCAGCTATTTCAGCCTGGGTGGCTGATTTAACCCGCGAACAAGTTCGAACTCGAGCCATGGCCTTGGTTGGCGGCAGTATTGCCCTCTCATTTGCTCTTTCTTTAGTGATCGCCGCCCCGATTTATCGCGCGATTAGTCTGAGCGGAATTTTTATTGTTCTGGCGGTTTTGGGTGTCATTGCGATGTTTGTTACTTACTTCATCTTGCCGACAAGTAAGCCAGAAGCAAAAGTTCAACAAGCGTCTTTAAAAGAAGTTTTCTTTCGTCCAGAGTTGATGCGTTTGAATCTCGGCGTATTTGTATTGCATGCAACTCAAGTGGCTATGTTCTTGGTGGTACCAAGACTTTTGGTGCAAGCTGGTTTACCGCTCTCTTCCCATTGGGAAATTTATCTTCCAGTTGTATTGTTGTCATTTGTCTTCATGGCCCCTGCAATTATTTATGGCGAGAAGAAGCAGAAATTAAGAACGGTATTGTTAGTGGCTATTGTTTTGTTGTTGATTGCTGAAACAGTATTCACTCAAGCTAATTCAGTCATGTCTATAGCGATTGCGCTGTTGATTTATTTTGTCGGCTTTAATTTGCTGGAGGCTTTGCAGCCATCCTTAGTGTCACGTTTTGCAAAAGAATCTAAGGGCACTGCCCTAGGTGTTTACAACACTACGCAATCGATTGGCTTGTTCTCTGGGGCTGCAATTGGAGGTTATTTAATGGATAGCCATGGTGATTTATCGGTCTTTGCAATGGGTGCGGCGCTCTTGGTTTGCTGGCTTATAATTGCTTGGTCGATGGGTGAAATGCCAACGAGAGCAACAGAATCAAAGGATGTAGCCACAAAGACATAACCGCAGCTTCATAGATTAAATTAAAGCGAGCAGTTTATTTTTTAGCAGCAATAACAGTAGTATTTTTCTTCGGGAGACAACATGGCTTCGGTAAATAAGGTCATCATCGTAGGTAACGTAGGACGCGATCCAGAAACGCGTTATATGCCAAGCGGCGACGCTGTTACAAACATTTCAGTAGCAACATCTGACCGCTACAAAGACAAACAAACTGGCGAAATGAAAGAAACCACAGAATGGCACCGTGTTGCATTCTTCGGCAAGCTTGCAGAAATAGCTGGTCAGTACCTCAAAAAGGGTTCACAGGTTTATGTTGAAGGTCGTTTGCGTACTCGCAAATGGACTGACGCTAGCGGCCAAGAAAAGTATTCCACAGAGATCGTTGCAGAAACTATGCAAATGCTTGGTGGTAAGCCAGTTGGCGGCAGTGGTGATGGTGGCGAAAGCTACAGCCGCTCAAAGCCGGCTGAGCAGTCTGCTCCAGCAGCTTCAAATGCTGCCTCACTGGGCGCAATGGACGACGATATTCCGTTTTAAGCAAAATCAACTAATGCGCTGAATGCCGTAATAGCAAAAACCCCTTTTAGGATTTCCTGCAAGGGGTTTTTATTTAACTACTGTCTTGCGTGACGAATATTTTCAGGCCACGGAGAGTTGTAGTCGGTACGGAAAGGGTTGATATCCAAGCCACCACGTCGTGTGTAACGTGCATACACAGAAAGCTTCTCTGGTTTGCATTGACGCTTGATATCCGTAAAGATGGTTTCTACGCAATGCTCATGAAACTCACCTAATTGTCTAAAGCCAATGAGATAGCGTAATAAACCTTCTTCCAGAATTGGCCTGCCTTGATAGCGGATTTGTACGCTTGCCCAATCTGGTTGACCTGTCACGGGACAATTAGATTTGAGCAAATGGGAAACAAGGCATTGCTCAATTGGCCCAAAGGATTCATTCACGCCCAGCAAGTATGGATCTGCGGGAAGGTTTGGGTCAACCTCAATATCTAGGCGATCTATCAAGATGCCGCCCATTTCTTGCATCCCTTTTTTGGAGATTGCGTCCGAAGAGTTGATGCGTGTAGTAATTTTGCTGCCAGCAACCTCTGATAGGTCGGCAATCAATCTTTCTTTAACTTCACTTTCATCTTCAAAGCGTGCGCTATTAAGACTGTTGAGATACAACTTGAAGGATTTGGACTCAATCATGTTGGGTGAGTCAGCCGGAATTTGAAATTCCGCCAATGCAATTTGTGGCTTTCCTTTTTTGTTGAGCCAGCTCAGTTCGAAGGCATTCCAAATATCAATACCAACAAACGGCAACGCTTGATTCTCTTTAATGCCAATTTTCTTGCGATTTTCTATTCTTGGAATGGGAAATAGTAAGCTTGGATCATATTGATCTGGATATTGTGTAGATTGTCCGAGGGGAAGTGTTGCCATAAATAACGTCGTTTATTTTTCTATTACTTGGCTTTGGGTTTATTTGATACGCCTGATACAACATGCCCTGTTGGGGCAACAGATGCAGCAGATTGGCAGTGACCAGTTTGATCGTCAAAGAAGAAGTCCGGCTCAAATTCTCTTAAGAACTCACTCTTCGAGAGGCCGCCTAAGAACATTGCTTCGTCAACATCAATACCCCATGCCATTAGGGTACGAATGGCGCGCTCGTGTGCAGGTGCTGAACGCGCTGTCACTAGTGCAGTACGAATACGCATGCCATTTTCGCTGGTGGAGCGCTGTAGTCTGTGGAGCGCTTCAAGCAAGGGTTTGAATGGGCCTGGAGGTAAGGGAATATCGACCTTTTTGCTCTCATGATCAACAAAGGCCTCAAGCCCTTTTTTCTGAAACACTTGTTCTGCTTCATCGGAAAAGAGTACCGCATCACCGTCAAAGGCAATGCGGATTTCATTCGGGTGAGACTCTGCTGTTTTGCTGGATTCCGGAAAGACGCGCGCCGCAGGAAATCCAGCATCAATCGTTGCGCGTACATCATCTTCATTTGCAGATAAAAAGAGATTGGCATGCAGTGAGCGAAGGTAGTGGTATGGTGGGCGACCTCTAGTAAAAACGCCACGCTCAAGATGTAGGCCGTGATGCTCTGCAGAGCGGAAAACGCGTAGGCCACTTACCGGATCGTTCCGAGAAAGAATTACCACTTCAACTCGCTGCTCACCCTCTTCATTAAAGGCGAGTAGCTTCTTAACTAGCGGAAAGGCGACCCCCTTTTGAGCTGCTTCACCCAAACGCTCAAGCTGTAATTTCATATACGCGCTGTCATCGGTTGACTCGAAGATGCGGTTTTCTTCTTCGAAATCGAATAGGGCGCGTGACGAGATCGCGACGACGAGTTTTCCGGTGAGTGTGTATGACATTGCTGGTAGTCGTCTCGCGTGCTGCTCTTATTTAAGGAATAGGCGATATGCGGGGTTATTGCTCTCATCCCAATGTGGATAGCCTAGACCAGCCAAAAAGCTTTGGAATTTCTTCTGCTCATTCTTGGGGACCTGAAGGCCAACCAAAATGCGTCCATAGTCAGCGCCATGATTGCGATAATGGAACAAGCTGATATTCCAGTTTGGTGCCATGCTGGTGAGGAACTTCATCAAAGCGCCTGGACGCTCCGGAAATTCAAAGCGATAGAGCAATTCATCTTTAGCAAGCGCAGAATGTCCGCCCACCATGTGGCGTAAATGTGACTTTGCTAATTCATCATGAGTGAGGTCAATCGTTGCAAACTTTGCTTTGCGGAAATGCTTTGCAATTGCTTCGCTATCCCCTGATTTTTGTGTGCTGATGCCTACAAAAATATGCGCTTTACTTTGATCGCCAATACGATAGTTAAATTCAGTTACATTGCGTTTGCCAAGCAATTCGCAGAAGCGTTTGAAGGAGCCACGCTCCTCGGGAATGGTCACTGCAAATACGGCTTCGCGGAACTCGCCAACGTCTGCGCGTTCGGCTACAAAGCGCAGGCGGCTAAAGTTCATATTCGCCCCGCAAGCAACAGCCACTAGGGTTTTCTTCTTGATACGTTTTTTCTCAACGTACTTCTTCATGCCAGCAATAGCAAGCGCACCAGCAGGCTCAAGAATGCTGCGAGTGTCGGTGAAAACATCATTAATTGCTGCACAGATTTCGTCTGTATCGACAGTGATAATTTCATCAACTACTTTTTTGCAAATGCGAAATGTTTCTTTGCCGACGAGTTTCACAGCAGTACCATCCGAGAATAGGCCGACATCTTTCATCTCAATGCGCTTATTCGCTTTGAGCGATTGATTCATAGCATCTGAGTCTGAGGCTTGAACGCCAATTACTTTGGTTTTTGGGCTAACTGCTTTGATGTATTCGCCAATGCCTGCAATCAGGCCACCACCACCAATGGCTACAAATACTGCATCGATTGGTTTTTCATATTGGGTAAAAATTTCGTGGGCGATAGTTCCCTGGCCTGCAATGACATCCGGATCGTCAAAAGGATGAACAAAAGTGAGGCCCCGTTTTTTACCCAAAACTTCAGAATGCTTGAAGGCATCACTATAGGACTCGCCATGAAGGATGATTTCGACCCAAGATCCGCCTCGAGCCTTAACCGCATCAATCTTGACGCTAGGAGTGGTTTCCGGCATGACGATGACGGCCTTGCACTTCATTTTGGCTGCCGATAGGGCAACACCTTGGGCATGATTGCCTGCGGAGGCAGCAATAACCCCGCGTTTTAGGGCTTCCGGGGGCAAATGAGCCATTTTGTTATAGGCGCCACGCAGTTTGAAGGAGAAAACCGGCTGGTTATCCTCTCTTTTAAGGAGAACCTGGTTGCCCAAACGCTTTGTCAGCTCGGGGGCGGGCTGAAGCTCGGTTTCTCTGGCTACGTCATATACGCGAGCCGATAAAATTTTCTTTAAATAGTTCGTTGCCATCCGATGAGCGTACCACGGATGGTTCCTAAGCCCTTAGATTTGCAAGGGTTTATCTATTTAGGGAGCAGCTTTCTTGGAATACTGCCAGTATCAGGATTGCTCTATTAAAATGCTTATTTATCAAATATGTCGCTATGAACGCCCCACTAGCTTTGAACCAGTTGTTGGACGCTGAGGCGGGTTCCCCCCGTTTGCGTGAAATTCCCTACAACTACACCTCCTTTTCCGATCGAGAGATTGTTATTCGTCTATTGGGTGAGGAGTCATGGCGCGTTCTAAATAACTTACGTGGCGTTCGCCGTACTGGCCGTTCTGCGCGGATGTTGTTTGAAATTCTCGGTGATATTTGGGTAGTTCAACGTAACCCATTCTTGCAAGATGACTTGCTCGATAGTCCAAATCGTCGCAAGCAATTAATCGATGCTCTTTGGCATCGCTTGGGCGAAGTCAAGAAGCGAAATGGCGGCGACTCTGCAGATCAGGTAGAAATTTTACTAAGCGCTGCCTATCGCGCAATTGAAAATTTTGAAAATGGCTTTAAAGAAGTTGAAGGCATTCGTAGGCGTGCCCGAAAAGAGTTGGGCCGTCATACTGCTGCTGACAATATTTGCTTTGATGGTGTATCTCGTGCTGCTCACGTTACTGATGCAACCGATTGGCGCGTTGAGTTTCCGCTAGTTGTTTTAAAGCCTGATTACGAATCTGAAATCCCAGGCTTAGTAAAAGCTTGTGTTGAATTAGGTTTGACCATTATTCCTCGTGGAGGCGGCACTGGTTATACCGGAGGCGCAATTCCGCTCTATGCAATGTCTGCAGTCATTAACACTGAGAAGTTGCAAGATATTGGTGGCGTCAAAGCTAAAAAACTTCCCGGCCTTGAACGCGAAGTGTCGACTATCTTTACTGGCGCGGGCGTTGTTACTCGCCGCGTAGCAGATGCTGCGGAGCATGCTGGACTTGTGTTTGCTGTTGATCCCACCTCTGCGGATGCCAGCTGTATTGGCGGCAATATTGCAATGAATGCTGGTGGTAAAAAAGCGGTTCTCTGGGGAACAGCTTTAGATAATCTCGCTAGCTGGCGCATGGTTGATCCACAGGGCAACTGGTTAGATGTTGTGCGTCTTGATCACAACATGGGCAAGATTCATGATGCGGCAATCGTACGTTTTCAGCTTACCTGGTCGGAAGGAACAAGCGAGCCTGGTGAACGTATCCTCAAAACAGAATTATTAGAAGTTGAAGGCAAACGTTTCCGTAAAGAAGGTTTAGGAAAAGACGTTACTGATAAGTTTTTATCAGGATTGCCTGGCGTACAAAAAGAAGGTTGCGATGGTTTAATTACCAGCGCAACTTGGGTGTTGCATCGTATGCCCAAATTCATGCGCACGGTTTGTTTGGAGTTTTTTGGTCAAGCACGCGAAGCTATTCCAAGTATCGTAGAAATTAAGGCTTACTTAGATGGCCTTAGCAAACAAGGTGGGCCAATTTTGGCTGGTCTTGAGCATTTAGATGATCGTTATTTAAGGGCGGTTGGTTACTCAACAAAATCTAAGCGCAATAGCTTGCCTAAGATGGTGCTGATTGGCGATATTGCTGGCGATGATGAAGAGGCCGTTGCCGCTGCAACTAGTGAAGTAGTGCGTATGGCCAACTTACGAGTTGGCGAAGGCTTTGTTGCTGTTAGCGCAGAAGCACGTAAGAAGTTTTGGCTAGATCGCGCTCGTACAGCAGCGATTGCCCGTCATACCAACGCATTTAAGATTAATGAAGACGTCGTAATTCCTTTGCCGCGTATGGGCGAGTACACCGATGGTATTGATCGCATCAATATTGAGCTCTCTCTCAAAAACAAGCTGCAAGTGCTCGATGGTCTAGAGGCTTTCTTGAAGAAGAGCACTTTACCACTTGGTAAGAGTGATGCTGAGTATGAGATTCCAACAGCAGAAATCTTGGGCGATCGTGTTCAACAGGCGTTGGAGTTAATT
The DNA here is from genome assembly GCF_018881815.1 of Polynucleobacter sp. MWH-HuK1. GTDB lineage: Bacteria > Pseudomonadota > Gammaproteobacteria > Burkholderiales > Burkholderiaceae > Polynucleobacter. The sequence continues at coordinate 560,289 of NZ_JACVPP010000001.1, forward strand.
GCTAAGGTGCGTACTCGTTGGGCTGATTGGCTCACGCAGATGGATACGTATTTCCCGCAACTACAAAATTACAGCTTGCGTGCCTCATGGAAAGAAGAAGTACGTTCAGAGTTGCGCATCATCTTTGGTGGTCTAGCGTTTGAGCCCATCCTTACTGAGTTAGAAGCCATTCATAAAAACATTTTGCGTAAGCGTGTGTTTGTAGCTTTGCATATGCATGCGGGTGACGGTAATGTTCATACCAATATTCCTGTCAACTCAGATGATTATGAGATGTTGCAAGATGCTCATCGTGCCGTAGATCGCATTATGAAGTTAGCGCGCTCACTTGATGGCGTGATTTCTGGCGAGCATGGTATTGGTATTACCAAATTAGAGTATTTAACCGAAGTCGAGCTAAAAGACTTCCGTAGCTATAAGAATCGCATTGATCCAGAAGGCCGCTTTAACAAAGGCAAGTTAATGCCGCATGCAGATCTGAGCATGGCCTACACTCCAAGCTTTGGCTTGATGGGTCATGAGTCAATCATCATGCAGCAAAGCGATATTGGCGCGATTGCTGATAGCGTGAAAGATTGCTTGCGCTGCGGTAAATGTAAGCCAGTGTGCTCTACACACGTGCCGCGTGCAAACTTGCTCTACAGCCCACGCGATAAGATTCTGGCAACCTCACTATTGATTGAAGCCTTCTTGTATGAAGAGCAGACACGTCGTGGTGTTTCTATTCGTCATTGGGAAATGTTTGACGATGTAGCTGCGCATTGCACTGTATGTCACAAGTGTTTAACGCCTTGTCCGGTCAAGATTGACTTTGGTGACGTCACCATGAACATGCGTAATTTACTGCGTAAGATGGGTCAGCAACGTTTTAATCCTGGTACTGCTGCATCGATGTTCTTCCTTAATGCGACTAGCCCAGAGACCATTCATCTTGCGCGCAAAACGATGATTAGTTGGGGTTACAAGTTGCAGCGCTTGGGTAATGATGTCTTGCGTAAGTTTGCTAAACAACAAACAGCACACCCGCCTGCGACTGTGGGTAAGCCGAGCGTTAAAGAACAAGTGATCTTCTTTGTTAATAAGAAGATGCCAGGCAATTTACCTAAGAAAACCGCTCGTGCTTTATTGGATATTGAAGACGCTAACTACGTGCCAATTATTCGGGATCCTAAAACAACTTCTGCAGATACTGAGGCGGTGTTTTATTTCCCGGGCTGTGGCTCTGAGCGTTTGTTCTCGCAAGTAGGCTTAGCTACTCAGGCTATGTTGTGGAATGTAGGCGTACAAACAGTGCTTCCTCCAGGCTACCTTTGCTGCGGCTACCCACAGCGCGGCAATGGTGACTTTGATAAAGCTGAGAAGATGATTACGGATAACCGAGTCTTATTCCATCGTGTTGCTAATACTCTGAACTACTTGGATATCAAGACCGTCGTAGTTTCATGTGGCACTTGTTATGACCAGTTGGCTGGTTATCAGTTTGAGCAGATTTTCCCAGGCTGCCGCATTATTGATATTCATGAGTTCTTGGCTGAGAAGGGTGTGAAGCTCTCTGGCGTCACTGGCGTGAAATATATGTATCACGATCCTTGCCACTCACCAATGAAGTTGCAAGATCCTTTGAAGACGGTCAATGAGTTAATTCAACTTGAAGATGGCAAAGCCATCGCTAAAAACGATCGTTGCTGTGGTGAGTCTGGAACATTGGCCGTGACTCGTCCCGATATCTCTACGCAAGTTCGTTTCCGCAAGCAGATCGAAATGGAAAAAGCTGCCAATGAATTGCGTAAAGGCGATTTCACAGGTGACGTTAAAGTATTGACTAGCTGCCCATCCTGCTTACAGGGCCTGACTCGTTTTGATGCAGACAGCGACACGACAGCGGATTACATCGTAGTAGAGATGGCGCAGAAGTTGTTAGGGAAAGATTGGATGCAGGACTACGTTGCTAAAGCCAACCAAGGCGGTATTGAGAGGGTTCTCGTTTAATGATTCCAACTAGCATCGTTGTGCATCAACAGTCCAAGGTTCTAGAGCTCTCATACGAGAATGGTCAGACTTATAGGTTGCCCTTTGAGTTTCTGAGAGTTCTATCTCCCTCCGCTGAGGTACAAGGTCATGGACCCAGGCAAGAAACCTTGCAAACCGGTAAGCGTGATGTCTTGATTGCGAATATTGAGCCCGTTGGCCACTACGCTCTCAAGCCAAGTTTTTCTGATGGACATGATTCAGGTTTGTACTCTTGGGATTTTTTATATTTCTTATGCGAAAACCAAGAGCAATTATGGAAAGAGCATTTGGATAAATTGGCTGCTGCAGGACTTGATCGTGATGCGCCTATGGTGCAGACAGGACAGTCAGGCGGTCATTCTTGTGGAAGTCGCTAATGAGTAAAACGCACTTTGGTTATCAAAGCGTTGACGAGGCTGAGAAGGCTGGTAAGGTTGCTGAAGTATTTCACTCAGTAGCTAGTAAATATGACGTGATGAATGACTTGATGTCATTTGGCTTACATCGTGTTTGGAAAAAAATTACGATTGCACGCGCTAATGTTCGTCCTGGTCAAAAAGTTTTAGATATTGCTGGCGGTACAGGTGATTTAGCGGCAGCTTTTGCAAAAGCAGCTGACTGGGGTCGCAACCCAGACGCTCAAGTTTGGCTTAGCGACATTAATGCTTCCATGCTGGGGGTTGGTCGCGATCGACTCTTAGATCGCGGAATGGCTTTGCCTTGTGTGCAGTTTGATGCAGAAAAGATTCCATTCCCTAATAATCATTTTGACGTGGTGACGGTTGCCTTTGGTTTACGCAATATGACGCACAAAGAAGTTGCTTTAGACGAAATGCGTCGCGTGATAAAGCCGGGGGGACGGGTTTTAGTGTTGGAGTTTTCTAAACCAGATGCCTTTTTACAGCCGGTATATGACACCTATTCCTTTAAGGTTTTGCCATGGTTGGGCGAGAAGATTGCGCAAGATTCAGAGAGTTATCGCTATTTGGCAGAATCCATTCGCATGCATCCTGATGCCCAAACTCTTAAAGAAATGATGTTAGGAGTAGGTTTTGATGAAGTAGAAACCCATAGGATGACTGGGGGTATCGTTGCCCTACATATTGGTATTAAATACTGATAGTTGTATAGTTTTCATAGCCTTAATAAATAAAGAAATTCGGCAGTTATAAGAGGGAGTGCAGATTCATGAATAAACATTTTTTTAAAGCAATACTTTTAAGTTTTACTTTAATTTTTGCAACAGTGGGTCATGCTGATGCTGCTCGATTAGGTGGTGGTAAAAGTGTAGGTAGAGCACCAAGCGCACCAATTCAAAAGCAAGCTGCGCCAGTACAAAAACCTGCACAGCAGGCTCAGCCTGCTGCACCTGCTCCAGCTCCACAAGCTCCTGCGCCTAGTCGTTTTGGCGGAATGGGTGGCATTTTGGGCGGCTTAGCTGCCGGCTTGGGTATTGGTTACCTCTTGTCCCATTTTGGTCTGGGTGAGGCAGCCTCTTCTTTGATTACTGGTTTGCTGATTGCTGTTTTAGCAGGCTTTGTAATTATGTTCGTGATGCGCAAGCTCATGCCCAAAATGTCTAGCGCAGGTCAAAGCCCTAATTTTTCCTCTAATGGAATGCAGCGCACTGGCTTGGATCAGCCATCAAGACAGGAGCCGGCTTTTACTCCTGCTGCAAACGCATTTGGTGGAGTCAGTGCAGAGCCTGAGCCATTTCAATCAACCTTGCCTCCTGGTTTTGATCAGCAAACATTCCTTGAGAATGCAAAACAATATTTTGTAACCTTGCAAAAAGCATGGGATCGAGGCGATCTTGCTTCTTTGCGAGAATTTACAACCCCAGAAATGTTTGCCACGATTCAGCAGGATCTAGCGGGTCGTACTGATGCAAGTAATCAAACCGATGTCGTCACTATCAATGCTCAACTCTTGGGAATTGAGACGGCTGACGGTCATTATTTCTGTAGCGTTCAGTTCAGCGGCATGATTCGTGAGCAACAGGGCGCGCCTGCGAGCGACTTCTCCGAAATTTGGAATCTAAGTAAGCCAGTAGAGGGCCCTGGTGGCTGGGTACTGGCGGGCATCACCCAGTTGGTTTAAGCTTTAGGTACTTGCCGTCGGAAAACCCGCACTTGTGCGGGTTTTTTACACTTATGAACACATATTTCTCAACCACCCATACGATTGCTTCTGGCGCTGCCTGCCGGGGGATTAACCATGTTTTAGCTAGTGAGCTATGGGCATGTACTGAGTTGGCTCGCCATGCTAATAAAACCATTTTGTTGCAGCTTCCGCTGGGCGACTTGTGTTTTGAGATAAAGCCCGATGGTTTATTGGCCACCCTAAAAGAGATTGAGACTCCTACACTTACTTTAGAGGTTTCCTCAAAAGCGCTGAGTGATTTGGCTGGAAGCACAGGTTCATTGCGCGAGCAAGCCTTCAAGGCAGTAAAAATAACTGGCGATGCAGATTTGGCTCAACTATTGGGTCGTCTTGCTGGACAGTTGCGTTGGGAGTACGAGGAAGACTTAGCGCGTCTAGTCGGTGATGCACCTGCAAACTTTGCCGTAAGACAGGGAAAAAAGTTTGTTTCCGCCACTCGCTCTGCTGCAGGTGATTTACTGGACAATGTAGTGGAGTACGTCAGCGAAGAGAGAAAAGTGCTTTTAAATAAAAGAGATTTTATGGTTCGTAAATCTGAATTAAGTGAATTACGCGAATCGGTTGATCGCATAGAAAAGCGCATTCAACTTCTAGAGCAAAAGGCTAAATAATCGTGCATCGCATTGCTCGTCTTTACTTCATCTTTTTTACTGCTTGGCGTTATGGCTTGTTGCCATTGCTTCGTGATCTTTTAAGGCCAGGCATTCGCCGTGGTTTCTTAACAATGCTTTGTTGGGCCTCTCCTGGCAAACATTTACCTAGAGGTGAGCGTATTCGATTAACGCTAGAAGCACTAGGCCCGATATTTGTGAAGTTTGGACAGGTTCTTTCTACGCGTCGAGACTTATTGCCAGAAGATATTGCTAATGAGTTGGCTAAGCTACAGGATCAAGTACCACCTTTCTCAAACGAGGAATCTCGTCGCTTAATTGAGAAAGATCTTGGGCAACCAATTGAGGAAGTTTTTATTAGTTTTGATGCGACTCCTGTTGCTAGTGCCTCAGTGGCGCAGGTGCACTTTGGAGTCTTGCGTGGAACACATAAACATCCTGAGTGGGAGGGTCGTGCAGTAGCTATCAAAGTTCTGCGTCCCGGTATTTTGCCTGTGATTAATAGCGATCTGGCGTTGATGTATGACCTTGCCAAGGTCATTGAGAAAAGTTCTGAAGATGGTCGCCGTTTAAAGCCGCGTGAAAACGTAGCAGAGTTTGATACGTATTTGCATGATGAGTTGGATCTCATGCGCGAGGCTGCTAATGCAAGTCAATTGCGCAGGCAGTTTGTAGACTCTCAGAAACTCATGATTCCGGAAATGTATTGGGATCTTTGTCATACCAATGTCATTGTGATGGAGAGGATGTATGGCATCTCAATTGGAAAGACTGCCGCACTGCGAGAGGCTGGGGTTGACTTTAAAAAGCTGGCTGCAGATGGCGTAGAGATATTTTTTACCCAGGTGTTTGAGTATGGATTCTTCCATGCAGATATGCACCCTGGCAACATCATGATTAGCTTAGAACCAGAAACATTTGGCCGTTTTATTTCATTGGATTTTGGAATCGTTGGCGCATTAAGTGAGACTGATAAAAACTATTTAGCACTGAACTTCTTAGCGTTCTTTAATCGTGATTACCGACGCGTTGCTGAATTGCATATCGAGTCAGGCTGGGTCCCAGCCAATACTCGTGTTGAAGAATTGGAGGGCGCAGTACGTTCGGTCTGTGAGCCTTATTTTGACCGTCCGCTAAAAGAAATTTCTTTGGGTATCGTGTTGATGCGTTTATTCCAAACTTCACGTCGCTTTAAAGTAGAAATTCAGCCGCAACTGACCTTATTACAAAAAACTCTCTTGAATGTGGAGGGGTTGGCCCGTCAACTTGACCCCGACCTGGACCTTTGGAAAACAGCCAAGCCGATTCTGGAGAAGTGGGTCAGCAAGCAATTGGGATGGCGTGGTTTATTGGATGGATTGAAGGAGGAGGCGCCTACCTGGGCCAAGATTCTGCCTAGATTGCCTCGCTTGATAGCGGATAGCTTGGCTCAGGCTCGACATCCCGCAAAAGACCAAAATGGCGAAATTGAGGTTTTAAAGGCCCTTTTGCTCCAAGAAAGACGCACTCACCGCCTACTGGCTGGCGCTTTGCTCTTTGCTGGCGGGTTTTTGGCTGGAATTTTGATTATCAGCCTAGGCTTTTATTAGTCTCTCCCTGATTGGCTGCTAACCCGCTAAAATAGCGGGTTAGGCAGAACACATGAAAAAATACTTTATCGCTGGCATCCTCGTTTGGGCACCATTGTCGATCACCATCTGGGTGATTGCTTGGGGCTTGGGTCTACTTGACGGCGTATTTGGCTCTGTCATGCATGCCATCATTGCTGTCTTCCCACGTCAATTTGCCGGAGATTTGCAACATTTCCGCGAGTTACCTGGCGTTGGTATTTTGATTGTGATCGCAGTGATTATGGCCACTGGTTTATTGGCAATTAGTTTTGCCGGTCAGTGGTGGATTCGGATGTGGAATAAGCAGATCAATCGCATTCCAATTGTTCGCTCTATTTATTCAAGTGTTCAGCAGGTTTCTTCCACTTTATTTTCCGGAAGCGGCCAAGCTTTTAGTAAAGCATTGTTAATTCGTTATCCTCATGCGGATTCATGGGTGATAGCCTTCCAAACAGGTACACCTGCAAAAGAAGTGACTACAAAATTAGGTGAAGACTACGTCAACGTATTTTTGCCAACAACCCCTAACCCTACCTCTGGTTTTTTCATGATTGTGCCCCGCGCACAAACGATTGAATTGGAGATGAGCGTGGAAGAGGCTCTGAAACATATTGTTTCCATGGGCTCTGTTCCACCCAATAGTTCTAGTGGCATAGCTGCAACGCAGTTACCACACCATTTTTGATTTATAGGAAATTTTTATGTCGATGCGAAGCCATACCTGCGGCCAGGTAACCGATTCACTGATTGGTCAAGAAGTCACTCTTTCTGGTTGGGTGAATCGTCGCCGTGACCACGGAGGCGTTATTTTTATTGACTTGCGTGACCGTGAAGGTTTTGTTCAAGTGGTTTGCGATCCAGATCGCCCAGAGATGTTCGCTCTTGCTGAGCAAGTGCGTAGCGAGTTCTGCATACAGATCAAAGGTCTTGTGCGTGCGCGTCCTGCTGGTACTGAAAATGTAGATTTAGTTAGTGGAAAAGTAGAAATTCTTTGCCATAGCTTGGTGATCTTGAATGCATCTGTAACACCGCCATTTCAAATTGATGATGAGAATTTATCTGAGACCACTCGTTTGACTCATCGCGTCTTAGATTTACGTCGTCCACAAATGCAAAAGAATTTGCGCTTGCGTTACAACGTAGCCATGGAGTGCCGTCGTTATTTAGATGACGCAGGATTTATCGATATCGAAACACCAATGCTCACTAAGAGTACTCCAGAAGGTGCGCGTGATTATTTAGTTCCATCACGCGTACATGATGGCCAGTTCTTTGCATTGCCACAGTCTCCTCAATTATTTAAGCAGTTGTTAATGGTGGCCGGCTTTGATCGTTACTATCAAATTACAAAGTGCTTTCGAGATGAAGACTTACGCGCAGATCGTCAGCCTGAGTTTACGCAGATCGACTGTGAAACTGCTTTCTTAAGCGAGTTAGAGATTCGCGATTTATTTGAAAACATGATTCGTCATATTTTCAAAAAGACAATGAATGTCGAGTTGCCGAACCCATTCCCAACAATGCCTTACTCAGAAGGTATGGCGCGCTTTGGCTCTGATAAGCCAGATTTGCGTGTGAACTTTGAGTTCACTGAACTGACAGATTTGATGAAAGATGTTGATTTCAAAGTGTTTTCAGGCGCAGCGAACCAAGTTGGTGGTCGCGTAGTGGGATTGTGTGTGCCTGGTGGTGCTGAAATTAGCCGTAGCGAAATCGATGACTACACCCAGTTCGTTAGCATCTATGGCGCTAAAGGTTTGGCCTGGATTAAGGTCAACTCTGTGACTGAAGGCCGCAATGGTTTGCAGTCACCAATCGTGAAGAATTTGCATGACGCTGCGATTGAAGGCATCTTGAAGCGCACTGGTGCAAAAGATGGCGACATTATTTTCTTCGGTGCTGATAAAGAAAAAGTGGTCAACGACGCAATCGGAAATCTACGTCTGCGTATCGGCCAATCTGCTTGGGGTAAAGAGCATGGGCTATTTACGGAAGGCTGGAAGCCATTATGGGTAGTTGACTTCCCAATGTTTGATTACGATGAAGGCGAAGCACGTTGGGTTGCTTGCCATCATCCATTCACCAGCCCTAAAGATGAGCATATGCAGTACTTGGAATCTGATCCAGGTAAGTGCCTAGCCAAGGCTTATGACATGGTGTTAAACGGTAGTGAGATTGGTGGTGGTTCTGTGCGTATTCACCAAGAGGCTGTGCAAAGCCAAGTATTCCGCGCATTGAAGATTGATGCGGAAGAAGCGCAAGCGAAGTTTGGCTTCTTGTTAGATGCTCTCCAATATGGCGCGCCTCCGCATGGTGGTATTGCCTTTGGTTTAGATCGTATCGTCACCATGATGACCGGTGCTGAATCGATTCGTGATGTGATTGCCTTCCCTAAAACTCAACGTGCGCAGTGTTTATTAACTCAAGCGCCTAGTCCAGTGGATGAACGTCAGTTGCGTGAACTGCACATTCGTTTGCGTCAAGCTGCACCTGCTGCTTAAAAAACTTCAGTAGCATTTTTAGATCCGCTTTGAAAATCCCTATTTCGGTTTTAGTAGTTATCTATAAATCGAATAGGGATGTTTTATTGATAGAGCGTGCAGATCGAGCTGGCTTTTGGCAGTCTGTTACTGGTAGTCTGGACGCTATTGATGAGGATCTTGCTTTTGCAGCAGCCCGTGAAGTATTTGAAGAGACAGGTATTGCGGTAAAGGGATTGCCAAAAGATGCATTGCAAAATATGCATCACCAGATCGAATATGAAATCTATCCTGCCTGGCGTTCTCGTTATGCGCCTGGTGTCACTCGCAATACTGAACACTGGTTCTCACTAGAAGTTCCCAATAACACCCCCATTACGCTAGCCCCTAGAGAGCATTTAGCCTATGAATGGCTCCCATACCAAGAGGCTGCTAAAAAATGTTTTTCTCCTAGCAATGGAGAGGCAATTCTAAAATTATTTCAGCAGACTAAAGCTAGCGCGAATAAGGAATAAGATAGAGCGATGAGACATTCATCGGGGCATCATTACGGCAGTGCAGATTCAAAAACAGCGGGGCGCGGTGACTGGCGCGTTATTCGCGACCTACTACCTTATCTTTTGGAATATCGCTTTAGGGTCTTGATTGCCCTTAGCTGTTTGATTGCCGCCAAGGTTACCAATATTGGTATACCAATTGTGTTGAAAGACTTAATTGATTCTTTAAATATCAATGTCAATTCACCGCAAGCGCTCTTGGTTGTTCCTCTGGGAATTATTGTTGCTTATGGCTTCTTAAGAATTTTTGCATCCGTCTTTACAGAGCTTCGCGAAGCATTGTTTGCTAAGGTCACCCAGAACGCGGTTCGTAAAGTAGCGCTTCAAGTTTTTGAGCACTTGCACTCCTTAGCACTAAGCTTTCATCTTGCGCGTCAGACTGGTGGCGTAAGCCGAGATATTGAGCGCGGCACACGCGGCATACAGTCACTGATTTCTTATTCTCTCTATAGCATTCTGCCAACACTCATTGAGTTTTGTTTGGTCTTAGGCTACCTTGCCTATTCTTACGATATTTGGTTTGCTGCGATCACTTTAGTTGCCTTAGTTCTTTATATCGTTTTCACAGTTGTAGTTACTGAGTGGCGCACGCATTTCCGCCGCACGATGAATGATATGGATTCGAAAGCCAATCAAAAGGCGATTGATTCTTTGTTAAATTTCGAGACAGTGAAGTACTTTGGTAACGAGGCATTTGAAGCCAGTCGTTACGATGAAAATCTTCTCCGTTATCAATCGGCTGCAGTGAAGTCACAAAAGACTTTGGCCGTATTGAATCTTGGACAGCAAATCATTATTGCAGTTGGTTTAATGCTAATTCTTTGGCGCGCTACAGTTGGTGTGGTTAATGGCACCATGACTTTGGGTGATTTGGTATTGGTTAATACTTTAATGATTCAGCTCTATATCCCCCTGAACTTCTTGGGCGTGATTTATCGAGAGATTAAGCAATCATTAACCGACATGGATCGCATGTTTTCTTTGCTCAATACTGATAAAGAGATAGCTGATTCACCGGATGCTAAGACACTTCAAATTGAAAATCATGATCGTGGTCCAGACGTGCGGTTTGAGCATGTATCGTTTCACTATGATGCTAAGCGTGAAATTCTCCGCGATGTGAGCTTCAATATTTCTGCTGGGACGATTACAGCGGTGGTTGGTCAAAGTGGCGCTGGTAAAAGTACTCTTGCAAGATTGTTGTTCCGTTTTTACGATGTTCAATCAGGAAAGATTTTGATTGATGGTCAAAATATTCAGGATGTCACTCAGGCTAGTTTGCGCAAAGCTATTGGTATCGTGCCGCAAGATACAGTCTTATTTAATGACACAATTGGATACAACATAGCTTATGGCAATCCTTCTGCAACTAAAGAAGAGATACAAGAGGCGGCCAGAGCTGCGCAAATTGATGGCTTTATTAAGCGCTTGCCCGAGGGTTATGACACTCAAGTTGGCGAGCGGGGTCTGAAGTTATCAGGGGGTGAGAAGCAAAGGGTTGCTATTGCGAGAACACTCTTAAAGAAACCTGCAATGCTGATTTTTGATGAAGCTACTTCAGCGCTTGACTCTAAAACCGAACGAGCTTTTCAAGAAGAGCTTCTCAGCTTAGCCAAGAACCGAACGACACTCATCATTGCCCATCGTCTTTCAACCATCATTCATGCAGATCAAATTTTGGTAATGGATCATGGACAAATTGTGGAGCATGGAACCCATGAGGAGTTGCTTTCAGTAAATGGCAAGTATGCTGAGATGTGGCAGATGCAAGAGCGTGCCACTGTTGATTAGAATAGCTTTATGACCCTGTACAAATCTTCGACCCCAATCGCTAAAAGCACCGAAGCAATTTTGAAAAATGCATTTGCTGCTGCTGTGGCAGTTGCTGATCCACAAGTGATTGTTCCGCAGTATTTAGCGCAGATATTTCCAAAGGGTCAAGAACCTAAAGGACGCTGTTTAGTTGTGGGTGCCGGTAAAGCCAGTGCATCTATGGCTAGCGCATTTGAAGCTTATGCAAAAGCGAATTGGCCGCAGGCAAAATTGGAAGGTGTTGTACTGACGCGTTACGGCCATAGCTCGCCAACTACCCAGATTAAGATTGTTGAGGCTGGGCATCCAGTGCCTGATCAAACTGGCATGGATGGAGCTAAGGAAGTATTGGCATTAACAAAGCAATTGGAGCAAGGTGATGTATTGATCGCTTTGGTATCCGGTGGGGGCTCAAGTCTTCTAACTTTGCCTCAAGATGGCGTCTCTATTGATGACATGCGCAAGACCACAGAAGCACTATTGCGAAGTGGTGCCCCTATTGAAGAAATGAATGTGGTGCGCAAACACCTATCTGCAATTTTGGGTGGCAACTTAGCCAGGGTTGCGATTGCATGTGGCGCAAGAGTAGAAGCTTTATTGATTTCTGACGTCACAGGTGACTCACCTGCAGATATTGCTAGCGGTCCATGTGCTGCTGATTACTCTACGTATTTAGATGCACTTAATATTTTGCAAAAATACGATTTAGATACATCCGCTATTCCGGCATCTGTTCTTGATCATCTCAAGCGAGGTTTAGCAGGAGAGATCCCTGAGACCTTGAAAGATATTGATTTAGTTGATGGTCAAGTTTCGAATCATGTCATTGCAACTGCCTATAAAAGCCTCGAGGCGGCCGCTGAGTATGTTCGCCAGCAAGGCTATGAGCCAGTTATTTTGGGCGACAGGATTACCGGGGAGGCACAGAGGGTTGGTTTAGAGCAGGCTGCCTTAGTGCGCGACTATGTAGCCAAGGGAATTGATAAGCCGCTAGCCTTAATTTCTGGCGGTGAATGCACTGTGACTATTCCTGCTGGCGTCAAAGGACGTGGTGGTCGTTGTAGCGAGTATTTGCTCTCACTCTTTGCGGCATCAAGCGATTTTCCTAAATTGGCTGCCTTGGCTGCAGATACTGACGGTATTGATGGCAGCGAAAAGAATGCTGGCGCTTGGTTTGATACTGGCATCCGTCAAGCTAGCCTAAGCTCAAGTCTTGCACCAGAAAAATTCTTATTGGCACACGATTGTTACGGCTTCTTTGCAGAATTGGATGCTTTAGTAGAAACTGGCCCTACACTTACAAATGTGAATGACTTCCGCATCATCTTGCTTAATAAATAATATGTCCAATAGCCCTACAAAAATTGAATTAACCCAGCCGGACGATTGGCATTTGCATATTCGTGATGGTGAAGTCATGAAGGATGTATTGGCAGATACTGCCCGTCAATTTGCACGTGCCATCATCATGCCAAACCTCAAGCCACCAGTTACCACTGTGGATTTGGCAAAAGCTTATCAGTCACGCATTGAAGCAAATTTGAAATTGCTGGGCGTTACAGATTTTAAACCTTTGATGACTCTTTATCTCACTGATAACACTTCTGCGGATGAAGTCCGCAAGGCTAAGGATGCAGGTATTGCTGCATTCAAGCTCTACCCTGCAGGCGCAACCACCAATAGCGACGCTGGTGTGAGTGACCTCAAACATTGCTATGCTGCTATAGAGGCAATGCAGGCTGTTGGCATGCCACTCCTGGTTCATGGTGAAGTGACAAGTGCTGATATCGATATCTTTGATCGTGAAGCAGTATTTATTGATACGGTATTAGAGCCTCTGCGAAAACAATTTCCTGATCTAAAAATTGTGTTTGAGCACATCACCACCAAACAAGCAGCGCACTATGTACGTGATGCAGCGACTGCTGGAAAAAATACGATTGCGGCAACTATTACTCCTCAGCATTTGCTCATGAATCGCAATGCGATTTTTGCGGGCGGTATTCGTCCACACAATTATTGCTTGCCAGTTCTAAAGCGTGAAGAGCATCGAGTGGCGCTTTTGAAGGCTGCTACAAGTGGTAACTCTCGCTTCTTCTTAGGAACTGATAGTGCGCCGCATGCCAAGGGCACCAAAGAAGCTGCCTGTGGTTGTGCGGGATGCTACAGCGCATTTAACGCATTGGGTTTATATGCCGAAGCATTTGAGAGTGTTGGCAAGCTAGATAAGTTGGAAGGCTTTGCTAGTTTCTTCGGTCCTGACTTTTATTCTTTGCCACGCAATAGTAAAAAAATTACTTTGGCAAAACAAACACAAAACATTCCAATGGAATTGCCTTTGGGTGATGCCACCATCGTTCCATTGCGCGCCGGCGAAACGATTGCTTGGTCACTCGTTTAAAAAACTCAATTCATTAGTTTCTTAGCCAAATTGCTCTGACTGCGTTAGACTGCAGGCGCAGAGTCAATTGGGCAATCGCCGCCTCTTTATTGAGGGGGAGGAAAGTCCGGACTCCATAGGGAAGGGTGATGGCTAACGGCCATCCACGGCGACGTGAGGAATAGGGCCACAGAGACGAGCGTATTTAGTTACGGTGAAACGCGGTAACCTCCACCTGGAGCAATCCCAAGTAAGCAGGCGATGAGGCGTCCCGCTGAGTCTGCGGGTAGGGAGCTTGAGCCGTCAGGTAACTGCCGGCCTAGAGGAATGATTGCCCCTAGATGCAAATCTAGGCGACAGAATCCGGCTTATCGATTGACTCTGCACTTATTCTGAAATGATTTCTACGCTGTAAGTTAATTCTGCAGTTTTGGCTAACATGGTGGTGGCGGAGCAGTACTTCTCGTGAGAAAGTTTTACGGCGCGATCCACTTTAGCCTGATCCAGGCCTTTTCCTTTGACGATGAAGTGCAAATTGATCTTGGTGAACACTTTGGGGTCTTCTGTGGCGCGTTCTGCTTGGAGGTTTACTTCGCACCCGCTAATGGCCTGACGGGCCCTTTGTAGGATTAAAACCACATCAAATGCAGAGCAGCCGCCCGCACCGGCTAAAAGGAGCTCCATTGGCCTTGGAGCTAGGTTTCTGCCACCCGCTTCTGGGGCCCCATCCATGTTGACGAGGTGCCCGCTACCAGTTTCAGCTGAAAAAGCCATGCCGCTATTACCCAACCAAGTTACTCGACATTCCATAGTAGTGATCCCTAACTTACAAAATTAATCAATATTATCAATAGTTTACCAATATTTAAGGCATGCCGTTTGCTGGCAGAAATAGCCAAAAAACATCACAAAATTGATTTTGGTCAATTTTCTTGCGTTGCACCATATTGTTTGTGTAGAATAACCATATTGGTAGTCAGTCTTGTATAAGACTGCGACTTACCTCCAAGTGTCTCCTCCACCCAAACATAGGTGGATTCCAGCCCAGGACCAGTTCCTGGGTTTTTTTTAGGTTACAATTCAAGGCTTTACTGAATTACTGAGCCGGTCAGCGGTAATTTGTAGTACCAGTTAAATTGCAGAATCTGCGAGCTTGCAAACATAAGCAGGGCCAAGGTGGACGTAGTTTCGTTGGAGTAATTTTTTTTTGACCATAACAATTTGAGAAATCATGAAAACTTTTTCTGCAAAATCCCATGAGGTAGTGCATGAATGGTTCGTGATTGACGCTACGGACAAAGTCCTCGGTCGTGTCGCCAGTGAAGTGGCACTCCGTCTACGCGGCAAGCACAAGCCTGAATACACTCCACACGTTGATACTGGCGACTTTATTGTCGTTATCAATTCTTCTAAGCTTCGTGTCACAGGCACAAAAGGCTTGAACAAAATTTATTACCGTCACAGCGGATACCCAGGTGGTATTAGCTCGACTAACTTCGACAAGATGCAAGACCGTTTCCCAGGTCGCGCTTTGGAGAAGGCTGTGAAGGGTATGTTGCCAAAAGGCCCACTAGGCTATGCCATGATTAAGAAATTAAAAGTCTATGGCGACGCCAATCATCCGCATGCGGCTCAACAGCCAAAAGCGTTAGAGATTTAAGGAAACCAAATGGCTATTAATTACGGAAATTGGAATTACGGTACTGGTCGCCGCAAGAGTTCTGTTGCGCGCGTATTCATTAAATCTGGCAAAGGCGACATCATTGTTAATGGTAAGCCTATTGATGCATATTTTGCTCGTGAAACATCACGCATGATCGCTCGTCAGCCTTTGGCTCTCACGGCCCATCTAACGACCTTTGATATCAAAGTAAACGTTTCTGGTGGTGGTGAAACCGGCCAAGCTGGTGCGGTTCGTCACGGTGTTACTCGTGCATTGATCGACTACGACAACGCTTTGAAGCCAACACTGTCTAAAGCAGGTTTGGTAACTCGCGATGCTCGTGAAGTTGAGCGTAAAAAAGTTGGTCTGCACGGCGCGCGTCGCCGTAAGCAGTTCAGCAAGCGCTAATTCTTTCAGTCGCTCAAGTTTTATCGAAAGGGTCGCGCAAGCGGCCCTTTTTGTTTCTACAATCTAGGTATTACAGAAATAAAGTTCATCAGTAGGTATTTTGGAGAATGGCATGATTAAAGTTGGCATCGTAGGCGGCACTGGTTACACCGGAGTGGAGTTGTTGCGTTTATTGGCGCAGCATCCCGAGGTAAAACTTGCTGCAATTACTTCTCGCACAGAAGCGGGTATGCCTGTGGCTGAGATGTTCCCATCTTTGCGTGGTCGTGTTGATCTGAAATTCACAACGCCTGATGAAGCTAAATTAAGCGAATGCGATGCAGTGTTTTTTGCGACTCCACATGGTGTTGCTATGGCACAGGCAAAAGAATTACTCGCCAACAACGTCAAGGTTTTAGATCTTGCTGCAGACTTTCGTTTGAAGGATGTGAAAGAATTTTCCAGGTGGTATGGCATGGAGCATGGCTGCCCAGAGATTTTGGCTGAGGCTGTTTATGGTCTGCCAGAGATTAATCGCGAAGCAATTAAAAAAGCCCGCGTAGTTGGTTTAGCGGGTTGCTACCCAACATCTGTCCAGCTTGGCCTCGCACCTCTGCTGTCACCAAGATCGACTGGTGGCAAGCATTTGATTGACGGTACACATATTATTTCTGATTCGAAGTCGGGCACTTCGGGTGCCGGACGTAAGGCGGAGATTGGCACACTATTGTCGGAGGCTGCTGACAACTTTAAGGCGTATAGTGTTAAAGGACATCGCCATCTTCCAGAAATTGAGCAAGGCTTAAAAGCAATTGCTGGTCATGATCAAATCGGCCTGACCTTTGTGCCGCATTTAACGCCGATGATTAGAGGTATTCATTCGACCTTGTATGTGCGTTTGACTGATGCTGGTAAAGATGTAGATTATCAAAAGTTGTATGAGACTTTCTACAAAGATGAGCCATTTGTTGATGTGATGCCTGTAGGCAGTCACCCAGAAACACGTTCAGTACGTGGAAGCAACGGCATTCGGATTGCAATCCATCGTCCAGGCGGTGGTGATACTTTGGTCATTTTGGTGGTTGAGGACAATTTGGTGAAGGGGGCCTCAGGACAAGGGGTTCAGTGTTTAAACCTCATGTTTGGCTTGCCCGAGACTACGGGTCTCACCCAGATAGCCGTGTCCCCGTAATGACCCTTCAGCAAACTGGGCATTAAAAGCCTAAAATAAGACAAACCCTTTTGAATTAGGAGTGAATCATGACCGAATTAGCTACGCAAACCGCACAAGATTTAGCTGAGCCACCAACCCCTTTGGTGTTCACGGATAGCGCCGCTGCAAAAGTGGCTGACTTGATTGCAGAAGAAGGTAATCCAGAATTAAAGCTCCGTGTATTCGTGCAAGGCGGTGGTTGCTCAGGCTTCCAATATGGTTTCACATTTGATGACGCTGTAAATGAAGATGACACTCTCTTTGAAAAGAATGGCGTTACATTGTTAGTAGATTCAATGAGCTTCCAATATTTGGTTGGCGCTGAGATCGACTACAAAGAAGATATCAACGGCTCACAGTTTGTGATTAAAAATCCAAATGCGCAAACAACTTGTGGCTGCGGATCTTCTTTCTCTGCTTAAGAAAAAAGTTTAGTTATTTAAGCAGGATAACAAGCGCCCAGAATTCTAGGGCCCTTCGCTCCCGTAACGGCTGGCAAATTTGCTGGCCGTTTTTCTTTATGAGCCCATGCAAGCCATGCAAATGCAAGACCTTCAACTAGTTGCGGATCGATCCCGGCAGAATCGCTAGTTGTAATCTCTAGGGGGTGTTTAAAGAAATGTTGCGCTTTAACCTTGAATAAATTCATAAGCGCTATATTTCTGGCGCCACCACCACAGATAATCAGCTTCTGGGTTTGCGGGGCATAACGCGCTAGAGCTTCTAGGGCGGAGTGTGCTGTTAGATGAAGCAAGGTTGCTTGCACGTCTTCAGAGAGGTAATTTTCGTTACCAATTTTTTCTTGCAACCATCCTAGATGAAAGTCATCTCTGCCTGTGCTCTTAGGTGGCGCTTTTGAAAAAAATGGATCGGCCAACATCTTTGCAAGCAATGCTTCGTTAACTTTGCCTTGTAATGCCCAGTTTCCATTCTCATCAAATGTATTGCCTTGATGTTCATGTATCCAGGCATCCATCAACATATTTCCTGGACCACAATCAAAACCGGTCACTTGCCCATCTTTGGGAAGTAGTGTGAAGTTAGCAATGCCGCCAATGTTGAGGATTGCTAAATTTTTATCTTCTACAAACTGCTGTGCATGAAACGCTGGGACTAAAGGCGCGCCATTTCCACCAGCAGCCAAATCTCGGCTTCTAAAATCAGCAATGACATCGATACCCGTTTTTTCTGCCAAGATGGCTGGATTGAGCGTTTGGTGGGTATAGGCCATATTGCCAAGATGTGGTTGGTGACGAATGGTCTGTCCATGAGCGCCGATTGCAGCAATATCTGCCGCCTGCAAATTCGCTTTATTGAGTAATTGGCCTACGGCTTGCGCATAAGCCAATGCCAGGGTATTTCCAGCCTGTTTTTCTCGGTGCAGCTCGTTTGGCCCAGGGCTTTGGAGCTCGAATAGGGATTTTCTTAGCTCTGGAGAAAACGGAGCACTGATCGCATCCAGAGCGCTTGCCTCCCCGCTTGGGCCAATCTTGGCCAAAACGGCATCTATCCCATCCAAGCTGGTGCCAGACATTAGTCCGATATAGAGGGAATGGGGTTTTTTCATGTAGTTCTCAGGAATGCGACAATTATGCTTTAGCAATTTAACTACTAATTTAACTGAATCAGCAATCCGAATCAGCATGACGGCCAAACCAGAACAAAAATATCCTTTGACCCCCGAAGTCTTTGCAGCGCTTGAAGTGACTAAGCGTGGCTGCGAAGAATTATTGGTTGAGGCAGATTGGGTTCAGAAGTTGGCTCGTAGTCAGGCTACTAAGACACCATTGCGAATCAAATTAGGTTTAGATCCAACGGCGCCCGACATTCATTTGGGTCATACAGTTGTTCTAAACAAATTGCGCCAGTTGCAAGATTTAGGTCACACAGTTATTTTCCTGATTGGTGACTTCACCAGCATGATTGGTGATCCATCTGGGCGAAACGCTACTCGCCCACCATTAACTGCAGAAGAAATTGCGGTTAATGCTGAGACTTACTATCGTCAAGCGAGCATGGTGCTTGATCCTTCTAAAACTGAAGTGCGTTACAACAGCGAATGGTGTGATCCATTAGGTGCGCGCGGCATGATTCAGTTAGCAGCGCGATATACCGTTGCGCAGATGTTGGAGCGCGACGACTTTACAAAGCGTTACCGTAGTGGCGTACCCATCTCTGTACATGAGTTCTTGTACCCATTAATGCAAGGTTACGACTCCGTTGCCTTAAGGAGTGACTTAGAGCTCGGTGGCACCGATCAGAAATTCAATCTCTTAGTTGGGCGCGAACTCCAGCGTGAATATGGCCAAGAGCCTCAATGTATTTTGACAATGCCACTGTTAGTTGGTTTAGATGGCGTGGATAAGATGAGTAAGTCTAAAGGTAATTACATTGGCATCAGCGAGTCAGCGGGAGAAATGTTTGGCAAGCTTTTGAGCATCTCCGATGAATTGATGTGGGATTACTTCACCTTGCTTTCTTTCCGCCCAATGGCTGAAATTGATTTGATGAAGCAAGAAGTTGCTGCTGGCCGAAATCCAAAAGATTGCAAAGTACTGCTCGCACAAGAAATCGTGACACGCTTCCATTCACAAGCTGCTGCAGAAAAAGCGTTAGAAGACTTTAATCATCGCGCTAAAGGCGGCGTACCGGATGACATTTCAGAGGTAAATCTCTCTGGGGCGCCAATGCAAATAGCTAATCTTTTGAAAGCTGCTGGATTAGCTCCATCAACATCGGAAGCCAATCGCAATATTGAGCAAAACGGTGTGAAGATTGATGGTGCAACGATTGCTGATAAACAGCTTAAAGTTGAAGCGGGAACTTATGTTGTCCAAGTGGGCAAACGGAAGTTTGCGAGAGTGACGCTAGCTTAAATATCCAGGCTGGCATTACTACTTGGCGGCGTTAGACCAAAGTGCTCATAAGTCTGGCGCGTCGCTACTCGGCCACGCGAGGTTCTTTGTAGGTAGCCTTGTTGAATCAAATAAGGCTCAAGAACATCTTCAATCGTATCGCGCTCTTCGCCAATAGCTGCTGCCAAGTTATCAATACCTACAGGGCCACCATCAAATTTATGCAAGATGGCTTCTAGCAATTTTCTATCCATGACATCAAAACCACTAGGATCAACATCCAGCATCTTAAGCGCAGCATCGGCCATAGCTTTAGTAATCGTGCCTGTGCCTTTAACTTCAGCATAGTCACGTACACGACGTAGTAATCGGTTTGCGATACGCGGAGTACCGCGAGCACGCTTAGCAATTTCTATTGAGCCATCAGGGTCAATATCAGCCTTGAGCAAGCTGGCTGAGCGATTAATGATTTTGGTCAGCTCTTCGGTGGTGTAGAACTCAAGTCTTGCCACAATACCAAAGCGATCACGCAATGGGTTGGTAAGCATGCCGGCACGGGTAGTTGCACCAATGAGTGTGAATGGCTTGAGATCAATTTTTACACTGCGTGCTGCAGGACCTTCACCAATCATGATGTCAAGGCTGTAATCTTCTAGTGCTGGGTAAAGAATCTCCTCAACTACGGGTGAGAGCCGATGGATCTCATCAATAAAGAGAACATCATTTTCTTCTAAATTGGTAAGTAGCGCAGCGAGGTCGCCAGGCCTATCCAAAACAGGGCCGCTTGTTTGGCGTAAGTTGACGCCAAGCTCTCTGGCGATGATGTGTGCCAAGGTGGTTTTGCCAAGACCAGGGGGTCCAAATAAGAGAACATGATCCAAAGCTTCTTGACGAGCTCTTGTGGCGCTGATAAAAATCTCTAATTGGGCGCGCGCTTTAGTTTGACCTACATACTCATCAAGTTGTTTTGGGCGTAGCGCTCTTTCAAAGACGGCCTCAGCATTGCCGGCTGAGCCGCTCACAATGCGGCCATTATCCTCAGGTAAATCTTCAGGAATTGAGCTCAGATCGTCTGTATGAATTGCCATGCTACAAGTGTAGTGCTTATTAGGGATTACTTCTATTTGGGGTCAAGCATTAGATAAATATTTCAGACCCATGCGGATGCCATCAGAAACAGAGGTATCAGCTGGAATTTGCTTTAGTGCCATGAGCGCTTCTTTTTCTGAATAGCCCAGAGCAAGCAGGGCTTGCAACACTTCGCTGCTAGCTTCAATTGCTTGCGGTTTTTCGCCCGTAATACCTAGGTCTGGGGCTAACTTACCTTTGAGTTCTAGGCAAAGACGTTCAGCGGTTTTCTTGCCAATGCCAGGTACTTGCGTCAATCGCCCTGCCTCTTGAAGGGCGATGGCTTGAGCGAGCTCATTGACGCTCATGCCAGAGAGGACTGCTAGTGCTGTGCGGGAACCAACACCGCTAATTTTAATTAGCTGTCTAAATGCCTCGCGCTCAGTCTCGGTAGCAAAGCCAAATAGTTGTTGTGCATCTTCACGTACTTGAAAGTGCGTAAGAAGCGTAATTTTTTGACCAGCTTGAGGAAGTTGATAAAGAGTACTCATGGGTACATCAACCTCATAACCAATGCCTTGGCAATCGACCAAAAGACGAGGGGGATGGACTGAAACGAGAGTGCCTTGAATGCGACCAATCATGTAGAGATCTTAACCTGTGAAGTGTGTTTTTACTTGCTACGTTTTTTAGATGCTAACTTCGGCGCCAAAGCAGAAGTAATTACTTTTGGCATCTGAGCATGATGGGCGGCGCAGATAGCAACGCCTAATGCATCTGAGGCATCTGTTCCGGGTACGCGATTTAGTCTTAATAAGCGCTTAACCATCTCCTGCACTTGCGGCTTGGCAGCCCTGCCAGTGCCAACAATGGCTTGTTTCACGCGTAGAGCACTGTACTCGGCTACAGGAAGCTTTTCAGATACGAGGGCAGCGATCACAGCACCCCTTGCTTGACCTAGCATGAGCGTTGAACGAGGATTCACATTTAAGAAAACCTCTTCAATTGCAGCTGACTCAGGATGGTAAGTCTCTAGCACCTCTTTAATGCCGGCATAGAGAGTGCCTAAACGTTCAGGAAGGCCCTTAGCTGGATCACCGCTTTCGATCGTCCCAGAAGCTACGTAAGTCAGTTTTTGGCCATCGACATCAATGACGCCAAAACCGGTTGTACGTAAACCTGGGTCAATTCCTATCCAGCGCATAAGTTTGCTTATTACTGCCTGTTTGCTTAGTGACGGAAGTGACGTGTGCCAGTAAAGATCATGGCAATACCATGCTCATTCGCAGCCGCAATAATTTCATCATCACGCATGCTGCCGCCCGGCTGAATGGCGCAACTTGCACCACCATTGACGACTACATCTAAACCATCACGGAACGGGAAGAAGGCATCGCTTGCAACAGCAGAACCTTTAAGGCTTAAGCCCGCGTTCTCGGCCTTAATACTGGCCATACGTGCAGAGTCAACGCGACTCATTTGACCTGCGCCAATACCGAGGGTCATACCGTTAGCGCAATAGACGATGGCATTGGACTTCACAAATTTAGCAACGCGCCATGCAAACATCATGTCGTGCATTTCGCTTGGGGTTGGTAGACGCTTGCTAACAACACGCATTTCATTTTCGAGAACGTTTTTGGCATCGGGCGATTGCACGAGTAAACCACCACCAACGCGTTTGAAATCAAACGTATTAAATGCAGTGCCCAATGGAATCTCTAAAAGACGCACATTTTGTTTGGCAGCAAAGATGGCTTTTGCTTCATCACTAAAGCTAGGAGCAATTAATACTTCTACGAATTGCTTGGAGATCGCTTCTGCTGCCGCGCCATCACAAGGAACGTTAAAGGCAATAATGCCGCCAAAGGCTGAGCTTGGGTCGGTCTTAAATGCTTTTTGATAGGCTTCGAGAGCGCTAGCGCCAACAGCTACACCACAAGGATTGGCATGTTTGATGATGACGCAAGCAGCTGCCCCACCAGCGTTACCAGTAAAGCTCTTCACGCATTCCCAGGCGGAGTCAGCATCCGCAATGTTGTTATAGGAAAGTTCTTTACCTTGTAGTTGCTTGTAATTGGCTAGCGTGCCATCTGCTGGATAGATATCTTTGTAGAAAGCAGCAGATTGGTGCGGGTTCTCGCCGTAACGCATTTCTTGCACTTTTTCAAAAGCAAGATGCAAAGTTTCTGGATAAGCGGAACGTGCCTTGTGATCTAAGTCATCACCCAATGCAAAGAGGTAATTGGCAATAGCACCGTCATATTGAGCGGTATGTGCAAATACTTTTTTTGCCAAACTTAAATTTGTTTTGTAAGAAACAGTATTCTTGTTGGCTTTTATCTCCGCCAATACTGGGGCGTAATCTTCCGGTGAGATCAAAACCGTGACGTCTTGATGGTTCTTTGCAGCGGCTCGCAACATAGCAGGGCCACCAATATCAATATTCTCTACAGCATCTTCAAATGAACAATTATCTTTAGCTACCGTCTCATTGAATGGGTACAAATTGATGACGAGCATATCGATGGTGTCGATTCCATGCTCTTTTAGGGCGGCCATATGCTCCGGGAAATCTCTGCGAGCCAATAATCCGCCGTGCACCATAGGGTGAAGGGTTTTTACGCGACCATCGAGCATCTCTGGGAATTTTGTTAGCGAAGAAACTTCAACTACTGGTAGATTATTTTCAGCTAGAAGTTTTGCGGTGCCGCCAGTAGAAATAAGCTTAATACCTTGCTCATGGAGGGCTTTAGCAAAAGGCACAATGCCATTTTTATCGGATACGGAGAGAAGGGCTGTACGGATCATAGTTTTCGGAGGGTTTAATTAAAAGAAATGACTTTGTGATGAATGTTTACTTCAGTAGCTGATGCTCAACGAGCTTCTTATGGAGCGTGTTGCGGTTAATGCCTAGATATTGGGCTGCCAGTGATTGATTGTGTTTGGCATGTTGCATGACTAATTCCAACATCGGTTTTTCTACAACAGCTAAGACCATTTGATAAATATCAGTTGGAGCTGTGCCTTTGAGGTCATTTAGGTAGCCCTGTAATTGGGTTTCAATACATTCGGTAATTGGGTGCTTATTAGTCATAACAATCTATCAATACAAAAACAAGAAAATAAAAATACAAAAAATACAGCGGTGATTCGGTATAAATTAAGCTGCCTCTAAAAATAGCAAGCGTTCAGAATGTAATTTCATCTCATCAAAATAATCATTCACCATTTTTAATTGGGTTTTGCAATCATCAGCAGTGTTCATGCGCTGACGGAAGGCATGAGAATCTCGTAAACCTTTGCAATACCAGCCGATGTGCTTGCGAGCTGTGCGAAGGCCGATATGTTCACCATAGAACTCATAGTGATCTAGGAGGTGGGCATTCATAATCGCCTGAATCTCATTGATCTCAGGGGTTGGCAACTTACCACCAGTTTTAAGGTAATGATTGATCTCACGAAAGATCCAAGGGCGACCTTGTGCCGCACGTCCGATCATGATGGCATCAGCCCCCGTGATCTTTAAAACTTGCTCTGCTTTCTCTGGGCTATTGATGTCACCATTAGCAACCACTGGAATGCTTACATTATTTTTGACTGCAGTAATAGTTTCATACTCAGCTTCACCGTGATATAGATCAGCTCTAGTACGACCATGGACTGTCAGCATAGAGATACCAGACTGTTCTGCAAGACGTGCAATCTCAATTGCATTTTTATGTTCGCGATCCCAACCGGTACGAATCTTTAAGGTGACTGGTACTGCATCTGGTCCAACACCAACAGCATTCACAACAGCTTCTAAAATTTGCTGCACCAAAGGCTCATCACGCAATAGTGCGGAACCAGCAGCAACGTTGCATACTTTCTTTGCAGGGCAGCCCATATTGATGTCAATAATTTGTGCACCATGATCTACGTTAATTTTTGCCGCAGCTGCCATCATTGCGGGATCGGCCCCAGCGATTTGTACCGCGATCGGTTTGAATTCGCCAACATGATTTGCGCGGCGTTGTGTTTTCTCGCTTTTCCAAAGCAGGGCATTAGATGCCACCATTTCAGAGACCGCATAGCCAGCACCTAATTTTTTACACAATTGCCTAAATGGACGGTCCGTCACCCCAGCCATTGGGGCCACAAATAATCTATTTGCGAGGGTGTGAGGGCCAATATTCATCTAAATGGGGGCTTGGGCGGAAAGCATGACACTTTAGCACAGTCGACCCGAAATCTGCCTATTTTTTAGGCAGATTCCTTGCTTTGGATCAAACTGGGAATACTTGTATTTTGAAGGCTATTTAAGCCTTTTAGCGCCTACCAAACATCATCTGGCGAGCTAGGGCCGTCTTTAACGGTGGAAGCCACTGAAGGGCGCTTAGCGCCAGTCCACGGGCTACCACTACTGGAGCAATATTAGAGGTAAATACCCTGGCCATGAAGTCTGTTAGGCCAATCGTAGTTGTTCTATCAATTTTGCGGCTTTGGGCGTAACCCTGAAGTGCATTTTGAATATCTACTGGGGATTGATCTTCTGCTGAACCAGAAAATACGCTAACTAATTTTTCTGCCAGCAAGAAGGCATCTCGTAAGCCCAGATTTAAACCTTGGCCAGCTACTGGGTGCAAAGTTTGAGCGGCGTTACCAATCCATACTTCACTGTCTTTTGTAATTTCTTTGCGATAGTTCAAGCCAAGTTCATATAAACGACGATCCTGAATTTTCCGAAAGCGACCAATGCGTGAACCAAATTCTTTCTCTAGCTCTTTTAAGAAGTTAGTATCACTGAGTTGCAAGCGATATCCCGATGACTCTGGTGAACCACACCAAACCAGATTCAAAATATTGGGACCATAATGACTTGGCAAAATAGCCAATGGACCTTCAGCAGTAAAACGTTCCCAAGCTTGATGGGGCGCTGCATTTTCAACTTCTACTAACCCTACTAAGGCTGACTGACCATAGTCGCGACCAGATTCAACCCAATCTTGTTTTTTAAATAAGCCGCCTTCAGCATGCACGATACATTTGGCGTGGATATTATTTTCTTCCGCTTCTTTATCAGAATGTCGCCAAACAAAGTTTGGACACTTTGCTTGAATGGACCTTAATGCCTGGCGAAGAGTGATGTGGATATCGCGATAGCGAATGATGTGTCCTAGTGCATCTTGATTGAGTTCTTCGCGGGTCATCAGAGCTCTACCAAAACGTCCAGCTTGTGAAACATGTACGCGATGAATTTGTGCAGAGCGATTTGGCCAAGCATTGATCGTATCTAGTAATAGCTTGCTGCCATGTGATAGCGCAATCCCACGGCTATCAGCATTCGCTAAATCGTCATCATTAATTGGATTGCGATCTAGTAGTGTGATCTTTGCATCTGGAAACTTCTGAAGAGTCCACGCGGCACAAGCAAGTCCAACCGGGCCACCGCCTTGAATCAATATATCGCAACTAGATGAAATCATTTTTATTCGAATGTCTTTATGCGTTTTTCATGAGCGCTTCAATCTCATCTGCCTTGACAGGGACGCCACGAGAAATCAATTCACATCCAGAATCATTCAGCACTGCATCATCTTCAATGCGAATGCCAATATTCCAAAATTTCTCATCCACATCATCAGCTGGTCTGACATAGAGGCCAGGCTCAATCGTCATTACCATGCCACTCTTGAGGACGCGCCATGGCTTATCTTCAGTAGATAAATCATGACTAGCTTCCCGATAGGAGCCTACGTCATGAACATCCATGCCTAGCCAATGTGAGGTGCGGTGCATGTAGAAGCGGCGATAAGCGCCTGTTTCTATGGCATTTTCAAGCGAGCCTAGATCGGCAAGATTGAGCAACTTCTCATCAAGTAGGCCCTGGGTTAAAACTTTCAGTGCCGCTTCATGCGGCTGCATGAAAGTATTGCCAGGTTTGGTCATCGCAACCGCTGCTTCTTGCGCTGCTAATGTAATGTCGTATAGAGCACGTTGTGGGCCAGTAAATTTTCCGTTCACTGGAAATGTTCGAGTGATATCAGATGCATAACCATCTAGTTCGCAACCAGCGTCAATTAAGCAAAGTTCGCCGCTACGTAATTCAGTTGAGCCTGCTCGATAGTGCAGGATGCAAGAGTTAGCGCCAGTAGCAACAATACTGTTGTAGGCAACGCTTTGCGCACCGCTATTGCGGAACTCATGGAGCAATTCAGCTTCGAGTTGGTACTCGCGCATACCAGGCTTGCAGATTTGCATGGTGCGGATATGTGCACGAGCAGAGATAGCGGCAGCACGGCGCATGATGTCAATTTCATGCGCATCTTTAAATAGGCGCATTTCATGAATAAGCGCCTCGATATCGTGAAACTCTGATGGTGGGTTCACGCCTGAGCGGGCTTGACCGCGAACTTGTTTCATCCAATGTCGCAAGCGTCTATCAGCCTCAGCACTTTCGGCAAGGCGAATATAGACTGCGTCTTGATCTGCCAATAGCTCTCCCAGTTTTCGATCGAGCTCCTGGTTACTGTGTGCATATTCAATACCTAAAACTTCAGGGGCTGCTTCAGGGCCAAGACGAATGCCATCCCAAATTTCTCTCTCGGGATCTTTGGGTCTGCAAAATAAATGAGATTGAAGCTGAAGATTCTTTCCATCGCCAGCAACTTTCATTACAAGAGTTGCGCCTGGCTCTTCAAAGCCCGTCAGGTAGTAAAAGTCGCTGTCGTGACGATATGGAAATTCACTATCGCGATTGCGAGCAATTTCAGGTGCTGTTGAAACGACTGCAATTCCTCCGCCAGTCTTAGCAAATATTTGTTTTGCTAAGACATTTCGACGAAGCTGATAAATATCTGGTTTATTCATATGCTGCATTAAGCTCTTGTAAGCGTTGTGGTGTACCTACATCGTGCCATGGACCGGTATATTTTTCACCAGTCACTTTATTTTGCTCCATCGCGGTTCTCAGCAAGGGAGCTAGCTTGGCAGGCGCCCCGAATTCCAGGTCTTTAAAGAGGTCTTTGTGATAAATCCCAATTCCTGAGAAGGTGAGCTTCTCACTGTCTATGGACTCAGCGTCTCCCACAGTGGAACCCTGCAGGTAAAAATCCCCTTCAGGGTGTTGCACTGGGTTGGGAACCATGAATAAGTGCGCTAATGGCTTACTGGAGTCAGCACGCATTCTGGAGGCTGTTTCCAATAGCGTGCTTACGGGTAAATTCGGGCTAAATACATCTCCATTGATGACCAGAAAGTAATCATCTGGTGCAATGATGGGCAATGCCTTACAAATACCACCCGCGGTCTCTAGAGCGCTGCCCTCAGGGGAGTATTGGATGCTGAGACCAAATTGCCGACCGTTACCGAGAGCTTCCTCGATTTTTTCACCCAACCAAGCATGGTTAATGACGACATTCTGTATTCCTGTCTTAGCTAAAGCTTCTAAATGCCAAGCTAGTAAAGATTTATTCTGAATGGTTAACAAGGGTTTGGGTAAGACGTCTGTGAGAGGGCGCATGCGCTCACCTCTACCAGCAGCCAGTAAAAAACAAGGAATGAGATTGCTCTTATTCGTCATGTATATCTAACTAGTCTTTATGAGTGCGAGTCGATTCCAGAATACGAGCCAAAGGCTTTAATTCAATATAACGATTGGCTGTTGCAATTGCATACTCAAGCACGAGAGGAATATCTTTGAGATAGCCGTCCTTGCCGTCGCGATGGTATAGCCGTGCAAAGATACCAAGTATCTTGAGGTGGCGTTGCAAACCCATCCATTCAAAATCACGATAGAAGTGACCAAAATCATCTGGCATCGGCAGCCCTGCCTTACGGCCTGCCTCCCAGAATTTAATCACCCAATCTATCACTTGTTCTTCTGGCCATGCGATATAGGCATCGCGCCAAAGAGAGGCGGCATCATAGGTAATGGGACCATAAACCGCATCCTGAAAGTCAATAACTCCAGGATTATTTTTTTCTGTCACCATTAAATTGCGCGAGTGGTAATCGCGATGAACATAGACTTTTGCTTGAGCTAAATTATTTTCAATAATCAGCCCAAATGATTTTTTTAGTTGATCAATTTGTTGTGCATTGAGTTCAATGCCGAGATGTTTCTTTAAATACCATTCAGGAAGCAAATCAAGCTCACGTTGCAACAATGCTTCGTCATAGTTTGGTAGGACACCAGACTTGCTTGCCAACTGCATTAAAACTAGCGCATGAGTTGCATCTTTATACAGATGATCTGCAGTCTCATTATTCAATTCAGCTAGGTAGGTTTTAGTGCCCAAATCGTTTAATAGTAAAAAGCCTTCAGCAATATTTTGCTCGAGTATTTTTGGCACATTTAAGCCTGCTTCCGAGAGCAATAAATCGACCTTAATAAAGGTATCTAAGGGTTCATGTTGGGGTGGTGCATCCATTACGATCAAAGTCCCAAAACTGGGGTTTTTAGATGTAATTCGGAAATAGCGTCGAAAGCTGGCATCGGCTGAAGCTGGCACTAAGGAGTCAAGATCTAATTGCCAGTTAGCTTCTAGGGCTTTTAGCCAGTTTCGGAGGGTATTTAGGCGTGAGTCAGTCATGGTCGATTCGTATAATAAGGCGGGTCTGGATCTATGAGTCATTATCGCCGTCGCGCCGGCCTTTGCGCCCCTCTTTTTTGGCATGTAACCCTGCGCGTAATGACGGGGGTGGTATTGCTGCAATTTGCTTTTCAGGGGTATGCGCAGGCTCCAGCTCCTTTACCCCCAAATGCACAGGCTAACTCGAACACTGTCTTATTGCCAGATCGTGGCAATGTGACTGTTTTAAAGTTGGATGACCAGTTACGTACTGGCCTGCCTATTGACGATAGTAAAGCGCTAACGTTTACATCCAGTGATGTCATTGAGGGCGTTGTTGACCGTAAGATGAAGCTCAAGGGTCGTGCACAAATGCGTCGTAACGGCGGAGTGATTAAGGCGGATGAAATTATTTACGACCCTGATACTGATATTGCAGATTTAGTTGGAAATGCTGAACTAACAAAAGGGAACACTACTTTTAAAGGGCCAACCGCTCAATTTAAAGTGGATGCACGTGAAGGCGAGATGGAGACGCCTACATATGAGTTTCGCGATACCCGTGGTAACGGATCGGCAAAAAAGCTGACTATTGAAAACTCCGATATTTTTGTTTTTGATAAAGCTACTTACACCACATGTACACCGCAAAATATGGATTGGTATTTTTCGGCCAGTACTTTAGAGATTGATAACGAACAAAAAGAAATGGTTGGCACGCATGGTGTGATGCGTTTCTTCGATGTGCCAATTGCATATGTACCTTATTTCACTGCGCCTACATCCAATCAGAGGCGCACCGGCATTCTGGCTCCGGTTGCAGGATATAACTCTAATAATGGTTTTGATGCTACCCAGCCGTACTACGTCAATATTGCGCCAAATAGAGATTTGTTGATTCTTCCGCGTTATATGAGTGAGCGTGGTTTGCAGATAGGTGCAAATTACCGCTTTCTAGACAGCAAGTACAGCGGTACATTGGCTGGGGATTATTTGGCGCATGACAATAAAACAGGAACAGATCGCTGGCGTTATGACTGGCAGCAGCGACAAGTTTTCAGTGGCGGTGTAGCACCCGGCGGAATTCCATTGCCAGGCTCATGGTCGGGCTACGCCAATATGTCTCGTGTTTCTGACAATCTATATCCAACCGATTTCTCGCAAAGTATTGCGGGGGCTGTTACAAGTCAGTTTCGTCAAGAGGTGGGAACAACCAAAGGTCTGACTGGAAGCTTGAGTAACTGGGCTGTATCAGCTAGAGCATTAACGTTTCAAACTTTGCAGCCAGATCCCACTGTTACAGTACAAGCCCCTTATAACGTATTGCCAAACATTACCGCTACCTATAACAATCGACTTACTCCTGCGGTTGCTGATACCAGCGGAAAGTACGTAACCTTGCCTACTGGACCTGCAACCACTTTTTCTGCTGACTACACGCGCTTCTCGTACAACATCGGTGGCAACTTAGCAGCTACTGCTCCGGGTGTTTACAGTCAGGCAGATAGAACGGTGATCAAGGGTGCTATGGCTCTGCCACAAATAACACCAGGCTATTACATCACTCCAAAAGTGAGTTTTCAGTCAAATATGTATAACGCCACACCATTTACAGCAACTGGTGCGCCGGTAGCTCAAGGCTTCACGATTCCAACTTTAAGCTTAGATTCAGGATTAGCTTTTGAAAGAGATGCTGCTGAACTAAAAGGTTTTTATGGTCGCGATATGCTTTTGACTATGGAGCCTCGTGCTCTGTATGTGTACACGCCATTCCAAAGTCAGGCGCAAACTCCTTTATTTGATACGGCAGATGCTGGCTTTGGTATCTCACAAATTTTTAGTGAAAATACTTTTATTGGTAATGACCGTATAGCTGACAACAATGCAGCCACTCTGGGTCTCACGAGTCGCATGATTGAAGCAAATACCGGAGCAGAACGTGCCAATGTCACATTAGCTCAAAAGCAACAATTTACAGGGCAGCGGGTTGGCTTGAATGGCACAATTGCTAACCCCACCACCTATTCAGATACCTTAGGCTCTGGATCGGTTCGATTGTTGGGCAACTTTAGTGCAGATATTTTTGGGCAATACAACACCCAACTCAATCGTTTTGTACAAAGCACTGTTGGTGGTAGCTGGCGTCCAACTCAAGGTAGAAGCTTAAATTTCGGGTATCGCAATGTTTGGTCTCCACCAGTGCAAGCATCTATTCAAAATAACCAGGCGTTTGTGCCTGCAGCAACCACCACAGACCAATACAATATTTCTGGGCAATGGCCTATTACAAGGGAGGTATCCGTCTTAGGTCGGTGGGGATATGACGCGTTGACTACTAAGACATTAAATAGCCTATTAGCACTGGAGTGGAGCAGAGATTGCTGGACTTTCCGCGGAGCCTACTCTCAAGTTTTGAATACATCTCAAATAACCACCACTCAGGTGCTATTTCAAATCGAATTTAGGGGCTTTGGTAGCGCCGGCAGCAATCCAGTTGATATCATGAGGTTAAATGTTCCTGGATATATGCCCACCTCTAAGCCTATACCACCTTCAACATACGAGAACTATCAATGATGCTTTGTATGAATCGTTTTAAAAAGATTAGCGCTCACGCCATATTTGTTGGCTTAGGATTATTTGTGAATGCCACATTTGCTCAAGATGTAGCAAAATCAAATGCTGTTGCTGAGAGCAAGATTCGTAATATTGATGGTGTGGCTGCTGTAGTCAATACGGGTTTTGTCACTCGCAAAGAAATTGATGATCGAATTGCGGCACTAAAAAAGCAGGGTGTGAAGTTACCAGAGGATGGGTCAGCACGAAAAGTAATTCTAGATCGACTGATATTAGAAAAAATTCAATTACAAAATGCTGAGCAAGAAGGTATTGCTGTTAGCAATAAAGAACTCGACAAGATCATTAGTGATATAGCGGCAAAAAATAAATTAACTGTTGCAGAATTCAAAGCAAAAGTTATTGCTTCGGGATCGACTTTTGAGCGCTATAAACAATTGCTGCGTGATGATGTGATGATTACCCGTTATCGAGAGCGTGAGGTAGAGGCCAAGATCAAAATATCTGATGCTGAAATCGAAAACTTTATTACCGAGCGGACCAGGGCAATGACTTCTGGTGGTGCGCAAAGATCAGCGCCAGCTGCTAAGGGCGAGCCAGAAGAAATTGATGTTGCTCAAATCTTTATTCCTGTAGATGTCGGAGCTGGTGCTGGAGCTCAGGCTGAGGCCAAAAAGAAAGCGGATGCTCTATTGCGAGATGCACGAGGTGATGTTGATTTCTTGCAGTTGGGCGCTATGGCTGCAAAAGAAAATCCCAAGATTAAGTTTCAAGATTTGGGTTACCGTACTCCCGATCGTCTACCGCAGTTGTTTTATGATGCGATTCGAAATACTGGCGGTGGACAAGTTGCCAATGCAGTTGTAAAGAGTCCTGCTGGTTACCACGTCCTTAAAGTTTTGGACCGCAGAGCAGCAGGAGCGAGTGCACCCCCTCAGCAGGCAGCCGCACCTGATGCTGGCTCAACCACACCGCAAAATATTCCTATTACACAAACCTTATCGCGCCATATTTTGCTGCGTAATCGTCCTGGCTTGACTGATCAAGATGCAGAGAGACGCTTGCAGGGATATCGCGATCAGGTTCGCGCTAAGACGGCAGATTTTGCTGAGCTGGCTAAAAAATACTCTGAAGATGGTTCAGCGCCAAATGGTGGTGATCTGGGGTGGATGAGTCCTGGCGACTTAGTTCCAGAGTTTGAGCAGGCCATGAATCGTTTGCAAATTGGTGAGGTCAGCAATCCAGTTAAATCTGAATTCGGTTGGCATTTGATTCAGGTAATGGATCGTCGTGAAGGTCAACTGACTGTAGAGAAGCAGCGTCAATTTGCGCGCGCAGCTATCCGCGAAAGAAAATTTGATCAAGCCTATCAAGAGTGGATGCGCGAATTACGTGATAACGCCACTGTCAAAATTTTGAACGTGGATGATGAAGCAAGTAGCGCCTCTCGTTAATCTGGCTGTAAGCACCGGCGAGCCAGCCGGTATTGGGCCTGAGGTTTCTCTTGCTGCTGCCCTCGATTTTTTGCGCGAACACAAGGATGTTGTCATTACCTTGCTCGGCGATGATCAGTTATTGACCCTGCCAAAAAATATGGATCCAACATTGGTTGGTCGATTGCAGGTTGAATCTATTAAGCTTGAAACGCCTGTTATTTCAGGAGTTTTAAACTCTAAAAATGCTCGGTATGTGATCAGTCTATTGGATCAAGCAATCAATGGTTGTCAGCAAGGTCGTTTTGATGCGATGGTAACTGCGCCGCTACATAAAAGCATTATTAACGATGCTGGCACTCCTTTTACGGGGCATACCGAACACCTTGCGCAGCGATGCTATAGCTCTCATGTGGTCATGATGTTGTGCGCACCGTTGCCAACTGGATTTTTAGGGCTTAAGTCCCCCAGAGATTTAAGGGTGGCTTTAGTGACTACCCATGTGCCGTTGAAAGATGTTCCAAAAGCCCTCAGTTACGATTTGATATTAGAAACAATTCAAATTGTTAATCGAGATTTGCGGGAAAAATTTGGCATAGCAAACCCAGTGATTCGTATGGCTGGCTTAAATCCACACGCTGGAGAGTCTGGCTACTTGGGGCGCGAAGAAATTGAAATCATTGTGCCTGCAATTGAAGCAGCTAAGGCCATGGGTATTCAGGTATCTGGCCCTTATCCAGGCGACACAATGTTTGATCCTGAATCAATTGCAACAGTAGACGCCTTCATTGCGATGTATCACGACCAAGGTTTAGCGCCTTTTAAGTTTGTCACTTTTGGCAATGGTGTAAATATAACCTTGGGCTTGCCGATTATTCGTACCTCAGTAGATCATGGCACTGCATTAGATATTGCTGGCAAAGGTATTGCTGATTCCGGCAGCATGCTTGAGGCTTTACGTTTGGCGTATCAATTGGCTGTAAATCAAAGAAAGCAACCCTAATACATGCATCGTGCACGTAAACGATTTGGTCAAAACTTTTTACAGGACAACGGAGTTATTTATTCCATTGTTGCTCTGATTAACCCAAGTGCTGAGGCTCATGTGATTGAGATTGGTCCTGGTCTCGGGGCGCTAACACTACCTTTGCTGGAGAATCTTGATCACTTGGATCTGCTAGAGATTGACCGTGATCTAGTCGCCTTCTGGAATGAGAAGAATCTCAAAGGATTAACGGTGATCGAGGGAGATGCCCTGAAGTTTGATTTCTTGGCATGGGCGCAGAATCGTTCTGGTAAGAAAGGCTTATGTAAGGTAGTTGGTAATCTACCTTACAACATCTCTTCACCACTGCTATTTCATTTAGTTTCTGCTGCAGCTTCAATTGATGAACAAGTTTTTATGTTGCAAGCAGAAGTTGTGGAGCGAATGGTTGCTAAGGAAGGAAGTTCTGATTTCAGTCGTCTTTCTGTCATGCTGCAAGCTCGTTACGACATGGACTTGGTTCTGGAAGTTCCGCCTGAAGCTTTTGATCCGCAGCCCAAGGTGAATTCAGCTGTGGTACGAATGATTCCGAGAAGGAATTTCACATTGACTGATATTCAGTGGAGCGCTTTGGAAAAAGTAGTTGCCGCAGCCTTTTCCCAGAGAAGAAAAATGCTTCGAACTAATTTACAAGCGTTTGCTGACAGGCTTAATCTAACTGAAATTGAGCTCAAAGCAAGAGCACAAGATATTTCAGTGGATCGCTATATTGAATGGGCTAAGGTTTTAGCTTCTTAAGTCAGCATTATGAATTGCTGAAGTACTCAAGATTTCAAACTAATTCTTATTTGTATGCGCTTGGATCAATAACGCGCATCTCTGATTCAATCCAACCTTCAACCTCTTTCTGAAGCTGTTCTGCTGACTTATTGGCTGAGCTAATCGCAGGCCCTATTGAAAAAATGACTGTGCCTGGATTCTTGATAAAGCTATTTTTTGGCCAGCAGCGCCCAGCATTATGTGCAATGGGGATGACAAGTGCGTCAGTAGCGCTAGCTAGGCGTGCACCGCCTTTGCGATAAGGTTTGGTTGAGCCGGTAGCTGTTCTGGTGCCCTCTGGAAAGAGCATGATCCATTTGCCCTCGCTTAAGCGCTTGCGCCCTTGAGTGGCTACAGAATGGGCTGCAGTCTGTTTGTTAGAGCGATTAATGTGAATCATTTTGAGTAAGGCTAATGCCCAACCAAAGAATGGAATCCAGAGTAGCTCACGCTTAAACACAAAACAAAGTTGTTTTGGTAGTAAGGCAATATAGGCGATCGTCTCGTAAGCAGACTGGTGCTTGCTAAGGATGATGACGCGCTCATTGAGCACTGCTTGCATATTTTCCATGCCACGGATTTCATAATGAATTCCACACAGCGGCTTCAGTAGCGCAATAACGATTTTGTTCCAGAGTCCAATAAAGGTATAGCGGTTTTCAGGACTTAAAAAAGGAAATGCCAGCATGCACAACACAGACCAAATCGGGGTGAACACTACTAAAAATAAGGCAAAGAGAATCGAGCGAATGAATTGCATGATGTATTTAGACCTTATCTTCTAAAAGTAGTGCATTGGCAAAAGCCAAGAGATCGGCATGTATTTGAGTGCCATCTGGTAGGTTACCTTTAGCCAGTGTCTTTTCGCCCTTGCCAGTGAGAACCAAGTGGGGTGATGCCCCCAAAGCAACTCCAGCTTGAAGATCGCGCAAAGAATCACCCACAATAGGAGTGCCGGTAAGCGGCTTTATGCTATCCGTCTTTTTGTAGCGCAAAGCAATTTCTTTCATTAGGCCAGGCGCAGGCTTACGACAATCGCATTGATGTGCATCCTGATGGGGGCAAAAGAAGATGCTATCGATGCGACCACCTAACGGCTTAAGTAAGCTTTCCATCTTGCCATGCATCGCATGCAAATCATTAATAGTGAAGTAGCCTCTGGAGAGGCCGGATTGATTTGTTGCTATTGCAATTTGGTAGCCTGCTTGATTAAGCAGGGCAATTGCCTCAAGACTGCCTGGAAGTGGAATCCATTCATCCACCGACTTGACGTATTCATCACTGTCTTCATTGATTACGCCATCGCGATCGAGGATGATCAGTTTAGAAGAGCCGGTGCTCATGCTAATTTGCCGAGATCGGCAACGAGATTCATTTTCTGGTGAAGTTGTTGCAGAAGGGCTAAGCGGTTATCGCGCAGCTCAGGATCCGGATCCATGACCATTACATCCGCGAAGAATTGATCAATTGGACCACTTAGCGCTACAAGAGATCTCAATAATTCTACAAATTGACGTTTTTCATAAGCCGCATTGATTGCGGGTGTAACCGCTTCAAGGGCTTGATGTAATGCGGCTTCAGCTGGAATTTGTAGTAATTTTACTGAGCAGGTCGCAGGGATGGCGGTAGTTGTTTTCTTGAGGATATTGCTAATGCGCTTATTGGCTGCGGCAAGCTGGGCAGCTTCGGCAAGGGCATTAAATTCACGCAATGCAGTCAAGCGTTCGATCAGATCATTAATTTGAGCTGGATCTTGACTTAAGACAGCATCAATTTCCGCGCTAGTAAATGCTTTGCCAGCGACCGATTGATCACGCAAATAGGCGCGCAAGCGATCGATGATGAAGGCGTAGATATCGACAGCCTTTGCCTTCTCTTGCACATCAACCTGCGGAAACTGCGCACGAGCCAGTTCAATGAGTTCAGGCAATTTGAGCGAAAGATTTTTTTCTAGGAGCAAACGGCAAATACCAAGAGCATGACGGCGCAATGCATATGGGTCTTTATCGCCAGTTGGCGCTAGACCAACACCCCAAATGCCAACTAGAGTTTCTAGTTTGTCAGCAATTGCTAAGATAGTTCCAGTTTGGGTTTGCGGCAGTGTGTCGCCAGCAAAGCGCGGCATGTAGTGCTCACTGCAGGCACTTGCAACATCAGCATTCTCGCCATCGTGTGTGGCGTAATAACGACCCATAATTCCTTGAAGTTCTGGGAACTCGCCAACCATATCGGTTAATAAATCTGTTTTAGCAATTTCGGCAGCGCGCGATGCCAGCTTTTCATCGGCACTTAATTTTTTAGCAATGCCTATAGCTAGACTCTGAACGCGCTTGGTACGATCAAGCTGGTTTCCTAATTGATTGTGATACACCACCTTACTAAGGTCAGCTACACGTGAAGCTAAAGGACGTTTTTGATCTTGCTGGAAGAAGAAGCGAGCATCTGATAAGCGAGGACGCACAACACGTTCATTGCCAGAAATAATCGCATTAGGCTTATTTGTTTCAATATTGGAAACAATCAAGAAACGATTGCGTAATTTACCTTGCTTATCGGTTAATGCAAAGTATTTTTGATTGGTTTGCATTGTCAAAATTAAGCATTCTTGTGGAACCTCTAAGAATTCTTGATCGAAGTGGCACTCATAGATTGCTGGCCATTCGACGAGGGCAGTTACCTCATCCAAAAGGCTATCAGGCATCAAAACCAAATCATCGCCAGCCGCCTTTAAAAGTGCAGCTTCAATTTGTGCGCGACGTAGGTTAAAGCTAGGAATAATCTTGGCCTTGAATTGCAAATCTGTTTCGTATTGATCTGCACTAGAAACCGTTGCATTGCCAGGAGCTAAGAAGCGATGCCCCTCGGTTTGATTGGCGGCATCAATGCCTAAAGCGCTGATATTGAGAACGACGCCACCGTGAAGTGCAATGATGCGGTGAGCAGGGCGGGCAAACTGCACGTCTGCCAATTGACCATTTTTCTGTAGCACTTGGTAGTGCATCATTTTTGCAATGGGTAGCTTGTTTAATGTTTGCTCAAGCGCAGTTTGAGAAGTTTTCTCAAGCGCAGCTCCTTTAGCAATGACATTAAGGTAGAGAGCTTCGTTTTTACCTTCACCAGCTTTTTCTAGTGTGGTGAGATCAACATCCGCATATCCAAGGGAACTTAATTTTTTAAGCAAGGGAGGAGTTGCTTTGCCTTCAGCATCAAATGCAATGCTCGTTGGCAGTAATTTTTCGCGTACGGGATAGTCCGGTGCTTGATCTAAAACATCTGTAATTTGAACTGCTAAACGGCGTGGTGTTGCAAAGCTAGTAACTTTAGAGCCCTCAGTTGTAAGGCCAGCAGACTTAAGTGCTGTGAAGATACCTTCGCTAAAGGCGTCACCTAGACGACGCAATGACTTTGGAGGCAGTTCTTCGGTAAATACCTCAATCAATAAAGTGGCTGATTGTGGTTTTGAATTAGGTGTGCTCATAGATGGAGTGCAGAAATCTCGATGCGCTTAAGCCTGAGCTTTAGCTTGACGTTGACACATTGGGAAACCCAGCTTTTCTCTAGACTCAAAGTAAGCTTGGGCAACAGCACGAGAGAGATTACGAATGCGTCCAATATAGGCCGCACGCTCTGTAACGGAGATTGCGCCACGCGCATCTAACAAGTTAAATGTATGAGCTGCTTTTAAAACCATTTCGTATGCAGGTAGCGCAAGTGGAACTTCCATCAAACGCTTTGCTTCAATTTCATAGTTTGTGAAGTTAGCAAAGAGTAAATCGGTATTGGAGTGCTCAAAGTTGTAGCAAGATTGTTCAACTTCATTTTGGCGATACACATCGCCGTAAGAGATGCCATCTGCCCAAACTAAGTCATATACGTTGGAGCAGTTTTGGATATACATTGCCAAACGCTCGATGCCGTAAGTAATTTCGCCAAGGACAGGTTTGCAATCTAAGCCGCCAACTTGTTGGAAGTAGGTGAACTGTGTCACCTCCATCCCGTTAAGCCAAACTTCCCAGCCAAGGCCCCAAGCGCCAAGTGTTGGGTTTTCCCAGTCATCTTCCACGAAGCGGACATCATTTTCTTTAAGGTCTAAGCCGAGTGCAGCAAGAGATCCTAGGTACAGGTCGAGAATATTTTCTGGAGCGGGCTTAAGCACTACCTGGTATTGATAGTAGTGCTGTAAGCGATTTGGGTTTTCACCATAACGACCGTCTTTTGGTCTACGCGAGGGCTGAACATAGGCAGCCTTCCAAGGCTCCGGACCAATGGCGCGTAAGAAGGTGGCGGTATGGGATGTACCGGCGCCCACCTCGAGATCGATAGGTTGCAATAGGGCACAACCTTGCTGGTCCCAATAATCTTGAAGTTTGAGAATGATTTGCTGAAAAGTAAGCATGATTAACCTGGCTAAGCCATTGATTTTACATGGCTAGGACACCCAAGAGTTAAAAAATGCCTAAAAACGTCTATGGCGAATGAGACCCCAGAGCAAGAGAAGGCAAGAAAGACCCAAAATCGGTAAATTGCCCCAAATAACATAAGGAGTTTTTCCAGAATAGGCTTGGACTTGGGTGCTTAGGGTGCCTTGGGTAAATTCAGGAAGAGCTTCTAATATTTTGCCATCAGGCCCTAGGACGGCTGTAATGCCCGTGTTGGTGGCGCGCAAAGCAGGTAGCCCAGTTTCCAAAGAGCGCAGCTGAGATAGTCTGAGTTGCTGTGTGGAGGCCTGGGATTCACCAAACCATGCAAGATTGGTCATATTGATAAGTAAATTCACTGGCTGGGCACTGTGCTGAATTCGAGAGGCCAACTCACCACCAAAGACATCCTCATAGCAAATCGTAATAGCTGCATGAACATCTGCTTGACCCTTGCGCACAATCGCAAACGGAGGTTGATCTAATTTTCCTCTAGCAAAGTCGCTCATTGGTACGTGAAATGCTTTGACGAACCATTGAAATCCAGGCGGAATAAATTCTCCGAAAGGAACGAGGTGGGCTTTATCGTATTGATAGGCCGGTACATTTGGTGAGAGTCCAGTAGCGCGATTGGAATATTGCATGCCAAGTTCTCCAGGCACTTCGCCAATTAAACCAAGAAGAACATTGCTATTACTGCCGTTGGAGAAATCTTGTAGGTAATTTAGTAAACCGATTGGTAAATTCGGAATAGGCCATGGGAATGCAGTCTCAGGAATGATGATGAGATTGGCCGCTTGCTTAGTAATTTCACCGGCATAAAAATCAATCTGTTGACCAATTGCTTGAGGATTAAATTTCAGACTTTGTTCAAAGTTGCCCTGAATAAGTCGAATGCTAATAGGTTCTCCAATGGGCTTAGTAAAAGTAAATAAGCCGGCAAATTGAGCTACGCTAATTGCGGTCACAATCAGGAGTGCACTGGAAGTTGGATGTTTGTGAGCTTGATAAAGCTCCCAGGAGGTCCAGACCACTAGGAAGGTGCAAGTCAAACCGCCAAAGAACGGTGCAATGAGGGCGAATGGTCCTGTAAATTGGGTTTCAGCAAAACCCATCCAAGGAAATCCAGTAAAAATATATCCACGCAAAAATTCTGCAATAACCCAGCTTGCTGCCAGAAATAAACCAGTGAGCCGATTCTTTTTAAATAAAGGAATGGCTAGTGTGGCTATTGAAAAGTAAATGGCCACGTAAGCTGAAAGTAAAAATACTCCCATGCAAGCAAGCGGCGCATTCATGCCACCAACATCATGCAAGCTAATGTATAGCCACCATAGACCTACGACAAAATAGCCAATGCCAAATGTGAGGCCTAATGCAAATTGCTTTTTGACTGACGGTGAAGGGTAAGAATCAAAACGCCACCAAAGAATGCTTAAAAGAGGAATCTGAAACCAGCCGCCGTAAGGGAGCTCTGCAGCTAGCGCAAGTGCCGCCCCCAATAACAGCAAGATAAACACTGAAAATATTTTGAAGCTCTTGTGTTGCTGATGGGGATGCTGATCAAACAAGGTAAATCTCAGTCAGATTTTGTATTAGTTTGGCGTGCAAGCAGAATATGAATTTGCCTTGGATCGGCGCGCTGCACCTCAAATTCAATGCCGTCTATTTCAATGAGCTCACCCATCTTAGGTACGCGGCCAAGATTTTGGATTACTAGGCCAGCTACTGTCTCGATATCTTCAAGCTTGAATTGGGTGCCCAGCGCTTTATTAAATTGCTCGAGCTCCGTAATGCCTTTGACACGAATGTCGCCGTTATCTAGAGCAATGAGATTATCCGCCTCTTCATCAACGTCATGCTCATCTTCAATATCACCAACGATTTGCTCAAGAACGTCCTCGATCGTAATAATTCCTGCTACGCCACTATATTCATCAACCACAATCGCTAAGTGATTGCGATTATCTTTAAAGTCGCGTAATAAAACGCTAAGACGTTTTGATTCAGGAATAAAAACTGCTGGACGCAACCAATCTCGCACTTGGAAATCTTTTTCTGTGGCGTGACGCAATAAATCTTTGGCTAGCAAAATGCCGATAACATTATCTCGGCTACCTTCGAATACTGGAAAGCGAGAGTGTGCGGCTTCGATCACATTTTTAATAATCTCAGGAAGTGCCTGGCCGATGTCGATCCAGTCAATTTGGGCGCGGGGTACCAGAATGTCCCGTGCACACAACTGACCTACTTGAAAGACGCCCTCAATCATGGATAGGGCATCTGCATCTATTAAGCCCTCGGCTTGTGCCTCACGCAGGGTTTCAATCAGCTCTTGACGGCGTTCGCTGGGCTCCGTCGGCTGAGGAGTTAAAAAATCAGCTAAACGGTCTAAGAGGGATTTATTGGGGTCAGGCATATAGCAAGAATAGCGTAGAAATAAGTCAAATTACTGATAAGGGTTGTCAAAGCCCATTTTTTGGAGAGTTTGGATTTCCAGAGTTTCCATTTTCCTTGCTTCTTTGACAACTTCGTGATCATAGCCTTGAGCATGAAGGCAGCCATGCACAACTAAATGCGCCAAATGGGCTTTCAGTAATTTATCTTGTTCTTTTGCTTCTTTTTGCAAGATAGGCAGACAGAAAATAATATCTGCTGCCAATGCATTTTTTGAAAGCTCGTAAGGAAAAGTGAGCACATTAGTTGCGTAATCTTTTTGGCGAAAAGCTAGATTTAACTTTTTACCTTCGGCAGCATTTACAAAGCGAAGTGTTATGAAGCCGCCAAGAGGTGTTGCACTCTTAACCCATTTTTTTATTAAAGCGGGCGAAGCGATTTTGTTAAGAGTGGATTCAATTGCACTGCTAGCGTATTGCAAGTCAATTTTCAATTTGGGAGAATTGACTTTGTTCTTAGTTGACATTTACTTCCACCAATTCACCTCTGAGGGTGTAGTTAAGGACTTCGGTGATGCGTATTTCTACGATCTGACCGATGAGGCTCTCAATGTCTTGATCCGGTGCCGCAAAGTGAATGACACGATTATTTTCAGCACGTCCTTGCAGGTTAATGCCGTCCTTTGCAAGACCTTCGATCAACACCCGCTCGGTATTGCCAAACATTTTGTGGCTAATCTGATTCGCCTGTCTCTCAACAAGTGCCAGTAATGTTTGAAGGCGCTTCAGTTTGACTTCGTAAGGCGTGTCATCATGCAGATTGGCAGCCGGTGTACCTGGGCGCGGACTAAAGATAAAACAGAAGCTATTGTCAAAATTTAACTCTTCGACCATCTTGAGTAACTTCTCAAAGTCTGCTTCAGTCTCACCCGGAAAGCCCACAATGAAGTCACTCGATAGAGTGAGATCAGGACGAACTGCACGCATTTTGCGAATGATGCTTTTGAACTCTAATGCGGTATAGCCACGCTTCATCGCTGACAATATAGCATCTGATCCATGTTGGACAGGGAGGTGTAAGTGGCTTACTAGCTTGGGTACTTTTGCA
This sequence comes from Polynucleobacter sp. MWH-HuK1, assembly GCF_018881815.1. Classification (GTDB taxonomy): domain Bacteria; phylum Pseudomonadota; class Gammaproteobacteria; order Burkholderiales; family Burkholderiaceae; genus Polynucleobacter. Next base: position 603,389 of record NZ_JACVPP010000001.1, read on the forward strand.
TAGACATCTATGAGGCGCTGGGTAAATTCTTTAGGATGACTAGTGGTAAATCGAATTCTTTCGACCCCAGGAATTTCAGCGATGTATTCGATAAGAAGAGCAAAGTCAGCGACGTCTTCGGTATTACCCATCTTGCCTAAGTATGCATTGACGTTTTGACCCAACAGAACAATTTCTTTGACGCCTTTGCTGGCAAGTCCGGCTACTTCAGTAAGCACATCGTCAAAAGGCCTAGAAACTTCTTCGCCACGTGTGTAAGGTACAACGCAGTAGCTGCAGTATTTAGAGCAACCTTCCATGATTGATACATAGGCTGAGCCGCGCGTTTGTCTGGATGCTGGTAGATGATCAAATTTTTCAATTTCTGGAAATGAAATATCTACTTGAGAGATGCCGGTTTTCCGTCTCTCTGCAATGAGATCGGAGAGGCGGTGCAATGTTTGAGGACCAAAGACCACATCAACATAGGGCGCACGACTGACAATTTGCTGGCCTTCCTGACTTGCAACGCAACCACCAACACCAATCAATAAATTGGGTTTGGTTTTCTTGAGTTCGCGTAGTCGACCTAAATCTGAAAAAACTTTGTCTTCCGCTTTTTCTCGAATAGAGCAAGTATTCAGAAGGACAACATCGGCATCTTCTGGCCGATCTGTCATGATCATGCCTTCATCGGCATGTAATAGGTCAGCCATCTTGCCCGAGTCATACTCGTTCATTTGACAGCCGAAGGTTTTGATATAGAGCTTTTTCATATGCCGTTCTCAGGTTTATAGCTGGGGGCGAAGCTCAGATTTTACTGCCTAATAATTGTCGAGACCTCAGATGAGTCGATAAGCCAAGATAGCCACGATTGTGGGTGGAAAAGCGGCGATTAATAAGTAGAGCGCCGAGACCGCACTATTTGGGAAATGTTGTCGCAGGATGGCAATGCCGGCTGGATTGGGCGCATTGGCAATTACGGTTAGACCGCCACCTGCCACTGCGCCTCCTACTAAGGCAAGCTTGAATTCTGGTGATGTCCCAGTTACCAATGAGCCTAAATAAGTAAGCGCTGCATTATCAGTAAAAGCAGTGAGAACTAGACTGCCATAGAACACTGCAGTAGGGCTCATCACCTCAAGAATGGGTTGTAGCCACCAACCTTGTAGTGAACCTAGTACAACTAAGCCACCCAAGAAGAAGCCAACCAGCAAAGCTTCCTTCAGAATCAATGGACTTTGATGTTTTGGATAGGCTATGGTGTAGCCAATAAAGAACAACAGAATCCAGGTAAAAATAATCGGGTCATGCGCAAAGATGACTACCCCACTCAGGAAAAGTAGGTGCATCAAAACTACCGTGAATGGAATTTTGACTTCTTTCTTATCCGAATCGGGTTCAATGAGTTGGCGATGAAATAGAAGTGTGACTGCTAGAGCGTTAATAAAAATGGCTATGCAGGACTCAATGCCAAAGTTGGCAAACATAAACGCTGAACTCCATCCCCAAGTAGAGGCCACCATAAGTACTGGCGGTGCCGCAAAATTGGTCAGTGTTCCACCGATGGAGATATTCACAAAGAGAACACCAAGCGTTCCAAACATTAGTGTTGTTGAGCATTTATGGCGATAGACCAAATCACGCAGCAGAAATGCTGCTAGGGTCATAGCAGCAGGCTCGGTAATGAATGAGCCTAAAAGAGGGGTAATAGCCAGCGTTAGAAAATACAAAGCGGGAGCACTCCTTATACGCAATAGATATTGCAACGCTACAGCTAAGGCATGCAGAATTTTTGTCGCAAAATACAAAATGGGTTTTGTGCCTGCCACAATCATGATGGCAAAAACAAACATTGGCTCAGTGAAGTTACGTTTATTGAGAAATTCTTTAGCGGTAGTCAGACCATCATTTAAGGAAATGAAGATAACCAGGATGGCGGCCCAAAAGCCAAAAACAATTTCTACTTCTCCAAGAAGGTGCCAAAGCCCAGCGTGCCGCGGAGATTTTTTAGCGATGGATTCAAAATAGCCAGTACAGAATGTATGCAAAACTGCAATTGTAAAAATAATGCTTGCGCCAAGTTCTGTCGGGGTAAAGTTCATAGCAGAATGGTAACAGTTACTTAATCAAAATGTGACATTGTTAATTTAGGAGATTTTGGTGAAATTAAAGATTGGGTATCAAGAACTCATTCAGAGTGCAATGACTGAAATTGAGACTTTGCCTCTGGAAAAAGCGCAACAACTATTAACAGACCCTAATGTGGTGTTTGTGGATATTCGTGATGTTCGTGAATTGGAGCGAGAAGGAATGATTCCTAATGCTTTTCATGCCCCCAGAGGAATGTTGGAGTTTTGGGTTGATCCCGATAGCCCTTATTACAAGCCAATTTTCGGTGAGGGTAAGCAGCTTATTTTGTATTGCGCCTCCGCTTGGCGGTCTGCTCTATCTACTCAAACACTACAGAGAATGGGTGTTCCCAATATTTGTCATCTGGAGGGCGGTTTTAGTGCTTGGAAAAAGGCGCAACTACCGACAGTGGAAAAAGCAAGCAAGGCTCATTCCGGTTAAAGTCATCTTTAATAGTACTCAGTTACCAATTATTTATTTAGGATCCTTATGAGAAAAGTTGTGTCACAGTTTGGCGTTGGCCCACTGCAGCAAAAATTGACTGCTGGTGATTTACATTTCTTATCGGATGCAGAAACCACTAAGGGTGGCGAAGGAACTGGGCCTAGTCCTCATGAGTATCTTGGTGCCGCATTGGCTGCGTGCACATCAATGACTTTGAAAATGTATTCCGGTCGCAAAGCAATGAATTTAGAAAATGCCATTGTCACTGTAGACATAGAGCGCACAGATGATGTTGAAATCTTTTCTCGTGAGATTCAACTGAAGGGAAATTTAAGTTCTGAAGAAAAAGAGCGCTTATTGGAAATTGCTGATAAGTGCCCGATTCACAAAGCGCTAGCTGGACAAATCCAAATAAAAACCCAGCTGGTAAATTAATACAAGCTGGGCTTGGAATTGCAATCTCTAATCTCAAAAGATCAGAGATTTAATCTTAGTTTGGTGCTTTGTTAGGTTGATTGTTTTTGCCGGCGTTGTAGCCTGCATCGTAATTAGCGCCTTCATTTTTCTTGTAAGCATCATATGCATAGCCAGATGCTGCGCCAACTGCTGCTCCACCGACTACACCCCATATTGGGTTGCCGTGGAAAATGGCTGTGCCGACACCACCAACAACCGCACCGATGGAGGCGCCTGAGAGTGTGCGTTGCTCTGTATTACTCATATTAGAGCAACCGGCGATTGCTAAAGTTGCTGCAGTAATTGCGATAATTTTTTTCATATCAAATTCCTTAAATATTTTGAATTGATTAAGCGCTCTGGATTATTTCTTGCCACATGGAAAGCGAGCAGCCAAGAATCCTAAAACTACACCTGCAGCAGGTTTGTCTGCAGTTTGTGGATTTTCTCCAGCCCATTTAACAAAGTCAGCAATCACGGTATCGCGTTGCGGAGCTGGCTGTTTTACACAAATAAATGGTTTAGCTCGTTGTGGATGACGAGTCATTAAGTAGGTGTCATAAACACTGGTTGTATAGCCAATACAGAAGCTGCGGGACTCGGGGCTAGCTGGCAATTTACAGACATTGACGAGCTCTTGAGTGCTCAATACTTGAATTTTTTCTTCAGCTTGAGCTAGTCCTGAAAACGCGCTAATCGCGGCTAAAGCAAATAAAATTTTTTTCATGGGTTCTCCCTTAGATGTGTGTAAAAACGATAATAAACCATAAATACATCTATTTATGCACTAATTAAGTGCAAATCGCACTTCTTTGGGTTTTTCTATTCCCCATAATGATGCAAAAAATAAGAGGGAAAATTTCATGGAAACTTTGAAAACAGGTAGCGATGCTTTATTCATCTTGCTTGGTGCAATCATGGTTCTTGCCATGCATGCAGGCTTTGCATTTTTAGAGCTGGGAACTGTACGTAAGAAGAACCAGGTAAACGCTTTAGTAAAAATCTTGGTGGACTTTGCAGTCTCAACGATTGCATATTTCTTTATTGGCTACAGCATTGCTTATGGTGTGAACTTTTTCTCAGGCGCAGAGTTGCTCGCAGAGAAGAACGGCTATGAGTTAGTGAAGTTTTTCTTCTTGCTCACCTTTGCTGCAGCTATTCCAGCAATTATTTCTGGTGGCATTGCGGAGCGCGCTAAATTTAATCCTCAGCTTATTGCTACTTTTATCTTGGTAGGTTTTGTGTATCCCTTCTTCGAAGGAATTGCCTGGAATCAACATTACGGTATTCAGGCTTGGATTAAAGGCCTCACAGGTGAAGAGTTCCATGACTTTGCTGGTTCAGTTGTAGTGCATGCCGTAGGTGGTTGGATTGCATTACCGGCCGTTATCCTTTTGGGCGCTCGCCGTGGTCGCTATACAAAAGAAGGTCAAATTTCTGCTCATCCACCATCAAGCATTCCCTTCTTGGCTTTAGGCGCCTGGATTTTGGCGGTAGGTTGGTTTGGTTTTAACGTGATGAGCGCACAAACAATCGACAAGATTAGCGGCTTGGTTGCAATGAATTCCTTGATGGCGATGGTTGGTGGCACATTGGCTGCTTGGGTAGTTGGTCGTAATGATCCAGGCTTTACTTATAACGGCCCTCTCGCTGGTTTGGTTGCAGTTTGTGCTGGCTCAGATTTAATGCATCCTCTTGGCGCTTTATTTGTTGGCCTAGTTGCTGGTGGACTGTTTGTATATATGTTTACCTTGGTGCAGAACCGCTGGAAGCTGGACGATGTTCTCGGTGTTTGGCCACTGCATGGTCTGTGCGGTTTGTGGGGTGGTCTAGCCGCAGGTATTTTTGGTACCAAAGCTTTTGGTGGTCTCGGCGGGATCACTTTTACCGGACAGCTAATTGGTAGCGCCTTAGGCGTAGGTATCGCACTGATCGGTGGTTTTGTCGTGTACGGCGCCCTCAAGGCGACCCTAGGTATTCGTATGTCTCAAGAAGAAGAATTTGAAGGTGCTGATTTGAGTGTGCACCGTATTTCTTCAACACCGGATCGCGAACCTAATTGGTAATTGATTTTTAGTGCAAGACTGTTCATCTATAGCCTGATTCATACCTATAATGAGTCATGGCTATATTTGAACTAGACGGAAATGCCCCTCATTTAGCTGAGGGCGCTTGGGTTGCCGAGAGTGCAGAAGTGATCGGCAAAGTAGAGCTTCATCAAGATGCAAGTATCTGGCCCAAAGTAGTGATCCGTGGCGATAACGACCTCATTCAAATTGGCGCAGGAAGTAATGTGCAAGATGCATCCGTATTACACACCGATCCTGGCTATCCACTCGTGATTGGTAAGAACGTCACTGTTGGACATCAAGTGATGCTGCACGGTTGTCAGATTGGCAACGGCAGTTTGATTGGCATTGGCGCAGTAATTTTGAATGGTGCTAAGATTGGTAAAAATTGTCTCGTGGGTGCCGGCGCTCTCGTGACCGAAGGAAAAGAGTTTCCGGACGGCTCCATGATTTTGGGAACTCCAGCAAAAGCGGTGAAGGAACTCACTGCTGAGCAAATAGCGGGGGTTCATGACATCGCTGGACGTTACGTGAAAAATGCACAGCGTTATGCCAAGACGCTGAAAAAGATTGCCTAACTTTCCCCAATAAATTTTGCTCTACGTATTTAATGTAGTTCTACCCGTTTTCTTACTCATACTGATTGGGTATGTTGGTGGGCGCGCTGGCAAGTTAGGCGTTAATGCATCAACTGAGTTAAACCGGTTTGTTGTTTGGCTGGCTTTACCTGCACAGCTATTTAACTTCGCCGCTAATAGCGGTTGGCAAACGCTGTGGCAGCCTGGCTTTATCGCTGCTTTTTTCCTGAGTTGCTTGATTGTCTTTTTCCTGGTGCTTCTAGTGAGTTGGATGCACCGTCGTGACTTAGCTGACGCTAGCTTTGATGGGCTCAGTGCTTCTTATTCAAATACTGGATATATGGGCATTCCATTGTGCGCACTTGCCCTAGGTCAAGATGGGTTGGCTCCAGCCATTATTTCTACTTTTATTGTGTTCGTGATGTTTGCCTTGGCAACAGTATTTATTGAGATTGGCATTCTGTCACACAAGAAGTCACATGAGATTGCCTTAAGTGTTATTAAATCCTTATGCACCAATCCATTACTCATAGCTCCAGTCGCCGGTTTGATATGGGCTGCTAGCGAATTGACTTTATATGATCCGGTTGCCCAAGTGATTTCATTTTTGGCAGCCGCTTCTACGCCATGTGCTTTAGTTTCAATTGGTTTGTTTCTCATGCAAAAAAGTACTGCTGCTCCAGAAAGAGCGTGGGGTATTAGTTTGGCAAAGTTAATACTGCAACCCCTAGTTGCTTGGATTATTGCGGATCCAATTTTGGATCTATCTGAATTATGGGTAAGCGCAATTGTGATTTTGAGCGCGTTGCCCACTGGCACCGGACCTTTTATGTTGGCCCAGTACTACAAGGCAGATGGCAGCATTATTTCGAGAGTGGTTCTCATTACTACCGTAAGCTCATTGCTTACGCTCTCACTATTTCTGTGGTGGAGCAACGGGGTTTAATCCTTCAGCATCGATTTGTTTTTCCCAGGATGCATCAATAAAAGCGGGCAACTTCATACACTCATGAAAAATCCTCATGAGTGTGGAGTAGGGTGCTACATCTACTTTTGCACTTAGTGCATTAAATAGCTGAGGCACTAAGCAGACATCAATTAAGCTTGGTTGATCTTCAAAGGCAAATCTACCAACCCTAGAATCATTACTCAATTGTTTTTCAATGCTCTCTAGTCCTACTTTGACCCAGTGCTGGTACCAGTCATCTTTCGATTCATTGCTAATGCCGATTTTTTTGATAAGGTAGCGCAATACCCGAATGTTATTAATTGGATGAATGTCGCTGGTGATATCCATCGCAACTGAGCGTACCCAAGCTCGATCAAACGCAGCTTTGGGAAGAAGTGCCGGCTCAGGCTGAACCTCTTCAAGGTATTCAATAATTGCCAGTGATTGATGAATACTTTTCTGACCATCTTCAAATAAAGGCACTAAGCGATTAGGATTTTTGCTGCTATATGAATTACCCATTTGCTCGCCACCATTTTTACTGAGGTGGATTGGAATGGTTTCGTAGTCCATACCCTTAAGGTTGAGGGCGATACGCACCCGATAGGCTGCAGAGCTACGCCAAAAGCTATATAGCTTGGGGGTCATATCGATGCCTTATCGGAGTTCATGGCTAACAGTATATTCAGAATCGTCATTCAAGTTAGTACGCAAGCAAAGTGCTTTAGACTCTTTGTTATGGAAGAGATTAGTTTCTGGATCGGCATCATTGCAACCATGGCCTTTGCGGTCACGGGGGTTTTGGCTATTGCTGATCGCGGTGTTGATCTCTTTGGTGTTCTAGTGCTTGGTTTGATTACCGCCATTGGTGGGGGCACTATTCGCGACATTATTTTGGAAGTGCCTACTTTCTGGTCGGACAATCAAATATATGTATGGCTTGCCTTAGGCGCAAGCGTGCTGACATTTTTCGCAGAATCATTTTTTACCCAACCGCAAATTTATCGTTGGATGTTGTACATCGATGGTTTTGGTGCTGCATTATTTGCAATTCAGGGTGCGGATAAAGCGTGGAATATGAATTTTGGTTTGCCAGTTGCGCCAGTCATCCTAGGGGTAATAACCGCGATCGGTGGCGGCCTCTTGCGTGATGTGCTGGCAGGCAGAAAAACGTTAATCATGTCGCATGAGCTCTATGCGATTCCGGTGACCTTGGGTTGTGTTGCTTACGTTTTGGTGCTGAACTTTTTGCCACAGTTTGTGGTTGAAGGTTCTGTCATCTGTATGCTCGGAATTTTTGGACTACGCGCAGCCGCTATTTATTGGGATCTGCGCGTGCCTAAAATGTTTATTACTAAAACGCGCTAACCGCACCATCACTGCGAGGATCCCATCCGCCTCGCAAAGTGCCGGATGGGTCGCGAATAATGCAGCCCGCATGTCCCACGGTTTCATCAAACGCCTCAAGCATTTCTATCTCATGACCTAAGGTATGCAGTTCTTTTGCAACCCAAGGACTAAAGCGAGACTCGAGTTTTAAGCTATCACTCGTTTGGCCCCAGGTGCGACCGAGCAACCAGCGTGGTCGACTAATGGCATCTTGTGGGTCTAAGCCGTAAGTGGCAGTGCGGGTAAAGACGGCGCATTGCGTTTGTGGTTGACCATCACCGCCCATCGTTCCATAAACCATCGAGCGACCATCTTTAAATAAGGTCATTGCTGGGTTTAATGTATGGAATGGTTTGCGATAGGGCTCAAGATGATTGAGTGTATTAGGATCAAGTGAAAAACTGCAGCCACGGTTTTGCCAGTTCACACCAGATTTCGGCAGCACAATACCAGCGCCAAACTCGTGATAAATACTTTGAATGAATGAGACGCAATTGCCATCACCGTCAATGACGCCCATCCAAATCGTATCGGCCGGTCCCTTGCCTTGACCCCAAGGTAAGGCCTTGTTGGGATCAATATTCTTGGCAAGTTTTTTTAGGAAGGCTGGCGCTAAAAAAGATTGAGCATTTTTTGTCATGTACGCAGGGTCAGTGACAAATTGATCGCGAATTTTGAATGCTTGCTTGGTAGCTTCAACACAATGATGTACATACTCAGCGCTGTCGACTTTAAAGCGTTTTAAATTCAACTGATCCAATATCCCGATGATCATTAATGACACAACACCCTGAGTGGGTGGAATCATGTTGTACACCTTACCCAGACTATGTTTGAGTTCAAGGGGATCAATAAGTTTGGCGTGATGACGATGCAAGTCACCGAGGCGCAATGGACTACCAATGTCTGTTAGCTCTTTTGCAAGAAGGTGTGCAAGATCGCCGCGGTAATAATCGTCCGTACCCTTGGTGGCAATTTGACGCAAGGTTTTTGCTAGACGTTCTTGTTTAAAGATACTGCCAACTGCAGGCGCCTTGCCGTTGACCAAGAAGGTTTCGGAGAAGCCCGGGATAGGGCTTAACTCTTTTCGTTTTTTTTCGGTCAAGCTTGATTGACTATAAGTAACCGGTACACCTGCTTCTGCGTAATGAATGGCATCAGCTAGCAAGCGAGATAGCGGAATCTTGCCACCCAATCCTTGTTTGGAGAGTTTGTGAGCAGCACCCCAGCCAGATATCGTTCCTGCGACAGTATTTGCAGCAACTGCTCCACGAAAAGGAATTGCTTTGGTGATCCCGCGCTCCGCATACCATTGCTTGGTAGCCAAACCAGCGGCCGCACCACAGGCATCAATACCACCCATGGCTTTGCCGGGGGAGTGAATGACCCAAAAAGAGTCTCCACCAATCGAGTTCATATGTGGATAGACCACGGCAATCGTTGCGGCTGCCGCCACCATGGCTTCTAAAGCGTTGCCACCTTCCCTAAGAACTGCTAAAGCTGATTCAGAAGCGAGGGAGTGCGGTGCTACCGCCATCCCACGAATACCCCACTTTGCCTGCATCGTAAATCCCCTTTATTTTTTTATTTTGCTATTTGTAATAGCTATTTGTTTTCTCGTAATTGTCGCTCGATATCGGCGCTGGAGTCTACGGTGATCTCATTTTGCTCGACACCAGCCAGCGGATCAATCGATGGACCATTGGCATCTATGGCAACAGTTGGTTTGTCCACAAAGTAAGTCACTGTTTCTGGAATGAAGATGATGATCGCCACCAAAATCAGCTGCAAACCAACCCATGGTAAAGCCCCATAGTAGATATCTGAGCTTTTGACGGTTTTATCTGCCACTCCTCTTAGATAAAACAAGGCAAAGCCAAAGGGTGGATGCATAAATGAGGTCTGCATATTGGCGCCAAGAAGCACGCCAAACCAAATCAGATCAATGCCCAGCTTTTCTGCCACGGGTGCTAATAGTGGAATGATGATGAATGCAATTTCAAAATAATCCAAGAAAAAGGCTAAGAAGAAAACAAATAAATTCACCGCAATTAGGAAACCTACTTGACCACCCGGCAGACCTGATAAGAGATGTTCGATCCACAAATCCCCATCAACACCACGGAAAGCTAGACCAAAAACAGTGGAGCCAATCAGAATGAAGATCACCATTGCATTTATGCGCATAGTGGAAGTCATTGCTTCCCAGACTAAAGATTTTTGTAAGCGCTTATTCATTGCAGCTAGAACTAATGCCCCTACAGAACCCATGGCACCACCTTCAGTTGGGGTTGCAAGACCCATCAGGATTGTTCCCAACACCAAGAAGATCAGCGCAATGGAGGGAATAATGCCCCAGAGAATTTTTTTGAATAACTTCCAATCAATTTTTGGGCGCGCTTCTGGTGGAAGCGCTGGCACATCTTGAGGTCTAAAAATCGACAAGAAGAAAATGAATAAGCAAAATAGTGCTATCTGAATGATAGATGGTCCAATAGCACCGGCATACATATCGCCAACTGATTTGCCTAATTGGTCAGCCAACACAATCAAAACGAGCGATGGCGGAATGAGCTGCGTAATCGTGCCTGATGCCGCTATTACGCCAGTAGCAACTCGCGGGTTATAACCGTATCGCAGCATCACCGGAAGGGAGATTAATCCCATTGCAATGACAGATGCTGCTACGGTTCCAGTAATGGCACCAAGAATCGCACCAACAATAATCACGGCATAGGCTAAGCCACCACGGATGGGGCCAAATAATTGCCCCAAGCCTTCGAGCATATCTTCTGCCAATCCACACTTCTCGAGAATCGCACCCATGAAGGTGAAAAAAGGAATCGAGAGCAACAAGTCATTCGAGAGAATGCCGAAGACTCGGTCTGGAAGTGCTTGCAAGAAGGTGGGTTGAAACATGCCCATCTCGATGCCGATGAAAGAGAAGAATAAACCAACAGCGCCTAGAGAAAACGCAGCAGGATATCCAATTAATAAAAATACAATCAGACCCCCAAACATGATGGGGGCCATTAGATCTTGGCTAATCATTGGAGTGGTCTTTCGTATTTAGGATCGATCTGAATCATGCCGATAATTGCTGCGTAGCGTTTGATAATTTCTGAAATACCTTGGAGTGTTAGTAAGAAAAAGCCCAAAGTAATAATGCCGCGCACCGGCCAACGAATGAGGCCACCAGGATTGCTTGAAGTTTCATTTTGAATAATCGAGGTGATAAAGAATTCCCAAGAGTAGTAACCAATAATGATGGTCATGGGTAGAAAGAAAATAATTCCCCCCCAAAAATCCAACCAGAGGCGTACTTTGTTGGGATACATGGCATAGAGCACGTCAACACGAACATGCTCATTGAGGCGAAATGTGGTGGCTGCACCAAACATCACCATGCCGGCAAACAAATACCATTGCGCTTCTAACCAACCGTTTGAGCTGATGTTAAAGCCGTACCGGATTAGCGCATTTGCGGTGCTAACCAGTACGGCGATAAGAACCATCCAGCTTGCTAAAACTCCAAAACGGTCATTTAGGCGATCAACGAAATTTGCAAAAACTAAAAATTGTTTTGGCATTTCAGTTACTCGCTTAAAGTTTATTTGACTGGATTAGTTAGCATGAAGCTCATGAGAGTTTGTTCGGCAACTTTGTTCCATAACATTTGATCGTTGCGGAATTTTTTCCAAGGCTCGTAAATCTTCTTGAAGGATGGATTTTTAGCGGCCTCCTCCTCGTACATTTCGAAAGCCGCATTGGATGCCGCTTTCATAATTTCCGTGGAGTATGACTGCAACTTGACACCATTCTTGATTAGACTTTGCAAAGCAATTGGGTTTTTGTAATCGTACTCAGCCATCATGTCGATATTGCATTCGGCGCAGGCTGAGGTCAGAGCTTCTTGATATTGTTTAGGTAACTTTTCCCACTCCTTGATATTGACGTACATGGAGTACATCGAGCAAGCCTCCCACCATCCTGGGTAGTAGTAGTAAGGCGCAATTTTATAAAAGCCCAGTTTTTCATCGTCGTATGGACCGACCCACTCAGCTGCGTCAATAACACCTTTTTCAAGGGCTGGATAGATGTCACCACCAGCGATTTGTTGTGGGATTGCGCCTAAGCGGGACATAACTTCGCCGCCAAGGCCGGCGATACGCATTTTGAGACCCTTGAGGTCTGCAACGGTTTTTACTGGCTTCTTGAACCAACCACCCATCTGTGTTCCTGTATTGCCTGCTGGGAAAGAAATGATGTTGTAGTCGCGTAAGAATTCACGCTGTAGTTTTAGGCCTCCACCCCAGTACATCCAAGCATTTTGCTGACGCTGGTTCATGCCGAAGGGAACGGTCGTGTCAAATGCAAAAGCTTTATTTTTACCAACAAAATAGTAACCAGCCGTATGTGTACATTCCACAGTGCCTTGTTGAACGGCATCAACCGTTCCAAATGCTGGCACGATTTCACCGGCGCCAAAGATACGAATCTGAAACTTGCCGTCTGTTAAGGCGGCTACCCGTTTAGAAATAAATTCGCCACCACCATAAATCGTATCTAGGCTTTTGGGGAAGCTAGATGCGCAGCGCCACTTCACTTCAGGCATGGATTGTGCGATTGCTGGTGCGGCCAATACGCCTGCAGCAGCCCCAAGTGCGGTCTTACCCAAAAAGTCACGTCTTTTCATTTGCCTTGCTCCTTATTTAATGATTATTTGATGGCATTTTTTTTGCTTATGCCTTTCTGATTACTACTTGATCGATTAAAGCGAAGTACAACAAGTGTTATTCGAGAGGTATGCACCTTGGTTTCCAGAAATGCACCTCACAAGGGCGCATTGCTTCAAGTTAGTGCTAAACCCTATCTGCATCATGGCTTAAATGCGTTGCATCAAATCCACATTTCTCGGGAAAACCCCGAGTTAATTTGATGGGGAATTACCCTAACTAGTGGATTTCTTTGGTTTTTTTCAAAGCATAATCGACCCGTTGTTTTTTATTTAATAAAAATAGTTAGGAGCTACTGATGTCTACAGCACACAAAGCAGCCCCAATGACCGCCGAAGAGCGCAAAGTTATTTTTGCATCTTCTTTGGGTACGGTTTTTGAGTGGTATGACTTTTATCTTTACGGTTCTTTGGCTGCCGTTATTGCCAAGCAGTTCTTCTCAGGCTTAGATGCAGGTTCTGCCTTCATTTTTGCTTTGTTAGCGTTTGCTGCTGGTTTCATCGTGCGTCCATTCGGCGCGTTGGTGTTCGGTCGCTTGGGCGATTTGATCGGACGTAAATATACGTTCTTGGTCACCATCTTATTGATGGGTGGTGCAACCTTCATCGTAGGTATTCTGCCTAACTACGCAACTATCGGTGTTGCTGCCCCAGTGATCTTGATCGCATTGCGTATGCTTCAAGGTTTGGCTTTGGGTGGTGAGTACGGTGGTGCTGCTACTTATGTTGCAGAACATGCTCCTAACGGTAAGCGTGGCGCATACACAGCTTGGATTCAAACAACTGCTACTTTAGGTTTGTTCCTTTCCTTGCTCGTGATTTTGTTCACACGTGAATTTACAGGTCCAGACTTTGATGTTTGGGGCTGGCGCGTTCCTTTCATCGCTTCTATCGCATTGTTGGCGATCTCTGTTTGGATTCGTTTATCCATGAATGAGTCTCCAGCTTTCAAGAAGATGAAAGAAGAAGGTAAATTGTCAAAAGCTCCTTTGTCCGAGTCATTCGGTCAGTGGAAGAACTTGAAGATTGTTATCTTGGCATTGTTTGGTCTGGTTGCAGGTCAAGCGGTGGTTTGGTACACAGGTCAGTTCTACGCTTTGTTCTACCTCACACAAGTGTTGAAAGTAGATGCTAAGACTGCGAACTTATTGATTGCCGCTTCTTTGGTAATCGGTACACCGTTCTTCGTAGTATTTGGTTCTTGGTCTGACAAGATTGGCCGTAAAGTGATCATCATGGGCGGTTTGCTCTTGGCAATCATTACTTACATCCCAAATACACCAGTTTCAGTATTTAATGCTTTGACCCACTTTGCTAACCCAGCGTTGGAAAAGGCAATGGCAACTTCACCAGCAACGATTACTGCTGACGTGAACGAATGTACATTCCAGTTCAACCCAACTGGTACAGCGAAGTTCACAAGTTCTTGCGATATTGCAAAACAAGTGATGGCGTCTAACTCTGCGAGCTACACAACTATTCCTGGCCCAGCCGGTAGTACTGCTGTTGTGAAGATCGGTGATGCAGAAATCACTGGATACACAGCAAAAGGCATGGCTCCAGCAGATTTGAAAGCTAAAGATGCTGAGTTCAAGAAGCAGATTCGTGATGCGTTGAATGCTGCTGGCTATCCAGCTAAAGCTGATCCAGCTGGCATTAACTATGTAGCTGTATTGCTCTTGTTGGTGTACTTGGTGATCTTGGTAACCATGGTTTATGGCCCAATCGCTGCAATGTTGGTTGAGATGTTCCCAACTCGCATTCGTTACACCTCTATGTCATTGCCATACCATATTGGTAACGGTTGGTTCGGCGGCTTGTTGCCAACGATCTCCTTCGCCTTGGTTGCGCAAAACGGTAACATTTACTACGGTCTCTGGTACCCAATCATCATCGCTACGATGACATTGGTAATTGGTACGCTGTTTGTTAAAGAAACCAAAGACGTAGATATCTACGCACGTGACTAAGATTCTTTAGTCTGCAACAAATGAGAAACCCGATCAGAAATGGTCGGGTTTTTTTATTCCCACAAATCTTTTTGATTGCGATTGTTTAAGAGCTTTTGATTTTGTTGTGCGATAGAGGTTTCTCTTGATCCTGGGATGAGTTCAATTTGTGCGCCAGCAGAAAGCACCCCAGTTTTAGTTACTCGCAAATACCAGCCACTAAAGCCAGACTGCAGCATTGCTTTTGAAGCTCCTTTGTAACGCATGGCAGCGTTAAATTTAAAGCAGGGTTCTCGTAGCTTAACGACTGAAAATTCTAATTCTCCAATCCGTAGTTGATCACCAACAAACACCTCAGTTTCTAGCAGGCCTTCTATTGTGAAATTTTCGCCAATAGCCCCATGCTCCAAATGAACGGGCTGTTTGGTCTCACGAGTCAGAAGTTCATTCCAAAACGCGTAATGTTCTGCCGGATAAACATAGATGGCTTTTTCAATGCCACCGTGTACTGATAAGTCTGCCTGCTCATCATCTTTAACGCCAAGAGTAGTAATGTCGACGGGAGCAGGATTATCTAAGTCGCTTACTGCCTTCTTACGAATTGCCGAAGCAACGGATTTGTAATCAGGGTGATGGTTGCCAAATAGAGGTATGACTTTGCCAGTGGAGATGGTGAGAAGGCGCATAAGTAAGAATGACTGATAAGATCAAGTTATCTATTGAAGAAGGTAAATGATGCACTTTTATAAGCTTGTTGCCACTCTATTTCTGAGTCTACTCATCAGTCAAGCTGCTTTTGCTAAATGGGATGAAGAACGCGATATGACTACCAACGGCAAAGAAGAGCTGGTCTATTACTACAAGACTAATGAGCAAGGACAAAAGCTTGTATTAGATAAGTATGTGAAACGTCTTATTTTTATACGCCCTGACAGACTATATAAACGCTCTATCAAACAAATCAAGATCGATGGGGTAGTGGTGGATGTTACTAGCGACCCTTTTTCTCGCTATCCAGAGCAAACAGCAATTATTTTTGATAACAAAGATGAGGTGCTCAAAAAGCTCTTTTTAGCTAAGAAAATTGAATTTAATGTCTTGTATGGTCGCGACCAAGCTGAGAGTGTTTTTCTCATTAAATAATTTACCAATGCCATTTCCGGGTGTAATGTTGCTGTAATGTGTAAATAAATAGAAAGACGGTAAAGTCCGTTTATTAAGGGAGATAGGTAATGTCAGTTCAAAATAATGATGTGTTAACTCGCCGTAATGCAATCAAGCTTGGCGTTGCTTCACTTTCTTTGACAGGTATTGCAGCGGGCGCTCAGGCTCATAAAGGGGCGGATGCAATTACGACCCCATTTACTGTAACTCAAACATTGATACCGATTGCAGGCGGTAATGCAGAGTTTCCGGTACGTCGTATTTATTGCATCGGTAGAAATTATGCGGCGCATGCTCGCGAGATGGGTTCAGACCCAACGCGTGAACCACCATTCTTTTTTCAAAAGCCAACAGACGCTATTCAGTTTGTAGCGCCAAACAAGATAGTAGATCACCCCTATCCATCGCTGACCAAAAATTATCACTACGAAGTTGAGTTAGTTGCAGCGCTAAATAAGGGTGGCAGAAATATCTCTGTTGAAAAAGCCCTTGAGCATGTATACGGTTATGCCTTGGGTCTTGATATGACGCGCCGCGATTTACAGCGCTTTATGGGTGACCAGAAGAAGCCTTGGGAGATTGGTAAATCATTTGATCACTCTGCACCGATAGGACCCATTTTTCCAGTGAATCAAGTTGGGCATTTCACCAAGGGAACAATTGCACTTTCAGTCAATGGGGTTACAAAGCAAAGAGCCAACCTAGATCAAATGATTTGGTCTGTCGCAGAGCAGATTTCGAAGCTTTCAGAGGCAAATGAATTGTTCCCTGGGGATATTATTTACTCAGGAACGCCTGAGAATGTCGGCCCAGTTGTGCGTGGGGACATTGTTCGTTGCAGTATCGATAATTTGCCGGATTTGGTGATAAAGATCGTTTGATGCGCCTAAATATTGAGTCCAAAGGGAGTTTTTTTGAGCATTTTGGTCAAATAAGCTAAAATCTCACCTTCGGCGAATTAGCTCAGCTGGTTAGAGCGACGGAATCATAATCCGCAGGTCCGGGGTTCAAATCCCTGATTCGCCACCATATTCAGTTGTACTGATGCCTAGCATCACCCAAGAAACCCTTGAAGATTAAAGCCTTCAGGGGTTTTTTGCTTTCTGTAGTCAACGATGGGAAATGTGAGTAATATCAACCCCATGTGAGTAGGAATGTGAGTAATTCTCCAGCTACCTACCAAAATTACTCATAAAAAGGCTTCAAATGGCTTCAAAACTGCTTACAGACTCGTTGATTAAGTCCTTGAGGGGTAAGCCCAAGCAATATGCTCAAAATGATGGGGATGGCCTTTCCTTGCTCGTATTGCCCAATGGATCAATGTCTTGGCGGTATCGATATCGGTTTGCAGGCAAAGCAAAGATGCTTTCCTTGAGAGGCTACCCTGAAGTTTCTCTAAAGCAGGCTAGAGAGGATAGGGATGAACTCAAGAAAATCCTCCAGTCAGGCAAAGACCCTTCCCTATTTCGCAAACATGCCTCCAAAGAGAAGTTGCAAGCCCTAGCGAACACTTTTGAAGGTGTGGCCCAGGTATGGCACGAAAGATGGAAGATTAATAAGACCTCTGACCATGCTAAAAGAGTTTGGAGAAGGCTGGAATTGAACATATTTCCCCATGTTAAAAATGTGCCAATTTGTGAAATCACCTCAAAGTCTATGAAACAGATTATTCAGAAGATGGAGGAAAGAGATGCAACCTCCATGACAAGAAGGGTCTTGAACACTTGCTCACAGGTTTTCAGCTATGCGGTGCATGAGGAGTTAATTGAAATTAACCCAGCAAAGAGTATTGATGCCAACTTAGCTTTCAAGCCCCATGTTGAAAGGAATTACAAAAGGGTGACCGCCAAAGAGTTACCAGCCCTGCTTAGGGATATTGATACCTATGGGACTAATGAAGTTGCTGGAACTGAACTCACTAGACTTGGCTTGCAGTTGCTTGCCTATACCTTTGTTAGGACCTCGGAGTTAATCGGTGCAAGGTGGGATGAGATAGACCTCAAGAAGGGTGTATGGCAGATTCCAGCCGAAAGAATGAAGATGAAAAATCCTCATATCGTTCGGCTATCTTCTCAGGCACTAGCAATTTTCAAACGATTGCATGAAATAACTGGTGGAAGAGAATTAGTATTCCCCAATGCAAACAATCCCAAGAAGCCAATGAGTAATAACACTTTGATTTATGCCCTCTATCGTCTTGGCTATCACTCCAAAATGACTGGGCATGGTTTCAGGGGAATTGCATCAACTATCTTGCATGAACAAGGCTTCCCCCATGCTCATATTGAATTGCAGTTAGCCCATAGTGAGAAGGACAAGGTATCTAGTGCCTACAACTATGCAGAGTATTTAGCACCTAGAGCCAAGATGCTTCAGTCTTGGGCGGATTATTTGGATGGATTGAAGGCTTGATCATGAGTCGATAAATTTAAAAAGACTTGTCAATCTAGAAAATCTATTGCTTTTAAAAGTTAACAATATTAGTATTCACTTGTGGTAGAAATTGGCGTTCCATAGACAGTGGGATTGAGCTTTTTTGCTAAGCAGCTAACTTTATTTTGTTGGCTCTCTTACATTTGCTCGTATGGAATCGCCATGTATAAACCTTACCCCATTTCTTCTTGCTCCGATGAAAGATTGACTTTGCCCACCATAGGCATGAGTCGCTGGAGTCAAATAAAACATTTTGTACCATTCTCAAAAGAAAAATTTAGACAATTAAGTTTGGTTGGAAAAGCGCCCAAACCGATTCGTTTAGGCATTCGATGCACTTTTTATCAAAACAAAGAGTTGCATAGGTTTTTAGAAAACCCATTGGAATATCGCATAAATCTTGAGGAGGCCGCTCATGATTAAAGATGTCCCGTATTTCCCTTTTTATGCCGCAAACATTATGTCTAATAGAGCATTTAGACTCATGTCATTAAAGGAAAGGGGTCTATTCATAACCCTTTTAATGGAATGCTGGATAAATGGAAGCATTCCCTCGGAATTTGTCGATATGTCGAAAATTTTAGGATTTACCTTTGATGAGGTGAAATCTGCCTATACCAACCTGCATTCTGCCTTTTTTCATCAGCAAGGAGGGCAAATCATTTCACATGAACTAGAGGGCTACAGAAAAGGTTATTTAGAGACAAGAGAAAAGCAGCGCCTCGGTGGAATCAAGGGTGCGAAGCAAAAAAAAGACAAGGAAAAAGGTGGGGGCAAAGGTATACCTGAAGGTCAACCTAAAGGTTCTTTAGTTCAAGTCAATTCAAATTCCGTTAATTTAAATCAGCTTTTAAATAAAGAGTTACAAAGCAAAGAAATTCAATCATGGATTGATGATTACGATAGGGCTCCTGAAGCCATTTCATATTTCAAGGCTTCAAGGGGGTGATATGAGTGGCGCACCCATTGGAAACACCAATGCTCAAAAAGGGCGATTGTGGAATGATGCTTTAAGAAAAGCTATTGCCCAGGACGATGGAAGGCGATTAAGGGCTTCCATTGATCAATTGTTAAATCTGGCATCAAAAGGTGAGCCTTGGGCGATAAAAGAACTTGCAGATAGGCTTGATGGCAGACCGAAACAAACGAATGCCCTCGAGGCTTCTGGTGAGCCTGAGCTAAAGGCTGTAAAGATAATTTTTGTATCGCCTGATGGTAAGGAGTCAGAGGATTTAAAGGTTCTAAATATACTCAATTAAATCAATAGGCTTGCAATTGAGTTAATGTATTTTTTCGGTACTGGATTGAAAGAAATTCCGGGGTAGTAATGAAATCTATAAAAACTGGTTTATTGGGCTTCGTCCTATTTGTGCCTTTATTTGCATTTGCACAGACTAATGACTAATGTGATGAATACTTGAGTACATTGGAAACTAATTGTTGAAAAAGTTATTTATAAGTGTTAAAACTAATATAGTATCTATAACACTTAAAAGGGGCTATGTGATGAAAAGGAAATTATTGGTAGCGGCGCTTTGTTCTATATCGGCTTCAGGCGCAATTGCTCAATCATTTGAGGGGCTTTATGGACAGGTAGGTGTGGGTTTCCAAAGTATCGTTCCATCAGTCTCAAACGCAAGTATTACAAGCCCCAGTGGAACAAGATATAACATGGGCACTAGCGCTGATACTACTAATAACTTTACTGGTACAGCAACATTGGGATATAGCTTTTTAGTTACACCATCCTTTCTATTGGGATTTGGCGGGGAGTATTCACCTTTTTCTGGACAGTCTGGCAATACCACTTATACAAATTCACAACTTTCTCCATCAACACTTAGTAGTACATACAAGTTCAAGAATGGCTATAACTTCTTTCTTTCACCGGGAATTGTGATTGATACCAAAAGCGTAGCTTATGCAAAGGTTGGATATACCGGAGCTGGTATTGAATCGGGTGGAAGCACAACAAATTACACAGGCTACTCGCTGGGCTTAGGATATAAACGATTTATAGCTGGCAATTTGTATGCCTTTGGTGAGGGCAATTACATGAGTTATGGCAATAAAACTGAAACAAGTTCCGGGCCATGGGGTGGTGGCGGTAGCTATACATCGTCAGTCACTTCGAGTGCAAATGCCTACAATTTCTTGGTTGGTATTGGCTACAAGTTCTAAGTTAAGAGTTGATTTAATAAAAAAGCCACCCCAAATATTAGGTGGCTTTTTTATCGGCTGGAAAATTTAATTATTGGAATTACATGGCAACATCTGAATCATAGATTGATTACTACATACTTTTTAGTATTTCCGCTTTCTTGGTGTCGTAATCTTTTTGTGTAATCAAACCCTTTCTTCGCATCTCATTTAAATCATTCAGCCTCTCTTGGGCTGAAATACTTTTATTTTTATCTTGAGATTTCTGTGCAGTGGGGTCTGCGGATATGCAAATAGTAGGTGGACAACTTTGCGGAGCGGCAATGACTAGCTCTTTAATTAAATCTCTATCTTTGCTTATTTCCATTTCGTATTTGGGCGGTGAAATTAGTGCGCCAATTAAACCAAATCCAGCACTCCCTCCTGCATTGTATTTACCTCGCAATATAACAACATCCCCAGCGGCAACTCTATAGGGTAATTCAACACTTGTAGCCCTGCTCTCAATGAAATCCGATGACCGCATAAACCATTCAAATGTATAAGTGCCTGGAGCAAGGTTGAAATACATTACATTGTCGTCATTTATTGACCCAATTAAGGCGCCATTGATTTTCAAGTCAGCTGAATAGCCTCCTTTAATACTTAGCCAATTATCTTTGGAGGTTGTTAAAAAATAAACCTTGGCTAATTTTTCATGAGGTGTGAAATTTTTGGCGGCAATAGATGATTGCTCGTCATGCTTCGTAACATTTGCTTTGATGGTGCATCCACTTGCCAAAACAATGCCAATTATTAGCGCTAAAGACTTTAGAGGTATATTCATTTGAAACCTTTTAATTGTTTTGAATTTTGTAATCAATTTATTTTATAGATAGGCTGTTGTGGAAATGGAAAAAAAGTGATGTCTGTTATAAAGATGGCAAGCACCAATTTTTCCGCCTCATGATTTGGGAAATAAATGGGGCAAATTGAGAATTGTGAGTAATATTGTGAGTAATAAATTAAGGTGTGATGAAGAACACTCATATAAATCAATGGCTTACAAGCCAAATATGAATGTCTGATTCGCCACCAAATCTAAAAGCCATTGCCCCTCGGCAGTGGCTTTTTTCTTAGGATGCTTGGTATGGCTAAATTTTGGAACTTTGTAATTTTCCAGCTTGGTTGGTTTGCCTGTGTTCTGGGCGCGGCCAATAAACAAGTCTTTTGGGCAATTATTGCTACCTTGGCCTATATAGCCTTTCATGCCTGGCGTTCCCCTTCGCCAAAAACTGAAATAAGCCTCTTATGTAAAGCTTTTTTCTTTGGGTTGGTGGCAGACACCCTCATCATGCATCTAGGCTACCTGGACTTTCGGGATGACTGGCCGTCCCCTTATTTGTCGCCGCTCTGGATGTGGGTTTTGTGGGTACTGGTTGCCACCACTATTAATGGTTCCTTGACCTGGTTGCGTGGCAGACCGGTTTTAGGGGCTGTTTTAGGGGGTATTGCTGGTCCCATGTCCTATGAGGCTGGTATTCGGATGGGCGCTGGAGGTTGGGGTTCGGGCGGTCAAATCACTGGATTTATCCTTGTTGGAGTGGTCTGGGCTATTGCTATACCCCTCTTTTTTTACTGGGACCGTGCCAATCACGATCGGCTTAATAAAAAATCCGTAAATTCCGTTTAAAAGTCGCTTGCAAAGACTACTGTTTTTATATACAGTAACTCCTAAGTTGTTACACAGTAGATAAAACTTCGGGAAAAAGCCCAGTACATAGCGAAAAGGGAATCAAAAATGGCCTTGGATGACAAAAGAAAATCAGCCTCTTCAGAATTTGAAGGAATGAGCGGAGACAAGCAAAAAGCACTAACAGCAGCGCTGGCGCAAATTGAGAAGCAGTTTGGTAAAGGCTCAATCATGCGATTGGGCGACGCTGAAATTAGCGAAGATATTCAGGTTGTATCAAGTGGTTCACTAGGGTTAGACATTGCTCTTGGAGTTGGTGGTCTAGCGCGTGGGCGCGTAATTGAAATTTACGGACCAGAATCTTCAGGTAAAACAACACTCACATTGCATGCAATTGCAGAAATGCAAAAGCTTGGTGGCACTTGCGCATTTATCGATGCAGAGCATGCATTAGATGTTCAGTACGCTGGCAAGCTGGGGGTTGATGTAAATAATTTGTTGATCTCTCAGCCGGATACCGGCGAACAAGCTTTAGAAATTGCTGACGCCTTAGTGCGTTCAGGTTCTATTGACTTAATCGTGATCGACTCTGTTGCTGCCTTGGTTCCAAAGGCTGAGATTGAAGGCGATATGGGCGATTCCCTCCCTGGTTTGCAAGCTCGTTTGATGAGTCAGGCATTGCGCAAATTGACCGGCGCAATCAAGCGCACGAACACTACGGTGATCTTCATTAACCAGATTCGTATGAAGATTGGTGTGATGTTTGGTTCACCAGAAACAACTACTGGCGGTAATGCTTTGAAGTTTTATGCCTCTATGCGTTTAGATATTCGTCGTATCGGCAGCATCAAAAAAGGTGATGAGGTTGTAGGTAATGAAACTCGCGTCAAGGTTGTGAAGAACAAAGTTTCTCCTCCATTCCGTGAAGCCATTTTTGACATCATGTACGGCGCTGGTATTTCTAGAGAAGGTGAAATCATTGATATGGGTGTCGAAGCAGACCTCATTGAAAAGTCAGGCTCTTGGTATAGCTACAACGGTGATCGCATTGGTCAAGGCAAAGACAATGTTCGTGAGTTCTTAAAAGAGAATCCAGCCATCTCTCAAGATATCGAGAAAAAGATTCGTGAGAAGCTTGGTGTTAAAGCCGGTTCAGCAGTGGTAACTGATGTGCTGGCTGAGGAAGAAGTTGAATAACTGCGTTGAATATTTCAATGTCAGAATCAAGTGGTAATAAAAAGTCCAAACAAAGCCCGAGTCTCAAAGCTCGGGCTTTGCGCCTTTTATCGCTCCGGGAATACAGCCGCAAGGGCTTGGCCACAAAATTAGCTGAATCTGAGGCTAGATGGGGCAAGTTGGGTGGAGATCAGGCCGAGCAAACTCCGGAATCAAGAAATTCTCAGATTGAAGCTGTATTGGATGATTTTGAGGCTCGCGGCTGGTTGTCTGACGAGCGTTTTGCTGAAGCCTTGGTTCGCCGCCGCAGTGAGCGCTACGGCATGAGAAAGATTGCCGACGAACTTGAAAGGGCGGGGGTAGATTCTAGGCAGTCAGCCAAATTGCTGGGAGCCCTGAAAGAGACCGAATTCCAGCGTGCTTATGGCCTTTGGATGCGCAAGTATGGCCAGCGTGCCACTGAACAAAAAGAACGCGCCAGACAATACCGATTCCTAGCGTCCAAGGGGTTTGGATCCGATATTGTGGCCAAGGTTATAGGCGGACAAACCCCTGATTAGGGCAATTACGGATCGAAAAACGCTATTTGCGGCGTTGCAGCATGATAGACTTATGGAGTCGGTCAAGCCGTTCGCATTTATTCAAATTTGGCAAATATAGCCAGCTTCTAGAGTAAGTATGAGATTGTGGCGACATCGGTTTTACTAATCCTCATCGCTTGCTAAAAAAGATACCGTTTCGGAGTAATTATGAAAATTCACGAGTACCAAGGCAAAGAACTTCTTCGCCAATTTAATGTGCCTGTTCCTAACGGCATTCCCGCATTTAGTGTTGATGAGGCAGTCAAAGCTGCTGAAAAATTAGGTGGCCCAGTATGGGTTGTGAAAGCACAGATTCATGCTGGTGGTCGCGGTAAAGGCGGCGGCGTGAAATTGGCTAGAAGCATGGACGAAGTAAAGAAGTATGCTTCTGAAATTTTGGGAATGCAGCTCAAGACGCATCAAACTGGACCAGAAGGTCAAAAAGTAAATCGTCTCTTAATTGAAGATGGCGCTGATATTAAAAAAGAGTACTACTTCAGTATCGTTACAGACCGTGGCACACAAAAGAATGTGATCATGGCCTCTAGCGAAGGCGGCATGGATATTGAGGAAGTTGCTGAATCTCATCCAGAAAAAATTATTAAAGTATTTGTTGATCCGATGGTTGGTCTGACAGACGCTGATTGCGATATCGTTGCTAAAGGTATTGGCGTTCCTGAGGCGTCTATTCCAATGGCTCGCGACGTATTCAAAAACCTTTACAAGACTTACTGGGATACCGATGCATCATTGGTTGAAATCAACCCATTAATTCTCGAAGGCAACGGAAAGATTAAAGCTTTGGATGCAAAGTTCAACTTTGATCCTAACGCATTGTTCCGTCATCCAGAAATCGTTGCTTATCGCGATATCGATGAAGAAGATGCTGCCGAAATCGAAGCTTCTAAATTTGACCTGGCTTACATCTCTCTCGACGGCAATATCGGCTGTTTAGTGAACGGTGCAGGCTTGGCGATGGCTACGATGGACACTATTAAGTTGTTCGGTGGCGAGCCAGCAAACTTCTTGGACGTTGGCGGCGGTGCTACAGCAGAAAAAGTAACTGAGGCATTCAAGATCATGTTGAAGAACAAGAGTGTTGAGGCTATTTTGGTAAACATTTTCGGCGGCATTATGCGTTGTGATGTGATCGCTGACGGTGTTGTTACTGCATGTAAAGCAGTAAACCTCACAGTACCTTTGGTTGTGCGCATGAAGGGCACTAACGAAGAGTTGGGCAAGAAGATTCTTGCAGACTCTGGTTTGCCAATTATTAGTGCCGATTCAATGGCTGAAGCTGCTACTAAGGTAGTTGCTGCTGTTGCCAAAAACAAATAATCCAGGAATTTCAATATGTCTATTTTGATCAATAAAAACACCAAAGTCATTACACAAGGTATTACTGGTAAGACAGGACAGTTCCATACTGAAAAATGTCAGGAATACGCAAACGGCAAAAACTGTTTTGTTGCCGGTGTAAATCCTAAAAAAGCTGGCGAGTCCATCTTTAATATTCCTATTTATGGAACCGTGAAAGAAGCTGCACAGCAAACTGGTGCAACCACTTCTGTTATCTACGTTCCGCCTCCAGGCGCGGCTGCTGCGATTTGGGAAGCGGTTGAAGCTGACCTCGACTTCGTGATTTGTATTACTGAAGGTATTCCAGTGCGTGACATGCTGGAAGTTCGCAACAAGATGCATGCTAAAGAAAAAGCTGGTGGCAAAAAGACTTTATTACTTGGCCCTAACTGCCCAGGCATTATTACTCCAGATGAAATTAAGATCGGCATCATGCCTGGTCATATTCATAAGAAAGGCCGCATTGGCGTTGTTAGTCGTTCCGGCACATTGACTTATGAAGCGGTTGGTCAGTTGACAGCAATTGGTTTAGGCCAGTCCACAGCAGTAGGTATTGGTGGCGACCCAATCAATGGCCTGAAGCACATCGACATCATGAAAATGTTCAATGAAGATCCAGAGACTGATGCTGTGATCATGATTGGCGAAATCGGCGGTCCAGACGAAGCTGAAGCTGCTCGCTGGTGCAAAGACAACATGAAAAAGCCAGTAGTTGGTTTTATTGCTGGCGTAACAGCGCCTCCAGGCAAGCGTATGGGTCACGCAGGAGCGTTGATTTCTGGTGGTGCCGATACTGCAGATGCCAAGCTTGCGGTTATGGAAGAGTGTGGCTTCAAAGTAACAAGGAACCCATCAGAAATGGCTGCTTTATTGAAAGCCATGTTGTAATTAGTGTTTTGGAAAAGGGTGCTGATAAAACAGCATCCTTTTTGTAGTGCCCAGTAGTTAAAAATAAAATAAGACATAAGAGAAACGTAGGAGACACCATGGATTTATCAGCATTTTCAGATGCCACCTTTTGGGCGGCACTTCTATCAATCATCGTTGCAAATATTTTGCTATCAGGCGATAACGCAGTTGTGATCGCTTTGGCGTCACGTAATTTGCCACCAGCACAACAAAAGAAAGCGATTTTCTGGGGTAGCGCTGCTGCAATTATTTTGCGTGTCGTACTCACGATTACAGCGGTAGCATTGCTTACTTTGCCCTATCTAAAAATTGTTGGCGGTTTGCTATTGCTCTATATCGGTATTCAGCTTTTATCGGATAGTGGTGGTGAAGAGCATATGGAAGCCAAATCCAGCATCTGGGCTGCTATTCGTACGATCTTGATTGCCGACTTAGTAATGAGCCTAGATAACGTATTGGCAGTTGCTGCTGCAGCACAAAAAGGTCCAGAAGAGACTCGCCTGCTCCTGTTGATTATTGGCTTGGGAATGTCTATTCCATTGATCATCTTTGGTAGCGCTATGTTGCTGAAGGTAATGGAGCGTTTCCCAATCATCATTACTTTAGGTGCTGGCCTTTTAGGTCTGTTAGCCGGTGGAATGTTGGTTGATGATCCTGCTATCAAGGATAGTATTCAAGCTGCGATGGGTGATGCCAAACTTGCTTTTGAGATCATTGGTGTTGCTATTGTGATTTTAGTTGGTACCTATCTAAAGAAAAAGAACGCAGTAAAAGAGCATTAATTTTCTTACGAATGAATCAAAAAAGCCGGCCTTCAAAGCCGGCTTTTTTACTTATGACATTCCTTGAATGCAAAGGGCGTAGACTGGATCATGAGGTATTTCGTCTCAGGAGCTAGAAAATATGCAGAGTACCAGCAATCAATTTGAAAATATAAAAACCCATCAAGATCAAATATCAGAATCTGGATTTACCTTAATTGAAGTGATGGTTGTTGTGGCGATTATTGGCATCTTAGTTGCAGTAGCAGTGCCACAATATCAAGATTACATTGCTCGCAGTCGTGTTGTGGAAGGTATGAATTTATCCTCAAGCGCGAAGTTAGCGGTAACCGAGGCCTTTGCAAGTCGTGGCACTGTGGTAATGGATGAGGCAACCTATGGATCTTTTACATTTACACCAACTCGCAGCGTTAAGTTAATTGAAATCACTCCGTCAGGAGCGATTGCAATCGACTACCAGGTAAGTGTTGCGCCAGAGGGTAAAAACACCCTGCATTTAGTCCCTACCAATGAGCCTGATGCCAATTCTCCTAAGCCATTGGATCTGTCAAAGCCAGAAGGCGCGGCTTGGGCTGGCGGATGGTCATGTAGATCAACGGAGACTAATTTAATTCCTCAGTTGTTGCCGTCGGAGTGCAGAATCAGCAAGTAATTTGGAGTATTAAAAAGCCGCTCATGAGGCGGCTTTTATTTGGGTGGAACTTGAAGTTTTTTATGAAGACTTCCATTCGCCACTTTTGCCACCACTCTTTTCTAAGAGCTTCACGTCACCCATTACCATTCCTCGGTCAACTGCTTTACACATATCGTAGATTGTGAGTAGGGCAACTTGGACTGCGGTGAGGGCTTCCATTTCTACACTTTGTAACTTCAATCTTGACCAAATCTTTAGGTTTACTTGGACAACATTTGGACAAAGGTTATCACAGGGCTTAAGTCACCCTAACAGTGTTAGAGTTGGCAGCCCCCATGTGCATTTTTGGAATCCCAGACCCTACCGTACCCCCACCCCCTAAAATACCCCCCAACTAATAGGTAGGGGCTTACCCAGTATTTTGTTCGATATGTGTGAGAGTATATTCATGGGATATGAAAAAGAAATACGTCATTACAACCAAATCTGGTGGTCATAGACTGCTTCGCAGTTTTTTTATGCTTGCCGTACTTTCGCTTGGATGTTTAGACATAAATGCTCAAAGCAAGCTTCCTGCATGCAAAGGTGAATATTCTGATCAGTGGAATAATTGTTTTGGGAAATATTCGCTTGGTGCTGGCGACTTGTACGTTGGAGAGTTTAAGGATGGGCATATGCATGGACAAGGCAGCCTAACCTATGGTCCAGGGTCATGGATGGGAGATAAATATGTAGGCACTTTTAAAAAAAATTTAATGAATGGCAAAGGGAGTTATTTTTTCTCAAATGGAGATAGGTATGAGGGTGGCTGGTTAGACGGAAAAATTAGCGGAACTGGTACGTATTGGACTGCTTCCGATGGATCTAAATACGTTGGTGAATGGACTGATCACAAGAAGAATGGCAAAGGAGTCCTTTATTTTGCTGATGGACGAGTCTTGGATGGAATTTTTCAAGACAACAATTACATTGGACCAGTGTTAGGCTCTAATAATCAAATCATGGGGCAGTCTTCTAATAAAAAGCCAATCCAGACTAGCGGTATTGATTCATCTCTAGAGGAAGCTACTTGTGCAGAATTAGGTTTTAAAAAGAAGACTGAGGCTTATGCTAGCTGCGTTTTAGAGCTGCTTGTGCGAAAAGAAGCAAATGTTCCCCAGAATGCGTCTGATCCAGATGATGCAACTTGTCGAAAATATGGTTTTAAGCCCAAAACAAATGAGTATGCAACTTGTCGCCAGCAAATTGATCAGGCAAGATCTCAGGCCGCCCAACAGCAGGCGCAGTATTTGCAACAACAAAGGCAGTATCAGGCGCAACTGGATGAGCAACAACGTCAGCGAAGCGTTGCAGCAGGAATGGCATTATTCCAAATGGGGACGGGGATTGCTTCGGGAGCTTATAACGCAAATAATAGTTATGGCACAGTGCCAACCCCGCCAAATCCCAATAGAACATATATTTTGCCTGGCGGCAGAACAATGAACTGTAGTACCACAGGAACTGTTACAAATTGCTTTTAACATTTAATAAGATCAAAACCTTTTTGCTTTCGCTTCTTTTGTTGTTAACGGGGTGCGCACCTACGGTTATGTATAAGTCAGACCCTCCTGGTGCAATTATTTCGGGTAGCCAGCATGGAGGAGGAACTTTCTCCTATTACACCCCCATGAAACTAAGTTACCCAGATTTGGTCATAACCAATACTTGTCTTGAAATCCAAAGTCCGAACGTTCGTTGGCCTGATGGCGTAAGCTTGGCCTCAACCAAACTTCGTTTGTGCCATAAGGATAGTGAATATACTTTTTCGAAGCCAGTATCGGTCTATCAAGCACCAGCTTATCAACCATCACCACCTGCAACTGTTGGAATGGATGATGCCAAAAAGAAGTGTGCAGATCTAGGTTTTAAATCAGGCACAGAGGCTTTTGGTAATTGCGTTTTGAGGCTAAGCAAATGATGGCCATTCCACTCAAGAGGCCAATGAATGTTGTGTGGGGCTAAGCTCAGAGGTAAGGAATCTTATTGCCAGAAGCATGGCATGCTTAATGGCCGTTGCCGTCTTCATGGCGGGCTTTCTCCAAAAAATCAAGATCACTGGAACTATCAAGGTAAAGGATGCACCAAAGCAGAACGTCAAAGATCTGCAGAGACAAGTGCCAGCATTAAGCTTTTAAAACAGCTTGTAATCAATTTGGGGATGATCGAATCTTAAGTGGCTTAATTGTATGTTTAGCGATTTTTAAATCTTTCTTGACGGATTAATTCGCTACCCTATAGATGTCATCCAAGCAATACTCTCCTTTTGTTCCTGCTTTATACCTATTGATCTCAACAGGTAACTGTTATTTAACCTGACGGGTTAGAACGGAATGAAAAATATGCGTAAACAATATAAGACGTATAACTTACATTTGAAATATATTCATTTGCCAGAAGACCAGATGTTCGGGGAGTTAATCTCTATTGTTTTAGAGCATCTTCTCACAAGATTAAGGCTGCAAAATAAGCCCCAAGCCAAAATGCTGGTTGCTCACGAACTTGCTGCTCGTTCAATCATCGAAGGTCTGTATCAAGTATTTGGAAGTAGGCATAAGCAATGTAAATTAGCCGTTCCCAAAAGTGATGGAGCTTATGGCAGTAAAGATCATCAATTGACTGAATATAGTCATACGGCTGTCTTACGGGTGTTGGATGCCCTTGAATCTCTTGGCTGGATTGATCTTGAGAAGGGCATAAAAAATTGGGGCGGAGAGAATATTCCGACTAGGTTGCGGGCTAAAGGCAGGCTTTTGCAGGAGTTTGAGCGCACTAAGTATGTATGGCGAAAAATGGGGCCTAAGCATCGAGATGTCATTGTCCTTAAGGACTTTGATCGTAAAACGAAGTCAAAAGTTTATTGCCAATTTAAGGATAACAACGATATACGTAGGTGGCGGAAAAATCTCCAAATCTACAATAGCTTTATTACCCAGCATGCCATCTGTTTATCCATTGACAAACATCATCTTGAAGCAGGCCTCATTGCCAAGATGGCAAATGATCAGTATCAATTGGATTCAGTTTTTGGAGACAACAAAAAGAAGCCGCGGATTTTTAACTATCTCCATGTCCAGTTAAGGCGAATTTTCTCTAGAGGCAGCTTTCAAAAGGGCGGTCGTTTTTACGGGGGTTGGTGGCAGTTCATACCTAGCGAATATCGTAGATACATCACTATCAACGGCTTGCCAACTGTAGAGGTAGATTATTCAGAACTTCATCCAAGGATGATGTACCGAGAGGCTAATTTGCCGTTGCCAGAGGGTGACTTATATGACTTGGGGCTTCGTTTTGACGGTAAGGAGTATGACAAGGACATTGAGCCATATAAATCAAAGAGGAAGGTAATTAAGACTTATATCAATGCCATGATCAATGATGATCGGGGTAACTTTAAGCTAAATAATCGGCAGATTAAAACGATAGAGATGAATACGGCTTCGTTGGGAGCATGGGTCAATAAAAAGCACCCAATCATAAAAGATATCAAAGGGAAGGGTCATGGCCTACGGTATCAATTTATTGACTCTCAGGTAGCCGAAAAGGTGATGATGAAATTGTTAAGCCAAGGGATTCTCTGCCTGCCTGTGCATGACTCATTTGTCTGCCAAGAGCATCATCTACCTGAATTGCAAATAGCTATGAATGAAGCCTACGAGGAAGTGCTGGGAGTAGTTCCGCAACTGAAGGATCCAGAGGAGTTTTTGACTGATTTTGAGCCAGTCTTCTACCCTTACCCAAATGATATGTACTTAGATTTAACTTATATGAAGAATCAGCAACAGGGTTCTCAGCATGATCAGTTCCTCAGTAGCTACTGGAAATATCAGCAAAAAGAGTAGGGTGCCTCAAACAGCTATTATCAACCTGCTCTTTCCCTCCATTATGTGAAGAAAACTCTGAGTAAATTCAGAAAACATCAATAAATACAGACAGTTACGCTGCTTCGTTTAATTTTGGCGAAATGGCTATCCGATCTTTAGAGCTAGCTGTTCTGCGTTTGGATGGTAGTAACGCTTGAGCATGGCTAGACTTTTGTGTCCAGTAACCGCTGAGAGTTCCAGCAAGTTTGGTAGCTTTTCAGATAGTCTGGTGGCTGCCGTATGTCTCAAATCATGGATGCGTAAGTCAGTTAGCTTGGCTCGTATTACAGCCCGTTTAAAGTTGGTTTCTAGGGCTGCAAAGTTGATCGGGAATACTCTTCCATCAATACTCCTTGGCAGTAACTGTAGGGTCTCTATGGCTCTTGTAGATAGTGGAACCCTTCTAGACTCACTATTCTTGGTAAGCGCTAGGTAGGCTGTTCTGGTTTGGTAATTGATGTTCTCCCAACGAAGGCTCAATATCTCACCTCTTCGCATCGCAGTCTCAATGGCGATGATGACAAACGGCTTAGTATAAATGTTACGGTTGGCTATCGGGGTGCATGCTTCGAGCAGAATTCTCTCCTCATCATAGGTAAGTACCCGATTCCTGCCTTGTGGTTGCGCTGGTCTCCGCACTCCCAAAACAGGATTAGGGATGTTTAAACCCCATTCTCTGCGGGCATGGTTAATGATTGAGGAAAAGTAGGATAGCTCACGCACAACGGTGCTGGGCTTAATCTCGAGTAAGCGTTGGTCACGGTACTTGGCAATCTTGTGTGATGTGAGCGTTGCCATATTTTCTTTAGCAATTGGCTTTCGCATGATGGCTTTGAGGCGAATAGAGTCTGCTTTAGCTCCACGCATCAGTGGAGTAACTTCACGTAGGTAGCGCTCGATGAGTTCGCCAAAAGCAGTCTTCTGGGCTTGGTGAATGTTGGTATATGTTCCCTTGTCCCATTCCACCTCAACGCTTCTTGCCCAGCGTTCGGCATCTTCTTTAGATTGGAATGTTTTGACTAAGGACTGCTCTCCTTTGCGAGAGACTCTTGCTTGCCACTTGTTACTTCTAAATCGAATTGATGCCATTTCTTATCCTTCATTTGGACAAGATTTGGACAAGACTTAAAGTTACATGTGTTGGATGCTTCTTGGGTTAGCGTTTACTTCCCCGCAACCCACTCCCCAGATTTGCCGCCACTCTTCTCAAGCAACTTCACGTCACCCATTACCATTCCTCGGTCAACTGCTTTACACATATCGTAGATTGTGAGTAGGGCAACTTGGACTGCGGTGAGGGCTTCCATTTCTACGCCAGTTTGTCCTGTAGTTTCAGCCCTCACTTGGCAGGTGATGCTGCTGTCTTGGGGATCGCTTTGAAACTCTAGGCTAACGTGGGTAAGGGCCAATGGGTGGCAAAGAGGAATCAGGTCTGACGTTTTCTTGGATGCCTGAATACCTGCAATTCTGGCGATGCCTAGGACATCACCCTTTTTATGGGTACCAGCCTCAACCATTTTGAAGGTTTCGGGAAGCATGTTGATCTTGCCGGTAGCTACGGCGATGCGATGGGTGTTAGGCTTGTCGCCAACGTTTACCATGTGGGCTTGCCCGCTGGCATCAAAATGAGTTAGTTTGTTCATGGGATAAGTTTTACCATATAGAGATGCAAGACATAAAGTCAGATCCAAAAACCATATTTTTGCGCCGTACTTTGGCCGTTTGGCTAATGTTGGGGCTGACTTTCTCTGGGCTTCCTGTATGTGCGGCAACTTCTGCTGGGGATGTTTCCGTAGAGGGTAATTCTGCTGCTATTCAGAATATTGGCAGGGCCATGCAGTCGCCCGACGCGCGTCCAGCTAATGCTCCAACACGAAGCGCTTTGCGAAGTCAGCCAACGATTGTTTTGCCGGACATGGGTGATCCAGGTGGTGATGCGTTAAGTCGAGTGGACGAGCGCAAATATGGCGAAATGATTATGCGCCAGATTCGTCCTGACCCTGATTATTCAAATGACTTGCCTCTTTATGATTTTCTAAATCAGATGGAACGTCGCTTGCTACAGGCTGCAAAAAAATTGCAGCTTGGTGGCGCAAACGAGCAGGGTAGCGGAGCGTATAACTTCGAAGTGTTTGCTGTTAAAGATAGCAGTATTAATGCCTTTGCATTACCCGGAGGATTTATTGGTTTTCATACTGGCTTGATTGTGAGTGCAGAGTCTGATTCTGAGGTGGCTTCAGTCATGGGGCACGAAACGGGCCACGTATTACAGCGCCACCTAGCTCGTCAGATGGATAAGCAGACTACCAATACGATGATTGCGATCGCTGGCATGGTGCTTGGTGCATTGGCAATGTCACGCAATCCACAAGCTGCAGCGGGCCTTATGCAGGGCGGTCAAGCGGCTGCCATCAATAATCAACTCTCTTATTCGAGAGATGCAGAGCGTGAGGCTGATCGTATTGGCTTTCAGATTTTGGAGGCTAGTGGTTATGATGTAAATGGAGCGCCGGGCTTTTTCCAGCGCTTACAAAAGGCCACCGGCATTATGGATAAAGGTGTTCCTGCCTACGTACGCACCCACCCCTTAACAACAGATCGTATTGCCGATATGCAAGATCGGGCGCGGACTGTGGTAACACGCAACGTGCCCAGTTCCGTTGAGTTTTATTTCATCAAGGCGCGGGCGCGCATGGAACAAGCTGGAAGTTCGAGTGGCTTATACGACTTAAAGAATACTTTTGATGGCTTGAGTAAGCAGCCTCAAATTGGAAAACAGATAGAGGGATTCTATGGCTTAGCTCTGATCGCTCAGCGTCAAGGAAAAATTGATCAAGCCGAATCTAATCTTCAGCAAGCTCGTAACTTAGCTCAGAAGGCAAGCGCCCCAGGCTCGCCTATCCAAAGACAGAGCCTGTCTTTGGATATTACCGCTTCTGAATTAGCTTTGGCTAAAGGTAAAAGTGAAGAGGCGCTTCAAATTGCTCAGGCTACTTTGCGTGCATATCCACAATCTTATGCAGCAGGCGCGGCAATGATTAATGCTGAACTAAAACTAGGCCGCACTAATGATGCGATCACTTGGCTAAAAGCTCGAGCCAGATCTCAGCCCAATGAAATTGTATGGTGGAATTTATTGTCCAAGTCTTACGATCAGGCAGGTAATGTACCCATGCGTCATTACGCACTTGGCGAAAAATATGCCCTTGAGGGGGCTTGGCCTTCAGCAATTGAACAACTTCGTATTGCTCGTTCTGCTGGTGGGGCTGATTTTTACCAGGGCTCCAGTATTGATGCTCGTTTGCGTGAAATGCAAAGGCAATATCAAGATGAGCTCAAGGAGCAGGGTAAGCAAGCTCCCGGCTAAGGTTGTGGCGTAGTTTGGTAATGAAAGCGTGTAGCTAACTCTTGGGAATGTATGGGGTCTAGTGGAAGCTGCTTTCCTTGCCAAGTCCAGGATCCCCCAAAACTACAGGCTTCTTCGCGGAGTTTAGCTAGCTCAGAAAAATGATCTAGATCGTGATCATGCAAAAGGGCAATTGCTTGAGTTTCTCTTTTGAGAAACTGTTTATTTAAATTGCTACTGTCATAGAATATTTGATCGACTTTTCCAACAATATAAATATTGCCGTTTTCATCGCTTAGGGCTGAATCTGGCTCAATGACCTTATGACATTGAGTAAGAAATTGATTGCCCTGATCATTAGGAATGATGCGTGCAATCAAAGGGGTGGCATCTAGAGTAACAAAGACACGCTGCGGACCATTTTGAAAAAAATACCTGCCGAGTTCATCGCATGCATAATTTCGGGCAATAAAGTCATTGAGAGCAACATGTTGAATAACTTGCCCTGGAAGACGATTTTGTTGGGCAAACTCATCGCGCATCCGCCATTGGCCGCGACGATCTAGTGCGAGCCAACCAAAGCAATCAGGCACATTTGGCCACTTCATTAGTGACCGAAGTACTTGATCATCCATAGCGTTTAGTGCAAGCCGTGTGGTGTAGAGGGTGCGTCGAAAGTGTCTTCAGTGGAGTGGCTTGCGTGTAAATGCGCAATACGCCATCCCTGGTTGTCTTGTAGAAGCACCAATGTGATGTTGAGAAAAAATTCTGCTTCAACTTGATCTGCTCGTAAATGAACAGCTTCAGTAGTGTCATATACGGCAGCGCCAAGAACGGAGTGGCTAATACATGCTATAGGTTCAAGGAATAGTGGTTGCTTTGCAAGCAGTCGCTCCAAGCCATCACGAATTTCTGCATGTCCAGTTAAGCGATGTCCCTCAGGAAGAACACAAGTAATGGAATCGTCATCCAGCCAAATATCCAAAGCACTTTGCACGTCACGATGGCTTAGCGCATCCCGCCATGCCTCAACGACATCATCTGCATTTTGAAATAGTCTGGCAAGTTTAGGCATAGCTTACTTTTCCTGGGTTAAGACGGTAATGTATTCAGTGTAGCCAATACCTGTGCTGGCACTATGTCATTTAAGCACTTGAGGTGACCTAGGGGGCACTCTCTCTTATGGCATGGGCTGCAAGGTAGGTTTAGCCAAATGACTTTGGCTTTGTCGGACAGTGGTGGTGTATGAGCGGGATCGCTTGATCCAAAAATAGCGACTTGAGGGGTTTTGAGGGCCGCCGCAATATGCATTAAGCCAGAATCATTACTAATGACCGTTTTACTCATGCCAATTAGGGCAATTGCTTCATCAAGAGAGGTGTCGCCACACCAGTTATGGATATGACTATCCCGCCTGGCTTTAGCTTCGATTTCTTGGGAGAGAGCGTAATCACCTTTGCTGCCCAAAAGGATGATTTGATTAGTTGGGTTATTTGTAACAATGCTTTGTGCCAACTCCGCAAAGTTGCTAGTTGGCCAACGTTTAGTTGGGCCATACTCTGCGCCAGGGCACATTACATAAATATTTGCTTGATCAATATGAATATTTTTTAATTTTGCTTGTACTGAGTCGGCAGCTACGGCAGATACATTTAACTTGGGCGTGAGATTACCGGTGGTTGGTGAAGCTTGCTCGTTATTTAAAAGCTGACTCAGCGCAAGGTAGTGCTCAACCATGGGCGGTCTATTTACTTTGCTTGGATTATCCAGTGCTAAGTTAATTAAGCCAAAGCGTAACTCACCGCGATAACCAATTCGGAAAGGGATATTGGCAAGCCAAGGGATGAGAGCTGATTTATAGCTATTGGGAAGTACAAAACAAGCCTGATACTTTTTTGCTGCAAGCTTATTGGCTAACTCTTTCCGTAAGCCCCATTGCAGTTGTTTGTGTTCAAACTTTGCTTCGATGACGTCATGCACTTCAGAACAGGCGCGATAGATTGGAGCAACCCAAGTGCTGGCAAGTACATCAATTTTTGATTCTGGATATTGTGCTTTGAGAGACGCAAGTAAAGGCTGTGTCATTACTGCATCCCCAATCCAATTTGGGGCGATGATCAGAATACCTTGCATGTAATGTATCCCGACTCAGCGCCTCACTAGTAGGCGCTGATAAGGCTTAGTGACCGTGTGGCTCAGTGCCGGGAATGAGCTTATATTCTGCGCCGCAATAAGGGCACTTCGCTTCGCCGGTTTTGGTAATGTCCAAGAAAACGCGTGGATGTGAGTTCCATGCTGGTGTTTTATTGGTGGGGCAATGTAACGGCAAGTCTTTGCCATCCACCATCACAACTTGAGCTTGAGTCATATGCTATTCCTAATTACTGAAGTTACTTTACGTAGGTGAGCCAAGATTTGTATTTGTCGTTTCTGCCGTAAACCGCATCGAAATAGGTCTTCTGAATTTTTTCAGTGATCGGACCACGTTTACCATCGCCAATAGTGCGATCGTCTAATTCGCGAATTGGAGTTACTTCAGCAGCAGTGCCGGTGAAGAATGCTTCATCGGCAGAGTAGATTTCGTCACGAGTGATGCGTTTCTCACGCAACTCTAGACCTAGGTCTTTCACAATCTCAATGATGGAGTCACGCGTGATGCCATCTAAGCAAGAAGCCAGATCTGGTGTGTAAACAATGCCATCGCTCACCATAAAAATGTTTTCACCAGAACCTTCAGAAACATAACCTTCGGTGTCAAGCAATAAAGCTTCGTCATATCCATTTGCTGTTACCTCTTGATTAGCCAAAATGGAGTTGATGTAGTAACCAGAGGCTTTAGCGCGGACTAGGGATGAGTTAACAAAGTGGCGGGTAAAAGAAGAGGTTTTTACGCGAATTCCCTTGTTTAGGCCATCTTCACCCAAGTAAGCACCCCATTCCCAGGCGGCGATTGAGGCATGAATGCTGTTCCCTTTTGGGGAGATTCCCAGCTTTTGGGAGCCAATAAAGATAATTGGGCGGATATAGCACGCTTCTAGCTTATTGCTGTTTACGGTGTCGATAATGCCCTTGGTAACCTCTTCAGGGCTATACGGCATGTTCATTTGGAAGATCTTGGTTCCATTAAACAGGCGTTTTACATGCTCTGGAAGGCGGAAAATAGCGGTTCCTTGAGGGGTTTTATAGGCCCGAATGCCCTCAAATACGCCCATGCCGTAGTGTAGGCTGTGTGTTAACACGTGAATATTGGCATCACGCCAAGGAATCAGCTTCCCATCAGTCCAAATAAAGCCATCGCGGTCGGACATCGACATTTTCTTTACCTTTTTGTGTCTATTAAGTATCTATAAAAGTGGTTTCGGCAAGGCATCAGACTGGTAGATATCGGTCTTTCAGCCCAGAATGCGTTTAAGTTCTTATTGTAGAGCAGGCAACGCAGTCTGTCGGCTCTGATCACTGGGGTAATTGGGTCGAAGCCTTTAGAATGGAGTATTCCCCATAAACCATCATTTTTGCCAAAACACATGCCGGAATCCTTATTTAAAGTT
Source organism: Polynucleobacter sp. MWH-HuK1 (assembly GCF_018881815.1). Classification (GTDB taxonomy): domain Bacteria; phylum Pseudomonadota; class Gammaproteobacteria; order Burkholderiales; family Burkholderiaceae; genus Polynucleobacter. Next base: position 641,736 of record NZ_JACVPP010000001.1, read on the forward strand.
AAGCGTTTAAGCGAATTAGCCCAATCAGGCCAATTAAAGGGCAAGCGGGTTCTTATCCGTGCCGATCTGAATGTCCCCCAGGACGAGGCTGGAAATATTACTGAAGACACTCGAATTCGGGCGTCAATGCCTGCTGTGCAGATGTGTTTGGATGCCGGGGCAGCGGTTATGGTGACTTCTCATTTAGGTCGCCCAACCGAGGGTGAATTTAAGCCGGAAGATAGTTTGGCTCCTGTTGCTGACCGAATTGCGAGTCTGCTGAATCGCAAAGTTCCTTTAATTAGCGAGTGGGTGAATGGCGGCTTTGAGGTAAATCCAGGAGAGCTGGTATTGCTAGAGAACTGTCGTCTGAATCTAGGCGAAAAAAAGAACAACGACGAATTAGCAAAAAAGATTGCTGCATTGTGTGATGTTTATGTTAACGATGCATTTGGTACTGCTCATCGCGCAGAAGCAACCACTCATGGTGTGGCAAAGTTTGCTCCTATAGCTTGCGCTGGTCCTTTGATGGCTGCAGAGCTAGATGCGTTGAGTCGCGCATTGGCAAGTCCGAAGCGCCCTTTGGTAGCGATCGTAGCAGGTTCTAAAGTTTCCTCTAAGCTCACTATCCTTAAGGCTCTGTCAGAAAAAGTTGATGAGCTGATTGTCGGCGGTGGTATTGCTAATACCTTTATGTTGGCTAAAGGTTTGCCTATTGGTAAATCCCTTGCTGAACCCGATTTAGTGAAAGAAGCCAGAGAGATCATGGAGATCATGGAAAAGCGTGGTGCTCACGTTCCCATTCCGGAGGATGTTGTTGTCGCAAATGAACTGTCTCCATTGGCTCGTGCAAATCGCGTGCCTGCAGATCAGGTCGCAGAAGACGACATGATTTTGGATATTGGTCCAAAGACTGCAGCGCGATTATCAATCATGCTTGCTCATGCAGGCACGATTGTTTGGAATGGCCCATTGGGAGTTTTTGAAATAGATCAGTTTGGTGGCGGCACCAAAATGTTGGCAGCAGCTATTGCACATTCGCCTGCCTTTTCTATTGCTGGTGGTGGCGATACATTGGCAGCTATCGCGAAGTACGGTATTGAGAATCAAGTGGATTACATCTCTACTGGCGGTGGCGCTTTCTTGGAGTTCCTTGAAGGTAAAACCTTGCCAGCCTTTGCAGTACTTGCCGAAAGAGCGAAAGACTAAATATGTTGAGAGCAACAAAGATCATTGCAACCCTAGGACCTGCCTCAGAAAAGCCTGAAGTGTTGCGTGACATGATTCGTGCCGGCGTTGATGTGGTGCGGATGAATTTCTCTCACGGCACTGTGGCCGACCATAAGGCGCGACATGATTTAGTGCGAACCATCTCTGCGGAAGCTGGCAAAGAAGTCGGTATCATGGCTGACTTACAGGGCCCAAAAATCCGTGTTGGAAAGTTTGCAGAAAACAAAATTTTGCTTAAAGAGGGTGACAAATTTACTCTCGATGTAGCTTGTGAGCTAGGCGATCAAACTAAGGTTGGTCTTGATTACAAAGAATTGCCGGGTGATGTAAAACCAGGTGATCGCCTTTTGTTGAACGACGGCCTTGTTGTTCTTACCGTTGAGAGTGTTAAAGGCGGAGAGATTTTTACCGTTGTTGAACAAGGTGGGCCACTCTCTAATAACAAGGGTATTAATCGTGCAGGTGGCGGTTTAACTGCTCCCGCCCTGACTGAAAAAGATATCGCTGACTTAGATGCTGCTATTGCCATGGGCGTAGATTTCTTGGCAATTAGTTTTCCTAAAGACGGCGCTGATATGGCCTATGCCCGTAAGCTCGCAGATGCTGCTAGCGCCAAGTATGGCGTTGGTAAGGTGAGAACGATTGCGAAGGTAGAGCGGGCAGAAGCGATTGAACCTGAAGCCCTCAAAAGCATTATTGCTGAGAGCGACGGCATCATGGTTGCGCGCGGTGATTTAGCAATTGAAGTCGGCAATGCTGCTGTACCTGCTCTGCAAAAACGCATGATTGCTTGGGCGCGAGAGGCGGATAAATTTACGATTACTGCTACGCAGATGATGGAGTCCATGATTAACGCTCCAGTTCCAACGCGCGCTGAGGTAAGCGACGTTGCGAATGCAGTGTTGGATGGTACTGATGCTGTGATGTTATCTGCTGAATCAGCTGCAGGTATGTACCCAGTTCAGACCATTAAGGCAATGGCAGAAATTTGTATAGAAGCTGAGAAGTCGGATCGTGTGAAGCTCGATACCGACTTTTTGGATCAAACTTTCACCCGCATTGATCAAACGATTGCTCTTGGAGCTCTGTTTACGGCCCATCATTTAAATGCGAACGCCATTGCAGCTTTGACTGACTCAGGTTCAACTGCGATCTGGATGAGTCGTCACAATATTCATGTACCTATTTTTGCTTTGACCTCTAAGATTGCTACACAACGTGCATTAAGTACTTATCGCAATGTGACCCCAATCGGCTTGGACTACACCAAAGATCGCGACACTGCATTACAAGAGGTGGAGGCATGCCTGAAAAAAGTGGGCGCAGTCAAGAAGGGTGATGCCGTGGTGCTGACCTCTGGTGAGCCAATGGGCGAGCCTGGTGGAACCAATACTCTCAAAATTATTCATGTGAAGTAATTCACATCTTTAACTAAACGATTTATTTTTAAACCTCATTACTATTTATTAAGAGAACATCATGGCTTTAGTATCTTTAAGACAACTCTTGGATCACGCAGCTGAGAATGGTTATGGCCTACCAGCATTTAACGTTAATAACTTGGAGCAAGTGACGGCAATTATGGAGGCGGCAAATGAGGCTGATTCTCCAGTCATCATGCAAGCATCTGCAGGTGCGCGTAAATACGCAGGCGAAGCGTTTTTGCGTCACTTAATCTCTGCCGCAGTTGAAGCTTATCCACATATTCCAGTGGTAATGCATCAAGATCATGGTCAAAGCCCTGCAGTTTGTATGGCAGCAATTAAGAGTGGCTTTACGAGTGTAATGATGGATGGTTCATTAGAAGCTGACGGCAAAACAGTGGCTAGCTATGAATACAACGTAGACGTCTCCAAAGAAGTGGTGAAGTTCTCTCACTCTATTGGAGTTACTGTCGAGGCAGAGTTGGGCGTATTAGGCTCGCTCGAGACAATGCAGGGCGACAAAGAAGATGGTCATGGTGCTGACGGTAAAATGACTCGTGAACAGTTGTTGACTGATGTTGAGCAAGCAGCTGATTTTGTGAAGGCAACTCAGTGTGATGCTTTGGCAATTGCAATTGGTACCAGCCATGGTGCATATAAGTTCAGCAAAAAGCCTACAGGCGATATTTTGGCAATCGATCGCATTAAAGAAATTCATGCACGTATTCCAAATACTCACCTGGTGATGCACGGTTCTTCTAGCGTCCCGCAAGAATTGCTTGCTGAGATTCGTGAGTTTGGTGGCGACATGAAAGAAACTTACGGTGTTCCTGTTGAAGAGATTCAAGAGGGCATCAAGAATGGTGTTCGTAAGATCAATATTGATACAGATATTCGTCTGGCAATGACTGGTGCAATCCGTCGTTACTTTATTGAGAACCCATCTAAGTTTGATCCACGTGATTATTTGAAACCAGCTCGTGAAGCCGCTAAGAAAGTATGCATTGCCCGTTTCCAAGCTTTTGGTTCTGCTGGTCAAGCATCCAAAATTAAGCCGATCTCTTTAGAGAAGATGGCTGAGCTATATAAGAGCGGTAAATTAACTCAAATTGTTAAGTGATTTAAATATGGCCGCTTTGTATGCAACCTCTATTAAGTCATTGCCTTTGCTTTCTAAAGGCAAGGTACGCGATGTCTACGCGCTAGATGATGACAAGCTATTAATGATTACGACCGATCGCCTCTCTGCGTTTGATGTGGTGATGGGCGAGCCTATTCCCGAGAAGGGCGTAGTTCTGAATCAAATGGCTAATTTTTGGTTTGATAAGTTAGCTTCTGTAATACCAAATCACTTAACAGGCATTGATCCAGCTACTGTAGTGGCTGCAGATGAGGTAAACCAAGTTAAAGGCCGTGCAGTAGTAGCTAAACGCTTGAAGCCTATTTTGGTTGAAGCAGTGGTGCGCGGCTATTTAGCTGGTAGCGGTTGGAAAGACTACAAAGAAACCGGCAAGGTTTGCGGAATTGCATTGCCAGCTGGCTTAGAAAATGCTCAAAAATTACCTGAACCTATTTTTACCCCAGCAGCTAAAGCTGAAGTGGGTGAGCATGATGAGAATATTTCATTTGAGAAAGTAGTTGAGCTTATTGGTGAAAAATTAGCCAATCAAATTCGCGAAGTGAGTATTCGTTTGTATAAAGAAGCATCTGAGTACGCAGCTACTCGCGGCATCATCATTGCTGATACTAAGTTTGAGTTTGGCTTAGATACTAACGATCAACTAGTGTTGATGGATGAGATTCTAACTGCCGATTCTTCCAGATTCTGGCCTGCTGAGACCTACTATGTAGGCTCCAACCCACCTTCATATGATAAGCAGTTTGTTCGTGATTGGCTAGAAACTGCGATGGTGGATGGCAAGTTATGGCCGAAAACAGCCCCTGCACCGCAATTGCCGGCTGACGTCATTGAAAAGACTGCACAAAAGTATCGCGAGGCCTTAACCAGGCTAACTGAGCAGGGTTAACTCGAGGATAATGAGATACTCGGGAAAAATTGAAGGTATTTGGAGAGGTAAATGAGCAAGAAGCCAATTGTCGGAATAGTAATGGGTTCCAACTCAGATTGGGACACCATGCAGCACGCCGCTCAAATGCTTGAGCAATTTGATGTCGCTCATGAAGCTAAAGTGCTCTCCGCACACCGTATGCCAGACGATATGTTCCAGTATGCTGAAAAAGCACAAGCCAATGGCTTGCAAGCCATTATTGCTGGTGCAGGTGGTGCGGCGCATTTACCAGGTATGCTTGCATCCAAAACAATTGTTCCTGTTTATGGCGTGCCAGTAGCCAGCAAATATTTACGTGGCGAAGATTCTTTATATTCAATCGTGCAGATGCCTAAAGGTATTCCGGTTGCCACTTTTGCAATTGGTGAGGCTGGTGCGGCTAATGCCGCCTTGCATGTTATTGCTGGTTTGGCTTTGCACGATGCGGATTTAGCTAAGCGTTTGGAAGATTTCCGTGCGAAACAGTCTGATACCGCACGTTCAATGAATTTGCCGGGATATTAATTACATGGCAGATCGCATGGAACCCATTTTGCCGGGTTCGTATTTAGGAATTTTAGGCGGCGGACAATTGGGGCGCATGTTTACCCAGGCTGCCCAAGCTATGGGCTACAAGGTTTGTGTTTTAGACCCTGGCTCTGATAGTCCCGCAGGCTCTATAGCCGAAAAGTTTATTCAAGCTGACTACACTAACTCCGTCGCTTTAAAAGAGATGGCTGCTCTTTGCCCATCAGTAAGCACTGAGTTTGAGAATGTTCCAGCGCAGGCATTAGATGAGTTGGAGGCCCTTGGAGTATTTGTTGCGCCACGTAGCAGTTGCGTTTCTTTGGCACAAAATCGAGTAGCTGAGAAAAAGTTTCTAGCTACCTGGAAATCCGAAACGAATATTGGCCCAGCTCCGTATGCTGTTGTTGAGCATGATGCTGATATTGCTCACATTCCTGCTGAATTATTCCCTGGAATATTAAAAACAGCTCGTATGGGTTATGACGGTAAAGGTCAAATTACTCTTTACACAGCAGCGGAATTGCCGGCAGCCTGGGCGGAATTAAGCAAAGTTCCTTGTGTATTAGAAAAGCGCATGGAGTTAGATTTTGAAGTGTCTGCTTTAGTTGTGCGCGGATATGATGATGCGGTGGTTGCTTATCCAGTTTCGCAAAATATACACCGTGATGGAATTTTGCATACCTCTACTGTGCCAGCGCCATCACTAAAGCCCGCGCAAGAGAAAAAAATTGTGGAAGCGGCAAAAGCACTTATTCGAAAGATTGACTACGTCGGCGTGCTTTGCGTTGAGTTCTTTGTTCTTAAGAATGGCGATATCGTCGCTAATGAAATCGCCCCTCGCCCACATAATTCCGGTCACTACACGATGGATGCTTGTGTTAGCAGTCAATTTGAGCAACAAGTAAGAGCAATGGCTCGTCTGCCCTTGGGTGATGCGCGACAGTTAGCGCCCGTATCAATGCTGAACTTATTAGGTGATCTTTGGTTTGAAGGTAGCGAAGATCAGCCAAAAGAACCCGCTTGGAATAAAGTGCTAGCTCATCCTGATGCTAAATTGCATTTGTATGGAAAGTCTGAGCCTCGCATGGGTAGAAAAATGGGTCATATCAATTGCCTGGGCGAAGCCCTGAATGAAGCGCGCCAAAATTGTGCAGCCGTTGCCACTGAATTAGGGATAGAGCCCTAGAAATGTCCAGCGACAGTAGCCTGCAGTCTGCTGCAGTAATTAACGAAGCAGTACAAACATTGCGTGATGGTGGTTTAGTCGCCTTTCCGACTGAGACCGTTTACGGGTTGGGTGCAGATGCTAAAAATTCTGAAGCCATTAAAAAGATATTTGTCGCCAAGGGTCGCCCCTCAAACCATCCTTTAATTGTTCACTTGGCCGCACCGGATAGGTTTGATCAGACTCATGTGGATTGGGTGCCGATACTGTCTAGTTGGGCAAGAGATGTATCGGAAGAAGCCTTAAAACTAATCAATACATTTTGGCCGGGACCATTAACGCTGGTCTTTAAGAAGGATAAAAGCGTTTTGACAGATTTGACTGGCGGCCAAGATACGGTAGCGATTCGTGCGCCCGCCCATCCAATTGCTCAAGAGTTGTTGCGCAAATTTAAAGGTGGCGTTGTAGCGCCATCAGCCAATCGTTTTGGTAAGGTTTCGCCAACCAGTGCTTCAGATGTTCGCCATGAATTTGAAGGTATGCTCGATTTGATGATTTTGGACGGCGGTGATTGCGAGGTTGGGATAGAGTCAACCATTATTGATTTGTCTTCTGGCGATAAAGCAATACTACTCAGGCCGGGTGCTATTACACCAAGTGAGATCTTCGCCAAGACGGGCATCAAGGTCTATCTACCCGGCGATCTAAAAGCAAATGAACCGACAGAAGATCTTCCTAAGGTGTCTGGAAGTCTCAAGGCGCATTACGCCCCAACTACACCTTTGCGTTTGTATGCTCCAGGCCGAATCTTGGATGCTTTGAGTGAGTTTCCGGATATTAAATCCCGCGTTGCAGTAGCTGTATGGGATTCAGAATCTTCTTTAAGTGAAGATGGTCATCCATCTGCTCACTTTGAAGAAGTTGAAGTGCCTAGTGATAGCAGTGCTTTTGCAAGTCGTCTATATCGTTCCTTACGGGATCTAGATCAGCAAGGTTGGGATCTCATTTTGTTTCCAGAGCCACCAGCTGGTGAGGAGTGGGATGGAGTAAGAGATCGACTTCAACGAGCGTGCTTTGGTTCTGGACCATCCTCTAGTAGCCATGTCAGTAGCTGATCATGTGCTTCAAGACCTCTCCAGGCATTGGGGTGGTTAATAAAGGAAGTCACAGCGTACAGCTTTCCAGATTTACTCAAAACGTAACCTGAAATTGCGCGGACATCTTCCAATGAGCCAGTCTTGATTCTGGCCTCAGGCTTTTTCTTGAGATGTAAAAACTTACGAAGTTCGCCTAGCAAACGATTGCGCATAGTACCGTCAGTTCCCGCTATCGGGAGGCTGTTGTAAAAAAACTCTGCCACTGGAAGATTGCGGGCGGTCAAGAGAAGTTGATTCATTTGCCCTGCAGAGATGGCCTCATTGCGAGATAGTCCAGAACCATTTTCGATAACTAAGTCCGTAAAGTTCAAACCGTTTTGCTTGAGCCAACTCTGAATTACTAAATCACCATTGGCAGTTGTTGCTGGTTTACCCATTTTTTCTAAGGCAAGCGTTAACAGAACTTGACGCGCCATGACATTATTCGAATATTTATTAATGTCTAAGACATCATCGGCTAGCTTGATGCCCTCAAATTGCAGTAAGAGACGAGCCGCAAGCGGAACGTTGCCATCCTTTCCAATAGGCGGTTTAGCCCAAGTGCCACCAGCCAATTCCCAGGCAGCTGCAAAGCCTTGGGTTAAGAAGGTATTAGCATCCAAAGCAACGATGTTGAAGTTCACGCCTTTGCAAGAACTTGGGAAAGCTCCTGAAAACTGTGCAGTTAAGGCTTGATCGGTATTACCGATTTCTTCCGGATCTAATTTAAAACCAATATTGCTTTTCCAGTTATCGCAAGGACGATCTACTAACCGCATTTGATTTGCAACCCGCAGTTGCGATAGCGCTGGTGTGTAACTGATATCAATAAAGTCCGCAGTGCGTGACTTACCCAATTGAAAGGAGAGGGTACGAAAGGCATACAGCAATGGATCCGGTGGAACGTTATAAGCACGTAAAGATTCGCCATCAATCGTGTTGTGCTCCATCACGCTCGGTGCATAAGCACTGCGGTCAAAAAACAAATTACCATCAATCTTCTGAATACCAAGATTTTGTAGCTCTTTCATCATCTTGGCGAGCTCTTCGGGGATGAGTTTTGGATCACCCGTACCTTGTAAATATAAATTACCCTTCAAGACTCCCTGACGAATAATCCCATCCGTATAAATATTAGTGCGCCAACGATATTGGGGTCCCAATATATCCAAACCACTCAGCGTTGTTAGCAGCTTCATTGTTGAGGCTGGGTTCATGACTACCTCGGGACGCCAACCCAGTATATTTTTGGCAATATGCTTACCTGGGCGTCCAGCCTCGATCTCTATTACCGAGATGCTGATGGCATCTTTGGGGATTTGATTGCGCTCAAGACTGCTGGTTACCGATTTGGGAATATCTATTAGCGCAGCATTGTGAGCGGCTGCGCTGAGGTTGGTAACCCAAAAGAGGGCTGCTATTAAAAAAGTCGGGTAACGAAGTAGATATGAGTGCATTCCTCATAGGATAAACCCACCTTGTAGGAAGGGGTACCTCTTGAAGGTTTAGGGTTTTGAATACTTTGACTTGTAGCCCGCAATAACTTGATTTTGATGTAGGAGTAATTCAATAAACGTAGAGATCTTGAGGTTTAAATCGCCCGCTTGCTCAAGGTCGACACAGGCCTGAGTAAATGATCTAGCGCTGAGCAGTTGGGCGCCACCTTTTACCTTATGGACAAGACTGCTGAAAGTCACCTCATCACATTGTTTACCTTCCAATATCTCAAGAGCTTCATCATGTACTTTCTTGATCTCATCCAATATCACCAAAATATGGCTTTGGTTATCTCTTAGCAGACCTACAAATGCATCAAATGAATATCCATCGCTGCAAACTTCCGGGTTGATTTTTTCAGTCACTTCCTGAGTTGAAAAATAGCGAGTCAATTCGTTTTCTAGGGCCATGAGACTGAGCGGTTTGATTAGAACGCTATTCATACCAGCTGAAAAAAACTGGTGGCGTGAATCCAGCGCATAAATATCTGCGGTAACACCAATGATGATGAGATCACGATGCCCTAGATCGCGAATTTGCTTAGCTAGTTCTGATCCTTGCATTCCCGGAATGGATTGATCGGTTAATAGGAGATCGAAATTGGTCTGGGTAATTAAATCTAGAGCGGTATGCGCGTTATCGCATACTTTCACCTCAATTCCAAGCGCCCCTAATTGCAAGGAAATAACTTGCCTGCTAGCTGGATGATCCTCAACTACTAAGGCTCGTAAAGTGCGGTTTGAATTGTTGGAGCTTTTAGAAACCAGTCTTCTTGACTGATGAGCTTTACCATTAGTCGGCACTTGTCCAGGCGCAGCAATGCTAGTGCGAGGAAATGCTACGCAAAAATGAATATTGCTGCCATATCCTGGGGCGCTATCAAAATAAAGCTGACTGCCCATTGAGGTGACCAGATGATTGGTAATGGTAAGTCCAAGACCGGTTCCTTTATGCTGCTCGCTCGTGCCCGGAATTTGCTCGAATGCTTGTAATGCGATCTCAATATCCTCGGCTCCCATGCCAACGCCGGTATCAATCACTCGAAACTCAATCAACTGCCCCGCATGGTCATCTGCCAACACACTAATGGAGAAATAAATCTCTCCACGCTCAGTAAATTTGATCGCATTACTAATGAGGTTTTGCAGGATTTGCCTTAGCCTGAGTGCATCAATCATTAATACTTGGGCAACCCGAGGGTCTTTAGTGGTGTGAAGGGTGAGATTTTGGATCTGAGCAACTGTTGAAAATGCGGAATCGATATCGTCGATGAGAGTATTGAGACAGCAAGGCTCTAAATTAAGGGTTAGCTTACCCGCTTCAATTTTGGAAAGATCTAAAACTTGATTAAGAATGCCTAGCAGTGACTCTGCTGATGAGTGGGCACTTTTGAGCAATGCTTTTTCATTATTTGGGAGTGGGCTATTTAGCAAGAGCTCCTGCACTCCCAAGATGGCATTCATGGGCGTACGAATTTCATGGCTCATCGTAGCCAGAAATGAAGACTTTGCAGCATTCGCTTTTTCGGCAAGCTCTTTAGAATTCATGAGTCTTTCAGTTTGGTGAGAATGTATTTGATTTTTTCTTTTTATGTACCAAAGCAAAAAAGCTCCACCCAGTAAGGCTGCCAATACTGAAATCCAGTTCATTTGCGGGTAATTAGACTTGCTTCTGTCTCCCCATACATCATTTGAATGAAGGGCAAATAAATTACGTGATTCCATTGGGTCTAAGTTATCCAGAAAGCCCCCAAGCACAGCATGTAAAGCATGGCTCTGATGAGCGATAAGCCAGCGGTATTCAAATGGCTCTCTTCTATATAAGCCATTTAATTGCAATTTCTGGCCGTTAACTTTCTGAATGATTTGTTGTGCAAGGCGAGCCGGTAAGACGAGAGCTTCGATATCATTTTTGAGTAGATCAAAGATTAATTTTTCGGCGTTACTAGAAAGTCTGGATTGCGCATGGGATGGCGATGGCGGGTTTTCATAGCCACGATCGAAGTAAGCAATATTGATTGGTTCAATGGGCGCATTACTTTCTGAGCGCTTTGTCAGTATTGCGTCATGACCCCAAAAAATTGCCTCTGATAAGGAGCCAAACCTTAGGTATTCATCATCTAGAGTTGGTGGATCAATAATGAAGTCTACTTCCCCGCTAGCGAGTTGTTGCAATCCTTCTTGATCACTCTTGCGCCATCTGGGCAGAAATTCCTGCTTAGTAAATTCACTGAGTTTGTTCAAGATTCTATGAAAAACGCCGGCTTCACCATTCTCATTTGAATCTAGGTAAGGGGCATATTTTTCATGAATGCTAAAACGAACTACAGGATTGGCATCGATCCATTCTTGCTCACCTGGGCTCAGCAAAGTAGCATAAGAATTACTTATGAACCCATTGAATAATATAAAAAAAGCAATGCGAGTAATGGATCGACGCATATTGCTTTAGCTTTCGATGATATTGTTCATACGGCAGAACAAAATAAGGTCGGCAATATTGTTGATACCTAGTTTGTCAAATACTCTTGTCTTATAAGTGGCGACCGTTTTATTGCTGATGTGCAACATGTCAGATATCTGTTGATTGGTGTTGCCTTTGCCAAGGTATTTCATCACCTGAAGCTCGCGATCAGAAATCAACGCCAATTTATCGTTATCACTTAATGAGCTATTGCCATTTTTGCCATGAGTGAAAAAGTTATAACCTTGAGATATAGCTACGCAGGCGGCCAAAATGACATCCGCTCCTGCTGTTTTATTGACAAAGCCATGGCCACCCAATGAGCGAACTCTCCCACCATAGACTGCCTCATCCATGCTGGAGAGAACCAGCATGCGCACATCGGGGTACATTAGTCCAATCCGACGAATGACATCAAATCCATCGGTCTTGGGCATGTCCAGATCCAAAATCACCATATTGGGGTTAACCTCTTTCATAGACCTGAGGCATTCCTCTCCATTTTGGGCTTGCCCTGCAATCTCAAATAACAGCTGGTCTTGCAACATACTTTTAAGAGCCATCAGCATTGCTGGATGGTCATCTACCAACATCACGCGTTTTCTCATTACTTGTCTCCGTTTTGGTTTGGGTGTTGATGAGGGTGCAGCGAAAAAATGGCTTTAGCGATACGGCTATCGTTTATTTGAAGCATTTGATGGCGACTGACTGGCGCCATCATCAGTCCTCCATATGCATGATCTGCAATAAGGGCAGATGCAATTTTTAAATCTTGTACTAAGCCAATGTTGGCCGCATAAATTTGTGTGGGTGAGAAAGGTGATTGTCTTAACTGGGATAGCACATCACTTGCTAAATCATGCTTACGAAGCGCTCTCGTATCAATATGCACCCCTTCCAACTGCATATCTGTAATCCAATGTAATTCTTCAGCACTACCGCAGAAATTTAAGAAATGCAGCAAGACGCCCAGCCTTCGTAAGCGAAGCAAACCTTCTTTACAACAATCAACATTGGTAGAGTCTGGGACAGATTGCATTCCAATGACTATTAGGCCAACTGGTAGGCGGGAATTCAAAATCAATTCACTCATTGCATCAACATAGCTGCTTGAGGATAAGGCATTGATTGGCATTGGCAGGATTCCAGGAATAAAGCGACCGCTGCGATACCAGTATGAAATGGTATCCAGACCTTCCATAAAAAGGCGCAGTAGCTGTAGATCTGATGCATCTAGCAATGGTCTAAATAAAGATCCTGTCAGTTTTGTTCCCTTGCAGTTAAAAATGGGCTCATGGCTAATCGCTTGTCGCTTAGACCAGGATTGGTGTTCTTCAAGAGCTTGGCTACTAAGGCCAAGCCAGGGGTCGCCACAGGCGTCTCGTACTTCGTGGAAGGGCTTGTTCTTCCATGCCTTTACAAGCGTGTACAGCCGGGATTTCGGGCTCATCAGCATTCTCCAATCGGTGACTATCCAGTCTAGGCAGGACGGATTGGAGCGGTAAGGGCTTTAGGCTGATTTATCTGTAGGAATCGCCCTACCAGCCTGTCCCCATTATAAAAAGCTGTCAAACCCTTAAAGAATTTATGTTTAGTCGCCCTTGAAATACTGGGAATGGGACCTATATAATCAGCACTCCCTGCATGCGAGTGCTAAAAAGGTGATTTATCAGTAGATCGCCCTAAAACTCCATGTAATGAGATTGTAAATTATTGATTTATATAGTTTATTTAATTAGTTAACACTTACTAACATAGGAGAAGAGATGAATTTGCGTCCCTTACATGATCGCGTAATCATCAAGCGTTTAGATCAAGAATCAAAAACTGCTTCCGGAATCATCATTCCTGACGCTGCCGCAGAAAAACCTGATCAAGGTGAAGTTTTGGCGGTAGGCCCAGGCAAACGTGATGACAGCGGCAAATTAAACGCACTTGACGTCAAAGTTGGTGATCGCGTTTTGTTTGGTAAATATGCAGGTCAAACAGTAAAAGTTGACAGCGAAGAACTCATCGTGATGCGTGAAGACGACATCATGGCTGTTGTACAGAAGTAATTTCGGTATTTAAGAGAGGAATTTAATCATGGCAGCAAAAGACGTTGTATTTGGAGATAGCGCCCGCACCAAGATGGTCGAAGGCGTAAATATTCTTGCTAATGCAGTGAAAACAACTTTGGGACCTAAAGGTCGCAACGTGGTGATCGAGCGTTCATTCGGTGGACCAACAATCACTAAAGACGGTGTATCTGTTGCAAAAGAAATCGAACTCAAAGACAAGCTCCAGAACATGGGTGCGCAGATGGTTAAGGAAGTAGCTTCCAAAACTGCTGACATCGCTGGTGACGGTACAACTACCGCTACTGTTTTGGCTCAGTCAATCGTTCGCGAAGGTATGAAATATGTAGTTTCAGGCCATAACCCAATGGACTTGAAGCGTGGCATCGATAAGGCTGTTACAGCTGCAATCGAAGAGCTTGCAAAAATCAGCAAGCCATGCACAACCACTAAAGAAATCGCTCAAGTAGGTTCTATCTCTGCAAACAGCGACCACAGCATTGGACAGCGTATTGCAGAAGCGATGGAGAAAGTAGGTAAAGAAGGCGTTATTACTGTTGAAGATGGTAAGTCTTTGGAAGATGAGCTTGAAGTAGTTGAAGGTATGCAGTTTGACCGCGGCTACCTCTCTCCATATTTCATCAATCAACCAGAAAAACAAGTTGCCGTATTGGAAAGCCCATACATTCTCTTGTTTGACAAGAAGATTGCCAACATCCGTGATTTGCTCCCAGTACTTGAGCAAGTAGCAAAATCTGGTCGTCCACTGTTGATCATTGCGGAAGATGTTGAAGGTGAAGCCTTGGCAACTTTGGTTGTGAACAACATCCGCGGCATTATCAAAACCTGTGCTGTTAAGGCTCCTGGTTTTGGTGATCGTCGTAAAGCCATGTTGGAAGACATCGCAATTTTGACTGGCGGCACTGTAATCGCTGAAGAAATCGGCCTCACACTCGAAAAAACAACTCTTGAGCACTTAGGTCAAGCTAAGCGTATAGAAGTAGGTAAAGAAAATACCATCATTATTGACGGTGCTGGCGATGCTAAAGCTATTGAAGCTCGCGTGAAGAACATTCGTGTTCAGATTGAGGAGGCGACTAGCGACTACGACAAAGAAAAATTGCAAGAGCGTGTAGCTAAGTTAGCTGGTGGTGTTGCAGTGATTCGTGTTGGCGCTGCTACTGAAGTAGAAATGAAAGAGAAGAAAGCTCGTGTAGATGACGCATTACATGCAACTCGTGCAGCCGTTGAAGAAGGTATTGTTCCTGGCGGCGGCGTAGCATTGATTCGTGCAATGCAAGGTATCAAGGGATTGAAAGGCGATAACGCTGATCAAGATGCTGGTATCAGCATCGTATTGCGCGCTATGCAAGAGCCATTACGCACCATTGTTAGCAATGCTGGTGAAGACGCAGGTGTGGTTGTTAATGCTGTTCAAGAAAGCAAAGGCAACAACGGCTACAACGCAGCTACCGGTGAATACGGTGACCTCGTTGCACAAGGTGTTATTGACCCAACTAAGGTAACTAAAACTGCACTGGTAAATGCAGCTTCTGTTGCCGGCCTCTTGTTGACGACTGATTGCGCTATTTCTGAGGCGCCAAAGGATGAGTCTGCTGGCGGCGGTATGCCTGATATGGGTGGTATGGGTGGTATGGGTGGTATGGGCGGTATGATGTAATTGCCCCACCTCTCCAGCTATCTTGCTGTAGAAACAAAAACGCCTGGTTCAGAAGACCAGGCGTTTTTTTCGCCAATGTAGATTGTTTGGTCAAATAAAAAACCGCCCGAAGGCGGTTTTTTTATAAATAGTTTTAGAGGTTGAGCTTATTCAACCGCCTTCACCATGTCTTCAACGACCTTCTTCGCATCACCGAAGACCATCATGGTTTTATCCATGTAGAAGAGTTCGTTATCTAGGCCAGCATAACCAGCTGCCATTGAGCGCTTGTTTACGATGATGGTTTTAGCTTTAAACGCTTCCAAGATCGGCATACCAAAAATTGGGCTACCTGGAGTGCGCGCTGCTGGGTTAACAACGTCGTTAGCACCAAGCACCAAGACCACGTCAGCTTGACCAAAATCACTGTTTATATCTTCCATCTCGAACACTTGATCGTATGGAACTTCAGCTTCAGCTAAGAGAACGTTCATATGACCAGGCATACGACCGGCAACTGGGTGAATAGCGTATTTCACAGTCACGCCATGGTGGGTTAGCTTCTCAGTTAATTCTTTCAGAGCGTGTTGAGCACGAGCCACTGCCAAGCCATAGCCTGGAACGATGATCACAGTGTCAGCGTTCTCCATAAGGAAAGCAGCATCTTCAGGTGATCCTGTTTTGTAATTCTTAGGGCCGCCGTCATCACCACCACCTGCAGCAGCTTCTGCACCAAAGCCGCCGAGCAATACAGCCAATATAGAGCGGTTCATCGCCTTACACATAATGTAAGACAAAATAGCGCCAGATGAGCCTACGCAAGCGCCTGCAATAATCAACACGGGGTTATTCAAAGTAAAGCCAATACCTGCAGCTGCCCAACCAGAGTAACTATTGAGCATCGATACAACAACTGGCATATCGGCACCGCCAATAGGGATGATCAAAGTTACACCCAGTACCAAGGCGATGGCGCACATTGCCAAGAAAGCTGCGTGGCTATCACCCATGTAGTAGGAGATACCAGCGCCAACCATTGAGATCGCCAAAAGCAGATTGAGTAAATGTTGACCGGAAAAACTTACTGGCTTGCCGCTGACCTTACCGGATAACTTACCGAATGCAATAACCGACGCAGTAAAGGTAATGGCACCGATAAACGCGCCAATAAAGAGCTCAATCTTTTGAGCGCCAGTATGGTCATGTGCTGGATTGAATACCGCGGCAATCGCGATCAATACAGCTGACAAACCTACAAAGGAGTGCATTAGAGCTACCAACTCAGGCATCTTAGTCATTTGCACGCGCTTGGCGGCAATGGTTCCAATAACGGCGCCACCAACGATTGCAGCAATGATTAATGAAAATACAGGCTTGAAGTCTGGAATCATAAAAGTCGTGATGACAGCAAGCAACATACCAATCATGCCGAAGGTATTACCCTGGCGTGAGGTGGTTGGTGAAGACAGGCCACGCAAAGCGAGGATGAATAACACCGATGAAATGAGATAAGAAATAGCGGTTATGTTTGACATAGTTTTGGTCTCTATATAGGTCTTATTCTAGGTTTATTTAGTTCCAGCCGCATCAGCCTTAGGGGCTTTTTTCTTGAACATTTCAAGCATGCGACGGGTGACCATAAAGCCACCAAAAATATTAATTGAAGCGAGGAATACTGCGATCGCACCAATAATGCTGGTGAGTGTGATTTCATCGCCATCGATTACCTCAGTTTGAAGTAATGCGCCAACAATGATGATGCCGGAGATTGCATTAGTTACAGCCATTAGAGGCGTATGCAATGCTGGGGTAACGTTCCAAACTACGTGATAGCCAACAAAAATGGCCAACACAAACACAGTAATGTTTTGAACGGTGAGGATACTTTGAAAGGCAGCGAGATCCATAATGTTTCCTTAGTGTTTTTTACTGTTAGTTTTTGCGAATGGCTTGGCCATCACGACACATTAAGCAAGCGGTGACAATATCGTCATCAGTTGGGATCACCAACTTCGCCTCTTTGTCCACAATGAGCTTCATGAAATCGAGCAAGTTGCGTGAGTAGAGCGCAGATGCATCCGCTGCAACCATGCTGGCTAAATTTGTATAGCCCACAATCTTTACGCCATTTACATCAATTACTTTGTCTGCCTGAGTCAAAGGGCAGTTACCAGAACCGTTATCTCCTTTGCCTGCAGCTAAGTCAATTACGACAGAGCCAGGTTTCATATTGGCAACGGTGTCGCTATGAAGGAGGACTGGAGGTTTGCGTCCAGGAATCAACGCAGTAGTAATAACGATGTCTGCTTGTTGAGCACGTTCGGCAACTAAGGCTGCCTGACGCTTCATCCAAGCTTCAGGCATAGGACGTGCATAGCCGCCAACACCTTGAGCAATTTCACGCTCTTCATCAGTCTCATAAGGAACGTCAACAAACTTAGCGCCTAGAGATTCAATTTGTTCTTTAGCAGCAGGACGAACATCTGATGCTTCAATCACTGCACCGAGACGCTTTGCCGTAGCAATCGCTTGCAAGCCAGCAACACCAGCACCTAAGATGAGTACGCGAGCCGCTTTAACAGTGCCCGCAGCAGTCATGAGCATTGGCATGAAGCGTTGATATTCATTCGCAGCAACCATGACGGCTTTATATCCAGCAATGTTTGCTTGAGAAGATAAGACGTCCATACTTTGGGCACGTGTTGTACGCGGCGCAGCTTCCAATGCAAATGCAGTAACACCTTGAGCGGCCATTGCGGCAATCATGTCGTTATCAAATGGATCGAGCATTCCAAGGAGTACGGCACCAGATTTAATTTGTTTTAACTCGGCGGCTTCAGGAGCTCGCACTTTAAGAACAATCTCAGCACCAAACGCATCCGCAGCGCTGCCAACAGTTGCACCGACAGCCTCGTATGCAGAGTCAGGTTGACTGGCTTTTACGCCAGCGTCTTTTTGAATGACTACGGTATGACCTTGACCAATGAGTTTTTTAACGGTTTCTGGTGTGGCGGCTACTCGAGATTCCCCAGGCCTTGTTTCCAGTGGCACTCCTATGCGCATGGCATGTCTCCAAAAGCAAAATTTTTCAAAAAATCTATTTTATGTGTATATATACGCAATTGCGTATATATACATACCCCTATACCTAAAGCTCTTTAGGCCTATCTAGAATTGCGCCAACTTTCTTTAAGGCTTCTACAATAAGGTTTATCAGCTTATATTGAATTCTCGCATTTTTTGATGATCCCGCTCAATTCTTCCGCAATCCCATCGTCCCAGACCAAGAAAGTCGTTATTGGCATGTCTGGAGGGGTGGATTCGTCGGTTGCTGCCTGGATGCTCAAGCAGCAAGGTTTTGAAGTTATTGGCCTTTTTATGAAGAATTGGGAGGATGATGACAGCGACGAGTACTGTTCTGCACGCCAGGACTGGCTAGATGTGGTTTCTGTGGCAGATATGATTGGAATTGACGTGGAGGCAGTCAATTTTGCTGCTGAATACCGTGAACGCGTTTTTGCCGACTTTTTGCGCGAATACGCTGCAGGGCGAACACCTAATCCAGATGTTTTATGTAATGCCGAAATTAAGTTCAAAGCATTCTTGGATCACGCCATGAGTTTGGGTGCGGATGCGATCGCTACTGGGCACTATGCACGTGTGCGTCATGAGGGCAGAAAAGTTCAATTATTAAAAGCAGTTGATGCGAGCAAAGACCAAAGTTATTTCTTGCATCGCTTAACTCAGCAGCAATTAGCCAATGTTATGTTTCCATTAGGAGAAATTCATAAAACGGAAGTTAGAAAAATCGCTGAGCAAATTGGTTTGCATAATGCAAAGAAAAAAGACTCCACTGGAATTTGTTTTATTGGTGAGCGTCCTTTTAGAGAATTCTTAAACCGCTATTTACCTCGCATACCTGGTCCCATTAAAACGCCAGAGGATAAGACTGTTGGTGAGCATATGGGCTTAGCATTCTTTACCTTAGGTCAGCGCAAAGGTATTGGTTTAGGCGGTAGTCAGGATGGCAATGGTGATGCTTGGTATGTGGCGCGTAAAGATATTCCGAATAACACTCTTTATGTAGCCCAAGGTCACGAGCACCCGTGGCTATTGGCTCACAAGCTTGCTGCAATGGACGCTAGCTGGGTATCTGGCGCGGCGCCAATGCCTGGCAGTTATTCGGCCAAGACGCGTTATCGTCAAGCTGACTCAGCTTGCAGCTTAATTGCAGGTAATGATGCGCAAAGTTTTGAATTAAGCTTTTTAGATGCACAGTGGGCAGTAACGCCCGGACAATCAGCCGTTCTTTATGACGGTGAAATTTGTTTGGGTGGCGGAATCATTTCCGCATAATTTTCATCAGTCATCAGATACAAAAATGCCAATCAGTTTTGATTGGCATTTTTATTTAAGCAATCTGTTGATTAAGCAGCGGGCGGTATAGTTTCCATAAACGAAGGTCGCTGCAATAATTTTTGATATAGACGATCTAGGTTTGGATATTGGGCTTGCCATTTCACTTCGGGAAACCGAAACAGTAAATATCCAATTGCGCAACCAACGGCGATATCTGCCAAGGTCATTTGATTGCCATGACACCATGCATTTTCACCAAGCTGCTCAGACATCTCACGAAGGGCGGCATCGATCTTGCCCATTTGGCGGTCATACCAAGTTTGGCTTTGTTGCTCTGCTGGGCGCAAGGTGCGCTCCAAACGAGCCAAAATGCCGGCATCCATAATTCCATCTGCCAGGGCTTCCCAGGTTTTAACGGCGGCACGCTCCCGGTTTTCGGTAGGAATAAGCCTGCTGACAGGGCTCAGGCCATCCGCATACTCGGCGATGACGCGGGAGTCGTAGATAGCTTCCCCGTCGTCAGAAATAAGGCAAGGAACCTTCCCTAGAGGGTTTATGGCGCTTATTTTGGTATCTGCGGCCCAAACATTCTCTAATTCGAGGTCAACATCGAGCTTTTTCTCGTTAAAAACAATACGTACTTTACGCACATAGGGGCTGGTGAGGGATCCGATGAGTTTCATGGGATCAAGTATAGCCATCCTAATTGGGGTTTGCTGGACTTCCAAACGCATTAAAATCGGCTTTTATTGACATCTTCAATGCAAAGGCAATATTTGTGAGTCAGCCGCTTTCTACCCTTAATGCTCTTTCCCCTCTAGACGGTCGTTATGCCGGAAAACTAGATGCTTTGCGTCCTTGGCTTTCTGAGGCGGCATTTATGCGTCAGCGTGTGTTTGTGGAAATTCATTGGCTTTTAGCTCTGGCTGCAGCTGGTTTGCCTGATGTGCCGAAAATTAATGCTGCTGATGAGGCGTTCTTGCTATCTCTTCCTGAGAATTTTTCAGATGAGGATGCTCAGCGTATTAAGGATATTGAAGCGGTTACTAACCATGACGTAAAAGCGGTTGAGTATTTCTTAAAAGAAAAAGTTGCTGGTCGTCCTGATTTGCTAAAAGCGAGTGAATTCATTCATTTTGCTTGCACCTCTGAGGATATCAACAACACCTCACATGGTTTGATGCTGCGTGGCGCACGTGATGAAGTGCTTTTGCCGCAACTTCGCAAAGTACTCTCCGTTCTGACTGACTTAGCCCTTGAGCATGCTAATGTGCCGCTGCTTTCGCGTACCCACGGACAACCTGCTTCACCAAGTACTCTTGGAAAAGAAATTGCAAATATTGCTAAGCGTTTAGAACGTGCGATCGATGCAATTGCAGCAGTACCTTTGCTAGGCAAGATGAATGGTGCTGTTGGTAACTACAACGCCCACTTGTCCGCTTACCCTGATTTTGATTGGGAAAGCTTCTCTAAGAACGTAGTGGAGAGGCGTTTAGGTTTGACCTTTAATCCATACACTATTCAGATTGAGCCACACGATGGTATGGCTCAACTTTTTGATGCGATTTCTCGTGCCAATACAATCCTCTTGGATATGGATCGTGACTTCTGGGCCTATATTTCTGTTGGATATTTTAAGCAGCGCACTAAAGCAGGTGAGATTGGTTCATCCACAATGCCGCACAAAGTAAACCCCATTGACTTTGAAAACTCAGAAGGTAACTTAGGTGTTGCCAATGCGTTGCTACGTCACCTTGCTGAAAAATTACCAATCTCTCGTTGGCAGCGTGACCTTACCGATTCCACTGTGTTACGCAATTTGGGTCCAGCCTTTGGCCATAGCGTATTGGCTTATGACAGTGCCCTGCGTGGACTTGGCAAGCTGGAAGTAAACCTTCCAGCAATTGCTGCTGATTTAGATGCGTGCTGGGAAGTATTAGCTGAGCCAGTGCAAACGGTGATGCGTCGCTATGGTATTGAGAATCCCTACGAGCAGTTAAAAGAATTGACTCGTGGCAAAGGTATTAATCAAGCCGATTTGCAAACCTTTATTCGTGGCTTGAAGATTCCTGAGGATGCAAAAGCACGCCTATTAGAGATGACCCCATCTTCTTATCTGGGTAAGGCGGTCGAGTTGACCGAACGTCTGAAAAAGTGAGTTTGACTACCAATTCAGAATACGGGGCGCGTCCTCAGATCTGGTTTGCTATTTATCAATTGCTGTGGCATCTCTTGTTGCCATTGGCATTTGTTCGATTGGCTTGGCGCGCACGCCATGCATTTTCTTATCTACATCACATTCCGGAGCGTCTGGGTTTTGGCTACACCAAGCCCATTAATCAAGGATTCATTTGGATTCATGCGGTATCTGTAGGTGAAACCCGCGCTGCGCAGCCATTGATTGATGCTTATTTGGCTAGAGGTGAGTCGATTCTCCTCACTCACATGACATTGAATGGGCGCCGCACTGGTAAACAATTATTTGCTAAAGAGATCGCCTCCGGACAAATTCGACAAGTCTATTTGCCGTATGACATTTGTTGGGCTGTAGAACATTTCTTGAAGGTCTTTAAGCCGAAGCTCGGCCTATTTATGGAAACCGAAGCTTGGCCAACTGTTGTCTTTCGCTGCAAAGAAATTGGCTTACCTCTGTTTCTGGTTAATGCCCGTTTATCAGAGCGTAGTGCACGTCGAGTTAATCGTTTTGGCAAAGCGGGGCACGCTTTGTTTCAAGCGTTCGCAGGTATCTTGGCTCAAACTGAATTTGATGCGCAACGTTATCAAAGCTTGGGTGTAAAGGATGTGCAGATAGTAGGTAACCTCAAGTTTGATGTTCCCTTATATCCCGGTCTCGTGGAGCAAGGTAAGGTTTGGCAACACGACATGCACTCAGACAATCGTTTAATGGTATGCGCTGCAAGTACGCGCGATGGCGAGGAGGCTATCATTCTCAAAGCTTGGAATGATTTGCTTTTAAGTCATGCCCTCTCTGTACCTCCCTTGTTATGTTTGGTACCACGCCATCCGGAACGCTTCACTGAAGTAGCTGATCAGATCAATAACATTGGCTTAAGGTTTCGTAAGCGTAGCGAGTGGTCAGGCATTCCGAGTGAGTGCGATGACTTGGATGTTGTTTTGGGCGACTCCATGGGTGAGATGCCAATGTATTACAGTGCTTCGGACTTGGTGTTGATGGGCGGAAGCCTGCTTCCTTTTGGGGGTCAAAACCTTATTGAGGCCTGTGCAGCTGGCTGCCCAGTTCTATTGGGTGAGCACACTTATAACTTTCAGCAGGCCGCTTTAGATGCAATTGATAGTGGCGCAGCGAAAAGAATTAAGGGAGAACTTCTCTTAACCGAGCCAATTGCTTTAATGGAATCTTTAAAAGAATTGCTCTTAAATACTGCTGAGCTCAAGAAAATGAGCGAGGCAGCGAAGACCTACTTAGTGAAACATCAAGGTGCAACCAATAGAATCTTAGCTGCCCTTGATCAAACAAACTAAATTACTTACTTAAACCCGCGCCCCGTAGTTGGGATCATCTTTGCGCGCCTCGTCATCTGGCTTTTTGTCACCCTTTACTAAATCTTCACGCGTAACGCCAAGCCACATAGCTAGTGCTGCAGCAACGAAGACTGAAGAGTAAATACCAAACAAAATACCAATGGTCAGCGCCAATGCAAAGTAGAAGAGCGTTGGGCCGCCGAAGATCAACATAGCCAAAACCATCATCTCTGTACTACCGTGGGTAATAACCGTACGGCTGATAGTGCTAGTGATTGCGTTATCGATGATTTCGCGGGTATTCATCTTGCGGTATTTGCGGAAGTTTTCGCGAATACGGTCAAAGATCACCACAGATTCGTTTACTGAGTAGCCCAGAACCGCTAAGACCGCTGCCAAAACTGAAAGTGAGAACTCCCATTGGAAGAAGGCAAAGAAACCCAAGATGATGACGATGTCATGTAAGTTCGCGATGATGCCGGCAACCGCAAATTTCCACTCAAAGCGGAATGAGAGATAAACCACAATGCCAATAATCACAAATAGCAATGCCATTAATCCATCAATTGCTAGCTCACGCCCAACTTGCGGACCAACAAATTCAACGCGCTGGAGCTTTACACCTGTTGCTGCTGGATCCAGCACTTGCATTACTGCTGTACTTTGATCGGCTGAGGAGATGAGCTTGCCTTCAGCATCTTTTTGTAATGGCAGGCGAATCATCACATCGCGTGAGCTACCAAAGTTTTGGATTTGGGTATCTGCATAACCAAGCTTCTCAACCTTAGCGCGAATAGAGTCCAGTGGCGCAGTTTGTGGATAGCTAACTTCCATAACCGTGCCACCAGTAAATTCGATGGAGAGGTGCAGGCCGTTATGCCAGAGGAAAAAGACAGCTGCTAAAAAGGTAATTAAAGAAATCGCATTGAGCACCAATGCATGGCGCATAAAGGGGATATCTTTTTTGATGCGGAAAAATTCCATGGCTTATTTCTCCTGTGGGCGCCAAACTTGGCCGATAGCGAGTTTTTGAATCTTCTTATGTCTGCCGTACCAGAGGTTGACAAGGCCACGTGAGAAGAAGACAGCCGAGAACATTGAAGTCAGAATACCTAGGCAGTGAACTACTGCAAATCCTTTAATGGGGCCTGAACCAAAGGCTAATAAGGCTAGACCAGCAATTAAAGTGGTGACGTTAGAGTCTAGGATGGTTGCCCAAGCTTTATCGAAACCCACTGCAATAGCGGTTTGTGGGGACGCTCCGTTGCGCAACTCTTCGCGAATACGTTCGTTGATCAATACGTTAGAGTCAATCGCCATACCGAGTGCCAATGCCATCGCTGCAATGCCTGGCAGGGTGAGTGTGGCTTGCAACATGGAAAGCACTGAAATGAGCAAGAGCAAATTGACTGCTAAGGCCATAACTGAGAATGTGCCAAATAATAAGTAGTAAGCCATCATAAAGATGGCAATAGCACCAAAACCAATTAAGAGAGACTTAAAGCCCTTCTCAATATTTTCTGCTCCCAAGCTTGGTCCGATAGTGCGCTCTTCAATGATTTCCATTGGCGCTGCTAATGAGCCTGCACGTAGCAAGAGAGCTAAGTCATTGGCGCTCTCGGTGGTAGGCTGGCCGGTGATTTGAAACTTAGAACCAAATTCACTTTGAATGGTGGCTATCGTGAGTACTTCGCCTTTGCCTTTTTCAAACAAAATCATGCCCATTGGTTTGCCAATGTTTTCACGGGTCACTTCCTGCATGACGCGACCGCCAGCAGCATCTAAGGAGATATTGACGGCAGGGCGTTGGTTTTGATCAAAGCCAGCGCTTGCATCAGTTATGCGGTCGCCACTAAAGATCACTGATTTTTTAAATACGCCCAAACGGTTTTCGCCAAAGCGGAAGGTATCCATGCCTGGAGGAGGAGTTTCGCCTAAGGCGATGGTGGATACGAGTGGATCTGCTAAGCGTGATTCGAGTGTGGCTGTACGACCAATAATATCTTTGGCACGCGCTGTATCTTGTACGCCTGGTAGTTGCACCACAATACGCTCGGCACCTTGCTGCTGAATGACAGGCTCTTTAACGGCGAGTTCATTCACGCGTTTATTTAATGTGATGATGTTTTGCTTAACAGCGTTATCTTGAATTTCTTTTAAGGCGGTAGGCTTAAATTCACCGATCACTTTTGGTGATAGCCCGGTAGGCTTGACCTGCCAAATCAATTCCGGTTGTGCTGTCATTAATACAGAGCGAGCCGCCTCAGCATCAGCAGTGCTACCAAAGCTAATGGAAATGAAGTCAGCGCCACGCTCGATGCCTTGATGACGAATATTTTTATCGCGCAATTGACTGCGAATATCCGTTGCTAAAGAAGTAACCTTCTTCTGAACCGCACCTTTCATGTCTACCTGCAGGAGGAAGTACACGCCACCACGCAAGTCCAGTCCTAAAGGCATAGGTAATGCATTAATTGCATTAAGCCATCCTGGTGTATTGGATAGTAAATTTAATGCAACAGTGTAGTTAGGATCATTTTGATCATTATTCAATTTTTGCTGCAAGAGATCACGTGCACGCAATTGAATATCGGTGTTATTGAAGCGTACTTTGATTGAGCCTACATTGCCAGCGACTTCAAAGAAGATGCCGGTGTTGCCAATGCTCGCTTCAGTCAGAATTTTCTCAACCCGAGCCTGTGTTGCCAAATCAACCTTGATGGTTGGTTTGGCAGACGAGACTTGAACCGCTGGAGCCTCACCATAGAAATTGGGTAGTGAATATAGTCCGCCAATCAGTAATGCAATGGCGATGACTAGATATTTCCAGAGAGGGTAGCGATTCATATTGAGATACTTTTAAACAAACAAATTAAGCGGATGCATTAAGCAGACTTCAGTGTGCCTTTTGGCAATACTGTAGTGATAGCGCCTTTTTGCATTTGTACTTCAGTACCGGCAGAAATTTCAACAGTCACTACTTGGTCCTTGAGTGCTGTTACTTTGCCCATGATGCCGCCAACAGTAACTACCTCATCGCCAACGCCTAATGATTCGAGCATTGCTTTAGTTTCTTTTTGACGCTTCATTTGTGGGCGAATCATGATGAAGTACAAAACTGCAAACATCAAAATCAAAGGGAGGAAGCTCATCAAGCCACCGGAATCTGCGCCCGCTGCAGGAGCTTGGGCAAAAGCGTTACTAATCCACATACAAAACCTCCATTAATTACCGATTAAAAACTGCTGATTTTTTCGACCTTTAAACCTGAGGCCGTAACCCGCAATTCTAAACTGTGTGGGGCTTTGGAGGTGATTTGAAGGGGGTTGAGCCCCCTGTAGGGCTATTAGTCCTGCCCAGGCTCTACGCCGCGCTGGCGATTGCTGTGAAATTCCTCACGATAGGCGCTAAAGCGGTCCTTACTAAGTGCCTCGCGGACCTCAGTCATAAGCTGCAGGTAGTAGGACAGGTTGTGGATGGTATTGAGTTGGGACCCCAGGATCTCATTCGCCTTTTGGAGGTGATTTAAATAGGATCTTGTGAAGTTTTGGCAGGTATAGCAGGCACAGGTTGGGTCTACAGGGCGATCATCGTCCTTATATCCAGAATTACGCAGTTTTAGGTCTCCAAAACGGGTGAAAAGCCAGCCATTACGAGCATTACGGGTGGGCATCACGCAATCGAACATATCAATGCCCAAGCTGACCCCCAATATCAGGTCTTCTGGAGTGCCCACGCCCATCAAATAGTGAGGCATATGTTCTGGCAGTTTAGGGGCGGTGAAATTGAGAATGCGCTCAAACTCGGGCTTGGGTTCGCCAACGGAGAGTCCGCCAATTGCAATTCCATCAAATCCTTGCTGGCTGACAGCATCTAGAGAAAATTCGCGCATATTCTCAAACATGCCGCCTTGGACAATCCCAAATAGACCGTTGCCAGTCTCTAGTTCGCGAAAGCGTTTGAGTGAACGGTCACCCCAACGAAGTGACATTTCTAGCGAGGCGCGTGCAGTTTTTTCAGAAGTGGGTTGACCCTTAATCTCATAAGGAGTGCATTCATCAAACTGCATAGCGATATCGCTATTGAGTACCGCTTGAATTTCCATCGACACTTCTGGGGACATAAATAATTTGTCGCCATTAATAGGCGAGGCAAATGTGACGCCCTCTTCAGAGATCTTGCGTAATGCGCCCAAGCTAAATACTTGAAAGCCCCCGGAGTCAGTCAGAATTGGTTTGTCCCACCCCATGAAGCGATGAAGGCCGCCATGTTTTTTGATGACATCTAACCCTGGTCTTAGCCAAAGGTGAAAAGTGTTTCCCAAAATAATTTGCGCCTTAGCTTCATGCAAATCACGAGGTGTCATGGCCTTCACCGTGCCGTACGTACCAACAGGCATAAAGATTGGCGTTTGTACGCTGCCGTGTGGGAGGTCAAGCTGACCAAGTCGCGCTGGGCTCTGAGAGTCGCGCGCCAAAATATTGAAGTGAACTGGTTTGGTCATAATTTTGTATTCTCGAGTCGGCAAAGAAACATCGCATCTCCATAACTAAAGAAACGATACTTCTGTGAAATGGCGTGTTGATAGGCGGCACGAATGTTATCCACTCCTGCTAATGCACTAACTAACATTAATAAAGTAGATTTTGGCAGATGAAAGTTGGTTAGCAAGCAATCCACCGCTTTAAATTGATAGCCCGGGGTGATAAAGAGATTAGTTTCACCGCTGTTTTGTCCGCTTGCTGCTTGACTCTCTAGGGCTCGAAGGCTGGTAGTGCCTACAGCAATTACTCGGCCACCATTGTTCTTGGTCGTCTGGATTACCTCTAAAGTTTCATTTGGAATGGAGTACCACTCATAGTGCATCTTGTGTTTTGAGAGATCTTCTTCGCGCACCGGAGTAAATGTTCCTGCGCCAACATGCAATGTGACAGTTGCTTGATTTACACCCAAATCTTTGATCCTTTGCAAAATTGCTTCATCAAAATGTAGGCCTGCTGTTGGGGCGGCAACTGCACCTGGGTTTTTAGCTACCACCGTTTGATAGCGCTGCGCATCTTCACCATCTGGTTGATGTTCGATGTAAGGAGGCAGAGGGAGTTCGCCAAAGCGCTCAAGCAAAGAAAATACATTTTCAGGAAAGCGGACTTCATAGAAGCGCCCGTCATATCCAATCATCTCTACTGGAAATGTTTCGCCTGCTTTATTGTGAATATGAACAATACTGCCAGTCTTTGGTACCTTAGAAGCTCTAATTTGTACCCAAGCCTGCATTTCGCCACTAATGCGTTCGATCAGGAGTTCAACATTGCCACCGGTCTCCTTTTTGCCGTGTAGTCGAGCCGGAATAACCTTGGTGTCATTGAAGACTAATAAGTCCCTAGGCTGAACGAGGCTAAGAATGTCCTTAAACTGTCGATCTACCAATTGGGCGTCATTTAGCCCATCAGTCCTGACCTCTAAGAGGCGACTATCGGTTCTATTCGCCAAGGGATGTTGGGCGATTAGTTCAGCGGGAAGTTCGTAATTGAAGTCGGAAAGTTGCATAGCGTTACCATCAGGTATTAGATTTTAACGATGACTAATAAACAACCGCCAAGCACACTCCAAAAAATGGGTTTAGACAGCCCTATGGCCCTTGCTTTGCACTTGCCATCCCGTTATGAGGATGAGACAGAGTTGCTCACTATTGAAGAAGCCATTGCCCAGGGTAGGCTCGCCTCAGCACAGACGCAAGGCGTTGTGATTCGCAACCAGGTCTTATTTCGACCCAGAAGACAGATGATTGTCACTATTGAGGATGAGACCGAGACTCTAAATCTACGCTTTCTCAATTTCTATCCCAGCCAGCAAAAACAGATGGCGGTCGGCGTCCATGTTCGAGTGCGTGGTGAGGTACGAAATGGTTTCCAGGGCTCGGAGATGGTTCATCCGACTGTACGCGCTGTAACTCCAGATGCGCCGTTACCAAATAGCCTTACTCCAGTCTACCCAGCAAGCGCTGGTGTTTCACAGGTTGTTATTCGTAAAGCAGTTACACAAGCTTTGCGTCACCCCAGCTTGCAAGATAGCTTGGCAGAGTTCTTGCCTAAAAAATTGATGGCAGAGCTATTACCCAGCAATGATTGGCCCAGTTTGCAATCTGCAATCACCTATTTGCATCAACCTCCTGCTGACGCCAATACCCAATCATTGCTAGAGCGTACGCATCCCGCCTGGCGTAGGGTGCAATTTGAAGAGTTATTGGCTCAACAAATCTCTTTAAAGCGAGCGCATGCTATTCGTCGCGAACGTCATGCACCAAGCTTTCATAAGTTTCAGGATGAGGGTAAAGATAAGGCTAGAGTGCATTCTCTTGAAGAAGGCTTGTTGAAAGTTTTACCTTTTAAATTAACAAATGCGCAAGATCGCGTTTGGTCAGAAATTAGCGGGGATCTCTCTAAGTCTTTTCCTATGAATCGCCTACTCCAAGGGGATGTCGGTAGTGGTAAGACTGTAGTTGCTGCCTTGGCTGCAGCGCGGGTCATGGATCATGGTTATCAAGCTGCCATCATGGCGCCTACAGAGATTTTGGCTGAGCAACATTACCTAAAGATGAAGGAATGGTTTGAACCTTTAGGGGTAAAAATTGCTTGGTTATCAGGTAGCCTAAAAGCGAAAGAGAAGAGACTGGCTCAAGAGGTGATTGAAAATGGGCAGGCCCAACTTATTGTTGGCACGCATGCGCTTATTCAAGAAAGCGTGAGCTTTGCCAAACTAGGCTTGGCAGTGATTGATGAACAGCATCGCTTTGGTGTGAGACAACGTTTAGAGATTCAGCAACGCGTCGGATCAGAATTGTTTTACTGTCATCAGTTAATGATGTCTGCAACTCCCATACCTAGAACATTAGCAATGACGTACTACGCTGATTTGGATGTTTCTGTCATTGATGAGTTACCTCCTGGCCGTAAACCGATTGCTACTAAAGTAGTTAAAGCTAGCCGCCGTGATGAAGTGATCGGTGGTTTACAAAGTTGGTTATCAAAAGGACTTCAGGCCTATTGGGTCTGCCCGCTCATCGAAGAGTCTGAAGCGCTGCAATTACAAACAGCTACAGAAAGCTTTGAACAGCTGACTCAAGCTTTGCCTGGCTTTAAGGTGAGCTTGGTTCATGGCAGATTAAAGGCAGAAGAAAAAGCGGCAGTAATGGCTGCCTTTAAGGCAAATGACATTCAACTTCTGGTTGCCACTACGGTGATTGAGGTAGGGGTCGATGTGCCTAACGCTGCACTAATGGTGATTGAGCATGCGGAGCGTTTTGGTTATGCTCAGATTCATCAATTACGCGGGCGTGTAGGAAGAGGGTCTGCAGATTCAGTATGTATCTTGATGTATGCCGAGCCACTTTCAATGGCCGCTAAAGAACGCTTACAAACCTTGCGCGAGACCTCGGACGGATTTGTAATTGCAGAGCGTGATTTATCACTTCGTGGTCCGGGGGAGTTGCTCGGTGCGAAGCAGTCAGGCGATGCCATGTTGCGCTTTGTAGATCTCCAACGCGATGCCTGGTTGATTGAGCTTGCGCAGCAGGCAGCTGATCGTTTGCTTGCCGAGCACGTGGATCTGGTGGAGCGCCACCTAGAGCGCTGGCTTGGATCTCGTGCAGAGTTTCTAAAAGCTTGATAATTACCTTATGAGCTTAAAAGGGCGTTTCATTTCTTATGGGTATTTAATTAGGTTGGATAAACCTATTGGCACGCTATTGCTGTTATGGCCTACGCTCTGGGCTCTCTGGTTGGCTAGTAGCGGTACTCCCGATTTATCTATCTTGTTTATCTTTACTCTGGGTACCTTTCTTATGCGTAGCGCAGGTTGTGCCATTAACGACTACGCAGATAGAGGCTTTGACCGTCATGTCAAAAGAACCCAAGGACGCCCTGTCACAAGTGGAAAAATTTCTGGGAGAGAGGCGGTGGCTGTAGCAGGTACGCTAGCATTCATTGCTTTTTTACTGATTCAGCCTCTGAATGCATTTACAAAGCAACTATCAGTACTTGCGCTACTGGTTGCCTTTATTTACCCCTTCACTAAGCGTTTCTTTGTAATGCCTCAAGCAGTCTTGGGAATAGCTTTTGGCTTTGGGATTCCAATGGCGTATGCAGCGATTCTGGATTTCATTCCACTGGAGGCTTGGGTTTTATTTGTGGGGAATATTTTTTGGACCATTGCTTATGACACAGCCTATGCCATGGTTGATCGCGATGATGATTTACGTCTGGGTTTAAGAACTTCAGCTATCACTTTTGGTCGTTATGATGTCATCGCCATCGCTGTGAGCTATGGAGTGCTATTTATCAGTCAAGTATGGGTAGCGCAATTGGCTGGATTAAGTAACTATTTTTTACTGGGTTGGTTCCCAGCTTTGGCTTGCGCAATCTATCACCTAAAACTGGTTTCTTCTCGCAATAGGGAAGATTGCTTTAGGGCTTTTCGCCATAATAATTGGCTTGGTGGATTTTTATTTCTCGGAATTGTTCTGGGTTTGGCTGTTAACTAGAGTTAACTAGCTCTGACCCAACTCATCACCCATAGCTTTACCGCGTTGACTCGCTGCATCAATTGCTTTCCCCAAAATCTCGTGCCAGCCTTGTTGCTTCATCACATCTAAGGCTGCTGCGGTGGTACCGCCCTTAGAAGTAACCCTCTCGCGCAAAACGCCGGCATGCTCATCAGAGTTATGGGCTAACTGTGTAGCCCCCTCAAGGGTTGCATAGGCTAGTTTGCGTGCGGTTGCAGTATCGAGACCCAGCTTTTCACCAGCAGATTGCATTGCCTCTAAAAAGGCAAAAACGTAGGCAGGACCACTTCCAGAAACGGCGGTGACTGCATCCATCAGTTTTTCTTCAGGCACCCATACCGCTTGGCCTACCGCATTGCAAATGGTTTCGGCTAAAGCGCGATCAGCTTGATCAACTGCAGCATCGGCAAAGAGTCCAGTGATCCCTTTGCCAATTAATGCAGGAGTATTAGGCATGGCACGAACACAGCGTGTGTGATCAAGCCAGCGACTCATGTCTTTAAGGCGAATGCCAGCAGCGATGCTAAGGATTAGTGGACCAGGTGCGCTTGCATGCTTGAGTTTTGCAGCCAATCCTTTTGCAACAACATTAAAGTCCTGTGGCTTGATTGCCATAACAACGACATTATTTTTAGAAAAGTCAAAAGCAATTTGCTCTAAAGCGCCAATACCCTGAACGCCATAGTCTTCATAAAGTTTTAAAGCTGTTGAAGGGTTTGTCTCTACAACAGAAATTTGATTTGGCTCAAATCCGTTTGCAAGAAGGCCGCTAATTAGGGCGCGCCCCATGTTGCCACCACCAATAAATGTGATGTGGGCGTTGCCATTTTTTTGTGTGCAGTTTTGTGCAGTTTTATTTGTGCTCATTTGTTAATCTTATCGCGCTTCCCAAAAATGGCTGTACCAACACGCACCATCGTGCTTCCCTCTAGGATTGCTGCTTCTAAATCATCGGACATGCCCATAGAGAGGGTGTCAAAAAACTGGTATCCCAATTCACCAACGTGGGCAGCTTGAATTTGTAGAAAGCATTCACGTACGGCGGCAAACGCTTGACGTTGCTGCTCTATGTTTGGACTAGGTGCAGGAATGGCCATCAATCCCCTGAGAACTAAATTCGGTAACGAGGTGAGGGCATTGCATAGTGCCTCAACTTCCGCCAGTGAGACACCACTTTTACTATCTTCTTCACTCACATTGATTTGTGCGCAAACCTGCAGTGGGGCTAAATCAGGAAACTCGCCGCGTTGAGTAGAAAGGCGTTCTGCGATTTTGAGACGATCGACGCTATGAACCCAGTCAAAATGCTCAGCTACTTCTCTGGTTTTATTGCTTTGTAGTGGTCCAATAAAATGCCACACCAACCAAGGGCGTAGTTTGGCAAGCTTCTGGATTTTTTCAACGGCCTCTTGGACATAGTTTTCTCCAAAGGCGGATTGACCAGCATGCATTGCTTCTTCCACTGCCGAAGCCGTAAAGGTTTTACTGACAGCTAAAAGTTCAATTTCTTCAGGCTCACGTTTTGCTGCTAGAGCGGCGAGTTCAATCCGCTCCCTGACTTGCATCAAATTAACAACAATGGAATTCATGAGGACTTGGAGGATTTAGCAATCAGTTGATCGACAATCTCGATCCAATGCAATACTGGAGTGTCATCTTGCTGGAGATGGGTGATGCAGCCAATATTTCCGGAAACAATCACCTCAGCACCTGATTCTTCGCAGGCGGCATTTAAGTGGGTGAGCTTGTTTTTACGAAGCTGTTCAGATAGTTCTGGCTGTGTCACGGAGTATGTGCCTGCAGAGCCACAACATAGGTGACTATCCGAGCATAAACGTACGCCGATACCAATACTTGAAAGTAGTCCCTCTACCTTGCCACGGATTTGTTGACCGTGTTGTAAGGTGCAGGGTGGGTGATAGACCACACCAGGTTTGGGATCGGCACCTACTAGTTGCACAAGCTCATCTTGTAATGCGGGAAGAATCTCAGAAATATCTTTAGTTAAATCAGAGATCTTTTTGGCTTTGGCAGCATAGGCAGGATCATTTGCAAACAAATGTCCATAGTCCTTCACCATCACCCCGCAACCAGATGCTGTCATCACAATCGCTTCAATACCACTTTCAACCAAAGGCCACCAGGCATCAATATTTTGCTTAGCATTATCGAGACCGCCAGCTTGATCATTGAGGTGATAACGCAAAGCTCCACAACAAGTGGCGCTGGGCGCGCTAATCAATTGAATCTTCAGTGCATTCAGTACACGCGCTGTCGCTGAATTGATATTTGGCAACATACCTGGCTGAACACAGCCTTCCAGTAAAACCATTTTGCGCTGATGTGTAGTGGTAGGCCGTGCGTATGGGTCAGTCGAGTTTGTCAATGCATTATTGAGGGTCAATGGGATCTTGCGTTTAATGCCGCTAGGCATTAATGGCCGTACAAAGCGACCCAAAGTCATTGCGGTGTTGAATAAAGCTGGATTGGTTAAGCCCTCTTTTAAAGCCCAACGAGTTAGGCGTTGAGCGATTGGACGCTCAGGCGTATTTTCTTCTGCCCATTTACGACCAATATCAACCAAGTTACCGTATTGCACGCCGCTTGGGCAAGTGCTTTCGCAATTGCGACAGGTTAAGCAGCGATCTAAATGCAGACGTGTCTTTTCTGTTGGGACTTGGCCTTCAGCGATTTGCTTGATGAGGTAAATGCGTCCACGTGGACCATCTAATTCATCGCCTAGGATTTGATAGGTTGGACAGGTGGCAGTACAAAAACCGCAGTGAACGCATTTGCCCAGAATGCGGGCTGCCTCGATACCTTCCGGTGTGTTGGCAAATTGAGGGGCGAGTTGAGTTTGCATAGAAATACTTATGGAAGACGTTTAGTGGCAAATACACCAGCAGGATCAAAGGCGGATCTCAAGCGTTCTTGTACGGCTTCAAGAGCTTTGGAATGGGCTTGTTCTGTGAGTAAGGTAAAGCGCTGGTAAGAAGGGTCTATATTTGCACCCTGTCTAAAGCGCGTTGCATGGCCACCATGAGAATTGGCAATCGCTTTGATGGCTGTAAAGGTAGCTTCATCACCAGGCGCTTTTATCCAGCGTTGCTGTCCATGCCACTCGAGAACAATGTCATCGTTTGCACCAGGAATTACTATTGGTCCGCAAGCTGCAGGCAGGGCTAGCCGATACAAGGTTTGATCTGCGCCAAGTTTGACGAAAGCGGAAAGCTTTTGCTCGCGCAAATGACTCCAAAAATCTTTGGCAGCTTCTTCATTGAGTTCGCTGGCATTAACTAAAGAACTCATGAGTGGGATCGCAGCCTTAACTGCAGCTGCAGCGCCGGCAAGACGGAAGGTTAGCTCTCCATCTCCATCTCTAGCTGAGCCAATCCAACAGCTAGCAGAAAGTGGCAGTGGCTGGCCCGCCCATTCATTTAATGCTTTTAGTGCTTTCTCTTGAGAGATTTGGCAGCGTAAGGTTGCAGTCGCAGCAGGCTTTGGCAATACTTTTACTGAGGCCTCTAATAGGAGAGATAGAGTGCCTAATGAGCCAGGTAGTAAGCGAGAAACATCATAGCCTGCAACGTTCTTCATGACCTTACCCCCAAAGGATAGATCTTGTCCTTTGCCATCTAGGATGCGAGCGCCCAATACGAAGTCGCGGAAATTGCCAACGGTGATGCGGCCAGGACCAGCTAGACCTGCAGCAATAGCGCCACCAAAGGTTGCATTTTCACCAAAGTGTGGAGGCTCAAACGCAAGCACCTGATTTTTTTCTTTGAGGGCTGCTTCAATTTCTTTTAGTGGCGTGCCTGCGCAAGCGGTGATAACCAGCTCTTCTGGTTGGTATTCCAAAATGCCAGAGTAAGGGCGAGTATCTAGCTTGGCATAGTTATTGGGATTGCCATACCAAGATTTTGTACCCCCGCCTTCAATGGAGAGAGGGGTTTTGTTCTTGGCTGCATTCAGAATTTGTTCGCGAAATACATCAACTTGTAAATTGGAGTGACTCATTAGAAGCGCTCCAATTCTGGATGAGGTAATTGACCACCGCTAATACGCATGCGGCCATACTCAGCGCAACGGTTGAGCGTCGGAATTGCTTTATCTGGGTTGAGGAGCTTCTCTGGATCGAAGGCGCTCTTCACGCCCCAGAAAGATTCACGCTCACCATCGCCAAACTGTACGCACATAGAATTAATTTTTTCAATACCAACACCGTGCTCACCAGTGATCGTGCCGCCAAGCTCAACGCAAGCTTCCAAAATTTCAGTGCCGAATTCTTCTGCGCGATGCCACTCTTCCTGATCAGCGCCGTTAAACAAAATTAGGGGGTGCATATTGCCGTCACCAGCATGAAAAACGTTTAAACAACCAAGTCCATATTTCTCTTCCATACCTTGGATGCGCTTGAGTAGAGTAGCTATATGACGACGGGGGATGGTGCCGTCCATGCAGTAGTAATCAGGGGCTAAGCGGCCTGCAGCCGGGAATGCATTCTTGCGACCGCTCCAGAATTTCAAGCGCTCACTTTCATCTTTTGAAATCTGAATGCCGCTCGCACCTGCTTGTTCAAGCACTCTAGTCATGCGCTCAATTTCTTCAGCAACTTCTTCTGGAGTGCCATCAGATTCACATAACAAAATTGCCGCAGCATCTAAATCATAGCCTGCGTGGACAAATTCCTCTACGGCACGAGTGGTGGCTTTATCCATCATTTCCAAGCCAGCAGGAATAATGCCAGCAGCAATGATGGCGGCAACTGCATTGCCACCTTTTTCGATGTCATCAAAACTTGCCATGATCACGCGAGCCAATTTTGGTTTGGCAACCAATTTGACTGTCACTTCAGTAACAACCGCGAGCATTCCTTCGCTACCCATCATGATTGCTAGCAAGTCAAGGCCGGGTGCATCTGGTGCTAAGCCGCCAAACTCTACGATCTCACCATTCATCAGTATTCCACGGACGCGCAGAACGTTATGTAAGGTGAGTCCATATTTTAGACAATGCACACCACCGGAGTTTTCATTCACGTTGCCGCCAATAGAGCAGGCAATTTGTGAAGAAGGGTCTGGCGCGTAATACAAACCAAGATGTGCAACTGCTTCAGAAATGGCAAGATTGCGAACACCAGGCTGCACAACTGCAGTGCGAGTAAATGGATCAATGCTGATAATTTTCTTAAGCTTGGCTAACGAAAGCACCAATCCTTGTGAAAGGGGCATTGCACCTCCCGAGAGGCCAGTTCCAGATCCGCGAGGTACAACAGGAATTTGCATTGCATAGCAAATCTTCAAAATCTGGGCTGCTTGCTCCTCGGTTTCTGGCAAAGCTACTGCCAAAGGCATTCTTCTGTAGGCAGCCAGACCATCACATTCATAGGGAATGGTGTCTTCTGGTTCCCATAGAAGGGCGTGTTCCGGAAGGATTGGGCGCAAAGCCGAAACCAATTTGGACTGAAGGGCGCTAATAGCGGCTAAATCGGGGGGTGGGGTCACCATATTCATAAGAATCATTTTAGCCATTTACCTATAATTAAGCTTATGGGAAATCGACTATCAAAAATCGCCACCAGAACAGGTGATGCCGGGATGACTGGCTTGGGTGACGGCAGTCGCGTGGAGAAGGATCATCTGCGTATCTGCGCTATGGGTGATATAGATGAATTGAACTCAGAAATCGGGGTTTTGATGACTGAGCAGATTCCCGAGGGTATTTCTGATGAATTGCATGAGCTTTTCCTGCAGGTGCAACATGATTTATTTGATTTAGGGGGTGAGCTTTGCATCCCCAACTACAAGTTACTCAACCCTGAGCATGTAGCTCAGTTAGATGTTTGGCTTGAAAAATACAACAAACAACTACCGCCTTTGACTGAATTCATTTTGCCAGGCGGTACCCGCGCTGCCGCGCAGGCACATGTGTGTCGTACAGTTTGCCGAAGAGCGGAGCGTTCGATTGTCCGCTTAGGTTGGGAAGAGCCTTTATATGATTCCCCTAGGCAATATGTGAATCGTCTATCAGACTTGCTCTTTGTGCTGGCTCGCATCTTAAATCGTGCAGCTGGTGGATCTGATGTGCTTTGGAAGCACGAAAAAAAAGAGACTAAATAATTTAGTCTCTTTAGTTTTGCTTCTTGCAAAATTAATTCCGCATTATTTTTTCTTGCTTCTACGTTTTTTAACGGCAATAGCAAGACGCTCCAATACTTTCACCGAATCATCCCAGTTAATACAAGCATCGGTAATACTGCGGCCGTATTCCAATTTGCTTGGATCATCTTTGCCTGGTGTAAATTTCTGAGCACCATCATTTAAATGGCTTTCTACCATCACACCAAAAATCTGATTTGAGCCGGATTCAATTTGCTGTGCAACATCATCAGCAACCAGGATTTGACGCTCATGTTTCTTGCTTGAATTAGCATGAGACAAGTCAACCATCAAACTGGCTGGAAGCTTGGCCGCTTCAAGCTCAGAGCAGGCAGCCTGTACGAACTTCGCTTCGTAGTTCGGCTCCTTACCACCACGTAAAATGACGTGACAATCTTTATTGCCTTTGGTTTCAACAACAGAAACTTGACCATTTTTATGAACAGACAGGAAATGATGTGGACGACCTGCTGCCTGAATAGCATCGGTAGCAATCTTTATATTGCCATCAGTACCATTCTTAAAGCCGATCGGTGCAGAGAGTCCTGAGGCGAGTTCGCGATGTACTTGGCTTTCAGTCGTACGTGCACCAATTGCTCCCCATGAAATCAGATCAGCAATATATTGCGGAGAGATGACATCTAGAAATTCGCTACCAGCTGGCATGCCGAGGCGATTAATTTCCATCAGCACTTGGCGGGCAAGACGTAATCCTTCTTCGATGCGATAGCTTTCATCAAGGTAAGGGTCGTTGATTAAACCCTTCCAGCCAACAGTGGTACGTGGTTTTTCAAAATATACACGCATCACAATTTCCAGTTCGCTAGAAAAACGTTCGCGCTCATTTAAAAGACGTTGGCAGTATTCCAGTGCTGCCCGTGGATCATGAATAGAGCATGGGCCAATAATGACCAATAAGCGATCATCTTTACCGTGAATAATGTCGCGAATCTTTTTGCGAGTTTTGCTGATCAGCGCTTCTGTTGGAGTTCCAGAAATTGGAAAAAAGCGGATTAAATGCTCTGGCGGAGGCAGAACAGAAATTTTGTCGATGCGTTGAT
Organism: Polynucleobacter sp. MWH-HuK1; assembly: GCF_018881815.1. Lineage (GTDB taxonomy): Bacteria > Pseudomonadota > Gammaproteobacteria > Burkholderiales > Burkholderiaceae > Polynucleobacter. Next base: position 680,565 of record NZ_JACVPP010000001.1, read on the forward strand.
CGTCGGTATCGGAGGTCTTGTCGACCACGGAGTACCAATTAGCGGGATTTGTATTTTGTTGGCTCATCTGGCTATTTTAAGCCGTAATTTGCCAATATCAGGCAGTCCCGCCCACGGTAAGGCTATCAATCCGGAGTGTAGGTTGCCCAACTCCAACAGGAACGCTTTGCCCTTCCTTGCCGCAAACCCCTACGCCGCCATCGAGTTTGAGGTCATTTCCGATCATGGAGACCTGTTTTAGGGATTCTGGACCGTTGCCAATAATGGTGGCGCCTTTGACGGGATATTGGATTTTGCCGTTTTCAACCCAGTAGGCTTCTGAAGCAGAAAAAACAAATTTGCCGCTGGTGATATCTACTTGACCACCGCCAAAATTGACCGCATACAAACCGCGTTTAATACTGGCCACGATTTCTTGTGGATCGTCTTTGCCAGCCAGCATGTAGGTATTAGTCATGCGTGGCATCGGAAGCGAAGCAAAGCTTTCGCGTCGACCATTGCCGGTCAGGGGCATATTCATTAAGCGTGCATTGAGGCTGTCCTGAATATAACCCTTCAAAATGCCATCCTCAATTAATGTGGTGCATTGCGTAGGCGTACCTTCATCATCAATGTTTAAAGAACCTCTACGACCAGATAGGGTGCCATCATCCACTACTGTGACACCTTTAGCGGCAACGCGTTGTCCAATTCGACCGGAAAATGCAGAGGATCCCTTGCGATTAAAGTCGCCCTCAAGACCATGGCCAACTGCTTCATGCAAAAGGACACCAGGCCATCCTGGTCCCATCACCACGGTCATTAGGCCTGCTGGGGCAGAACGTGATTCTAAGTTCAATAATGCACCATCAACCGCTTCATCAACATAGCGATTGATGAGTTCTTGATCGAAGTACAGGTAATCGTGGCGCGCGCCACCACCGGAAGATCCAGATTCACGTCGACCATTTTGTTCTGCAATGACGTGAACGGAAACGCGCACCAAGGGGCGGACATCGGCAGCCAACAAGCCATCAGCTCTCACCACCAAAACTACATCAAACTCTCCAGCAAGACTTGCCATCACCTGAATGATGCGTGGATCACGCGCCTTCGCTCTGCGTTCGATGCCTTCTAGTAGGGCGATTTTTTCCTTGGGCTGTAGTGAGTCAAGAGGGTTGATGTCTGAGTACAGCTTATTGGATACGGGATTAAATAATTTGCTTGCAACTGCTCGCTTGCCGCCTGCAGGACCGATTACTCGGGTTGCTTTTGCTGCCTTGCTTAAAGCTTCTAAATTTATTTCATCTGAGTAGGCAAAGGCAGTCTTATCACCATAGATAGCGCGTACTCCAACGCCTTGATCAATATTGAAGCTACCAGATTTAACGATGCCCTCTTCAAGACTCCAGCTCTCGCTGCGAGTATGTTGAAAGTAAAGATCCGCATCATCAAGGCGATGGGTGAATAGATGGCCAAAGGTGTGATGTAAATCTTGTTCTGATAATCCTGTTGGCTCAAGCAAAATTGATTTAGCTAATTTAATGAGGTCTGCTTGCTTTTTGGCGTTAGTCCAATTTGCCGGAAATAGTGCTTCTGGTGCATTCATTTGATTGGGCGGATCTTTCTTTAAAGCTTGCGATGTGCAAGTGCAGGTAACTTAGAGCGTACCTCGTTTAATTTATCTTTGCACAAGACCCCAGAAATAAAGCCTTCTCCTTCGGGGAGGTTGACTAAGATCTCACCCCAAGGGTCAATCAACATGCTATTACCCCAAGTGCGACGCTGGTTTTGATGTTTGCCGCCCTGTGCTGATGCCAAGACATAACTTTGGTTTTCAATAGCTCGGGCGCGTAACAGAATTTCCCAATGGTCTTTTCCGGTGGTGTAAGTAAATGCAGCAGGAATGATATGGCAATCTACCTGACCTAGCGCGCGATAGAGCTCTGGAAAGCGCAAGTCGTAACAAATGCTTAAACCAAAAGTCCAATTATTGCCATCAACAGAAATTTTTAAGACCCCGGGCTCATTTCCAGCTTCAATCGTTTCGGATTCTTGATAGCGCTCGGTTGCCGTTTGAAAGCCAAATAAATGAATTTTGTCGTAGCGAGTGATTTGTTGTCCCGCGGGATCAAATACAAGAGTTGTATTGAGTACCTTATTTGGATCTTTTGCCTCAAGCGGAATAGTGCCAGCAACTAAGTGTAGTTTGTTTTGCTTGGCAATCTGGGAGAGTTGCTCTTGGATGGGGCCGCTACCAATACTTTCTCGAGCAGAAACTTTATCGGTGTCTTTAAGACCCATTAGGCAAAAGTATTCTGGTAGAACTGCTAATTGTGCGCCATCCGCTGCCGCCGCTGCGATTAGTCTACTTGCTGTAGAAAGGTTCTCTTGCAGATTGATGGTGGAGACCATCTGAATAGAGGCGACCTTAAGATTTGAGGGATTTACAGATTTACTCATAGCAATCTAGTTTGCAGTTTTATTTGGAGTGCTGGAATTGTTTGGGTTGATTTGTGGCCCTGCTATATTGCCCGGTTTACTTTGCTCTTTAAGTAGTTCTTTGCTTCGAATCGTATCCAAAGTTTTTTTATCAATCGGCTGACCTTTTTGATCAAGGGGAATTACTTCTGGGTTATCCCATGACCCTTGTACTAGATAATCAGATTGAAGACTGCGATTAATTTGGCTAGTAATAAGATATTGGCCAACAAAGGCCCCAAGTCCAACTATTGGGTTGATTGCAAATGCTGCTAAAGAGCCTGCGGTGGCATCAATTGTTGGGAAGATGGTGACACGTAAATCTTGTGTTTTCTTGGGGATATTAATTTGACCGGTCATTGCAACACGCGCCTGATCTAAACCCATTGTGAATTGCTTGGTTTGAGCTATACCTGCATTCAAATCAAACGAGGCATCAATAGTATTGAATGGCGTTCCTTTGGTGACTATATTCCCAAGGCTACCTTGAAGATCTAATGTGGCAAACCTAAATAAGCTTTGCAAACTGAGAACATCTAGTAGCTTTGCGCCACTGGTATTTACTTCTAAGAGGCGGCCTTTTTCCAGGTTTAAATTTGCCTTACCTGCCAGGGTTTCATATTGAGGGTTAAAGGGAGATCCGTCCCAATCTGCATTGATCGTTAGCTTACCTTGGCCACCCTCCACTGACTTTTGATTGGTCCAGTGACCAATGATCTGGCCCGCATCCTTAATATCCAAATCAATATTTAAGTTGGTGTGTGCGGGGGTATTTTGCGTGGCACCAACCCAACGACCGGTTGTGTTTGAGCTTCCTTGTGGATTATTGAATTGAACAGATTCGAAATTGACAGTATTTCCTATGGTCTTAGTTTTAATTTTTACTTGACCAAGCTGTGCTTTGTTCCAATCAAAATCATCAATGGTTAACTCAATACTAGGTATAGATCCTGGACTAAATTTATTTTTAGTCGGCGGAGTTTTTGAGATTTGCTTTGCAGGGATTACTGCGCTAACAATTTCTTCGGGAATCTTTAAGCGCACAAGTCGTCCGCTAATTAAGTCGCTACCATCAGGTGTTGTAGCTGGTTGGTATTGGATATTGCCAGCAACTTGAGGAGATCCTCTCAGGCGTAGTTGCCAGGCAGTGTCTTTATTGCTTGCAGCTAAATTCATATCCTGCCAGACGCGGTCAAACAAAGTTAATTGTTTAACTTGTGCTGAAACTTGGATATTGCCCGTAGTGTTTGGGTTAGAGCTCACTCCGGATTTTTTTCTGCTTTGATTGCTCAAAAATAATTGCCAGGTATCTATGTTCAATTCATTGCTGACAATGTTCAGAGCAAAGCCTTGTTGAGGAAGGGTGGCGGGTGCGCCAATACCTACAGCCTGACGAAGAAGGTCATCTCTGGTGATTTCACCTTGAATAAAGTAAGCGTCCCCAATCTTTCCATCCCAAATGAGACGACTGGAACTACTTTTTGTTTTAGCAAAGGTTTTAAGGTTTAGCTGACCAGACATCAAGGTGCCTGCTTGTTTTTTCAGGGGTGCAGGCGCAGTGCTACCCCAGTCACGCACGTCGATTTTTAGGTTAGTTTCGCTATTACCCTTATTGAAATTAATAACGCCGTCATACCTTGCCACACCACTAAGGGACTGCAAAATGGGAGATGCTTGTGCTGCAACATCGTTACCAAAGTAATCCTTGATAAAGTTTGCAGAAATATTGCCTGTGATGCTGTAGCTTTGGCTACTTTGGTTAGGCGTTGCGCTCGAAATTTTGATGGAGCCACCAAGAAAATCAGCCGTAATATCTTCAAACTCTGGATTGACTTCGGTGATGCGGATTTTGCCTTTAAGATTTTCAAGAGGAGGTATGCCAGCCCACTGGACTCTATTGCCAGGGAAGTTGATTTGAATATCCGTATTAGTATTACCAGTACCGGTTAGTGGGACTTTTAAGCCCAGACTTAAATTAGTAGCCCCTGTTATTTTTAGATTTTTCTCAAGCTCAGCTTGTTTCTTGCCGACAGGCGAGGCAAATAAATAGTCCAGCAGTTGCGGCGCATCGCCCTGCGCTTCACCATTTACTGTCAGAGTTAATTGCTTTGCACTAACACTTGGTATTTCAGCATGGAATTTGCTTAAGGCAACCTGTTTGTAACTTGCTTGATCAATATCTACCGTTAAGTTGGCATTCTGCATATTAATAACGCCATTCACGTTATTAAAGGCTGGCCATATACCTTGCCCTGGTAATGAAGTGGGTGCCGGACTAAAAGTGGCGCCAATGATTGGTAGATTGAGTGTGAATTCTCCCGCATTTGCTTTTGGGAACGGCACCTCATTTGGGTCACCCTTAATATGGAGGTTTCCCTTTTTAATTATTCCCGCATCAAAGGCTTTGCTTAAATAGGTTTTAGCTTCACCTCCCATGCCAACAGGTAAGTATCGATAAGCAGTTTTTAGATTTGCTTGTGCAAAGTCCATATCCAGTGTCATGAAGTCAGGGTTTTTAGCTTCACCAATGATGTAGTTCAGATTGAGTGTTGTCGAAATCTCAGGATTACTCAGTGCTAACTGCTTTGCGTTAATAACCCAATTGCTTTTTTGTTTTGACCAGGAAATTTGACCATTAGCTTTGTCTAGTTTTATTTTTGGATCCACCAATAGGTCATTTATCTCCACCCCTAAATTATTGGATTGGATGGTTAGGCTTCCTTTGGTTTGGTCTGCAGCGAGGAATCCTGACAGGTTCGATACAGAGGGCATGGATTTGTTGATGCCAATAAAACTAACATCAATCAGTTTTGCGCTCACGTTAAAGCCCAGTTTGCTTGACTTAAACCAGCCGCCGGGAATATTTAGTGCTGATAAAGGAGATTTGCTCTCGGCCCAGGAGATATCCAGATCTTGCAGTTCTCCATCGGCTTTAGAAGCTTTAATCCATTGCTGGACTTTTTTAGAGAGCGGAAGATTAAGAGCAAATAAAGCAATATCCTCTAACGAAATCTTTGGAGATGAAAAGCCAAATTCTTTAATTTCTTCATCGCCTGCCGGTGGTCTCCAGCGGAAAGTCATGGGGCTTAAATTCTCTAAAGGAGTTGATTTGGGGCTTTCGGTATCACGCCATGCAAATGTCTTGGTAGCGATAGAGATCATGCCGTTATCAGTTTCCTGAGTCAGGTTTGTTTCTAATCGCCCAAGGGCAATAGCATCTTCATTCTTAGAAAGCTGAATTATTAAATCATCAGCTGCAAGATAAATTTCTCCGCCATCAGGCTTACCATTATCAATTTTTAATTTTCCCTTAGAGCTGAGTGCGCCCTCTAAAGTATCTAGCTGGAGGGAAAATTCATTCGCAATCTGGCCAAGTTGCAGGGTATTTAAATTCCAAGAAATGGTTCCAATCCAATCGCGCCAATTACCCGCTTGACCGCCAATGTGGTGGACTAAATCAATATCCAGTAGGAGTGGACCTTTTGTCCAAGGGGTTGTTGCGCTGATTGAGCCTTTGTGGCTACGAATACCGTTACTGAGAGTAAGGCTTTGTATCTCTATCGTAGTAGGTGATTTCTTTTTGAGTTGATCTTCCCAAAATAATTTGACGTCATTTACTCGAATTTCGTTTTGAGCAAAAAGCCAATTCTCTGCAGAGTAATCATTAGGTTTGCCATCAATTGAGATTCCGGCAACACTAATGGCGCCTTTGCTATTGCGTTGCGCATAAATTTCAGCACCTTCAAAATTGAGTTCTTGAAAAAATGGTGCAAGATGATAAAAGGAGGCCCAGCTTAATTGACCGTTTATCTTTTGTATGAATAAAAGAGGCTTTGTTTTTTCTGGGTTGTTAAAACGCAAGCCCTCAACTTCAAAATCAGGCCTAATTCCAGACCATGAAACATGGAGTGAGTCCATTGATACTTCAGCGCCAATTCGTGCGCTGATGAGTTTTTCAACTGAGGCCTTGGATTTCTCGATTTGCGGCCAAAGAATAAAACGCACCCCCACATGAACCAGCACAGAAAGGGCCAAGATTACGCCCGCCACAATCAAGGCACGCTTACGCCAAGTTCGACCCGAACCTTCAGGACGCTTATCAAGCGTGCTCTTCAGGTGAGGCGGAATAATGTTTTTTTGCAGCATGACCTCTATTATCCGTCAGCCTTAGCTTGATCGCCAAGCTTATGGCACCGGTTTTCAAGGTCGGATTAAGATGAGGGGATGGATGACTTTTCCCGACAAATTGATTTTTTAGAGCAACATTCGACTTATGCGCGGCGTTGGCTAATCGCGCACCCTGAATGGGTTGAGTGGCTCGGCATTCAGGGGCAAAAAAAGATTGATTTGCAAGGTATTCAGAATTTACTGGGCGGGTACCAATTAACTTCTGCATCGAACGAGCAGGATGAGGCTGAATGGATGGCCAATTTGCGCTTGGCAAGACAGCGCTTGATGTTATGGCTGGCATTTCGGGATATAAATGGTTTAGCTGACCTGGATGAGGTCACCCATGCACTTAGTCATTTTGCCGAATTAGCAGTTTCTGCTTCGATTGCATTTATTCGAGAAGATCTCAATAATCGTTTTGGATTGCCATGGAGCAATACAACCCAATCTGAAATGCCTCTTATGGTTGTTGGTATGGGTAAATTAGGAGGCCTTGAGTTAAATCTCTCTTCAGACATCGACCTCATATTTTTGTATGAGCACGAGGGTGAGACTACTGGTGGCTCTAAGAGTTTGTCTAATCACGAGTGGTTTACTCGAATGGGTAAGCGCTTAATCAAGTTACTTGCTGAGCACGATGCCAACGGTTTTGTATTCCGTGTAGATATGCGTCTGCGTCCTAATGGCGATTCAGGGCCGTTGGTATGTAGTTTGGATATGTTGGAAGAATATCTTTTAGTGCAAGGTAGAGAGTGGGAGCGTTATGCCTGGATTAAAGGTAGGCTGATTGCTCCGCTACCAGAGTCTCCAGACTTTGCCCATTGTCAAAAAGAGCTTGATCAGCTGATTCGCCCATTTGTATATCGCAGGCATTTGGATTACGGTGTTATTGCATCTATTCGTGATCTGCATGCCCAAATACAGGCCGAGGCTGAAAAGAGATCATCAGGCTATCAAGGGCGTTCGCGTGACATTAAGTTGGGTCGCGGCGGCATACGAGAGATTGAGTTTTTAGCGCAAATGTTTCAGTTGATGAGGGGTGGCACGGACCCTCGCTTTAGAGTGCGCCCGAGTTTAGAAGTGTTAGAACTCATTAAGCATTGCAGCATCCTGCCTGCCCATGAAGTGGAGTCATTGCAAGCTGCTTATATTTTCCTGAGACGTTTAGAGCATCGCATACAAGTTTGGGATGATCAGCAAACACATTACCTACCAGATGATGAAACCGCCCGTGCGCGCTTAGCGATTTCGATGCAAGGTCTAGATGCGCAGGCAGCTGATCTTATGGCGGAATTAGAGCAACACCAAAATCATGTTGCGCACTTATTCGAAAAAGCCTTCTTGCTGGATGACCGTGCGCGCCTTGAAATAGCGCCCTTAGCTATTGGCTGGGTTCCCAATCAAGCATTCTTTCCTGGTTCTTGTGTGCGCTGGCAGGCTTGGGTAGATAGCCCAAAGCAAAAGTTATTACCTGAAAAAAGCCGTTTAATTTTTGATAACTTAATGTGTAAAGCCGCAGAAAGTTTGCAAAATGATGGCTCTACTTCAGCGCATGCAGATCAAACGCTATTACGTTTCTTTGACTTGCTTGAGGCGATTGCTAGGCGTAGCGCCTATCTTTCAATTTTGTCTGAGTACCCCAGGGCACTATCGAACGTATTGGATTTGCTCAAGGCGTCTCAATGGGGCGCTCAATATTTAACGCGTCACCCCCATTTGCTCGATTACCTGTTGAATTCTCAAGCTGAAAGAGCGTTGATTGAGGACCCCGCAAAGTATTGGGATGAGGTGCGATCTACTCTCAATATGCAGCTTGATGATGTGATGTCGGATGGTGATGGCTCTGAGCAGGCAATGGATATTTTGCGAGTTACACATCACAATGAAACATTTATTACGCTATTGACGGATCTCGGCATCGGGGTGCAACAGGCATTACCGGTAGAGCAAGTAAGTGATCATTTATCAGCGCTGGCAGACTTGATTCTGCAAACTACCTTTGAGCGAGTTTGGCCAAGCGTGCTTAAGAAGTTTGAGTTGCCTGCCGATACAAATCCACCTTTTGCTGTTATTTCGTATGGCAAGTTGGGCGGTAAAGAGTTGGGATACGCGTCTGATTTAGACATTATCTTTTTATATCAGGCGGATGAGGCTGATTATGCAGCCCAAGAAATCTATGCTTTGTTAGCAAAGCGAATGATTAATTGGCTTACAGCGTTTACTTCTACCGGCAGTCTCTTTGAAATTGACACCCGTCTACGCCCCAATGGTTCAGCTGGATTCCTGGTGACCAATGCGAATGCCTTTAGGAAATATCAGCTACGTGAGGGTGACAATGCTGCTTGGGTTTGGGAGCATCAGGCTCTCACGCGCGCGCGCTTCTCAGCAGGTAATTCGCTGGTGGGCTCATTCTTTAATTCGGTTCGCTCTGAAGTGTTAAGTCAGCAAAGAAATATTGAGCATCTCCGTTCTGAAATTTTAGAAATGCGTCGCAAAGTCCATGCAGGCCACCCTAACGCCAATCCAGAGTTCGACTTAAAGCACGACGCTGGTGGCATGGTGGATATTGAGTTCATAGTTCAATTCTTGGTGCTTGCCTATGCTCATCAGCATCCTAAATTGATCTGTAATCTTGGCAATATTGCCTTATTGCAGATTGCTGGCGAGATTGGCTTGATTACCCCTGAGGCCGCGCAATCCGTTGGGGATGCATATCGCTTGTTAAGGGCGCGCCAACATCGGTTGCGTTTAGACGGAGCTGAAAAAACTCGTGTCGATTTAGATCAAGAGCTTGAGTTCATTGCTGCCAGGGATGCAGTTCAAGCACTTTGGCTAGAAATATTCAAAGCGCCTTCTAACTTGAACTAGAGCACCTTATTGCTGAGGATGGTTATTTTAGTTTTGCTCTAGCAATTCACGAGCATGGCGACGAGTGGTATCAGTAATAGTGGCGCCGCCAAGCATTCTGGCTACCTCTTCGACTCTCTCAGCTCTACCGAGAACCTGTACTTGCGAAACGGTCTTCTCGCCACTTTGCGATTTACTAATCTTGAAGTGATGATTCCCTTGAGCAGCTACCTGAGGTAAATGGGTTACGCATAAGATCTGATGGGACTGACCCAATTGATGTAATAGCTTACCCACGGTTTCGGCAACTGCTCCACCAATGCCGGCATCGACTTCGTCAAATATGAGAGTTGGCGTGAATGAGGCTTTACTGGTAATGACGCTGATAGCTAAGCTGATACGCGCTAGTTCACCGCCGGAGGCAACTTTTGCAAGTGAGCGAGGGGTGCTACCGGCATGACCAGCTACTAAAAATTCAATTTGCTCCAAGCCGTGCGATCCAGCCTCGTTAAGCGGCACAAGGGCAATCTCCATGCGACCGCCTGCCATGGATAAATCTTGCATTGCGCTAGTCACTAAATCACCCAACTCTTTTGCGGCTTTGCTGCGTTTTTGTGTAAGTTGTTTTGCTAGTTTTAAATAGGTCACCTCTTCTTGTTTGACCTGCTCGCGAAGCGCTTCAATATTTTGAGAGGCTGTTAAAGCATCTAGTCGTTCTGCTGTCTCGAGTAGAAGCTTTGGCAGTGCATCAGTTTCAGTGCGATATTTACGAGCGGCACTATGCAAAGCTTGCATGCGCTCTTCGACTTGCGTAAGACGAGCTGGGTCCAGATCAATTTTTTGTAAGTAACGATTGAGTCCATGAATCGCTTCGTCTAGCTGAATGCTGGCCGACTCCAATGATTGGCTGATGTCACTGAGGCTCGGGTCATGCTCGGCAAGTGCACCAATATTTCCGCATACTTTAGATAGAGTAGATTCCAGTGAGTTATCAGCATCACTCAGAATGTCTACCGCTTCTTGGCAGCCGCTAATGAGCTTTGCACCGTTGGCCAAGCGAGCATGCTCACTCTGAATGGTTGCCCATTCTCCTTCTTGCGGTGAAAGCTCGGTGAGTTCATCTAACTGCCACTGAAGGCGCTCACGCTCACGCTCTACATCTTGACCAGCGTTTTCTGCTTGTTCAAGGCGACGACGAGAATCTGCAAGTGCTTTGAATGCTGTTGCTACTTCACTGGCTAGCGGGAGCAATCCAGCATGACTATCAAGGAGCTCTCGTTGAGCGCCTCCCTTTAGCAAAAGTTGGTGCGCATGTTGACCATGAATATCTACCAATTGATCGCCTGCTTCACGCAATTGCGTTAGAGTGGCAACGCTGCCATTAATAAAAGCACGGCTGCGACCATTGGCCTCCACCGTTCTTTTGAGTACCAAGTTTTGGCCATCATCTTCTTGCGGAAAGCCTTGCTCATCAAGCCATTTGCCCAACTCTTTAGACTGATCTGGTTCAATGCGAAAGAGGGCGGAGATTTCTGCTCGGTTACAGCCTTCACGAATTTGACTGCTATCGGCGCGCTCTCCCAAGGCTAAGCTAAGGGCGTCTAAGAGAATGGATTTACCAGCGCCAGTTTCTCCTGTGAGTACAGTAAACCCGCTAGTGAGATCTAACTCTAGCTGATCAACGATGACAAAGTCACGAAGTGAGATGGTTTGAAGCATGTATTAGCGTAGTAAAAAACTCGACATCAGAATGTCGATGGGTACTCATTCCAGTGCAGCTTCTCACGCAAAGTTTTGTAGTCGCTGTGACTGCGCGGGTGCAATAGGGTAATTGTTTTGTCAGACTGGCGAACTTCAATCTTGTCACCCGTTTGTAAATCCGTTTGTGACTGCATATCAAAGTTGACAATGACTTCGCGTCCATCGACCACTTCAATGCTAGTGACGCAATCCTGAGGCAGCACGATTGGACGATTTGAAAGTGAGTGAGGCGCAATTGGCGCTAGCAGGATGCCGGCAACACGAGGATGCAAGATCGGTCCACCTGCTGAGAGGGCGTAAGCTGTTGAGCCAGTTGGGGTCGACACAATCAAACCATCGGATCGTTGGTTGTACATGAATGAACCATTAACGTGAACCGCCAACTCCACCATCCCAGAAATTCCAGAGCGATTTACGACCACATCGTTTAGCGCTAATGCGCGATTAATTTCTTTGCCATTACGCAAAACAACGGCATCAAGCAATGTCCGAGCATCTGCTTCATATTCGCCAGCGATAATTTTTGGCAGGGTATCTTGCACCGACTGAATGGGAATATCAGTCATATAGCCCAAGCGTCCCATATTGATGCCAACCAGCGGCACATTGCTTCCTGCCAGTTGACGACCAATTCCCAGCATCGTGCCATCGCCCCCAAGGACTACGACCAAATCAATTGCTCCAGAAAAATCTTCCGCAGTCTTGGTGGGGAATTCTTTTAAATCCAAATGTTGGGCCGTAGCCGCCTCTAAGAACACCTTACAACCTAGGCTTTTGACCAACTTAGCAAGGTCCTTAAGGTGCTCATCAATGCCGTCAGCGTGGAATTTGCCAACAAGCGCAACCCGGCTAAATGCCTTCTTGGTGGAATTTGGGGATGGGCTTAACATATAACGATTAAACCATAGGCATAAAATCCCTTCCACCATGGATGAACGTTCCCGCGCCCTACTTAAAACCCTCATCGAGCGCTATATCGAGGAGGGTCAGCCCATTGGCTCCCGCACTCTGTCTAGATACTCGGGTTTAGACCTGTCGGCAGCCACCATTCGCAATGTCATGGCGGATTTGGAGGATATGGGCTTAGTGACCAGCCCTCATACCTCTGCTGGCCGGATTCCTACGCCACGTGGTTATCGTTTGTTCGTGGACACTATGGTGACTGTTCGCCCCTTGGAGGAGATGGCAGCCCGGGAGGTGGAAAAAGGCCTTTTACCAGACTCCCCGCAACGCGTTTTGACCTCTGCCGCACAGATTTTGTCAAACTTGACTCATTTCGCTGGGGTGGTGATGACCCCAAAGCGCGCCCAGGTTTTTAAGCACATTGAATTTTTGCGCTTAGGCGAAGGCAAGATCTTGTTAATTATGGTGACGCCTGAAGGAGATGTGCAAAACCGCATCTTGCCGACGACTCAAGATTACACCCCAAATCAACTCGTTGAAGCGGGCAACTTTATTAATACGCATTTTGCGGGTAAAAGTTTTGATCAAGTGCGCCTACATCTTAAATCTGACTTGGACAATTTATGCGCCGATATTTCTGGGTTGATGGCTTTAGCTTTGCAAAGCGGTGTTGCTGATTACGACATGGGTCGTGGCGACATGGTTTTATCTGGCGAACGTCGCTTGCTAAATGTCGGTGATTTAAGCTCTAACTTAGATAAGTTGCGCAAAATGTTTGATATGTTGGAGCAAAAATCAGCCCTGATGCAATTGCTTGATGTATCCAGCCATGCTGATGGCATTCAGATCTTTATTGGCGGCGAGAGTGATTTATTGCCATATGAGGATCTGGCTGTGATCAGCGCCCCATATAGCGTTGATGGGCAGATAGTGGGCACGCTTGGCGTCATTGGGCCAACTCGTATGGCTTACGACAGAGTGATTCCAATTGTCGATATCACCTCAAAATTATTGTCCGGAGCGCTGAGTTCCTAATCATCAATTCATACGCATTTAACAACCAGAGACAACATATCTTGAATCCAAACCCGCATCTACGTGCCGCTAAAACAGCAGTCTTAGTATTGAACCTGGGGACGCCATCAGCGCCAACGCCAAAAGCAGTACGTGCTTATTTAAAAGAATTTCTTTCTGACCCTAGAGTGGTGGAAATCCCACGCATTATTTGGTGGTGCATTTTGAATGGCATTATTTTGCCAATTCGTAGTAGTGCCTCTGCTAAAAAATATGCTTCCATCTGGCTGCCAAAATTAGGCTCTCCTTTGATGCACTATTCACGTCTTCAGGCGAAAGAGCTTGGTGATAAATTTGCAAATGAGGGCCATACAGTATTGGTGGATTTGGCTATGCGTTATGGACAACCTTCCACCCAGTCTGCCCTTGAGGGTTTGAAGGCGCAAGGCATGGAGCGTTTATTAGTGCTCCCTTTGTATCCTCAATACTCAGCCACCACTACAGCATCTAGCTTTGACGAAGTCTTTCGTGTTTTAAGCACTTGGCGTGATCAACCTGAATTGCGCTTGGTCAAGCATTATCACGATAACCCTGCCTATATTGCTGCATTACGCGATCAAGTTTTAAGTAGCTGGGATAAAGACGGGCGTCCAGACTTTGCTAAGGGCGATCGCTTTGTGATGTCATTTCATGGGTTGCCAAAACGCAACTTGATGAAAGGCGACCCCTACCACTGTGAGTGTTTAAAAACAGGACGCTTATTAGGTGAGTCTCTTGGTTTGGAGTCGGGTCAATACCTTGTTACTTTCCAGTCGCGCTTTGGTAAAGCAGAGTGGTTAAAGCCGTATACAGCCCCAACGATTGAAAAGCTGGCTAAAGAAGGTTGTCAGCGGATTGACATTTTTTGCCCAGGATTTCCGGCCGACTGCTTGGAAACGCTGGAAGAAATTGCTATGGAAGCTCGCGAAATCTTCCTGGAGCATGGTGGCAAAGACTATCGGTATATTCCATGTCTTAACAGCAACCCTAAGTGGATTGAGGCTCTGAGCGATATTGCTCATCATCATTTACAGGGCTGGTCTTTGGGTACAGAGTCCGAGGCTGAATTGGCTAAGCGCGCTGAAAGGGCTGAGCTAGCTGAAAGAGCAAAGTCTTGAAATTGAATTAATTGACCCCACATTACAAAGTAATAGCCATCTTTAGAGAAAAGTAAAATAGCGTCCATGACACAAGAAAATCAAAACCCATCCCCAGAGCAAGAGAATCCTGCGGCAGATTCTGCTGCTGAAGCTTCAGCAGAAGCGCCGGCTGTAAAAACGCCAGAACAAGAAATTGCTGAGCTCAATCAAAAGATTGGTGAGTTACAAGATAATTTTTTACGCGCAAAAGCTGAGGGTGAAAACATTCGCCGCCGCGCAACTGAAGATATTGCTAAGGCGCATAAATTTGCGATTGAAAGTTTTGCCGAGCATTTGGTGCCTGTGACAGATAGTCTCTATGCAGCATTGAGTACTGATGCAGTGGATGCCAAGGCATTTAAAGAGGGCCTAGAAATCACCCTTAAGCAATTGCTTTCCGCATTTGAGAAGGGTCGTATGACGGAGATTAACCCTGCGGTTGGGGATAAATTTGACCCCCATCACCACCAGGCGATCGCTTCGGTACCATCTGAGCAAGAGCCAAATACCGTGGTTTCAGTGCTGCAGCGCGGGTATACCGTGGCTGATCGAGTCCTCAGGCCGGCTTTGGTGACGGTTAGCGCCCCTAAATAAGCATAAATCGGGGTGTAAAACCCCAAAAAAAGGCTTAAAAAAGGCAGATTTCTGCCTTTTTTGCTATTTAGCCTCTTGAAATCCCTTTTTTTGACCCCATGTACTGAATATCGAAATATTCATTAGTACAACAAACAATTTAATTTTTTGGAGCCATTATGGGAAAGATTATCGGTATCGACTTAGGAACCACGAATTCATGCGTTTCAGTCGTTGAAAACAATGCGCCTAAAGTTGTCGAGAACGCTGAAGGAGCTCGCACAACTCCATCCATCATCGCTTACGTTGAAGATGGCGAAGTATTGGTTGGTGCGCCAGCAAAACGTCAATCAGTGACGAATCCTAAAAACACCATCTATGCAGTGAAGCGTTTGATGGGTCGTAAATTTACAGATCCTGAAGTACAAAAAGACATCGGTCTGATGCCTTATTCAATTATTGCTGCTGATAACGGTGATGCTTGGGTTGAAGCGCGCGATAAAAAAATGGCGCCACAACAAGTTTCCGCTGAAATTTTGCGCAAAATGAAAAAAACTGCTGAAGACTATCTCGGCGAAGAGGTGACAGAAGCGGTGATTACTGTTCCCGCATACTTCAATGATAGCCAACGTCAAGCAACTAAAGATGCTGGTCGTATTGCTGGTTTAGATGTAAAGCGCATCATCAACGAGCCAACTGCAGCTGCCTTGGCATTCGGCCTTGATAAGCAAGACAAAGCAGATCGTAAGATCGCTGTGTATGACTTGGGTGGCGGTACATTCGACGTTTCTATCATTGAGATCGCTAACGTTGACGGTGAGAAGCAGTTTGAAGTGCTTTCGACCAACGGTGACACATTCTTGGGCGGTGAAGACTTTGACCAACGCATCATCGACTGGATCATTGCTGAGTTCAAGAAAGAACAAGGCGTTGATTTGAGCAAAGACGTATTGGCGTTGCAACGCTTAAAAGATGCTGCTGAAAAAGCCAAAATTGAATTGTCATCCGCTCAACAAACAGAAATCAATTTGCCATACGTGACAGCTGATGCTAGCGGTCCTAAGCATTTGAACTTGAAGCTAACTCGCGCCAAGTTAGAGTCTTTGGTGGAAGAATTGATCAACCGTACTGCTGGTCCTTGCTTAACTGCCATTAAAGACGCTGGTGTAAATGTAGCGGATATTGACGACGTGATTTTGGTCGGCGGTCAAACACGTATGCCGGCGGTCCAAGACAAAGTAAAAGAAATCTTTGGTAAAGAGCCGCGTAAAGACGTTAACCCAGATGAGGCAGTTGCTGTTGGTGCTGCGATTCAAGGTTCTGTATTGTCTGGCGATCGTAAAGACGTATTGCTCTTGGACGTTACCCCATTGTCATTGGGTATCGAAACTCTTGGTGGCGTGATGACCAAGATGATTCCTAAGAACACGACGATTCCTACTAAGCATTCACAGGTTTACTCCACTGCGGAAGACAACCAGCCTGCGGTAACCATCAAGTGCTACCAAGGTGAGCGCGAGATGGCTGCTGCTAACAAGTTGCTCGGTGAATTTAATCTCGAAGGTATTGCTCCAGCACAACGTGGCATGCCACAAATTGAAGTGACTTTTGATATCGACGCCAACGGTATTTTGCATGTAACTGCAAAAGACAAAAACACAGGCAAAGAGAATAAGATCACCATCAAGGCGAACTCTGGTTTGACCGAAGAAGAAATTCAACGCATGGTTAAAGATGCTGAGGCAAATGCTGCTGAAGATAAGAAAGCATTAGAGCTGGTTACTGCCCGCAATACTGCTGATGCATTGGCTCACTCAACCAAGAAGGCTTTGGAAGAGCATGGTGCCAGCTTAGAAGCCTCTGAAAAAGAAGCGATTGAAGCCGCTCTCAAGGACTTGGATGAAGCTATCAAAGGTAGCGACAAAGAAGCGATTGAAGCAAAAACAGAGGCATTGGGTAAAGCAAGTCAAAAGCTGGGCGAAAAAGTCATGGCTGCTGAGCAAGCTAAAGCTAGTGGCGCTGCTGCTGGTGCAGCTCCAGGCGGTGCAGCTCCTGGCCAAGCCCCTGATGCAGATGTTGTTGACGCTGATTTTAAAGAGGTTGATGATAAGAAGTAATTCTGAAATCAGACATTCATTGGCGTAGTTTTGATGTACTTAAATAACAAGTCGGCCTCGTGCCGACTTGTGTCATTCAGGTTGTTGAGAGGAATAGGTCGTGCCTAAAAGTAAACGCGATTTTTATGAGGTGCTGGGTGTATCAAAAGGTGCCAGCGACGAAGAGCTAAAAAAGGCTTATCGCAAGATGGCGATGAAACATCATCCAGATCGCAATCCGGATAGCAAAACGGCTGAAGCTCAATTTAAAGAAGTTAAGGAAGCCTACGAAACCTTAACTGACCCCAATAAGCGAGCTGCCTACGATCAGTACGGTCATGCTGGTGTTGATCCGTCTATGGGTGGCGGTTTCGGCGGCGGTTTCGGCGGCGGTGGATTTGCTGATGCGTTTGGCGATATTTTTGGCGATATCTTCGGGCAAGGCGGCGGTCGCCAATCTGGGCCACAGGTCTATAAAGGCGCGGACTTACGTTACAACATGGACATTACGCTGGAGCAAGCAGCTGAGGGTTATACGACCCAAATTCGCGTACCAAGTTGGAGTAATTGCAAGCCCTGCCATGGTACTGGCGCAGAGCCGGGATCCAAGGCTGAGACCTGCACCACTTGTAATGGTCATGGTCAAGTGCGTGTACAGCAAGGGTTTTTCTCCATGCAGCAAACTTGCCCTAAGTGCCGCGGCACCGGCGAGTACATTCCAAAGCCCTGCAAAACTTGTCATGGCACCGGAAAGCATAAAGAACAAAAAACACTCGAAATCAAAATACCGGCAGGCATTGACGATGGCATGCGCGTGCGTTCGGTTGGTAACGGCGAGCCAGGTATTAACGGCGGCCCATCTGGCGACCTCTATGTTGAGGTTCGCGTAAAGCCTCATAAAGTATTTGAACGTGATGGCAGTGATCTGCACGTCCAAATGCCAATCTCATTTGCAACCGCAGCTATTGGTGGTGAGATTGAAGTGCCAACTCTTGCAGGACGTGTTGAGTTTGAGATTCCAGAAGGTACGCAAACGGGCAAGACATTCCGTTTGCGCAATAAAGGTATTAAAGGTTTACGCTCAACCTTAGTGGGTGATCTTTTCGTGCACGTATTGGTAGAGACTCCAGTAAAACTGACCGATGATCAAAAGAAGCTACTGCAAAAGTTTGATGAAAGTCTGAAATCTGGCGGCGACAAACATAGCCCTCAGCAAAAGGGCTGGTTTGATGGTGTAAAGAGTTTCTTTAGCTAGAAATTGATGTATCGGCTAGCTGGTAATTATCCAGCGAAGCCATGCTCTGGTCCGGGGAATTTCCCGGACTTCACTTCTCGTACGTAAGCCTTAATAGCGGCCTCTACAGAGTGATGACCATCCATAAAGTTTTTGACAAACTTAGGTGGCTTACCTGGGCTAATGCCCAACATATCCTGAAGCACTAATACCTGACCAGAGCAATCTGGGCCAGCACCTATACCAATCGTTGGTATGTGCAGTTCTTTAGTAATTCTTTCTCCTAGAGATGAAGGAATCGCTTCGAGTACAACCATTTGTGCACCAGCTTCCTCGCAAGCAAGTGCTTGTTCGAGCATGACGCTAGCGGCATCTTTAGATTTGCCTTGTACCTTATAACCGCCCAAGACGTGAACGGACTGTGGCAATAAACCTAGGTGTGCACAAACGGGAACGCTGCGCTCTACCAAGTGGCGAATCACATCCACTTGCCAGTCACCGCCTCCTTCTAGTTTCACCATATCTGCGCCTGCACGCATCAAGATTGCAGCCGAATCTAGTGCCTGTACTGGATCTCCATAACTTGCGAAAGGAAGATCGGCAATAATAAAAGCATGGGTGTTGGCGCGGGCTACGCACTCGGTGTGATAAGCAACTTGCTCTACGGTCACCGGAGTTGTGCTGGAATGTCCTTGAATGACGTTGCCTAATGAGTCACCAATCAGAATAGACTCAACCCCACAGCGATTCAACAGCGCAGACATAGTTGAATCATATGCAGTAAGCATAGAAATTTTTTCACCCTCAGCATGCATAGCGAGGAGCTTGGTGATTGTGATTGGCTTATCGCCTTGTAAGTAACCCATGGCGAGAGTTTAATGAATTAATGTGCCGATTGGCTATAAACGTCTTTTTCCCCGCAATTACAGTTCCTACAGGGGAGTTTTTCAATTCTTTGGTGAGCAACATTGGGTAAATAGGCTTTGAGCTCGCCCCACTGCGGCAAGAATATTTCGGGGGCTATCTCCAGGAGGGGGAGGAGTACAAATGAGCGCTCAATGATTTTGGGATGAGGAAGCATTAGCTCAGTCTCATTTTGAGTCACCCCTTCAAATGAGAGGATATCGAGATCAAGGGTACGTGGAGCATTTGCATATGGGCGCTCACGACCGAATTCTCGTTCAATCATTTGGCAAACATGCAACAGGCCGTAAGGTGATAGTTCAGTTTCAACTTCAATAACGGCATTGATATAGTCACCACCAGTGGCTTCAACCGGCGCGCTTTGATAAAAGCAGCTTTTTGCAATAATTTGGAGTTCAGAGCGCAATGCCAGGCAAACAATGGCATCAGTAATGAGCTGACGCGTGTCGCCAATATTGCCGCCAAATCCGATATATGCCCGTGCCATAGAGTTCCAAACTAGTGATGAAACTACTTTACTGAAATTTCACTAAGTTTGCTTAGCTTGCCGCTCCCTCTGGAGGCGCAACAGATTTTGTCTTTCTGCGACGTCGTCTTTTGACTGGGCTGGCTGTATTTCCGGATTCATTTTTAGCGCTAGCCATGAGCTCGTCCTGCCCGGCTGGGTCTGCCGCAATGAAGTCTGCCCACCACTGACCAATTGCTGGGTTTAGTTCCCCGGTAGCGCAACGAAGCAACATAAAGTCATAGCCCGCACGAAAGCGTGGGGATTCGATTAAGCGGAAGGGGTAGCGACCTACACGTCTCTCAAAGCGCGGCTGCATGGACCAAATCTCACGCATATCACTCTCAAAGCGTCTTTGAATGGTCATGCCGCTACTTTGGGTGGCGATCGTGTCATCCATAGCATCATGAAGAGCAGGGATGTTGGTCATGCCTTTGCTGGAGTTGGCTTTCCAGTTCCTCAATAAATCAGGCCAAAGCAAGGTAGCGAATAAAAACCCAGCGGAAACACTTTTTCCTGATTGAATGCGTTCATCCGTATTTGCCAAAGCAAGCTTTACAAAATCATTTGCTCCTTTGGAGTCTTCGCCCTCATCCAAAATGTGATCAAGTAATGGTAGTAAGCCGTGATGGAGCCCTGCTTCTTTTAAGCCTTGGATTGCTCGCCAAGAGTAGCCCGACATCAAGAGTTTAAGAATTTCATCAAATAGTCTGGCCGAGGGAACGTCGTTTAATAATTGGCCGAGTTTTGCAATTGGTTCGCGCGTAGCGCTATCCAACTCAAAACCAGTCTTGGCAGCAAATCGAACCGCTCTAAGCATGCGTACAGGATCTTCGCGATAACGTTTGGCTGGGTCACCAATCATGCGCAAAGTTTTCTTTTGCATATCAGCCATACCGCCGTGATAGTCGAGCACAGTCTCGGAGGATGGGTCGTAATACATGGCATTAATTGTGAAATCACGTCTTGCCGCATCTTCGCCTTGCGATCCCCAGACGTTGTCACGCAGAATACGACCGCTCTCTGCTACATGGTCTCCAGCATTATCCAGCAAGGCTCTGAAGGTCGATACTTCAATGATTTCAGGATGACCTTTGCCAAAGAAAGTTACATGCACAATCTGAAAGCGACGACCAATAAGACGGGCTTTCCGAAATAGTCTTTGCACTTGGTCTGGTGTTGCATTGGTCGCAACGTCAAAATCTTTTGGGCTAATTCCAAG
This sequence comes from Polynucleobacter sp. MWH-HuK1, assembly GCF_018881815.1. GTDB lineage: Bacteria > Pseudomonadota > Gammaproteobacteria > Burkholderiales > Burkholderiaceae > Polynucleobacter. Next base: position 701,452 of record NZ_JACVPP010000001.1, read on the forward strand.
AGCAAGATCGCGAACAGCGCCACCAACAATAAATGCCTCGTAACCTGCCTGTTGCAAAGTATGGGTTACCTTGACTGCATTCTTAGAAAGTAAGTGGGGATCAATGCGATGTGATTTTTTGGGAATACGTTTTGGCGCACTGGTATTACTTGCGTGTGCGTGCTTGACCATCGGGTCACGTCGCAAAATGCGTTTGATAAATTTAGTGATCATGCAAACAATTCAAGAATGGGCCAGTTACGCTGCTTGGCTTCATTGCGAAGGCGATCGTCTGGATTGGTGGCGACAGGATGGCTAACCTTTTCAAGTAAGGGAAGGTCATTCATCGAATCAGAATAAAAATAACTGTACGGCAGTGTATCCAGTGATAGCTTTTGAGAAGCTAGCCAATCATGTAGGTTCTGAATCTTGCCTTCTCGAAAATTGGGGATGCCGCTGACTTCGCCAGTGTAATTAGCCAAAGGCTGGTTGCCCGCAGTTGCTGGCTCAGTAGCAATGAGATGTTCAATGCCAAAGCATTTTACGATTGGACGCGTTACAAAACTATTGGTGGCGGTAATTACACAGCAGAGATCACCAGCATCTTGGTGGCGTTTAACTAGATCTAGCGCCTCTTGTCGGAGTTGCCCGTTAATGACTTCTTTCATGAAGGCGTCATGCCATTCTTTGAGTTGAGCGCGCGAGTGCTCAGAAAGTGGCTTTAAAGCAAAACGTAGAAATTGATGAATGTCGAGCTTGCCATCTTTGTAGTCCTGATAGAAGCGTTCATTTTGTCGTGCGTAGTATTCGCTATCAACAACGCCAATGCGAGCCAAAAATTGGCCCCATTCATAATCGCTATCGCAGGGCAATAGGGTGTGGTCTAAATCAAAAAGGGCTAACTGAGTCACGAATGAATATCTAATTAATTATTTAGGCTGCAAGAGCTCGCGTACAAGCGGCAAAGTTACAGCACGTTTTGTTTCTAAAGAGTAGGCATCTAAAGCATCGACCAAGGCCATTAAGCTGGGCATATCTCGATAGAAGCGACTTAATAACCAAGGCAACACATCGGGCGATAAAACTAGCCCACGGGCTTTGGCTGCCTCGCCTAATGCCTGTATTTTCTCATCATCATCCAAAAGCTGGGTTTGAAACACTAAACCCCAGCCTAGTCTGGTTCGCAGGTCTTCACGAAGCTTCAAATTTGCTGGGGCAGCACTACCTGCCATAAAAATATGAATGGCTTTGCTCGCTTGAACATGATTCAGAATTCGAAATAAGGACCCCACCAGACGATCATCCAATTGGTCTACATCATCCACAGTAATAGCTGATGGAGTGCTAGTTTGGGCGAGCGCACTAATGTTTTCCTCCAATCGAACCCAGGATGCGGGTTCTGATGCTGTCAGTGCAATATGTTCTATGTCCGCATGCTCTGCCGCATTACCAATTGCATTTAGCAAATGTGTACGTCCAGATCCTTCCGGACCCCACCAGTAAATCCAGCGCTGATTTAATGGGTTGTCGGAGCCTTCGTTTGCAGAATTCTTCCATGAGCGTTCTACATTTTGTAGGGCAGATATCAGCGCGAGATCGTTTCCTGGGAGATAGTTTCCTAGACTCGCTTTAGGTGAGTAACTGATATCTAATGCAAATTGTTTTGGAAGCGGAGGTGTATTCATTACTGCCAAATTTATTTTTGATACCAAGCGCTTTGTGTATAGATAGACCAGAGGTACTTAACTAAGACCAGGCTGACAGCACTGATAGGCAATGCGAGTAGGACGCCAAAGAAGCCAAATAACTTGCCGAATAACAGCAAAGCAAACAAGACTGCTACTGGATGCAAGCCAATGCGCTCGCCAACCAAGCGTGGCGTTAGGAAGAAGCCTTCTAAGAATTGCCCGATGCCAAACAAGATCAGTACGCCAACAATTTCGGTGCCTGGGCCAAATTGGAGGAGGGCAGATAAGACTGCAAGCGTAAGTCCTAGGGTAATGCCGATATACGGAATCACAATCATGAGTGCGGTAAACACGCCAAGCGCTGCGGCACCTTTAACGCCAATCAAACTTAAACCTGCGCTGTAATAAATTGCCATGATGGAGATGACAATCAACATGCCGCGCAAGTATTGTGAAAGCAATCCATCGGTATGCATGGCGAGGTGATGAATAGTTTCTTGAGCGCGAACAGGAGCCAGACCTTTTACAAGTCTAAAAAAATGATTCCAATCCATTAACAAATAAAACATCACAAAAATGATTAGCACTGCATTTACAAAACCTGCAATGACTGAGCTGCCGGACATTAACACAGTGTTGATAGCGGAGGTCATTAAGCTGTCTGCATTGTCATTAATGTGCTCGGTAATTTTTTGGGTGGCACTAGTCTTCAGAGATCCCCAATCGAGGTTGATGTGCAGTTCACTGAGTTTTGGGCCAAGCCACGCTTGAGTGTTGGCAATCCAATCAGGCAATTGGGCCTTAATTAGGGGGATTTCATACTTAAGGAGACTCACGAGCAGGCTCAGAATGAAGAAAATGAGGCATAGCCCAATCAACATGCTGACCAAAGCGGCTAGCGCTCGAGGTAAGCGATGCTGCTCAAGCCACAGGCAAACAGGGCGTAGGGCATACGCCAGAATGAATGCGGTGAGAAAAGGGGTAAAAATTTCGGCCATCTTGCTTCAATCCTCTAGAATTCAATGATTCTACTGACGAAGTAGCATTTTTTACTAATATTCCGGCTCCAATATGACTTCATCTACTAATTCCTCCTCAAATGGCCTTTCCTACCGTGACGCTGGTGTCGATATTGACGCCGGAGACGCCTTAGTTGATCGCATCAAGCCACTGGCTAAAAAGACCATGCGTGAGGGCGTTTTGGCTGGAATTGGCGGTTTTGGGGCTCTTTTTGAGGTGCCTAAGCGCTATCAAGAGCCGGTATTGGTCTCAGGAACCGATGGTGTAGGAACTAAGCTTAGATTAGCTTTTGAATGGAATCGTCACGAAACCATTGGTCAAGACTTGGTGGCAATGAGTGTGAACGACATTCTCGTGCAAGGTGCCGAACCTCTCTTTTTCTTGGATTACTTTGCTTGTGGCAAGTTGACTGTTGATACCGCAGCAACAGTTGTGGGCGGTATTGCCAAAGGATGCGAACTATCTGGTTGCGCATTGATTGGTGGTGAGACTGCAGAAATGCCTGGCATGTATCCACCAGGCGAATATGACCTCGCTGGATTTGCGGTGGGCGCAGTTGAAAAATCCAAAATCATTACTGGTGCGACGATTATTCCTGGTGACGTTTTATTAGCAATTGGATCTAGTGGCGCTCACTCCAATGGTTACTCATTGGTACGCAAAATTATTGAACGCGCTGGTGCAAAGCCAAGCGATGATTTAGGTGGTCGCTCATTAGGTGATGTCGTTATGGCACCAACAGAAATTTATGTGAAACCACTTCTTAAATTGATTTCTGAAATTAATGTAAAAGGGATGGCACACATCACTGGCGGCGGTTTAGTAGATAACGTGCCACGTGTACTGCCAGAAAATACTCAAGCTGTTTTGCATCGTGACAGCTGGCAAATGCCAGAACTCTTCCGTTGGTTGCAAATGAAGGGTGGCGTAGCGGATGCAGAAATGGTGCGCGTATTTAACTGCGGCATTGGCATGGTGGTTATTGTTGCGCCTGATCAAGCGGATACTGCTATCAAGTCATTGACTGCGCAAGGTCTAAAAGCTTGGACTGTAGGTGATGTGGTTGAGCGTCCAAAAGATGCGCCACAAACTATCGTTATCTAAGACTGTAGCTACCAGCTTATTTTTTTAAGTTACTTTTGCAGTACTCCAATGCAGCCTTCAACTCTTCTGGGTTGAAGGGGTCAAATGTTTTTCTTCCGTCTATTACACGCAGCCAAGTAAGCTGACGCTTGCCAAGCTGTCTGGTTGCTGCTAATGCCTTGTAGCGCATTTGTTCGACATCAATTTCCCCATTCAGAAATTCCCAAGCTTGGCGATAACCAACTGAGCGAATTGCTGGCAAATCAGCATGCAATCCGGTGTTAGCACGCAATGCTTTCACTTCATCCATGAATCCTGCCGCAAGCATTTCATCAAAGCGTTTTTCTAAGTTGAGATGCAAGCGTTTGCGATCGCTGGGTTCAAGTGAAACTAAATCAATCCACGATGGAATAGCGGAGCCTTCTCTGCCATCTTCACTCGGCGAATCAGCAAGTAACGCTGACATAGGTTTACCGGTAATTTCAAAAACTTCTAGTGCGCGCTGTACACGTTGAGAATCATTAGGCTTTAAGCGAGCTGCAGTCTCAGGGTCAACTTTGGCCAGTTTGGCGTGCATAGCAGGCCAGCCAGTATTTTTGCCTTCTTCATCTAGGCGGGCGCGAATTTCTGGATTGGCTGGTGGCAGGGAAGATAGGCCATGTGCCCAGGCACGCCAATACAGCATTGTTCCACCAACAACTACTGGAATATTTCCGCGCTCACGAATCTCGGTACAGAGACGTTTTGCATCCTTTGCAAAGCGAGCCGCTGAATACACTTCAGTTGGATCGATGATGTCAATTAGGTGATGAATGACCGCTGCTTGTTCGGCCTTGGTAGGTTTGGCGCTACCAATATCTAAACCGCGATAGACCAGCGCAGAATCCATGCTGATTAGTTCTATGGTTAAACCAATGGATTTTGCATACTCAGCCAAAGACATAGCGAGATGGGTTTTGCCTGCACCAGTAGGCCCAACAATACAGAGAATGGGGGTTTCGTTTGGAGCATGCATAGGCTGAATGTAGGGTTCAGTTGGCATACCTGATTATAAGAGCCTGTTAATATCCGCAACAACCCATAAATTAGAGAGTGAATGAATGGATACCCTTTTGCAATTAGCCGATTTATTGCTGCATATTGATAAACATCTCGATGTAGTGATTCAGCAATACGGCCCTTGGGCTTATGGCCTCTTATTTGCAATTGTTTTTGCGGAAACCGGTTTAGTTGTTGCACCATTTCTACCTGGTGACTCACTCTTATTTATTGCAGGCGCTTATTGCGCTACCGAGCATTTCAATATTTGGACTTTATGCATCGGTTTATTGGTTGCAGCCATTTCAGGTAATACGGTGAACTATTTCATTGGCCGCTGGATTGGTAAAAGAGTCTTTAGTAGTAAATCTCGCTGGATAGATCAGGGCGCACTATTAAAAACCCATGCCTTTTATGAAAAGCATGGCGGCAAGACCATCATAGTTGCGCGCTTCTTGCCTATCATCAGAACCTTTGCACCGTTTGTTGCTGGCGTTTCAGAAATGAACTTTTCACGCTTTCAGTTATTTAATGTTACTGGCGCTCTGCTCTGGGTATTTAGTTTGGTGATTGCGGGCTATTTCTTTGGAAATATTCCAGTGATCCGTCAAAACCTCAATGTAATCGTATTAATCGGAATTGGTGCGGCAGCGATACCAGTAGTGCTGGCAGCACTCTATAAAATTTTTCAGCGCAAGAAAATTTAAAAGAATACGAAAAAACTTCAGCTAAGGCTAAATCTAGTTTGGCCTTAGTGCAACTTAGTTTGACTTTCGAGTGTGGCAATGTGCTCGCGAATATCACTGGCATCTTCAGCCTCTGGCATTTCACTGAGATAGCGATGCATGTCCTCTAAGGCGGGCCGCAAATATTCAAGCTGTGCAAAGATTAGGCCACGGTCTCTGACCTCTTCAATGGAGTCAGGCAACAGAATCACCAAGCGCTCCTGAATTCCCAATAGACGTTCCCAGCGCTCATGCTCTGAATAAATCATTTTGAGATTTCTCAGGAAGCGCGACAGGATCTCTCGCGAGCTTGAGGCGCGCAGGAAGATATTGAGTGGCAGACTGAGCTCGCCTCGATAGCCTTTGGCATCCAAATAAGGATCAAGCATTTCTTGCAACTGCGTCTTGGAGAGCGATTCGCCAGTTAAAGGATCCATGATCACTTCACCTTGTTGCAAGGAGATGCGCATCATGAAGTGGTTAGGAAACGAAACTCCACGAATTTTTAAGCCAATTTGATTGCCTAATTCAATCATCAAAATGGCTAATGAGATTGGTATACCTCTGCGATTCTCTAGAATGTAGTGCAAGTATGAATTTTCTGGGGCATAAAAATCATTCTGGTTGGGACCAAAGCCCAACTCTGTATAAAAGAAATGCTTCAGAATTTGCAGGCGCTGAACCGGGGATGTATCTGGCGTTACGCGTGACTTTAATTTATTGCCCAATTGATCAAGCCTATCTAACACGCCCTGAACGTCTAAATCCGGATAGGCATGTTGTGCGACTGCGATCGCAGCTTCCGTTAAAGGAAGGTGTTCGTCTTCAGCAACTAAGGAGGTGAAGTAGTCGAGTTGTTGTGTTGGCATAAGAGCTATTTTGCATGACGCAAGAATTTTTGCCAGCGAATTCCAACTAAGCCTAGGGATGCAAAGTAAACAATTGCGGCGACAGCTAACCAGGCGCCCAATAAGCCAACTCGCAACCATGGTTCGGTTTGTAAGGCGATCCAATTATGTGCGCTTGCGGCGTAAAAAAGTACTGCCGCGAAGGGGATGAGGGCGAACAGTAGCTGTCCTAAGTATTTAATCCAGGCTGAGCTAGGTAAGGCTCCGCGGCGATGCAGGCCGACCCAAAGGAGGGTGGCGTTCAGGCAAGCACCCGTTCCTACGGAGAGGGCAAGGCCAGCGTGACCAAGCCAAGGCACAAAAACTAGGTTGGCTAGTTGGGTTGCCACCAGAACTAGCAAACCAATTTTTACTGGGGTGCGGATATCTTGGCGAGAGTAAAAGCCTGGAGCTAGAATTTTTACGAGAATTAAACCAATGAGGCCAACACCATAAGCCGAGAGCGCACGTTGGGTCATCAGTACATCCAGCGCATTGAATTTTCCATAGTGATAGAGCACAGCCGCAAGAGGTTCTCCAAAAATAAAGAGCGCAAGCGCACATGGCGCAGCCAGCAAGAATGTCAGTTGCAAACCCCAGATGAGCAATTCACCGGCATGAACCAAATCTTTTTTTGCATTCGCCTTACTCAGGCTTGGCAAGAGAACGGTGCCAAGGGCAACACCTAGTAATGCGGTTGGAAACTCCATTAAGCGGTCTGCATACGAAAGCCATGACACGCTGCCAGCCTGCAAGCGTGAAGCAATATTGGTGTTGATGATGAGAGAAATTTGCGCAACTGATACAGCAAATACTGCGGGTCCCATCAACTTAAGTACGCGTCTTGCATCGGGATTGGAGGCGGCTGCTTTCATTGCTCCTGGCAATAAACCAATGCGAGGCAAAAGACCGATACGAGAGAGTGCCGGCACCTGAATGGCTAATTGCAAAACGCCGCCCAGTAAAACGCCAATGCTTAGGGCATAAATTGGTTGCTCTAAGTGGGGTGCCAAAAGTAGGGCGCTACCGATCAGGGCTAAATTCAGTAAAACTGGGGTAAAGGCCGGAATGGCAAAGCGCTGGAATGTATTGAGAATCCCTGCTGAGAGTGAAACCAGGGAAATAAGGCCAATATAGGGGAACATGATCCGGGTCATGACCACGCTGGCCTCATAAGCCGGACCACCTTGAAACCCGGTAGCAATGGCCAAAATGAGCACTGGGGCGCCAATGACGCCGACCAATACGGTGATCAGCAAAGCCCAAAATAAGAGGGTGGCGACCGCATTTACGAGGATTTGGGCCTGTTTTTGGTCCCCATTGCTGGAGATTTCCCCCAAAATCGGCACAAAAGCTTGGGAAAAGGCCCCTTCGGCAAATAACCTGCGTAGCAAATTGGGTAGCCTAAAAGCCACATTAAAGGCGTCCGTCCACTCCGAAGCCCCGAAACTACGGGCAATCAGGGTCTCCCGAAGCAGGCCCGTAATGCGGGACAGCATGGTCAGGGAGCTGACCTTGGCGGCGGCAGAAAGCAGATTCATGAGCCGATTTTCACCTATTTATCGGTCGACTGGGCTTTTTTGCCCCTTTAAGGTAAAATCTTGGGTTTTGGCGAGCTTGCTTATAAATCTGGCAAGTCCGCAAGATTTTTAACTAATCGCATTTTGCAATTTATAGAGGCAAGGTTTAAAGATGGCTAATACAGCACAAGCGCGAAAGCGTGCACGCCAAGCAGTAAAACAAAACGAACACAACTCCAGTTTGCGTTCAAAGCTCCGCACTTCCATTAAGGCGGTTCGCAAAGCGATCGAAACTGGTGACAAAGCAGCGGCTGCAAAAGTATTCGCAGCGACTCAATCAACAATCGACAAGATTGCTGATAAAAAGATTGCTCATAAAAATACTGCTGCTCGTCAGAAGTCCCGTTTGTCCGCAGCTATCAAGGCGATGGCAGCGTAATACGGTTTTAGTTTTAGGCTGGTCGAAGTAGTTTCGACCTAAGCCCGCTCCTCATCAGAGCGGGTTTTTGTTTTTAAGGCTGGGTTGGGGCTGCAGGGTTGAACTCACATGCCTCTTCGATTGGTAGGCTATTGTCTTTGGCAAAGTTCATGACAAAGTCTAGCGCTCTAGGATCTAGGTCCCCTAGTCTAGTATCAATAACAACGCATTTCACTTTTGCAATCAGTACGGGTCTGACGTAGGGCGAATAAGTGAAGCGAGGGTCCCCGGAGTCACCGGGCGGGCGAAAAGTAGCCATCACCCCGCACAGACGCTCCGCCCAATCGCTGGGCCGAAATTGTTTGCCAGAAGTGGTAATGCCTTGAATGAAAAGCTTTTTGTGGTTCAAATTCGCGTAATGATGGTTGTAGAAAATAGTATTACTAAGCCCTCTAGCTTAACAGCCTGAGTTGGCCGTAAGATGACTTTAGGATCCATTTTCGTGCAGCCAAATGTTTGAAGAAAAAAATGCAAGCCAAAACTTTAGTAGAAAGCTCAACTATGACATCCTTGGCAAAGCCGCAAGTGCCCGGTCAGGTAAAGCACTACCTGCAGTTTTCTGACCTCACTCGGGAGGAATATGATTATTTGCTCAAGCGTTCTGCATGGCTAAAGGCTAAGTTCAAGAGTTATGAAACTTGGCATCCACTACATGATCGAACTTTGGCAATGATTTTTGAGAAGCATTCCACGCGTACGCGTCTGTCTTTCGAGGCGGGTATTCATCAGCTTGGTGGCCATGCCGTATACCTGAACACCCGTGATACACAGTTAGGCCGTGGTGAGCCTGTAGAGGACGCTGCGCAGGTCATTTCAAGAATGACTGACATCATTATGATTCGTACTTTTGGTCAGGAAATTATTGAGCGCTTTGCGTCGAATTCGCGCGTTCCCGTAATTAATGGCCTGACTAATGAATTTCATCCTTGCCAAGTTTTGGCTGACATCTTCACTTTTGTTGAGGCACGTGGCCCAATTCAAGGTAAGACCGTTGCTTGGGTGGGTGATGCAAACAATATGGCGTACACCTGGCTACAAGCTGCTGAGTGCTTGGGCTTTCAGTTGCGCTTCTCTGCACCAGAGGGTTATCAATTAGATCCAGCGCGTTTGACGCCAAATGCGGCAAAGCATTTGACAATCTGCACTGATCCTGAAGATGCCTGTAAAGGTGCTGACCTCGTATCTACCGATGTTTGGACTAGCATGGGTTACGAAGATGAAAATACATCTCGTATGAATGCTTTCAAAGACTGGATGGTGGATGAAGAACTAATGGCTTTGGCCAAACCAGATGCATTATTTATGCACTGCTTGCCAGCCCATCGTGGCGAAGAAGTTTCGGCTGGAGTGATCGATGGCCCACAAAGTATTGTTTGGGAAGAGGCGGAAAATCGTTTGCATGTCCAAAAGGCCTTGATGGAATATTTGCTGTGTGGCCGTCTGGATTAATTGAGTAAAAGTTTTTGTAATTCGTTTTAATTTATTTTTGATTGAATAAAAAAATGTCTGATATTAAAAAAGCAGTCTTAGCGTATTCCGGTGGTCTCGATACAAGCGTGATCTTAAAATGGCTTCAAGATACCTATGGCTGTGAGATCGTTACATTTACTGCGGATTTGGGCCAAGGCGAAGAGCTCGAGCCAGCACGCGCTAAGGCTTTGCAATTTGGCATCAAAGCAGAAAACATTTTTATCGACGACTTGCGTGAAGAATTCGTGCGTGACTTCGTGTTTCCGATGTTCCGTGCAAATACGATTTACGAAGGCGAATACCTACTGGGCACATCTATTGCTCGCCCTTTAATTGCTAAGCGTCAAATTGAAATCGCTCGTTTAACTGGTGCTGACTCTGTATCTCACGGCGCTACTGGTAAAGGTAACGATCAGGTTCGCTTTGAGTTGGGTTACTACGCATTAGAGCCGGGAATTAAAGTGATTGCTCCTTGGCGTGAGTGGGATTTGCTGTCACGTGAGAAGTTGATGGCCTACGCAGAAAAGCATGGCATTCCAGTTGAGATGAAACATAAGCAAGGTGGCTCACCTTATTCTATGGATGCCAACTTATTGCACATTAGCTATGAAGGCCGTCACTTGGAAAACCCAAATGCTGAGGCTGAAGAGTCTATGTGGCGTTGGACAGTTTCTCCTGAGAAGGCTCCAGATACTCCAGAGATTATCGAAATTGAATTTAAAGCGGGTGATCCTGTGGCGATTAATGGCAAAGCGTATAAGCCACATGAATTACTTGCTGAATTAAACCGTATTGGTGGCATGCACGGTATTGGTCGCTTGGATTTAGTGGAGAATCGTTTTGTTGGTATGAAGAGTCGTGGTTGCTATGAAACTCCTGGCGGCACTATCTTGCTCAAGGCTCACCGCGGTATCGAAAGTATTACCCTGGATCGCGAAGTGGCTCACTTGAAAGATGATTTGATGCCACGCTATGCAAGCCTGATTTATAACGGCTTGTGGTGGGCGCCAGAGCGCTTGGCTTTGCAAACATTGATTGACCATACTCAACAAGCTGTTAATGGCGTTGTCCGCTTGAAGCTCTACAAGGGTTCTGTATCGGTTATTTCACGTGATTCAGCTAATACTTTGTTTGATCAGAATATAGCGACATTTGATGATGATGGCGGTGCTTATAACCAGGCAGATGCTGGCGGCTTTATCAAGCTCAATGCCTTGCGTATGCGTATTGCTGAAACAGCAAAGCGCAAGCGCGCCAAGAAATAACGAAAAGAAAATTCAAATAAACGATTAGGCCCAAACAGAATAGAAAGAGTCAGTATGCAATTTGATCAAGTTTCCGTAGGTAAAAAAGCCAATGTATTTTTTGATGGTAAATGTGTTTCTCATACCGTGACATTGCCAAATGGTGTGCGTAAGTCTGTTGGTGTTGTATTACCAAGCACATTACGCTTTGACTTAAGCACTAGAGAAGTTATGGAAGTGGTTGATGGCACTGCTTTTGTCAGCATCAATGGTGCTCCCGAGCAAGAGTTCAAAGCGGGCCAAAGCTGGGAAGTGGAAAAGGGTGGTTATTTCATTATTCGTGCTGAACAACCTGTGCATTATGTTTGCCACTTTGAATAAACAATCATTTCTGTAAAGCAAAACGCAGACCGAGGTCTGCGTTTTTTATTTCCCTTTATTTTTTCTTATCTTTTCGGTAGGCCGCTGACTACAGTGCCTGGCACGATCACTCTTTCTGAGAACCACTGCTTGTTCATTTCTAATGCGTAACGTACGGCAGCTTTAGGGCAGTGATTATTGGTTGTTTCTGCTTGCATCTCTTCGATGTTCACAATCTTGCCGTCATCCGCAATGAATGCAATCGATAGTGGGATCTTGGTGTTGTTCATCCAGAAACAATGACCCGCCTTTTGTTCGAACACAAACAGCATTCCAGAATTAGTTGGCATGCTAGTGCGGTTCATGAGCCCCACTTCTCTTGCTTTCGGCGTATCTGCTAGCTCTGCCTGAATACGGTAGATGCCTGCTTTGAGTTCAATGGTGGGCAAGCCTGTATTGACTTGGGCTAGCGAAAGGCTAGAGCCAAGGAGAAAGAGGGGGGCAAATAGTTTGATGAAGTTGTTTTTTGAAATATGCATGTTGTGCATTTTAAGTGAGGCAAATTGCAGACGAAAAAAAACCCAGGAACGAATCCTGGGTTTTTAATAATGATCTAAGGACTATTAAGCCGCTTGGATATTGGTAGCTTGTTTGCCTTTAGGACCTTGGGTAATGTCAAACGTTACCTTTTGGTTTTCCTTGAGGGTTTTGAACCCAGGCATAGTAATTGCGCTGAAATGCGCGAACAACTCTTCTTCACCATCATCAGGTTTGATAAAGCCAAAACCTTTTGCATCATTGAACCACTTAACAATTCCGGTCGCCATGCGAACTCCATTACATAAACTTAAAACAACCGTGATGAGGGTAAATACTTTTTAATCAGTCTCAATCCACAACACGCCTAAATAGAACCTCTCTTGAAGCCTACCCCCTGATTGTTTGCCCTTTTTGGAGGGGTGTCAAGGAGTTATATGCCCCTACCCCCTAGTAAATACCCCTTTTTTTATCGAAAAATGCCCCAATATGGGTTTAGGAGGGGTTTTTGCGTGTTTTTCGCAACAAGACCCTATGAAGTTAAAGTTTCAATATCTGTGTTTAGAATGTTTCTCATGAGTCGCGCACCAAAAAATCCCACTACTGGTAACCCCGGTAATCCATATATTGAAGACACCATTCTTCTCGAAAAGCAGGTCGAGCAAGTTAAGGCCCCTTCGATGTATAAAGTTTTACTATTGAATGACGATTACACGCCTATGGAATTTGTGGTGATGGTGATTCAGGAGTATTTTAATAAAGATCACGAAACAGCTACACGCATCATGTTGCAAGTGCATTTGGTAGGTAAGGGTGTTTGCGGGATTTTTACTCGCGATGTTGCTGCCACAAAAGTGCATCAAGTTATAGAACTCTCCCGTGAAGCGGGTCATCCACTACAGTGCACTATGGAGGAAGCATGATTGCCCAAGAATTAGAAGTAAGTTTGCACATGGCGTTTGTTGACGCAAGGGCATCACGACATGAGTTCATTACGGTCGAGCATTTACTTGCGGCCTTGCTTGATAACGCCACTGCTGTCGAGGTTTTAAAAGCCTGCGCAGTCAATATTGCTGAGCTACGCTCGCAGCTCAAAAACTTTATTAATGACAACACGCCCGTAGTGCCTGGCAACGACGAAGTCGATACACAACCGACATTAGGTTTTCAGCGTGTTATTCAGCGCGCCATTATGCATGTGCAATCTACATCGCATGGTAAGAAAGAAGTTACTGGCGCAAACGTTTTGGTTGCTATCTTTGGTGAAAAAGATTCGCATGCTGTTTATTTTTTGCAACAGCAAGGCGTTACACGATTGGATGTAGTGAATTTCATTAGCCATGGAGTGCGCAAAGATCAAGCTGAGCATGTAAAGCCAGCCGAACCTGCTCAAGAAGCGGAAGAGTCAAACTCTTCCGGCAAAGAGAGCCCTCTTGAACAGTACACTCAAAACCTCAATGCCATGGCCCGCCAAGGCAAGATTGATCCATTGGTTGGGCGCGAGAGCGAAGTAGAGCGTGTTATTCAGGTCTTGTGTCGCCGCCGTAAGAACAACCCATTGTTAGTTGGTGAGGCCGGCGTAGGTAAAACAGCGATTGCTGAGGGCTTGGCGTGGAGAATTGTTAAAGGCGATGTTCCTGATATTTTGGCCAATGCTACGGTTTACTCATTGGATATGGGCGCGCTCTTAGCGGGCACTAAATATCGCGGTGATTTTGAACAGCGCTTAAAGAGTGTTCTTAAGTCTCTCAAAGACCATGCCCATGGCGTTTTATTCATCGATGAGATTCATACATTGATTGGTGCTGGTGCAGCATCAGGTGGAACATTGGATGCAAGCAATTTATTAAAGCCTGCACTATCCAATGGTCAGCTTAAATGTATCGGTGCGACCACCTTTACAGAGTACCGCGGAATTTTTGAAAAAGATGCCGCCCTATCGCGTCGCTTCCAAAAAGTAGATGTAGTGGAGCCAACCGTAGATCAAACAGTGCAAATTCTGCGTGGATTGAAGTCCCGTTTTGAAGAGCATCACAGTGTCAAATATGCGGCTGGTGCTTTAGTTGCTGCCGCAGAACTTTCTGCTCGCTACATTAATGACCGTCACTTGCCGGATAAGGCGATTGATGTCATCGATGAGGCTGGTGCTGCACAACGCATCCTACCCAAGTCCAAGCAGAAGAAAACTATTGGTCGCCCAGAGATTGAGGAGATCGTTGCAAAGATTGCGCGTATACCGCCACAGTCCGTTACCGTGGATGATCGCAGCAAGCTGCAGACTTTGGATCGCGACATCAAGAGCGTTGTATTTGGTCAAGATCCTGCAGTGGAATCCTTGGCTAGCGCAATTAAGATGACGCGCGCCGGTCTTGGCAAGATTGATCGTCCGATTGGCTCTTTCTTGTTCTCCGGCCCAACTGGCGTTGGTAAGACTGAGGTGGCTAAACAACTCGCTTATATCCTGGGCATTGAGTTGTTGCGTTTTGATATGTCTGAGTACATGGAGCGCCATGCGGTTAGTCGTTTAATTGGCGCGCCTCCAGGTTATGTTGGTTTTGATCAGGGCGGCTTACTTACTGAGGCTGTCAATAAGAAGCCACATTGCGTACTCTTGCTTGATGAGATTGAGAAAGCGCATCCAGACATCTTCAATATCCTCTTGCAGGTCATGGATCATGGAACCCTCACGGATAACAATGGTCGCAAAACTGACTTCCGTAACGTGATTATCATCATGACTACCAATGCTGGTGCTGAGGCGATGCAGAAATCCACCATCGGCTTTACCAATGCCCGTGAGTCTGGTGATGAGATGGCCGATATTAAGAAGTTCTTTACACCAGAGTTCCGCAATCGCTTGGATGCCATTGTCTCCTTCAAGGCGCTCGATGAGTCCATTATCATGCGCGTAGTTGATAAGTTCTTGATGCAGCTTGAAGAGCAATTGCATGAGAAGAAGGTGGATGCTACTTTCAGCGCTGCCTTGCGTGCGCACTTGGCTAAGCATGGCTTTGATCCTTTAATGGGTGCTCGCCCAATGCAGCGAATCATTCAAGATACCGTGCGCAAAGCGCTGGCTGACGAGCTTTTATTTGGTAAGCTAGCTCAAGGCGGTCATGTGGATGTTGACATTGATGCGGATGGTAAAGTTCTTTTGAACTTTGATGCACCAGTATTGCCAGGAAAGCGCACTAAGGCTGATGTGGCGCCAGCCGAAGAGATTTAATCAACCCATTTATTTAAATAAATACAAACCAAAAAGGAAAATATGTCACATCACGATAAGTTGCTCGAAGCTTTTGAAACCTATAAAGCTGAAAATGAAAAGTTTCAAGTCAAAGGCATTAAAGCTTCTGCTGCTCGCGCTCGCAAAGCATTGCAAGAGATTGCTGGTTCATGCAAAGAGCGCCGTAAAGAGATTACTGCTGAAAAAGAGTCTCGTGAAGGTGCTGGTGCTGGCATGTCACAAGACGCTGCTCGCAAAGCGCATATCCGTAAGTAAGAAATTTTTGCTTAAAAGAAAAGCCACCTACGGGTGGCTTTTTTGTTTCAACAATACGGACGTTAAATGAGTGTGACTTAAGCTCTGCCGGTGCTACCAAAACCACCGGCGCCACGACTGCTTTCGGTGAACTCTTCCACTACTTTGAGCTCCACTTGTTGTACCGGCATCACCACCAATTGAGCTAAGCGCTCCATAGGCTCAAGTTTGAATGGTATTGATCCACGATTCCAGGTGCTCACCATCAGTTGACCCTGGTAGTCGGAATCGATTAGGCCCACAAGGTTGCCCAGCACAATGCCATGTTTATGACCTAAGCCTGAGCGCGGGAGAATGAAGGCTGCATAGCCTGGATCTTCCACATATATTGCCAAGCCAGTTGGCACAAGAACAGTTTGACCGGGGGTAATTTCGATTGCTTCATCAATGCAAGCACGCAGATCGAGTCCAGCGCTACCAGGGGTGCCATAGGTTGGCAATTGGTCGCGCATACGTTCATCGAGAATTTTGACTTGGAGTGATTGCATGGAATTTCCTAAAACGGGGGAATGTCAGTAAAAAAAGTAGGGGTGCCGCTTAAATTTTCTTGGCAACCAATTGAATGAGTTGGCGTGCTAAATGCAGTTTTTCTGCCTTAGCAATTTTCTTGCTGCCGCTAGCATCAATAACAACTAATTGATTGAGGTCACTGCCAAAGGTATCTGGACCGATGTTGCCGACAATCATCGGAATGCCTTTGCGCTTGCGCTTTTCGTCAGCATGCTTTTCTAAGTCATTTGATTCGGCGGCAAAACCAATGCAATAAGGATAAGGTTTGCCACTTTTGGTTTTCACAGACTTGGCAATATCTAGCAAGATATCTGGGTTAGTAACAAACTCAAGGCTTGGTGCTTGATTGCCTTGGCGCTTTATTTTCTCTTTAGCTGGTTTTGCGATACCCCAGTCAGCAACAGCGGCAACTGCGAAAAAAATATCGCTATCGGCTGCGCTTAGCGTGGCTGCATGCATTTCTTTAGCGCTAACCACGTTTGTGCGGGTGATTTGACCTGTTGCTAGTAGCGGTGTATCAAGATCGCACGGGCCTGCAATGAGGTGGACTTGAGCGCCGGCTTCGACAGCGGCTCTTGCAATTGCAAAACCCATCTTGCCTGAACTATGGTTGGTAATGCCCCGCACTGGATCGATTGCTTCAAAAGTAGGGCCAGCAGTAATCAATACCTTTTTACCGGCTAAACATTTTTTTTGGAAGAAGGCAATCAGCTGCTCGGTAATTTCAGCAGGTTCAAGCATGCGACCCATGCCAACTTCGCCACATGCCTGGAAGCCGCTCGCAGGACCCAAGAGAGTAACTTCATCAGATGCCAGTCTTTGCGCGCTTCTCTGGGTAGCCGCGTGCTCCCACATTTGCTTATTCATTGCTGGAGTTAGCAGCAGTGGGCAATCTCTTGCTAGGCAAAGCGTAGTCAATAAGTCGTCAGCTAAGCCCAATGAGAGTTTGGCCATTAGATCTGCACTTGCGGGCGCAATCAAAATGGCGTCTGCTGAGCGAGATAGCTCAATATGAGCCATGTTATTTGGAATAGTGCTATCCCATTGGCTCAGGTAAACCGGCTGGCCAGTGAGAGCCTGCATAGTCACTGGCGTTACAAATTGCTGTGCAGCTTCAGTCATGACTACTTGCACGGAGGCGCCTTCTTGCATCAACTGGCGTGCAAGTTCCGGGGTCTTATATGCTGCAATGCCGCCAGAGATGCCGAGAACGATCTTCTTATTTAAAAGTGATTGCATGGTGCCAGCTTAAAGGGATTGAGTAGATTTGCCAAATGACTTACGTAATTCACCCCAAATGATGAGGGCGGCACCAACACAGATGGCGCTATCAGCAATATTAAATGCCGGCCAATGCCAATTAGCGTAATACAGGTCGATAAAGTCGACCACAGCGCCGTACATCACTCGATCCAGGACATTGCCTAGTGCACCACCCAAGATGAGACTTAGGGCTATGCAGTGCAGTTTGTCGCTTTGGCTTTTATACAGTAGCCAAATAATATAAATCGATGCCCCGAGGCCAAGGATAGTAAAAAACCAGCGTTGCCAACCAGAACCCTCTGCTAAAAATGAAAATGCCGCACCTGGGTTAAAGAGGAGGAACCAGTTCATAAAGGGTAATACCGGTACAGGCACACCCATTTGCAAATTACTCAACGCTGACCACTTGCTGAGTTGGTCTAGCAAGAGCACGATGATCGCAATTGCGAGATAACGAAGCAGGGTGAGGCTTTTCATATGGATGGTTCTTACGCAAATAAGCGGTGATCGCCATCGCCAAATAAGTTGCTGATACAACGACCACATAATTCTGGGTGATCAACATTGCTCCCAACATCTTTGGTGTGGTGCCAGCAGCGACCACACTTTTTATATTGGCTGCCACGTACCAATACTTCTAGGCCTGCATTACTCAACTCAATATTGGCACTAGAAGTGATTGTGACAAAGCGTAAGTCATCTTCAAGTGAATGCAAAATCGCAAAGTCGACATTACCAACTTTGATTGTCAGTTCGGCTTGCAGGGATGATCCTACATTACCGGCTTCGCGCTCGACTTCAATTGCCTTGGTAACTTCAGAACGAATTTCGCGAATGCGACTCCATTTAGCGAGTAACTCATCGGCGTGAGTAATTTCTGGGAATTGGCCAAACTCTTCCATAAAGATGGACTCAGTAGGCTTGCTTCCTGAGCCATGAGGGAAGTCTTTCCAGGCTTCTTCTGCAGTGAAGGAGAGGAATGGAGATAACCATTTCAAGAGATTTCGAGTGATGTGGAATAGAGCGTTCTGTGCTGCACGGCGATCAGGGGAGTCTGGTGCGCTGGTGTAGAGGCGATCCTTCAGAATGTCTAGATAGAAGCCGCCTAAATCTTCTGAGCAGAACGTCAACATGCGTGCAACTGCTGGCTGGAATTCATAAGCTTTGTAGTGTGTTTCCACATCATTCTGCAATGCATTGGCAAGCACAACAGCATAGCGATCAATTTCAAGCCATTGGTCTGCAGGCATGGCGTGCTTGCTAGGATCAAAATCTGACAGGTTGGCCAATAAGAATCGCAAGGTGTTACGAATACGGCGATAACTTTCGGTCACACGCTTGAGAATCTCATCTGAGATCGTCATTTCGCCTGAGTAGTCGGTAGAAGCCACCCAGAGGCGAATAATTTCAGCGCCAAGCTTATCCGCTACTTGTTGAGGTGCAATCACGTTGCCCACTGACTTACTCATCTTGCGACCTTGACCATCCACAGTGAAGCCGTGAGTCAGGAGTGCTTTGTATGGCGGCTTGCCATCAAGCATGGCACCTGTTAGCAAGGAGGAGTGAAACCAGCCGCGATGTTGGTCAGAGCCCTCTAGGTATAAGTCAGCTAAGCGACCATTTGGAGTTTCTGCAGTTGCAGTTAATAGCTCATCACGGTGTGAGCCACGAATAACATGCCAATGCGTTGTACCAGAATCAAACCAGACATCTAAGGTGTCGCGGTTTTTTTCATATTGCGCCGCTTCTTCACCCAGTAGTTCAGCAACCTCTAATTTTTGCCAAGCTTCAATACCTTCTTTTTCTACACGCTTAGCAATTTCTTCAAGTAACTCAATAGTACGTGGGTGTGGTTCGCCACTTTCTTTATGAACAAAGAAAGCCATAGGCACACCCCATTGGCGCTGACGTGACAAAGTCCAGTCAGGACGGTTAGCAATCATGCTGTTTAAGCGTTGCTTACCCCAGGCAGGGAAGAACTCAGTATTCTCAATGCCGGCTAATGCAGTCTCGCGCAAGCTAGCTTTGCCATCGGATGGTTTCTTATCCATGCTTGCAAACCATTGTGAGGTAGCGCGGTAAATGATGGGTGACTTATGGCGCCAGCAATGCATGTATGAGTGTGTATACGTTTTATCGCGTAAAAGACTGCCTGCTTCACGCATCGCCTCAACAATTTTGGGGTTTGCTTTCCAGATGTATTCATTAGCGAAGAGTGGCAACCAGGATGCGTACACACCATTACCCATAACTGGATTGAGAATATCTTTATCGGCAAGTTTGTTGGCTTTGCAGGATTTAAAGTCTTCCTCGCCATAAGCAGGGGCCGAGTGAACAATTCCTGTGCCTGTATCGAGCGTGACATATTCAGCTGGGTAGATTGGTGAGAGGCGTTTATAGCCTTGGTGCAATGGTGCCAATGGATGCCAGAAAGAAATATTCGCTAACTGCGCACCTCGACAAGTGCCAATCACTTTGCCTGCAAGACCATAGTCTTGCAGGCAAGTTTCAACGCGATCCTTTGCGAGGATTAATAATTTATCGCCAACATCAACCAGCGCATAAGTAAGCTCTGGGTGAACGTTCATCGCTTGGTTAGCAGGAATAGTCCATGGCGTTGTTGTCCAGATCACAATTTGACCTGGCTTATTAGGCAACTCAGCAAGTCCAAATACTTTTGCAAGCTGTGGACGCTGCGCGTCATCGAATGCGAAACCGACGTCAACAGTTGGATCAGTTTTATCTTGGTATTCCACTTCAGCTTCTGCAAGTGCAGAGCCGCAATCAAAACACCAGTTCACCGGCTTTAAGCCGCGGAAGACATAGCCTTTTTCCCAGATCTTGCCTAGAGCGCGGATTTCATCAGCCTCATTGCGATAGTTCATGGTGAGGTAAGGATTGTTCCAGTCACCAAGTACACCCAAGCGCTCAAAATCTTTTTTCTGTTTCTCAACCTGGACATGCGCGTAGGCGCGTGCCTTGGATTGAACCTCGGCAGTTGGTAGATTTTTACCAAATTCTTTTTCAATCTGAATTTCAATTGGCATGCCATGGCAATCCCAGCCTGGTACATATGCAGAATCAAAACCCATGAGCCAGCGGGACTTCACAATCATGTCTTTCAAAATTTTGTTGACTGCATGCCCAATATGAATATCGCCATTTGCATAAGGAGGGCCATCATGCAAGATGAACTTCGGTTGATTTGCATGTGCTGCACGAATCTTTTCGTAGAGCTTATTCTTTTGCCAGCTAGCAACCCACTGGGGTTCGCGCTTAGCAAGATCTCCTCGCATCGGAAAGGAGGTATCTAGCAAATTAACGGGATAAGAGTTTTCTTTTTCAGACATAAGTTTTTTTCTGGAAATAATTTCTGGCATGCGCTGCATCAGATGCAATCGCTTTTGTAAGGGTTTCGAGGTCTGGGTACTTCGCCTCATCACGGATTTTTTCTAAGAGTTCTACGGTGATAATTTTTCCGTATACATCCGCGTTGTAATCAAAGATATGAGTCTCTAGTAGCACTCTGCCTTCATCTTCCACTGTAGGCCTGACGCCCAGGCTAGCCACCGCTGGCAGAGGTTTATCGCTTAGCCCTAAAACTTGTGCAGTGAAGATTCCAGTGGTTGCTGGTTTGCGATGATGCAAGTGATTAGCAACCGCCAAATTCAAAGTCGGAAAGCCTAGCTGACGACCAAGCTGTTGACCATGAATGACGTGCCCAGAAATTCCATAAGGACGACCTAAAAATTTTTCAGCTAACTGCATATCACCACTTGCAAGTGCTGTGCGCAGCGCAGAGCTTGAAATGCGTTCACCACCTTCTTGAATCGTTTGAATGCTTGACACCTCAAAACCATATTTTTCGCTTGCAGCTTTAAGGCTGGCAAAGTTACCTGCGCGTTTAGCGCCGTAGCAAAAATCATCGCCAATCAAAATCCATTTAGCATTTAATTGCTTGACGATAATTTCAGAAACAAATTCTTCTGGGGTGAGTTTTGCAAAGGCGGCATTGAAATGCTCTACAACAACACGGTCAATTCCGAGATCAGAAAGCGCCGCCAATTTGTCACGCAAATTCAGAATGCGGGGTGGCGCTTGTTCTGGGGAGAAGAATTCTTTTGGATGTGGCTCAAAGGTCATAACGCAACTGACCAAGCCTCGATTTTTGGCGCCATCGACAAGTTCCTTGAGCAGGGCGCGATGACCCCTGTGCACGCCATCGAAATTACCGATGGTTAGGGCACAAGCTTGTCCTGCAGAAAACTGGGTGGGGCCACGGAATACGTTCACAAAATCGCTTTCAGGGTAGCCATCAATTATATTGTGGGCATGCCTTCTATCGTCACCTTAATCTCAGGCCGCGGATCTAATTTCGAGGCCATCTTCAAAACAGCCCAAAAAGAGCAATGGCCAGTCACATTTGCCGGGGTGATAGCGAATCACTCGGCGGCTAAGGGCCTTGATTTTGCTAGCTCGCAGGGTATTCCGGCTTTTGCAATTGAGCATAAAGAGCATCCAACGCGCGAGTCCTTTGATGCCGCCTTAATTCAGCAGATAGACGCTTTAGGGGCTGATTTAGTGGTTCTTGCTGGATTTATGAGAATTTTGACCCCTGGATTCATTCGTCATTTCGAGGGTCGCTTAATTAATATCCACCCAGCCCTACTACCCGCCTTCCCAGGCTTGCATACTCATGAACGGGCTTTGGAGGCCGGGGTCAAAGAGCATGGCGCTACGGTGCACTTTGTGAATGAAGGCGTAGACGAGGGGCCAATTATTTGTCAGGCCTCAGTTCCGGTGCTAGAAGGGGATGATGCAGATACCTTGGCAGCCCGTGTTTTGACGGCTGAGCATCAAATTTATCCGCGGGCCGTAAAATGGTTCCTCGATGGACGATTGCGAATAGAAGGTAATCAAGTGAAGTTACAACCCCCGGAGTCGCAATTTTTTAAATTATGAGTGCAGAACGTCCACCCCGCAAATCTAGTAGCAGATTAGCCCCGCACAAAAGTTACGCAGTGAAATCGAAAGATCCATTGCGTCGACCTGAGCGTCGCAATGCCAGTGGCAATCTCATTGCGCCTGAAGGTCAAAAGAATTTTTCTAATGCAAAAGCATTGCCGCAACATGCAATTCATCTTGAGCGTCTCTTGCCTGAGTTGCTCAGCTTTGAGCAACCCGCTGATCGTGTTGTGAGTCGTTATTTCAGAGAAGAGAAACAGCTTGGAAATCGTGACCGAGCTTTGATTGCGGAGAGTGCATTTGCGATCTTGCGTCGTAAAAATGAGTTCTCACAATTTGCTTCTAGCGGTGAGGGCTCTCAAGCTAGACGCTTAGCCCTATTGGGTTTGCTGTCTGCTCTGTCTGAAGGTGGGCTGGGTTCTGCGAATCGTGCAGAGAGTGCCATCGCCGACCTTGCGCATGTACTAAAGCCCGGTGAATATGAATGGTTGCAACGTTTTGCAACAGTTGATCCTGCTGCTTTAAATCCTCTTGTCCGTAATAATTTGCCTGAGTGGTTGTGGGATGCATTTGGTAAATATCCTGGCGAAGAATCTCGTGAAGCATTGGCTAAATCTTTAATGCATCCTGCATTATTGGATTTGCGTGCGAACACCATGAAAACCAATCGTGAAGAGCTGCTCTCGCAGATGAACGCATTGGGCGGTCGCTATCAAGCAATTCCAACTCCATATGCACCTGATGGTGTACGCATTATGGGCAAACCAGCCTTGCAAAATACGCCAGGTTTTAAAGCGGGCATGTTTGAAGTGCAAGATGAAGGTAGTCAGCTCTTGGCTTATCTCCTTGCACCAAAGCGCGGTGAAATGGTTGTGGACTTTTGCGCTGGTGCTGGCGGCAAGACTCTAGCGATTGGAGCCATCATGCGCTCTACAGGGCGTTTATATGCCTTGGATACATCCGAGCGCCGATTAGCCAATTTGAAGCCAAGACAAGCGCGTAGCGGCCTTTCTAACGTTCATCCTGTATGGATTGATAGTGAGAATGATGCCAAGATCAAACGCCTTGCCGGAAAGATTGATCGTGTGCTGGTAGATGCCCCTTGTAGTGGAATGGGTACTTTGCGACGTAATCCTGATTTGAAGTGGCGCCAGACTCCAGAGGGGGTTTTGGAGCTAAACCAGAAACAAATGAGCATCCTGCACTCGGCTGCACGGCTATTAAAGCCTGGCGGCCGCCTGGTTTATGCGACCTGTAGCCTGTTGCCTCAAGAGAATCAGGCTATTGCTGAGGATTTTCTAGCAAAACACCCCCAATTTGAAGTTATTCCAGCTGCCGAAGCTCTTAAGCCATTGTTTCCAAAGGAGAAATTACCTTTAGGATGCAGTCCTGATAATCCTTGGTGGCAGTTATGGCCTCATATTCATGGAACTGATGGTTTCTTTGGGGCAGTTTTCCAAAAAAAGGCTGCCGCACCAACCCCGGAATCTGAAAAAACGATCAAAAACAAACTAAGGTCATAAACAATAAGGCCCCTAAGGAACTAAAATAGAAGTTTAGATCTCTTTAGGGAATCCCTTTTGAATACTGCTTCAGGTTTTGATTTGTTTCTCCATTGGCTTGGGAATGGATATTTAGATTGGTCTTGGTGGAAGATTGTTGTATTCACATTAATAGCCACCCACATCACGATTGCCGCAGTCACCATTTTCTTGCACCGTTGCCAAGCGCATCGTGCTTTAGATTTACATCCAATCGTTTCACATTTTTTTCGTTTTTGGCTTTGGTTGACCACCGGCATGGTGACCAAAGAGTGGGCCGCCATTCACCGCAAGCACCACGCCAAATGTGAGACTGTAGATGATCCACATAGCCCACAGATTTTAGGAATCAACACTGTGCTTTGTCGCGGTGCTGAGCTTTACAAAAAAGAAGCGGCCAATCAAGAGACTCTAGATAAGTTTGGCCATGGCACTCCCGATGATTGGATTGAGCACAACATTTACTCCAAGTTTTCTTGGCAGGGTGTTGCCATCATGCTCATCATCGATGTGTTTTTATTTGGCGCTATTGGCTTAACAGTTTGGGCAGTACAAATGTTATGGATTCCAATTACGGCTGCTGGCGTGATTAACGGCATTGGCCACTTTTGGGGTTATCGCAACTTTGATTGCGAAGATGCTTCTAGAAATATTGTGCCTTGGGGTATTTTGATTGGCGGCGAAGAGCTGCATAACAATCATCACACTTTTGCAACAAGTGCGAAGCTATCGAATAAATGGTACGAGTTCGATATCGGTTGGATGTATATCCAGATCATGAGCGCTGTTGGTTTGGCGACTGTGAAAAAAACGCCTCCTAAACCGGTACTGAGTGACTTGCGTCCTGCAGATCAAAATACTTTAGAAGCAATCATTGCGAATCGATACGAAATCATGGCCCGCTATAGCAAGACATTGCGTAGTTTCTTTATCAACGAAGTGCAGCACATGCAGGTCTTGGCTGCACATCTGGGCGATGCTCGCACTTGGTTGGCTAAGGATGAGTCACGCTTGACTGAGCAAGAGAAATTAAAGCTTGAAGAGTTGATGGCAGGCAATACTCAGTTGCGAAAGATGATTGAAATGCGTCGAGAGTTACAAGCCATCTGGAGTCGTTCTTCAGCCACTAAAGAGCAATTGCTATTCCAGTTACGTGCTTGGTGTCAGCATGCAGAGGAAAGTGGTTTAACCAGTTTGCGTGAGTTCTCTTTGAGATTGCGTCGCTACGCTTAAGTAAAGTTCTAGACAATAAAAAACCCGCTGATGTAGCGGGTTTTTTATTTGCTGAATGAAGTAATTACTTCAGCTTTGTTTCTTTGTAAGCAACGTGCTTGCGAATGGTTGGATCGAACTTCATGATCTCCATTTTCTCAGGCTTTGTACGCTTATTTTTTGAAGTTGTGTAGAAGTGACCAGTACCTGCTGATGACTCTAACTTGATTTTTTCTCTGCCGCCTTTAGCCATTTGTGCGCTCCTTAAATTTCGCCACGTGCACGGAGATCAGACAAAACAGCATCGATGCCGTTCTTGTCGATAACGCGCAAACCAGCATTGGTTAAGCGCAAGCTAATCCAACGGTTTTCAGATTCAACCCAGAAACGACGGTTTTGCAAATTCGGCAAAAAGCGACGCTTCGTTTTATTGTTTGCATGGGATACATTGTTGCCAACCATCGGCTTTTTCCCAGTGACTTGGCAAACTTTTGCCATGACTTAACTCCATTAATTGCGAAAAAGGAAGATTGTATCAGTCCCAGCCTATTTTGGGCTAGCCCTAATTGTGTTTGGTTTTGGGGAGTTAGTCTTAAAAAGAGATCTCACCCCTAAAATCACCTTATAAGTTAGCGTTTACTATCATTAATTGCCATTTTTCATAAGGCCTGCATCCGAAAATGAGAAAAAACCACTGCCACTCACAATACAGTGGTCTAGTAGCTGAATATCTACCAATTGGAGTGCATTTAGAAGCACCTTGGTCAGCTCCTGGTCTGCATTGCTGGGCAGTGGATTGCCGCTGGGATGGTTATGGGCGACGATGAGGGCGCTGGCATTTTTCGCTAGCGCCTCTTTGAGGATCTCCCGGGGATAAATAGCCGTCTGCGTGATGGAGCCCCTAAATAGCTCCTCACATTCAATGAGGTGTAGTCGGGAGTCTAAGTAGAGGCAGAGGAAGACCTCATGGGGAAGGCGGCCAATTTTGGCCTGCAAGAACTCCCTGACATGGTTAGGTGATGAAAAGATGGGGTCTTGGGTAAGGCCATCCTCCAAGCTTCGCTTCACCAGCTCATATGCTGCTTGAATTTGCGCCCACTTAGAGAGGCCCATGCCGTGAATCTGGGTTAATTCTTGGGGGCTGCTGGCTAATAGTCGCGGGAGGCTTCCAAAGTGATGGAGTAGATCCTTGGCGAGGGCTACTGCACTCTTTCCTTTAACGCCTACCCGCAGAAAAATGGCAAGTAATTCTGCGTCAGAAAGTGCCGCCGCTCCGTTTGTGCGAAGCTTCTCTCTGGGCCGCTCATTTTTTGGCCAACCAGTAATTGGAGAATGCACAGCTAGCGCTGGCCTAGATACAATCACCTTATGACTAAGCTTACCGTTTTGCCTAATTCCTATTTGACCCTCAACTATCGGCTCACTTTGCCTAATGGGGAGGATTACATCAATACTTTTATCGATCGTCCTGCGACGGTTTTGATGGGGTCTGGACAATTTGCTCCTTGCTTTGAAAAGGTCTTGCTGGGTTTGGGTGTTGGTGAGAAAAAAAGTGCGCTACTTGCTCCCGAAGAAAGTTTTGGTGAGCGCAAAGAAGATTTAGTGCAATGGGTATCTCTTAAAGCCCTGAAAGAAGGGAGAGATGACGATGTGGAATTTAATCCTGGAGATGTGATTGAGTTCAATGCTCCTGGAGGTGCTCAGTACGCAGGTGTTTTGCAATCGATTAATGAAGAGGGCGCATGGTTTGATTTCAATCATCCCCTTGCCGGCAGACCAGTAACTTTTGAAGCAGAGATTGTGGCGATTCTGTAAATCATGAGTGATTCTAATAACGCAGAAATTTTGATGGCACAACCGCGTGGTTTTTGTGCGGGTGTTGATCGTGCAATCAATATCGTGAATGAAGCTCTCAATCGTTTTGGTGCGCCGATCTATGTACGCCATGAAATTGTTCATAACGCCTATGTGGTGAATGAACTGCGCGATAAGGGTGCAGTGTTTGTGGAAGAATTGCATGAGGTCCCTAAGGGTGGCATCGTTGTATTTAGTGCTCACGGGGTTTCTCAAGAGGTGCGTAAAGATGCTGAAGCAAGAGGTTTGCAGGTATATGACGCTACATGTCCTTTGGTTACCAAGGTCCATCTTGAGGTCGTCAAGATGTGCAAGGACGGTTATACGGTCTTGATGATTGGTCATGCTGGACACCCTGAGGTTGAGGGGACTATGGGCCAGGTTAAAGAGGGCGTGTTCTTAATTGAGAAGCTCGGCGATGTGAGTGCTTTGCCGTTCTCGGCCGAAGAGAAGATTGCATTTGTTACGCAAACAACACTCTCAGTAGATGAGACGAAAGAAATTGTTGAAGCGTTAACCCAAAAGTTTCCCAATATTGTTCAGCCTCGTAAACAAGATATTTGTTATGCCACTCAGAATCGTCAAGATGCCGTGAAATTTATGGCTCCTCAAGTTGAGGTGGTTATTGTGGTGGGAAGCGCTACGAGTTCTAACTCTAATCGTTTGCGAGAGCTGGCTGAAAAACTCGGCGTTCCTTCTTACATGGTGGACTCCCCAGAACAACTCAAGCCAGAATGGTTTGTTGGTAAAAAGCGGGTTGGCTTGACTGCAGGAGCTTCTGCTCCAGAAAGCTTGGCCCAGTCTATCGTTAGTCGCATTCAGGAGTTTGGACCACGACACGTACGTACACTAGATGGCGTAGTTGAAGATGTCACCTTTTCTTTGCCAAAAAATTTAGTTGATTAAAGTATCGATACATAAATCCATAACAGAGGAGCTGTGCATGAACAAATCACACATAACAAAAAGCACTCTTGCTTTAGCGGCGTCAGCTTTACTGCTAGCTGCTTGTGGCAAAGGTGGCGATAAATCTGCTGCAGTTTCATCGGATGCTATTGAAGTAAAAATTGGCCACGTAGCTCCGCTTACAGGCCCAATTGCCCACTTGGGTAAAGATAATGAGAATGGCGCACGCTTAGCGCTTGAAGAAATCAATAAAGCAGGCTTAACAATTGACGGTAAAAAAGTAGTGCTGACTTTGGTGCCAGAAGATGATGCAGAAGATCCAAAGACGGCCACTCAGGTAGCGCAAAAGTTAGTAGATGCTAAAGTGGTTGGCGTAGTGGGGCACTTAAATTCCGGAACAAGTATTCCAGCCTCACGTATTTATAGTGATGCGGGTATTACACAGGTATCACCATCTGCCACTAATCCTGACTATACCAAGCAAGGCTTCAAGACGACTTATCGCTTGGTGGCTACTGATGCGCAGCAAGGCCCAGCTTTAGCTAACTACGTTGCCAATACATTGAAGGCAAAAACAGTAGCCATCATTGATGACTCCACTCAGTACGGTAAAGGCCTGGCTGATGAGTTTGAGAAAACAGTTAAAGCTGCCGGTATGAAAGTGGTCACTCGCGAGGCGAGTAATAACAAGGCCACTGATTTCAAGGCTATCTTGACGAAGATTAAAGGCAGCAAGCCAGATGTCATCATGTATGGCGGCATGGATGCTACCGGTGGCCCATTAACTAAACAAGCTGCAGAGCTTGGTATTAAAGCGAAAGTAGTTGGTGGTGACGGTATGTGTACCGAGAAGCTTTCTGAATTGGCTGGCGATGCTGTAGTTAACGTAACTTGCTCTGAAGCTGGTATGGCTTTATCAAAGATGGCGCAAGGCGCTGAATTTCAGAAACGCTACAAAGAGCGCTTTAACTCCGATGTTCAAATTTATGCACCTTTCACCTATGACGCAGTCTATGTTTTGGTGGATTCTATGAAGCGCTCAAACTCAACTGATCCTGCAAAGATTTTGGCCGCTATGCCAGATACCAAAATGCAAGGCCTGGTGGGTAATATTGCTTTTGATAACAAAGGCGATATGAAAGAGGGTGTAATTACCTTGTATGACTTCAAAGATAAAAAGAAAACAGTACTTGATTTCATTAAGATGTAATGACATTTCAATAAAAAATGGCGCCGCTATTGCGGTGCTATTTTTTTATCAAGACTAAATAAACACTTCATGGACATTCTTCTTCAGCAGATCATTAACGGCTTAGTGCTGGGTAGTATTTACGCCCTGATCGCGCTGGGATACACCATGGTGTATGGTGTACTGGGGATAATTAATTTTGCACATGGCGAAGTCTTGATGATTGGTGCAATGGTTTCGCTTTCATTGCTGCGCTTGATCTTAAGCTTAACAAGTGATTTGCCAGGTTGGCTCACCCTCCTGATTGTCTTGCCAGTTACGATGGCAGTCTGTGCAGGCTTGAGTTACTGGATTGAGCGGATTGCTTATCGGCCTCTTCGCAATGCGCCTCGTTTGGCTCCATTGATATCTGCTATTGGTATGTCCATTTTGCTACAAACCGTTGCAATGATGATTTGGTCACGCAATCCGATGACCTATCCACAATTACTGCCATCAACTCCAATTGATTTATGGGGTAGTGGCGCGACGATTACCGGTAAAGAAATTGTGATCATCATAGTGGCCTTGGCAGTGATGGCTGGCTTATTATTTTTGGTTGAAAAAACAAAGCTTGGCAGGGCAATGCGCGCTACTGCTGAGCAAACACAAATTGCTGCACTAATGGGTGTTAATCCAAATCGTGTTATCTCAATTACGTTTATGTTGGGCGGCGCATTAGCAGGTCTTGCGGGAGTCATGATTGCAAGCAACTATGGCAACGTACATTTTTATATGGGCTTCATTCCGGGCCTGAAAGCATTTACTGCCGCCGTTTTGGGTGGTATTGGTAATTTGCAGGGCGCGATGTTGGGTGGTCTGCTATTGGGCTTGATTGAATCTTTGGGTGCTGGATATATCGGTGAGCTTACTGGTGGAGTCTTTGGCTCCAACTACCAGGATATTTTTGCTTTCTTGGTATTGATCTTAGTTTTGGTATTGCGCCCTACCGGTTTATTGGGTGAGAAGGTTTCTGATCGTGCTTAAAAATCTTTTTACCAATCGTTTGAGCCACTCAGCCTATCTATGGCTTGGAGTTATTGCTTTAGTACTACTGCCTTGGGTGGTGGGAGCCGCTGGTGGTAACTATTGGGTGCGGGTACTCGACTTTGCTTTGCTCTATATCGTGCTCGCTTTAGGCTTAAATGTAGTTGTTGGTTTTGCGGGTCTTTTAGATTTGGGTTACATCGCTTTTTATGCATTGGGCGCTTACAGCTTTGCTTTATTGGCTTCCCCTCATCTACCAACTCAGTTTGAAAGCATTGCAGCAAGCTTTCCGGAGGGTATGCATTTTTCTCCCTGGATGGTTGCGGTTTTTTCCATCATCTTGGCAGCTCTCTTCGGGCTGATCTTGGGCTTGCCTACCCTGCAATTGCGTGGAGACTATCTGGCGATTGTGACTTTGGGTTTCGGTGAAATTATTCGTATCTTTATGAATAACCTGGATCGCCCTCTCAATCTCACTAATGGCCCCAAGGGAATTTCCGGAATTGATCCTATCCAGCTATTTGGCATCCCCTTTACCAGGCCTTTGGATCTGGGGTTTGTGCAAATCCCTGGTTTGTATTTGGTTTTCTATTTATTCCTTCTGCTGGCAATCGCAGTCGCCATCGTTTGCTTGCATTTGCAAGACTCCCGTATTGGCCGCGCTTGGATCGCGATTCGTGAAGACGAGATTGCTGCTAAAGCGATGGGTATTAATACCCGTAATATGAAATTACTGGCCTTTGCTATTGGCGCTTCTTTTGCTGGTGTAGCGGGAGTGCTGTTCTCTGCTTTCCAGGGCTTTGTTTCTCCAGAGTCATTCACTCTTTGGGAGTCGATCGTAGTCTTGGCTATGGTGGTTCTCGGCGGTATAGGACACATTCCAGGAGTGATTTTGGGTGCCGTACTTTTGGCAGTATTTCCGGAAGTATTACGTGTCATCGCCCAGCCGGTTCAGCAGTTTCTATTTGGTCATGTCATCGTTGACGTGGAAATCATTCGCCAGTTGATTTATGGCTTGGCTTTAATTTTGATCATGCTCTATCGCCCAGGCGGTATTTGGCAAAAAAATGGGGCAAGGTAATGACAAGATCAGATCACTTGCTTCTAGATGTCGCCGATGTTTCAAAGCGCTTTGGCGGTGTTCAGGCTCTAGACGCTGTCGGCCTACAGGTAGCGCATGGCGCAATCGTTGGATTAATAGGTCCTAATGGTGCCGGCAAGACTACTTTCTTTAATGTCATTACTGGTTTATACCCGGCCGACTCTGGAATATTTTTATTTGATGGCAAATCTTATTTTCCGGAATCTGTTTCTGAAGTAACGAAATCTGGCCTTGCTAGAACATTTCAAAACATTCGCCTCTTTGGCGAAATGACTGTTTTAGAAAATGTTATGGTAGGTTGTCACTGCCGCACTAAAGCCGGATTGTTAGGCGCAATCTTTCGCTCTCCATCTACTCAACGTGAAGAGCGCTCCATTAGAGAAAAGGCCCAACAGCTCTTGGCTTATGTTGGTCTTGGTGAGTTTGCTAATATGCAAGCGCGCAACCTTTCCTACGGACATCAGCGCCGCTTAGAAATTGCGAGAGCATTGGCTACCGAGCCTAAGCTCTTGGCGCTGGATGAGCCTGCTGCCGGCATGAACGCTACCGAGAAGCTGGAGCTTCGCGAGTTATTGTTGCGTATTCGTGCGGACGATAAAACGATTTTGCTCATCGAGCATGATGTGAGCTTGGTGATGGGTATTTGCGATAGCCTCACTGTGCTTGATTACGGCAAAGTGATTGCCTCTGGGAGGCCTGTGGATGTGCGTACGCATCCAGAGGTCATCAGAGCTTATCTTGGACAAGGGGCTGCATGATGAGCGCCTTACTTAATGTAAAAGATCTCAAGGTCTCCTATGGAGGCATTAACGCTGTCAAAGGGGTAGATTTGCATGTTAATCAAGGCGAGCTTGTGGCTTTGATTGGTGCGAATGGCGCCGGCAAGAGTTCTAGTATGAAAGCCATTGCCGGTTTGTTGACCCCATCAGCCGGAGATATTCATTTTGCAAATCAGGAAACTAGGAAGTTGCCCGCTTATGAATTGGTGCATCTGGGACTGGGCATGGTGCCTGAAGGGCGAGGTATATTTAAGCGCATGACGATTTTGGAAAACCTCCAAATGGGCGCTTACTTAAAAACAAATCCAAAGGATATCGAGCTCAAGCTTGAAGAGGTGTATTCGTATTTCCCAAGGCTTAAAGAGCGCCAATCTCAGTTGGCAGGCACGCTATCTGGTGGTGAGCAACAGATGGTGGCAATGGGTAGGGCGATGATGGCTGAGCCTAAGTTATTGCTGTTGGATGAGCCATCAATGGGGCTATCCCCGATCATGGTTGAGACGATTTTTGATGTTGTTCGCAGTCTCTCTTCGAGTGGGATGACTATTTTGCTCGTAGAGCAGAACGCACGACTAGCTTTACAGATGGCGGATCGTGCTTATGTCATGGAAAGCGGCTTAATTACTCTCAGTGGATCTGGCAAGGATTTGCTCGAAGACTCGCGGGTGAGAGCCGCCTACCTCGGTGAGGAAGTGGGCAGTTAGCGGTGGTAAGTCTTACGCCACTTCCTTAAGTAACTCGCGCAGCATATTGCACATCTGACGAATTTCATCATCAGAGACATTTAAGGCGGGCATAAAGCGCAACAAGTTTGGTCTTGGTGAATTAATCAACAAACCTTCGGGATCTCGATCGCGGGCTAGATCAACTAGTTTTGGGCCAATATCTTTTCCGAGCATTAAAGCGCGCAGTAATCCTTCTCCGCGCTCACCTTCAAGGTTAAATTCAGCACAAAGCTTGAGTAATTCTGATTTGAGTAGCTCGCCTTTGGCTTTTACGCTATCTAAAAATCCTGGCGCCAAGAGCTGCTCAATCACGCTAATGCCTACTGCAGTCATCAAGGGGTTACCGTTGTATGTGCCACCTTGATCGCCAGGCACAAAGCATGCCACTGCATCGGTAGCCAACAAGGCTGCCAATGGGACGCCACCACCAATACCTTTGCCCAAAGTCATGATGTCTGGCTCAATGCCATAGTTTTGGTAGGCAAAGAGGGTGCCGGTACGGCCGCAGCCTGCTTGCACTTCATCAACAATCAAAAGAATATTGTTTTCTTTGGTGAACTTGCGTAATTCACGCATAAATTCTTTGGTAGTTGGGATCACGCCGCCCTCGCCTTGAACTGGCTCGAGCATCACTGCAACCGTTTTATCGGTCACGAGTTTTTTCACGGACTCTAAATCGTTTAGATCTGCTTTGGGAAAGCCTGCAACCTGTGGAGCGAACATGGTGTCCCAGTTTGGTTTTCCAGAGGCGCTCATCGTTGCTAATGTGCGCCCATGAAAACTGTGATCAAAGGTAATGATTTCAAAGGCGCCAGATTTATTGAGTTGACCCCATTTGCGTGCTAATTTAATTGCACCTTCATTGGCCTCCGCACCACTGTTTGCGAAGAACACTTTGTCAAAGCAGCTGTTTTCTGTAAGTAGGTTGGATAAACCAATCATCGGATCGTTATAGAACGCAGGGCTTGGATTGATCAACTTCTTTGCTTGCGCATTGAGTGCCTCAATCATTCCTGGGTTACCGTGACCCAAGCAATTCACAGCCCAACCTTGCAGGAAGTCTAAATAGCGCTTGCCATTGTTATCTGTTAGCCATGAGCCCTTGCCTTCAACCATCACCACTTCTGGACGCGGAGTAATGAACATGACTGAATGGGTATCAATAGTCTGGAGTGGCTTATTCATGCTGGTATGAGTTGATAAGTTAATAGGGGCAAATAAGGCTTCTATTATCCTGCTGATTTGATTTCACGGTTCCTAGGCTGTCGCTAAATCCGCAGCACTGGTAAATGAGTCGGCAAAGAATTCGTCCTCGGGTAGCTGGCATTTGCTTGAGAAGTCATTTCTGGCTGCATTGACCATGACTGGGGCACCACAAGCATAGACTTGAAAGCTTTGCATGTCAGGATGGTCTGCCATCACGGCTTGGTGCACAAAGCCAGTGCGTCCCTGCCAGCCATCTTCTGCCAGTGCATCTGAGATTACCGGGATGTACTTGAAGCCAGGAATTTCTTTTTCCCAAGCCCGGCATAGGTCATTCAAGTACAAATCGCTAGGCCGACGACCACCCCAGTAAAGGTGAATTGGTCGCTGAATCTTTTTGGCCTGCATTTGTTCGATGATGGATTTAATGGGGGCAAAGCCTGTGCCAGCGGCAACAAAGATAATTGGTTTTTTAGAATCCTCTCTTAAGAAGAAGCTGCCTATTGGTCCTTCAAAGCGCAAGATATCTTTTTCTTTCAGCGCGGGTGTAACGGCACCAAACACGAAATCTGTAAATAAGCCGCCGGGCAAATGGCGAATATGTAATTCGAGAGGACCTTCTTGCTCTGGTGCATTAGCAATCGAATAGGCGCGACGTTGGCCGTCCTTCAGAAGAAACTCTAAGTACTGTCCGGCTAAGAACTGAAAGCGTTCAGCTGCAGGGAGCTGCAACTTCAGAATGACGACATCACTGCTTGGTTTATTAATGCTATTGATGCGGCAGGGAACTTTACGAATCGCAATATCACCAGCACCTTGGACTTCACGCGCTTCTATGAGGAGGTCTGATTGAGGGTGGGAGCAGCAAAATAAAATGCCTCCAGCAGTTTCATCCGCTTTAGAAAGGGCGCTTTCACTATGCTGTCCATGGGTAACTTGACCTTCTACGACTTTGCCTTTGCAGGATCCGCAGGCACCATTTTTACAGCCATAAGGAAGATTGATTCCTTGACGTAGGGCGGCCTCCAGGACGTTCTCATCTGGATTGACGGTAAATTGTTTGCCGCTCGTTTTGAGCGTGACTTGATAAGACACTCTCATTCCTTTCAATAAATCGTTACGATGTCACTTATGCAATCTTTTGGTAAACCTTCAATCCTGATTATTGGCTGCGGAGATATTGGTCTTCGGGTGGCCAAGCAGGTCTCGGGAAGTCATCGTGTTCTTGCACTGACATCTCAGCAGAGTCGCTTTCAGGAGTTGAGGGAGGTTGGCGCAACTCCTATTTTAGGTAATCTGGATCAACCAGAGTCTTTATGGCGCCTGGCCGGTTTAGCTAAAACCGTGATTCATTTGGCACCACCTCAAAATAGTGGAAATCGCGATTGCCGAACCCGCAACCTAACCCGAATTTTAGCCCAAGGCTCTAATGCCGTCAGGCGCCTAATCTACATCAGTACTACAGGTGTCTATGGAGATCATCGGGGTGCCAAAGTGAGTGAAATTACTCCAGTAAACCCCCAAAGTGAGCGCGCCAAAAGAAGGGTGGATGCCGAGCGAGTACTGCGCTTATGGGGGCCTGCAAATGGCGTTGCTATAACAATTTTGCGTGTTCCTGGAATTTATGCTGCTGATCGTTTACCAATAGAGCGACTAGAGTCCAAAACACCAGCGCTTGTCGCCGAAGAGGATGCCTACTCTAATCATATTCAAAGCGATGATTTAGCAAGGTTGGTATGTGCGGCGGTGTATCACGGCAAACCTCAGCGCATTATTAATGCCTGCGATGGTGGTGAAACAAAGATGGGTGATTACTTTGATGAAGTCGCCGATGCCTTTGGACTACAAAGGCTGGCTCGATTGCCTGGTAATGAGTTACAGAAAATTGTCAGTCCGATACTGTGGTCATTTATGCGCGAGTCGCGTAGAGTGACTAATACGCGCTTGCATGAGTTAAAAACACCACTACGCTATCCAAGCGTAGGACATTTTCTTAAAGCTATTTCCAAGAATCCTTAAGGCCAACAGTAAGGTTAAATACTGGCTTGCCAGGTTGGCAATCTTTTTGGTCGGCAACAAAGTAACCGTGGCGCTCAAACTGAAAGCGATCTTCAGGTTTTGCATCTTTCATGCAGGGTTCTAAATAAGCAGTGATGGTTTGTTTGGAGTTGGTATTGATTGCATCCAAGAAATTCTTGTCACCGCTATCTGGATGTGGATCGCTAAATAGATGGTCATAAAGACGTACTTCTGTTGGAATAGCCTCAGCAGCGCTGATCCAATGAATATTGCCCTTAACCTTATAGTTATTGGAGCCTGGGGTCCCGCTCTTGCTATCAGGGAAGTGAGTCACGTTAACTTGCGTCACATTGCCTTGCACATCAGTTTCAAAACCGGTGCACTCGACTACAAAGCCATGGCGTAAGCGAACGCGACTACCGGGTTGATCGCCAATTGGCGGATACAGTCTGAAGAACCCTTTGCTTGGCTCTTGCATAAAGTCATCTGCCTCAATCCAAAGTTCGCGTGTGAAATTAAACTCACGATTACCCCATTCAGGATGATTGGGGTGGCGAGGTGCAGAACAAGCTTCTTTTGCTGAAGCATCAAAATTTTCCACTACGAGCTTGAGTGGTTTTAATACCGCAGTAGCCCGCGGCGCCCTGACTTCGAGATCATCGCGTAGTGCCTGATCTAGGGTGCTCATATCAATCCAGCTATCTGCTTTTGAAACGCCAATGCGTTCGCAGAACAAGCGAATGCTTTCTGGGGTATAGCCGCGACGACGGATGCCTACAATAGTTGGCATGCGCGGATCATCCCAGCCTTCAACATGTTTCTCTTCTACCAGCTGCAATAACTTGCGTTTGCTAGTGATGGTGTAGGTCAGATTGAGGCGAGCGAATTCATACTGATGCGGTACTGGATCTTTAAATACACCCAATTCTTTTAGAGAATTCACAATCCAGTCATAGAGCGGACGGTTATTCTCAAACTCTAATGTGCATATGGAGTGAGAGACATTTTCGAGCGCATCAGAGATGCAATGGGTAAAGTCATATAAGGGATAGATACACCACTTGCTACCAGTGCGATGATGATCGGTATGGCGAATACGATAAACGACAGGGTCGCGCATCACTATGTTCGGATGCGCCATATCAATCTTGAGGCGGAGTACATGCTCGCCATCCTTGAATTTGCCATCACGCATCTCGCGGAATAGCTGCAGATTTTCCTCTGGACTGCGATTGCGATAAGGACTATTTTTTCCGGTTTGGCCAAAGTTCCCGCGATTGGTATGAATGTCATCAGCGCTTTGGCTATCAACATATGCTTTGCCATTTTGAATCAAAATCTCAGCAAACTCGTAGAGGCGATCAAAGTAATCGCTAGCATGATAAAGGTGGGTTCCCCAATCAAAGCCTAGCCACTTCACAGCATCTAAAATGCTGTCGGCGTACTCAACATCTTCTTTGACTGGATTGGTGTCATCCAGGCGCATATTGCAGCGTGCACCACCTACTTGATTGTTGTAATCAGCAGCTAAGCCAAAGTTCAAACAAATACTTTTGGCGTGACCAATGTGTAAATAACCATTCGGCTCAGGCGGAAAGCGGGTGATGATTGATGGGATAGGCTCGCCAGCTAAATTAGTGCGCTGTGAAAAAGCGCCGCTTGCCAAGTCATGATCAATGATTTGACGTAAGAAGTTGGACGGCTCGGCTACAGCGCCGGCATTTGCTTTGGAGGATTTGCTATCTTGGGACATAGCCACATTGTAGAGAAAACCCTTGGCCCATAAAGAAAAAGCCCGCAAATTGCTGCGGGCTTGTTTCTGGAGAGGTGGCGGGAATTAATCTTCCACAAACGCCTCTTCGCGAGTCTTCTTCACCGCTGGCAGAGCCACGATCACCACCAAAAGGGCTGCTGCAATGAGTAGACCTAAGGAAAGTGGGCGGGTTACAAAAGTAGAGAAGTCGCCGCGTGACAACAATAGGGCGCGACGGAAGTTCTCTTCCATCATTGGTCCGAGTACGAAGCCCAACAGCAATGGGGGTGGTTCGCAACCTAGTTTGAAGAACAGGTAACCAATCAAGCCAAAGCTTGCGGTTACATAAACATCAAACACGGTGTTATTTACGGTGTACACGCCGATACAGCAGAACACCAAAATTGCTGGGTAGAGGAAACGATAAGGAATCTTCAAGAGCTTTACCCAGATACCAATCAAAGGCAAGTTCAAGAGAATCAACATCACGTTACCAATCCACATGGAAGCAATCAGACCCCAGAACAAAGCCGGGTTGCTGGTCATTACCTGTGGACCTGGTTGAATGTTGTGAATAGTCATCGCGCCAACCATTAAAGCCATTACGGCATTAGGTGGGATACCCAATGTGAGCAATGGAATGAATGAGGTTTGTGCAGCAGCGTTATTTGCTGCTTCAGGGCCAGCAACGCCTTCAATAGCGCCTTTACCAAATTCATGGCTATGTTTAGAAGATTTCTTCTCAACAGAGTATGCGCCAAATGCAGCAAGAGCTGCGCCACCACCTGGCAGAATTCCCAAAACGGAACCAATCGTTGTGCCGCGTAAGATGGATGGAACCATGCGTTTCAGATCATTCTTGGTGGGTACCATGCTGGTGAGCTTGTTGAGGAAGCCCTCATCATCTCCAGACTTCTCAAGGTTGCCCATGATTTCAGCAAAACCAAATACACCCATAGCAACAGATACGAAGCCGATACCGTCACTCAACTCAGGGATGTCAAACGCATAGCGAGAAACGCCAGAGTTTACGTCGGTACCAATCAAGCCCATCAAAAGGCCTAAGATGATCATGCCAATCGCCTTGATCAAAGAGCCTGATGCCAATACCACTGCACCAATCAAACCTAAGACCATTAAGGAGAAATATTCAGCAGGGCCGAACTTGAAGGCAAGCTGTGAAAGTGGCGCAGCAAAAGCAGCCAATACTAAAGTTGCTACGCAGCCCGCAAAGAATGAGCCCATACCTGCGGTAAAGAGGGCAACACCAGCGCGACCATTTCGAGCCATTTGATAACCGTCGATCGCGGTTACTACGGACGACGTCTCCCCCGGGATATTCAACAGAATTGCTGTAGTTGAACCACCATATTGTGAGCCGTAGTAAATACCAGCCAACATAATTAAGGCAGCGATTGGAGGTAGTGCATAGGTTGCAGGTAGCAACATTGCAATCGTTGCAATAGGGCCAAGGCCAGGCAGTACGCCAATCAAGGTTCCCAAAATACAGCCGATAAGGCAGTACATCAGGTTTTGTAATGTGAACGCGGTATCAAAACCGAGAGCTAAGTTTGTAAATAAATCCATTTTTCAGAGTCCCGGTTCGTTATTGTTGTAGGAATACAGGCAGGAGTGGGAACTGAAGTTTCAGACCCAACACAAACACTGAATAAGTGAATGTCACTAAAAAAGCCGCATTTATTGCGGTACCCTTCCAGGTGAACTCTCTACTGGCGCTAGCGGCAACAAAAACCAAGACCACTACCGCAATTAAGAAGCCAAGGCGTGGAAGCAGTAAGCCGTAAAGGACCACTGCGCCAGTAATTTGTGCCATGATCTTCCAGTTAAATTTGGGAATGGATTCAATCGCTGCTTTAGCGCCAAAGGCCTTAACTGCAACTAGAAGGCCTAATAGGAACATTA
The DNA here is from genome assembly GCF_018881815.1 of Polynucleobacter sp. MWH-HuK1. Lineage (GTDB taxonomy): Bacteria > Pseudomonadota > Gammaproteobacteria > Burkholderiales > Burkholderiaceae > Polynucleobacter. The sequence goes on from NZ_JACVPP010000001.1 coordinate 740,992, forward strand.
AGATACCCAAATAGAATGGGAAATAGCCCGGACCCATTTTGGCAGCAGTTCCCATTGGGTAGTTTTTGGCCATAGTGGCGAAGAATAGGCCAATAACCATGTACATGATCCCGGCTCCAAAATCCCGTTGATTGCGAATTTTCAAGTTGCTCTCCTTGTTATCGACTTAATTGCCGATTTTTATAGATGTTGTGGGATTGTAAGTCAGGTTTGGGGCTTCTTACCTAGCGTTTGCCCTAGGCTAGTGCCAATGCGATAATTATTCGCATGAAAGTCTCCCAAATTCGCCAGGCCTACCTGGATTTCTTCGCTCAAAAAGGCCATCAAATCGTCCCGTCCAGCCCCGTGGTTCCAGGGGATGACCCAACCTTGCTATTTACAAATGCGGGCATGAATCAGTTCAAGGATGTGTTTTTAGGGTTTGATAAACGCCCTTACAACCGTGCCACAACAGCCCAAAAGTGCATCCGAGCAGGCGGAAAGCACAATGACTTGGATAACGTCGGCTATACCGCCCGTCATCACACCTTTTTTGAAATGCTGGGAAATTTTTCGTTTGGGGACTATTTCAAGAAGGATGCCATTCAGTTTGCCTGGGATTTATTGACCCAGACATTTAAGTTGCCGAAAGAAAAGCTCTTGGTAACGGTGTATGCCGAAGATGATGAGGCTTTTGAGATTTGGAATAAACAAATAGGTGTGCCAGCTGATCGAATCATTCGTATTGGCGATAACAAGGGTGCGCGCTATGCATCAGACAACTTTTGGATGATGGGTGACACGGGTCCATGCGGACCTTGTACTGAAATTTTTTACGATCACGGCGATCACATTGCTGGCGGTCCTCCTGGAAGTCCAGATGAAGATGGCGATCGTTATATCGAAATTTGGAATAACGTTTTCATGCAGTTCAACCGAGATGAAGCAGGTGTGATGCATCCGCTGCCTAAGCCGAGCGTTGATACTGGTATGGGTCTTGAGCGTATTGCTGCAGTGTTGCAGCATGTTCACTCCAATTATGAAATCGACCTCTTCGTCAATCTACTAAAGGCTTCAAAGGAAGCGGTAGATGCTGCTGGCGGTGAGAATTGCGATGCGGATAGCCCTTCACTCAAGGTAATTGCTGACCACATTCGTGCATGTAGCTTCATCGTGGTGGATGGTGTGATTCCAGGTAATGCGGGGCGCGGATATGTCTTACGTCGCATTGCGCGTCGTGCGATTCGCCACGGTTATAAGCTGGGCGCACGCAAACCATTCTTCTATCAGCTAGTCCCTGCGCTTGTTAAAGAAATGGGTGATGCCTATCCAGAGCTACGTGCTTCACAAGATAAAATGAGTGAAGTTATCAAGCAAGAAGAAGAGCGCTTCTTTCAAACCATCGCGAACGGCATGGAAATTTTAGATGGCGCTTTAGCTGGCGGTGCAAAAGTAGTTGATGGTGAAACTGCTTTCCGCCTGCATGACACTTTTGGCTTCCCGTTGGATTTAACGGCTGACGTTTGTCGTGAGCGTGGAGTTACGGTAGACGCTGACGGCTTTGAAGTGGCAATGCAAAAGCAACGCGATCAAGCGAGAGCTGCTGGCAAGTTCAAGGTAGCCCAAGGCTTGGATTACAAGGGTGTACCTACCCAGTTTCATGGCTATGACACTCTAAAGCATGAGGGCGCTAAAGTAACTGCCCTTTATGTAGATGGTTCAGCAGTACCATCCGTGAAAGCGGGTGATGCAGCGGTTATTGTTTTGGATAACACTCCTTTTTATGCTGAATCTGGTGGTCAGGTTGGCGATAAGGGTGAGCTTCGCAATGAAAACATTCGTTTTGTAGTCGAAGATACCTTCAAGATTCAAGCGGACGTATTTGGTCATCAAGGCGAAGTGCTTGAAGGTGAACTCAATGTTGGCGACTCAATTAATGCTTTAGTTGATACTAAGCAAAGAACGGATACGATGCGCAACCATAGCGCAACGCATATCTTACATAAAGCATTGCGTGAAGTGCTGGGTGATCATGTGCAACAAAAAGGTTCTTTGGTAGACGCTACTAAGACTCGTTTTGACTTTACGCACAACGCACCTATTACCGCAGAACAGATTCGTCGCATCGAAGATATTGTTAACCAGGAGATTTTGGAAAATACAGCTACTTCAGGCAAGGTGATGTCATTGGACGATGCGCAAAGGACAGGCGCCATGATGCTTTTTGGTGAGAAGTATGGTGATGAAGTACGCGTGCTCGAGATCGGTAGCTCTAAAGAGCTCTGTGGCGGCACGCACGTATCCCGTACTGGCGACATTGGCAGTTTAAAGATTGTTTCTGAAGGCGGCGTTGCTGCTGGTATTCGTCGTGTTGAAGCGGTGACTGGTAATAACGCATTGCAATTCTTGCAAGGCTTGGAAGACAAGATTAATGAAGCTGCAGCAATTTTGAAAACCCATCCTGGTGATTTGGTGAATCGAGTTGCGCAACTTCAAGAAAGTCTGCGTCAAGCTGAGCGTGACTTAGAAAAAGTGAATTCCAAATTGGCGGCAAGTCAAGGCGATGAATTGGCTGGTCAAGCAATTGATGTCAATGGCATCAAGGTATTGGCTGCTCGTTTGGATGGCGCTGATGCAGGCGTGCTCCGTGAAACGATGGATGCCCTTAAAGCTAAACTCAAAACTGCCGCCATTGTGTTGGCATCCGTTCAGGGTGATAAAGTCAGCTTGATCGCTGGCGTCACAGCGGATTCGATTGGCAAAGTGAAAGCGGGCGACCTCGTGAACTTTGTGGCCCAGCAAGTGGGTGGAAAAGGTGGCGGCAAACCGGAGATGGCAATGGCTGGTGGTACAGATCCAAGTAAGTTAGGTGCTGCTTTGGCAGGGGTTAAAGACTGGGTGGCAAGCAAATGAGTGATGCTATGAATATAGCTTTTAATGCTGAGGTTGATGCGGTTGGCATGAACTGCCCATTGCCGATCTTGCGTACAAAAAAAGCCTTGGCAACGATGCAGTCAGGTGAGGTCTTAAAGATTAAGGCGACCGATGCTGGCGCGGCTCACGACTTTCCGGCATTTGCTAAGCAAACTGGTAACGAGTTGCTAGCAAGCACTACCGAAGGTGATGTCTTGGTGTTTTTTATGAAGCGTAGATAGCGGGTCTCAATCAAAATAAAAAAGGCAGAGATCTCTCTGCCTTTTTTATTTCAGCCAAAAGCAAATTAAGTTAATGAGCGGCTCTTGAGATATGCAGCAAAGTCGGCAGAGACTTCGGGATGGCGCAGGGCAAACTCGACAGAAGCCTTGAGGTAGCCCAGCTTGCTGCCACAGTCATAGCGAACGCCATCATACTCATATGCAAATACGGCCTCTTCCTTGAGTAAAGAGGCAATGGCATCAGTCAATTGAATCTCGCCACCTGCACCAGGCTTGAGATTGCGAATGTGAGTGAAAATATCCGATGAGAGAACATAACGTCCTACCACTGCCAAATTAGACGGAGCATCCTTTGGTTGAGGCTTTTCTACAATACCGTTGAGACGATAAATGCCTTTGGCGACCTCGGCGCCAGAAACGATTCCATAAGAGCTGCTCTTGGCAGGATCAATCTTTTCAACTGCAACTACAGATCCATTTTGCTCTTCAAAGACTTTTAGCATTTGCTTGAGAACTGGAGGCTGGCCATCCAATAAGTCGTCAGCCAAGATGATTGCAAATGGTTCATCGCGCACCAATTTCTCTGCACACAAAACCGCATGACCTAACCCAAGCGCTTCAGGTTGGCGTACATATACGCAATCTACATGGCTTGGCTTAACACTGCGAACGATTTCAAGAAGAGCCTGTTTATTTTTTGCCTCTAACTCGGCTTCGAGCTCATAGGCTTTATCAAAGTGATCTTCAATGGCGCGTTTGCTACGACCGGTAACAAAAATCATTTCAGTAATACCGGCAGCGATTGCTTCCTCAACGGCATATTGAATGAGCGGCTTATCAACCACATTTAGCATTTCTTTTGGGCTAGCTTTCGTTGCTGGCAAAAAGCGTGTACCTAAGCCCGCAACAGGAAAGACTGCTTTCGTAACTGCTTTAGTGCTTAATGGCATATGATTTCCAATCACTTTACGCTTTGTTATTTAGCTGCTATTTATTTCAGACGCTCTAATTGTGCAACAAGCTTCTCATGGTTTTGCTCAAAACCAGCAAGACGTTGTTTTTCTTGGGCAACCACTTCGGCTGGGGCGCGAGCCACAAAGCTTTCGTTGGTTAGCTTGCCCTTCGCTTTGTTGATTTCATTTGCTAGACGCTCGATCTCTTTGCCAAGGCGAATACGTTCGGCGGCAATATCTACTTCAATCTTGAGTAGGAGTTTGATGTCGCCTACCAAGGCGATTGGCGCTCCAGGCGCATCTTTTTCTAGCGCAGATTCATCGCTGTAGATTTTGACCTCAGTGAGCTTGGCAAGTGCCATGAGATAAGGTGCAGCCTTAGTCAAAAACGCTTCTGGACCATAAATCCAGAGTGGTACTTTTTGACCCGGAGGAACTTGCATCTCGCCACGTAGATTTCTGCAGGCATCCACAATCGCTTTAATTTGCGCAACCCACGCTTCGCTTTGCTCGTCGATCTTTTCTGGCTGAGCAACAGGATAGGGCTGGAGTGCAATCGTTTGTTTGGTTTGCTTGGCCAATTCCTTGCCGGACTTCGGACCAACGGTTTGCCAAAGGGTTTCGGTAATGAATGGAATCAATGGATGCGCCATGCGCAAGATTGTTTCTAGAACGCGCAACAGGGTGCGACGGGTAGCACGCTGCTGTGCAGGAGTGCCTGTTTGAAGTTGTACTTTAGCAAGCTCCAAATACCAATCGCAGTACTCATCCCAAACAAATTGGTAAATACTGCTTGCAATATTGTCAAAGCGATAGTTCTCAAAACCTTTAGCTACGTCAGCTTCAGTTCTTTGGAGTTGTGAGACGATCCATTTGTCAGCAGGCGAAAAGTCTAAATAGCCGTCAGGACCGCATTGGTTATCGCAAGGGGCTAGACCATTGGCCTCATCGCTGCTTGAGCAGTTCATTAGAACAAAGCGGGTAGCATTCCAAAGCTTGTTACAGAAATTGCGATATCCTTCGCAACGCTTTTGATCAAAGTTAATATTGCGACCAAGTGAAGCTAAGGAAGCAAACGTAAAGCGTAAGGCATCTGTACCAAATGCTGGAATGCCATCTGGAAACTCTTTTTTGGTCTTCTTGCTAATACTCTCAGCTTGCTTTGGGTTCATGAGACCAGTTGTTCTCTTGCCCACTAGCTCTTCAATCTGAATGCCGTCAATCAAATCGATTGGATCCAAAGTGTTACCTTTAGACTTGCTCATCTTCTGACCTTCGGCATCGCGCACTAGTCCATGGACATAGACGGTATGGAATGGCACTTTTCCAGTGAAGTGGCAGGTCATCATGACCATGCGCGCTACCCAGAAGAAGATGATGTCAAAGCCGGTAACTAGTACAGATGAAGGTAGGAAGTGATTTAAGGCGGGCGTTTCATCTGGCCAGCCTAAAGAGCTAAATGGCACCAGGGCCGAGCTAAACCAGGTGTCCAGAACATCGGGGTCGCGATTCAATTGGCCTTTATAGCCTGCTGCCGCTGCTTTGGCCCTCGCCTCCTCCTCCGAGCGCGCTACAAATATTTGTCCATCATCACCATACCAAGCGGGGATTTGATGGCCCCACCAGAGTTGGCGGGAGATACACCAGTCTTGAATATTTTCTAACCATTGGGTATAGGTATTGATCCAATTTTCTGGGACGAGTTTGATGTCACCCTTGGTGACGGCATCTAATGCTGCGCCAGCAATGGATGAGCCGGGTTGATATTTGTTGTCTGGACTTGGTTTAGACATTGCCACAAACCACTGGTCAGTCAACATCGGCTCAATGATGGTTTGGGTACGATCACCACGTGGCACCATCAACTTATGCGGCTGAACTTTTTCTAGTAAGCCAGCAGACTCTAAATCTGCAACTACTTGTTTACGTGCCGCAAAACGTTCCATGCCTTGATAAGCAGCAGGAGCATTCTCATTAATCTTGGCATCCAAAGTCAGGATGTTGATCATCGGTAGTTGATGGCGTTGGCCTACGGCATAGTCATTAAAGTCATGCGCAGGAGTTACCTTTACAACGCCTGTACCAAAGTTTAAATCAACATAGTCATCTGCAATGATCGGAATTTCACGATCACACAAAGGTAAATTCACAGACTTGCCAATGAGGTGTTTATAACGTTCGTCTTCTGGGTTCACCATCACGGCAACGTCACCCAGCAGGGTTTCAGGGCGGGTAGTCGCAACTGTGAGGTGACCTGAGCCATCAGTCAGCGGATAGCGAATGTGCCACATCGAGCCATCTTCTTCTTCGCTCACTACTTCTAGGTCAGAAACTGCAGTGCCTAAAACGGGATCCCAGTTCACTAAACGTTTGCCACGATAGATCAAACCTTGTTCGTGTAAGCGCACAAATACTTCCACTACTGCTTTGGACATCTTGCTGTCCATTGTGAAATATTCTTTACCCCAATCAATTGATGCGCCTAAGCGACGAATTTGTCTAGTAATCGTGTTGCCAGAAGTTTCTTTCCACTCCCACACTTTTTCTAAAAACTTTTCACGACCTAAATCATGACGAGATACCTTTTGCGCATCAAGTTGGCGTTCAACAACAATTTGAGTGGCAATACCTGCATGATCAGTGCCTGGTACCCATAAGGTGTTTTTGCCAGACATGCGTGCATGACGTACCAAGCCATCCATGATGGTTTGGTTAAAAGCGTGGCCCATGTGCAGGGTGCCGGTAACGTTTGGCGGGGGTAGCTGTATGGAAAAATCACCTTTGCCCTCTTCCATGGTGGCATCGGCAATCCCGCGACGCTCCCACTCTGGACCCCAGTAGGACTCTATTGGAGCAGGTTCATAAGATTTAGCGAGCTCGTCTGCAGAGCTGGCCGCTGGTGAATTAGGGGTATTTGAGGCATTTGGCATAAGAGGCAAATTATAATTGGGCTGATGTACTCAGACTTGCTCGCGAACCTCAATCCAGAACAGCGCGAGGCAGTGACCCTCCCGCCCGTAAATGAAAATGGCCAAGCCCAATCAGCCTTGATTTTGGCTGGGGCAGGGAGTGGCAAGACCCGCGTCCTCACCACCCGTATAGCGTGGTTGATTCAGACCGGCCAGGTATCCCCTATTGGCGTCCTAGCGGTGACCTTTACCAATAAGGCTGCCAAAGAGATGATGTTGCGCTTAAGCGCAATGCTGCCGATTAACACCCGTGGTATGTGGATTGGCACTTTTCACGGATTGTGTAACCGATTATTGAGGGCGCACCATAAAGAAGCGGGTTTGCCATCTACTTTTCAGATTCTGGATACCCAGGATCAACTCTCTGCGATTAAGCGTCTTTTAAAGGGCTTAAAAGTCGATGATGAGAAATATCCTGCCAAACAACTGCAATACTTTATTGCGCATGCCAAAGAGCGGGGCCAGCGGGCAAAAGATTTATCCATTGGCGATGACTTTCAGGCTAAGATGGCGCAACTCTATGGCGCATACGATGAGCAGTGTCAACGTGAAGGCGTAGTTGATTTTGCTGAGCTCTTATTGCGCAGTTATGAATTGCTCAAATACAGCGAGGCAATTCGTACGCACTACCAAGAGCGCTTCCGTCATATTTTGATTGATGAGTTTCAGGATACAAATGCCTTGCAATACGCATGGCTCAAATTATTGTCAGGTCATGATGCAAGTCGTATCAATGTGAGTGGCATGGGCAGTAGTTCAGTTTTTGCTGTCGGCGATGATGACCAAAGTATTTATGCGTTCCGTGGCGCGGATGTAGAAAACATGCGCCTCTACGAAAAGCAATATCACCCGCTCATGGTGAAACTAGAGCAGAACTATCGTTCACACGGCCATATTCTGGATGCAGCAAATCATCTGATCGCTAATAACTCAGAGCGTCTTGGTAAAAACCTGCGCACCGATGCTGGTCATGGCGAGCCGGTCCGAATTTATGAGGCTCCTAGCGATCATGCTGAGGCTGCTTGGCTGGTGGATGAGATTAAAGCTTTGGTAAATAGTGGTATTAAGCGCACTGAAGTTGCATTGCTCTATAGGAGCAATGCACAGTCCCGAATTATTGAGCATGCTTTATTTTCTGCAGGCATTCCTTATCGCGTGTACGGTGGTTTACGCTTCTTCGAGCGTGCTGAAATCAAACATGCGCTAGCGTATTTGCGCTTACTTGAGAATCCGAATGACGATACTTCCTTTTCTCGAGTGGTTAATTTCCCAACTCGCGGAATTGGCGCAAGATCTATTGAGACCCTACAAGATGCTGCCAGAGCGCAGCAATGTTCTTTGTATCTGGCTGCCTCCACACTAGAAGGTAAGGCGGGCGCAGCCCTTAGTGGGTTTGTGCGACTAGTGGATCATATGCGTGAGGCAACTCGTCACAACACCCTGCCAGAAACGGTTGAGTTTGTTATTCAGCATAGCGGCTTGATCCAGCACTATCTTTCTGAGCGCGAAGGACAAGATCGCGTAGAGAACTTGCAAGAATTGATTAATGCAGCAACTGCATTCATTGCCGAAGAGGGTTATGGTCAAGATGCTGCAGCAGCTATGTTGCCAGGTGAGAATGCCCCCGGTGTTGTAGAAGTCTCTCCGCTGGCTGCATTTCTATCACACGCTTCCTTAGAGGCTGGCGATAACCAAGCCCAGGCTGGCCAAGATGCTGTGCAGCTAATGACAGTTCACTCAGCGAAGGGTTTAGAGTTCACCTCTGTCTTTATTACCGGTCTTGAGGAAGGCTTATTCCCGCATGAGAACAGTGTGAGCGAGCAGAATGGTCTTGAGGAAGAGCGTCGCTTGATGTATGTGGCGATTACTCGCGCTAAAGAGCGGCTGTATTTATCGCATACCCAATCACGTATGCTGCATGGTCAGGTGCGCTACAACATGCCTTCCCGCTTCTTGGAAGAATTGCCATCTGATTCATTGAAATGGCTTACGCCTAAAGCAAGAGATGCGCGTTGGGGCGGCGGTAATTCAAGATCTGGCTCTACCTGGCAAGACGGTTATACCCGTCAACGTGAATACGAATCAAATGATTTCTTTGATTCAGGCTCTGAGCGTCAAAAGCCTGCCAAGCGAGTTGGCTCTGCTTCTATGGAAGTGAAAAGACTGGCTTCACCTCCACGCGGAAATTATCCATTCACTATCGGACAAAATGTTTTCCACACCAAATTTGGTGAGGGGCGCGTGACTGGTCTAGAAGGTGTTGATGCAGATGCAAGAGCGCAAGTGAATTTCAAGCGTCACGGCATTAAATGGCTGCAGTTGAGTATTGCGAAGCTTGCTGCGATTGACTGAAGAATTTAGTTAGACAGGCATCACAACTTCATTGTCCGTGAAGCAAGCTTTCCAGGTCGCATAAAAAGAGCAGTGCATCACAGTGAGTCCTGCCATAGAGATGGGTGCAATGATGTACGAGGCTGCTTGTCCTAGATTCATGGCATCAAAGATCATGCCAATTGTTAAAGGAATGGCAATCAGAATGGCGCTCCAAATCGATAAGTACAAAAAGAATGCGGCTTTATTAGCCCAGCACGCTAGGGCGCTTGAAAATAGAGCTTGAGGCACCGACATATCTTCCCATGCAACCAACACTGGTGAAAACCACATCAACATCGCCACCGGCACATACAACATAGCACCAAAGAACAGTACTAAATACACCTGGCGTAGAGCTTCTGGAGTGATGGGCTTGTCACTCGTCATTAGAGGTAGAAGTAATTCAAAGTCAACTAAGAGACTTAAGATAAAGCTCAGCAACACAATCATGGCGGCATATACCAAACCTAATTGCAAAATTCTTTTACGAATCATCTGACCAGACTGTAGAGCCGCTATGTAGACCGAAGGTTTGATGCGCTCTTTTAGAATGGCTTGACGACAAGCCGTCATAAACCCTGCTGATAAGGTTGGAGTTAGGAGTAACACCGCAAAAACACCAATGACTGGGATGATGACTGCCAGCTGTGCAGCAAATACATACATAAAGACGAGCATCAAGAATCCCAAAGGATTCTGTTTGAAGAGCCAAATACCCTGTCTAATCCAGGTATAGCCTTCTTTTGGGGCTACGTAATTGAGTTTCATAGTGAGCGACGACTTAAGAGAATACGTTCGAAGTGTGTGGGATCATGGGGTGTCAGCATTTGTGCATCACGGGGTAAATAAAAATCCCACAATCTAGAAACCCAGAAGCGCAAAGCCGCTGCACGCAACATTAAAGGCCAGCTCGCCAGTTCTTCTTTGGTGAGTGGGCGAACCGATTGGTAGGCCTTCATAAATGAATCTAAGCGTGCGGGATCTAGATCTTGTTTGTTATCAGCAAGACACCAATCGTTAGCGGTTACGGCAATATCGAACAACCATTTATCAGTGCCTGCAAAGTAAAAGTCAAAGAAGCCGCCTAATTGATCTTGAGATACATCCGCCCCCTTTGGATCAAATAAAACATTGTCACGAAACAAATCACAATGACTAGCGCCTTGCGGCAAACTATCATACGTGCCTGATGAAAAGAATTCTTCTTGAGTTTTAAGCTCATGAGTAATGAGTTCTTTTTGCGAAGTATTTAAGTGCGGCAATAGTGAAGGAATCGTTTTTTGCCACCAATCAAGGCTGCGAAGATTCTCCTGGTACTTTGAAAAATCTTTTCCAGCCAAATGCATCTTTGCTAGCATCTCGCCAACTAGTGCGCAGTGATTGGATTCGGGTTGCAATCTAGAAAGGCCTGGAAGCTTGGTAACAATGGCTGCAGGCTTACCTTTAAGGGTGAAAAGAATATCGCCCTGTTTATTTTCAATTGGCTTAGGAACTGGAACGCCTTTGTTTGCAAGGTGGTGCATCAGCTCCAAGTAGAAAGGGAGCTGCTGAGCCGTCAACCTTTCAAAGATGGTTAAAACATATTCCTGCTTCTTACTATCCTTGGTGGTGTCTAAGAAAAAATTTGAGTTTTCAATACCACCATGAATACCGCGTATCTCACTAGCCTGACCAATATTAAAGTCTTGATCAATCCATTGAGCAATGTCCTCAAGCTCGATCGGAGTAAATACGGCCATAAACGAAATTAACTAAATGAGAGAAATGATTTTTATCTGAGGGGGATGCTGATGCTTGGAACGCTAATTAAATCGGTTTCTTTTGGCGGTCCTGGCATTACTGATGTAGGTGGCGCCATTTCATAGCTGGTATAAGGCGTTTTGACATCTACCTGTGTTGGAGCGTTTACATCTTTGTATTCGGTAACAGTGGTTCCGTTTTTATCTTTGTACTGAAAATTGGGTTTGCGTTGCTCTGGAGCATTCATGGCACCAGTTGCGCTCACTGTAGGTGCCAGCGGTTGATTATTAATGCGATTCAATTCCGATTGGCTTAGTGCCTGGCTGTTATTCTGGGCTTGAGCAGAAGTGCTGCTCAAAAATCCAAAAACCACTAAAAAGCTAGTTAAAGCTAGGATTTGACTCATGGAGTGAGTAATTAAGTTCGTTAAATAATGCATTTTTTCACCTTTTTAAGCCTACTCTCGGGCGGTTCCTTAACCAGACCTGTAGGCAATTCACAACTAGATTGTACGATTGCGGTATGACTAAACATAGACTCTTGTTGGTGGACGGCTCAAGCTACCTCTATCGCGCCTTCCACGCCATGCCAGACCTCAGAAATGGGGCTGGAGAGCCCACCGGAGCCATCTACGGCATGGTTAATATGATGCGCAGGGCACGTTCTGAGCTTAAGGCTGACCATATTGCCTGTGTTTTTGATGCAAAAGGCAAAACTTTTCGTGATGAAATGTACTCTGAGTACAAGGCCCATCGCTCGCCAATGCCGGAAGACTTGATCAAGCAGATTGAGCCTATTCATGCCATTGTGAAGGCCTTGGGTTGGCCCGTTCTTATGGTGAGCGGTGTCGAGGCGGATGACGTCATTGGCACTTTGGCTTGCCAAGCCACTCAAGCTGGATGGGAAACCATTATTTCCACCGGCGATAAAGATTTAGCGCAATTGGTAAATCCTTCAGTCACTCTGATCAATACGATGACGAATGAGAAGTTAGATATTGATGGTGTAAAAGAAAAGTTTGGCGTGCCCCCCGAATTGATTGTTGATTATTTATCAATCATCGGCGATGCCGTTGATAACGTGCCTGGCGTTCCAAAAGCAGGGCCGAAGACGGCAAATAAATGGCTAGCAGAATTTGGAAACCTCGATAACTTAATGGCTAATGCCGATCAAGTTAAAGGTGTTGTTGGTGAAAATTTACGCGCTTCACTCGATTGGTTGCCGCAAGCTCGTCAACTTATTACGGTAAAAACAGATTGCGATTTATCCCCACACTTGCCTGGGCTAGACGATTTGCATGCTAAGTCTGAAGATGCGACTTTGCTACGTGAATTATTTGAGCGTTATGCGTTTAAGACCTGGCTGCGTGATGTAGAGAAGCAGCTAACAAGAGCAGAGGATAAGGGTGAGATACCTTCTTTTGATTTGGCGGGAAGCCCAATTACCCCTTCTGAAAATACTGCGAGTGAAGAAAAAAAGACTCGCGTGATTGCAAGTACACCAACCAAAGATTTGTCACAAGAAACTCGCGACTGCCAAGACGCGATAGAGCGAAGCTATGAGTGTGTTGTCGATGAGGCTGGATTAGAGAAGTGGTTAAAAAAGATTGAGTCTTCTAGATTGACTGCGGTAGATACAGAAACTACTAGTCTCGATGCGCTTGCAGCAGAGCTTGTGGGTATTTCTTTATCGGTGCAGCCGGGCGAGGCTTGTTACATTCCTGTTGCACATCGCAACGGTGAGGTGCAACTCGATCGTGATTTGGTATTAGCGCGTATGAAAACTTGGCTAGAAAGTCCAGCGCATTTGAAGGTGGGGCAAAACTTAAAGTACGACGCTCACATCTTTGCTAATTACGGCATCACTTTAAATGGCGTTGCTTTCGACACCTTATTGGAGTCATATGTTCTCGAGTCACATCTGCCACACAATATGGATAGCTTGGCAGAGCGTCATCTAGGGATGAAAACCATTCGCTATGAAGAGGTTTGTGGCAAAGGCGTTCATCAGATTGGCTTTGACCAGGTAGATCTGAAGATTGCAACCGATTACGCGGCTGAAGATGCCGACATTACATTGCGCCTCCATCTAGAGCTCTGGCCCCAAATTCAGGAGAGCGAAGGTTTACTCTACATTTATGAGAAAGTAGAAATGCCTGCCATGCGTGTGCTCGGGGTCATGGAGCGCAATGGCATTCGGATTGATTCAGCATTGCTCGCGAAACAGGGCCAGCAGGTCGGCAAGCGCCTTTTAGAGCTCGAAGGAGAAATCCACAAGCTTGCAGGCCAACCTTTTAATATTCAGTCACCGAAGCAAATTGCTGAAATTCTGTTTGGACAGCTTGAGTTGCCGGTGATTAAAAAGACCCCATCTGGCGCACCATCTACCGATGAAGAGGTCTTGCAAAAGCTTGCAGAGGATTACCCGCTGCCGGCGCGCATATTGGACTATCGCAGTTTGGCAAAGTTGATGTCGACCTACATTGAGAAACTGCCACGCATGGCCGATCCCAAGACGGGTCGTGTGCATACGAATTTTTCTCAGGCTACCGCTGTTACCGGTAGATTAGCCTCAAGCGATCCAAACTTACAAAATATTCCCGTGCGTACTGAAGAGGGCAGGCGTATACGCGAGGCATTTATTCCGGCGGAAGGTTGCAAGTTATTGTCAGCCGATTACTCTCAAATTGAGCTTCGCATCATGGCACATATTGCTGAGGATGAAAATCTCTTGGCCGCTTTTAGGGATGGTAAGGATGTTCACCAGGCGACTGCTGCAGAAATCTTTGGCGTTCCTTTGGATGATGTGAATTCTGAGCAACGCCGCTACGCCAAAGTGATTAACTTTGGTTTGATCTATGGCATGAGTGCATTTGGCTTGGCGGGTAACTTGGGTATCGAGCGATCAGCCGCGCAAAACTATATTGCCAAATACTTCGATCGCTATCCAGGGGTTGCTCAATATATGGAGCGCACTCGTCTCGAAGCTAGAGAGAATGGTTATGTTGAAACTGTTTTTGGGCGTCGCCTTTGGTTGCCTGAGATTAAGGGCTCCAATGGACCTCGTCGCCAGGGAGCCGAACGTGCGGCTATTAATGCACCAATGCAAGGTACTGCTGCAGACCTCATCAAATTAGCCATGATTGCTGTAGAAGATTGGCTTGAAAAAGAGCGGTTAAAAACGAAAATGCTGCTTCAGGTACACGATGAGTTGGTATTTGACGTGCCTTTGGATGAGATTGACCTGCTACAGGCCAAGTTGCCGGATTTAATGTGCCATGTGGCTCAACTGAGGGTGCCTTTAGTAGTTAGCATCGGGATTGGCGATAATTGGGAAGAAGCGCATTAAGAATCGCATCAAGAATAGTGATAAACATGCAAGTGAGGAGACAAAAAATGAGTAAAGAAATTCAAAATAGTCGACGCAATTTTATGAAGACATCAGCCATTGGCGCAACCGCTCTTGGCGTAGGATTTGTAGCGGCATCTGAGCCGGTTATGGCTGCAGCCATTGAAACGGATTTCAAGGGCCTCAAAGTCGGCGAGCAGATGATTCCGGTGGGAAGCTTTCAGATGCCGGCCTATGTATCTCGTCCTGAAAAAGCAAAAGGTGCCTTACCTATTGTGATCGTAGTGAGTGAGATTTTTGGTGTTCATGAATATATTGCTGATGTCACAAGACGTTTTGCAAAAATGGGCTACCTTGCGATTGCCCCAGAATTTTTTACCCGTGCCGGAGATCCTAATACCTACGGAACAGTAGCGGAAATTCAGCAGAATATTGTTGCTAAAACGCCTGACTCTCAGGTTTTGAATGACTTGCAGGCTGCCTTGGTTTGGGCAGGCAAAAATGGCGGTGATCTGAAAAAAGTTGGTGTGACTGGTTTCTGCTGGGGTGGCCGTATCACCTGGTTATCCGCAACTTTGCCGCAAGTTCGTGCTGGTGTAGCCTGGTATGGTCGCGTGATTGGTGAGAAGACTGAAAATAGCCCACGTCATCCTGTCGATATTGCTGCTGATTTAAAGGCGCCAGTGCTTGGTTTATATGGCGCCGCAGATACCGGTATTTCTTTGGAGAGTGTTGAGCAAATGCGCGCCGCATTGGCACAAGCAGCCCCCAAAAATCCTGCTGCCAAAGTATCGATGATTGAAGTGTATCCAGATGCTCCGCACGCCTTCCATGCAGACTATCGCGCTACTTACCGTGAAGGCCCTGCAAAAGATGGCTGGGAAAAGTGCCTGGCTTGGTTTAAGAAAAACGGAGTAGCTTAATTAGCATGTCAGTTTTACAAACCATTCTTCTGGTGACTGCATTAGCAGGTACTGCAAGCGCCCTGGTTGCTGCAAGCTGCTCGTTGGCTGTGCTCGCAAAGATGGTCAACAACATGGTGAGTTTGTCAGTAGGAATTTTGCTGGCAACTGCATTGCTTCATTCCTTACCAGAGGCATTTAGCATGGAAGGCGTAAACCCTCAGCTCTTGTTTGCTACCTTGCTTGCAGGATTGTTGGGCTTCTTCTTGCTTGAAAAAATTGCATTATTGCGTCATGACCATCACCACGAAGGTGATGGTCACCATCACCACCATGGGCATGATGCAGAAAATGCAGGACGTAGTGGCTGGATGATATTGGTTGGCGATGGTATTCACAATTTTGTCGATGGTATCTTGATTGCAGCGGCTTTTATGGCGGATTATCAAGTAGGAATCTTTACTGCTATTGCGATCATTGCCCATGAGATTCCTCAGGAGATCGGCGATTTCATTGTGTTGCTCAATGCGGGATTCTCACGCGCACGAGCCCTGCTCTACAACTTCATCTGTGGCTTAGCAGCGGTTTTTGGTGGGGTTTTGGCATATTTCTTTTTGGAGCGAGCGCATGCAGCAATGCCGTATTTGCTCGTCATTGCATCTAGCAGCTTTATTTATATTGCAGTGAGTGATCTGATTCCGCAAATGCACCGTCGCCCACATTGGGTTGAGTCATTGCGCCAAACAATTTTGATTGCTTGCGGCGTAGGGTTTGTTGTCCTGCTCTCTCTGCTGCATTAATACAAAAATACATTTAGAGCTCAACCGGCCTTTTGGGGTCAGCACACCATTCACTCCAGCTGCCCGCGTAAAGACGTGAACCTTTAAATCCAGCCAGTTCCATAGCCAGAAGATTATGGCAAGCAGTCACTCCGGATCCACACTGGTGAATGATTTCAGATGCTTTTGTTGTACCAAGACTTTCTGAAAATTCTTTAAACAATTGCTCCGGGGTTTTAAAAGCAGTGGCATTGAGATTATTTTTAAAGAAGCGATTCATTGCTCCCGGTATATGCCCACCTACGGGATCTAGTGTTTCGTTTTGACCATGGAAGCGATCTTCAGATCTCGCATCAATAATTTTATTTTTCTTTGTTTCTAGATTGGCTTCAACCTCATCGACTAAAACCAATCCTGCATAAGGCATTGGTGCAATGGCTTGATTACAGGGGGTTGGTGCTCTGGGTATGGATCCCATAGGACCATTCCAGGCATCTAAGCCACCATCTAAAACGCGAACATTGGCATGACCGGTTGATTTAAGCATCCACCATAGGCGGCTTGCGTATACGGAGCCTTGTTTGTCATAGGCAACCACTAATGTGTTTGGGCTGATGCCTAGTCGGGCTTTTGTTTTGGCCCAAGCTTCTGGGCTTGGAAGGGGGTGACGACCGTTGGCGCCAGTTTTATCGCCTGATAAATCTTTATCTAAATCGATATAAATCGCGCCCGGGATATGACTTTCTCCGTAAGATTTTCTGCCAATCAAAGGATCGACTAAATCAAAACGGCAATCACAGAGCAAGACGTTCTCGCCACTGTTAATGATTTCTTCTAACTGGTTAGCTGAGATCAGAGGAGTCATGATGCTTCCTATCTTTAGTGACGAGAGAATTAGATAAAGCCGTAATACCTTATTTGATTATGCGCCCTTGAAATTCATGACGCGGCGATACCATTCATGAAAATGTTGCATACCATCTTCCATTGGACTTTGATATGGGCCCACCTCATTAATGCCGCGAGCTAAAAGAGCGGCGCGTCCTTGATCCATGCGCTCTGCGATTTCATCATCCTCGATGCATGTTTCCATGTAGGCGGCACGTTCCGCTTCAACAAACTCGCGCTCGAAAAGAGCAATTTCTTCGGGATAGTAAAACTCGACAATGTTGCGAGTTTTGCCTGGACCCATTGGATGTAATGTTGACACGCAGAGGACTCCTGGATACCACTCCACCATCACATTGGGATAGTAGGTAAGCCAGATAGCGCCATGGCGCGGGGTTTTACCGTCAAATTGACGCAGCACCGCTTCGTGCCAATTGCGATAGGTTGGTGAGCCTGGGTTCTGTAGATCTTTGTGAATACCAACTGTTTGTACGCTATGCCAATCGCCAAATTCCCAACGTAGATCTTCGCAAGAAACAAACTTGCCTAAGCCTGGATGAAATGGCACGACGTGATAGTCCTCGAGATACACTTCAATGAATGTTTTCCAGTTGTAATTGCACTCATGCACTTCTACATGATCCAAAATATAACCATCAAATTTGAGATCGTCAGCTACACCAAGTTTTGTAAGATCAGTGCGAACATTGCGTGGACCTTCAAACAATAAACCTTGCCAATTTTGTAAAGGAGATTTACCAAGATTCAGACAAGGCTTATCTTCAAAGTGTGGGGCGCCCAATAGATTGCCACCCAAATCATAGGTCCAGCGATGTAATGGACACACAATATTGTCTGCTTTGCCGCGACCATTGAGCATGAGTGCCTGGCGATGACGGCAAACATTGGAAAGTAGTTCAACACCAGATTCATTGCGAACGAGGATGCGACCTTCGTTTTCTGCGCTTAAGGTTTGATAGGAGCCAACTTCAGGCACCATGAGTTCGTGGCCAACATAGCCAGGACCCCGCTTAAAAAGCAGTTCAATTTCCCGCTGATACAAGTCAGCGTCAAAATATGCCGAAACCGGCAGTTGTAAATTGGACGGCGCAAGCTGCTGCGCGGTAGCCAGATTAGTCATTCTCCCCACCCCCGAAAACGTCAGCCGAAGCTAAGCGGAATAACCAATCCAACCATCGACGGATCGATATTGGAAAGGAAGGGATGGATTATACCCATCCAAAGGGCTTCTCGCTTTAATATGTAGGGCTATCCATGTGGGAAATACTAGGGAAATAAGCTTATGGCAACCAAGAAGTCAGAGAGTTCAAAATCCGGTCTAGAGATTCAAATTGACCCAGATTTGCGCTATGAACAAGCTGTTAAGGAGTTGGAAAAGCTCATTTCTGACATGGAATCTGGAAAATTTTCACTAGAAGAAACTTTGCTGGCATATCAACGTGGTGCAGCTTTGTTAAAACACTGTCAGGGCATGTTGGCTCAAGTTGAGCAGCAGGTTCGCGTGTTTGAGGCTTGATGAATACTGCTTTTCAATTTCAACAGTGGGTTAGTTCGCAATCTAAGCGAACAGAGTTCGCCTTAGACCACTTGCTTGATTCTGCTCAAACCATCCCTCATCGTTTGCATGAGGCGATGCGCTATGCAGCACAGGGTGGTGGCAAACGTATACGACCACTACTGGTTTATGCGGCGGGTCAACTGGCCGATCAGTCAGATGTAGCGCAGGCCGAGTCTTTGGATGCGGCTGCTGTTGCGATTGAATGTATTCATGCTTACTCATTGGTGCATGATGATTTGCCTTGTATGGATGACGATGATTTACGTCGTGGTCGTCCAACAGTTCACAAAGCTTTTGATGAGGCAACCGCTCTATTGGTTGGAGATGCATTACAAACCCGTGCTTTTGAAATTCTTGCCAATGCAAACTGCGATGCGCAGGTGCGCTTAAAAATGATTGCTGCTTTAGCGTCTGCCTCGGGATCGCGCGGTATGGCTGGTGGCCAAGCAATTGATTTGGAGAGCGTTGGTAAAAAGTTAGATCTTCCAGGTTTAAAGCAAATGCATGCCATGAAGACGGGTGCTTTGTTGTCCTGTGCAGTGGAATTGGGGGGTATTTGTGCGCACCTAAGCCCCGCACAAATGGCTCATCTCGCAAGTTATGCAAAAGCCCTTGGATTGGCATTTCAGATTGTGGATGATGTGTTGGATGTCACTGCGGATAGTCAGACATTGGGCAAAACCGCTGGCAAAGACGCAGCCGCTAATAAGCCCACCTATGTGACCTTGATGGGTTTAGACTATGCGCAGAAGCAGGCTAAAGAGCTACAAGAGGTAGCGATCACCAGCTTAGATAGTTTTGGCGCATCAGCGCAGGCATTAAAAGATTTGGCTCTCTTGGTTGTCAATCGCGGTAAATAAGAGAGCGACAAAAGAAATACATTGGTACGGATTATTTAGATTCAATGACTTTACATTCCATTAACTCACCTGACGATCTCAAAAAACTCTCACGCGAAGAGCTTCCTGCCTTGGCGGATGAGTTGCGCGAGTTTGTATTGGATTCTGTTTCTAAAACCGGCGGGCATCTATCCTCTAATTTGGGTACGGTAGAGTTGTCGATTGCCTTGCATTACGTCTTCGATACGCCTGAAGATCGTATTGTTTGGGATGTAGGTCATCAAAGTTATCCGCACAAAATCTTGACGGGTCGTCGTGAGCGTATGAATACCTTACGTCAGTACAAGGGGCTTTCTGGATTTCCACACCGCGCTGAAAGTGAGTTTGATGCATTTGGTACTGGGCACTCATCCACCAGCATCTCTGCAGCGATGGGTATGGCTCGTGCATTTCAAACTAAAGGCGAGCGACATGTTGCTGTAGCTGTCATTGGCGATAGCGCGATGACCGGTGGCATGGCTTTCGAAGCGATGAACAATGCTGGTGTGTATGACGATTTACCGCTTGTGGTGATTTTGAACGACAACGATATGTCGATCTCCCCAGCAGTGGGTGCACTCAATCGTCATCTAGCAAGACTACTGAGTGGCAATATTTACTCGGCAACTAAAAAAGGTATTGATAGCGTTTTATCTATTGCACCACCTCTACGTGAGTTCGCTAAACGCCTTGAGGATCATGCCAAAGGCATGGTGTCTCCATCCACTATTTTTCAAGAGTTTGGATTCAATTATTTTGGTCCTATTGACGGCCATGATTTAGATGCCTTGATTCCAATGCTGCAAAACGTTCGTCGTTTGGCGCTTGAAGGGCGAGGCCCACAGTTTTTGCATGTAGTGACTAAAAAAGGTCAGGGTTATGAGTTGGCTGAGGCGGATCCAGTGCTGTATCACGGTCCAAGTAAATTCAATCCAGAGGAGGGTGTCAAGAAGTCTGCTGCCAGCAAGAAAACCTTTACTCAAATATTTGGTGAGTGGTTATGCGATATGGCGCACGCTGATCCATTATTGGTTGGCATTACTCCAGCGATGCGCGAAGGTTCTGGCTTAGTTGAATTTGAAAAGAATTTTCCCAAGCGTTACTACGACGTCGGTATTGCTGAGCAACATGCTGTGACCTTTGCGGCTGGTATGGCTTGTGAAGGTATGAAGCCAGTGGTGGCAATATATTCCACTTTCCTGCAGCGTGCCTACGATCAACTTATTCATGATGTCGCATTGCAAGATTTGCCAGTACTGTTTGCATTAGATCGTGCAGGCTTAGTGGGTGCTGATGGCGCCACTCATGCTGGTGCATACGATATCCCATTCTTGCGTTGCATTCCTAATATGTTGGTTTTGACTCCAGCTGATGAAGCGGAGTGCCGTGATTTATTAACTACTGCATTCCATCAGCCGCATCCAAGTGCAGTTCGCTACCCACGTGGCGCAGGTATTGGCACAGCACCTTCAAAAGAATTGCGCACTTTGCCATTAGGTAAGGGTGAGGTTTGTCGTAAATCTACTGCACCTTCTGGTCAACGTGTAGCGATTTTGGCGTTTGGTACCTTGCTTTATTCTGCTCTAGAAGTAGCTGAGGGCATTAATGCCACCGTTGCCAATATGCGTTTTGTGAAACCACTGGATGTAGATTTGATTCAATCCTTGGCAGCCGATCACGACTATTTTGTGACTGTTGAAGATGGTGCAATTGCTGGTGGTGCTGGTAGTGCTTGTTTGGAGGCACTATCCAAACTCGGAATCAATAAGCCCCTCCTGCAATTAGGTCTTCCTGATGAATTTATTGAGCATGGCGACTATAGCCTGCTAATGACCAGGTGTGGCTTGGATGTGGAGGGCATTGCCAACTCCATCAAACAACGTTTTCCAGCGGTATTGAGCCAAAATTCTGTGCTTTCAGGCAAATAAGCCTGTTTTGCCTGAAAATAGAGCTATGAATGACATGAACCCTGCTTTTTTAAAGCCTAGCGCAATGCCTGATGTGCAATCCACTTTGGATGAGCGCGCTTTGCCAATTGAGCAGGTAGGAATTCGTGGCGTGCGTCATCCGCTGACGATACGTAGCAAGACCGGCAACTTTCCATCTGTTGGTACTTTTGAGATGGATGTTGCTTTGCCTGCGCATGTGAAGGGCACGCACATGTCGCGCTTCATGGCTTTATTACAAAAGCAAGATATCGCAGTTGATAGCACTTCAGTGGTAGCAATGGTTCGTGAAATGCTGCCATTGCTAGATGCCAAAGAAGGACATGTGCAATTTACATATACTCACTTTGTAAAAAAAGCAGCGCCAGTATCTGGCGTGGAAAGCTTAATGGATTACGAAGTGACCTGGATGGCCACTGCTAAACAAAATGACAATGGCAGTGCTGATGTGAAATTAGGCTTGCGTGCGCAAGTTCCAGTCATGAGTTTGTGTCCTTGTTCAAAAGAGATCTCTGATTTTGGTGCTCATAATCAGCGTTCGCATGTAACGATGTCTGTCGTGCTCGACACTGAAACAAAAATGACGGTAGAGGATTTGGTCACCGCTGCAGAGAGCGAAGCATCTAGCGAATTGTGGGGTTTACTCAAGCGCCCTGACGAGAAGTGGGTAACAGAGCGCTCTTACAGTAATCCCAAATTCGTAGAAGATTTAGTACGTGATGTGGCTGGCAACCTTAAGGCGGATCAGCGTATCCAGTCTTTTGTAGTAGAGGCTGAGAACTTTGAGTCTATTCACAATCACAGTGCATTTGCCCGCATCAGTCATAAGAAATAAGCTGTAACTCTATAAGTCAGTCTCTTAGACCAAGTTATTGCTTTGCAAATCCCAGCGGGGTTTGATATCAAAGGCCCCAGATGTTGTGGAGCCATTATTTTTGGCTAGCATTCTTAGCGCTCCAGCAAAAGCAATCATCACACCGTTATCAGTACATAGTTCTAGTGGTGGGTAGTGCACTTCAAAACCATTACGCGCAGCTTTTTCATTTAATGCGCTACGCAGCTGCAAATTGGCACCGACTCCACCAGCAAGTACTAGATGTTTACAACCAGTTTGCTTGAGCGCTTTTTCAGACTTATTCACCAACACTGCAACAATCGCATCGACAAAAGATCTGGCGAGGTCCGCATGAAACTGCGTTACTTCAGATGTATCGGTAATCTTTTTATCCTCAAACTTCTTAACTTGATTGAGAACGGCAGTTTTTAATCCTGAAAAAGAAAAATCCAAATCACCTGAATGCAACATCGGCTTTGGTAAGTCAAAAATACCGGAGCGTCCTTGTTCGGCTAGTTTAGAAATTGCAGCACCACCGGGGTAATCGAGTCCGAGTAATTTCGCGGTCTTATCAAAAGCTTCGCCTGCTGCGTCATCTAAGGTTTCGCCCAGAAGTTCATACTGCCCAATGCCGGAGACTTTCATGAGCTGGGTATGGCCGCCCGATACCAGAAGGGCAATAAATGGAAATTGAGGGGCTGTTTGACCCAAAAGCGGTGAAAGTAGATGTCCCTCCAGGTGATGGACCCCAATTGAGGGCAAATTAAGGCCTTGAGCAAGGGATTTGGCAAAAGCACTGCCCACCAGAAGGGCGCCTGCCAGTCCCGGGCCTTGGGTGAAGGCGACGGCATCAATATCGGTCAATTTGAGCCCAGATTGGGCTAAAGATTGGTCTAAAAGGGGTAAAACACGGCGAATGTGGTCGCGGGAGGCTAATTCTGGGACTACGCCCCCATAGTCCCGGTGCATGGCGATCTGGGAGTGCAAACCCTGGCCCAGTATGCCCTCGAAGGCCGGTTTACCCTTTTCCCAAGGGGCGGTGTTGTATAAAGCCACCCCAGTCTCGTCACAAGAAGTTTCTATTCCTAAAACAATCATTTTTTCGCTTGGTCGTGCTAGAATCGCAATTCAGTTAATTTTTCGATATTTTTCGAGCATATACGAGTTAAACAAGTATGACTACAGTCCGCCTCCGCGAAAACGAACCATTTGAAGTGGCATTGCGCCGTTTCAAGCGCACCATTGAAAAGAATGGCCTTTTGACAGACTTGCGTGCACGCGAGTTCTACGAGAAGCCAACGGCTGAGCGTAAGCGTAAGAAGGCTGCAGCTGCTAAGCGCCATTACAAGCGCATTCGCAGCCAAATGTTGCCTAAGAAGCTTTACTAATAGAATTTAAAAGCTCTCTTCACCGAGAAGCTTTGAAACCCGCTGACGGTGAAACGCAGCGGGTTTTTGCTTTTTGAATCGCCAAACAAAGCTAGATATATTCAACACTAGGAATCAAGCCATGAGTCTAAAAGATCAAATTACTGAAGATATGAAAATTGCTATGCGCGCAAAAGAAAGTGAGCGCTTAGGAACTATTCGTCTCTTGTTGGCAGCGATTAAGCAACGTGAAGTTGATGAGCGCATCGTGGTCGATGATGCTGGCGTCATTGCAACTGTTGAGAAAATGATTAAGCAACGTAAAGACTCCATCTCTCAATTTGAAAAAGCTGGGCGCGATGATTTGGTTGCGGTCGAAGCTGCCGAGATGGTGATCTTGCAGACGTACTTGCCAGCGCAGCTATCTGATGCTGAAGTGGAAGCTGCTGTAGCGGCTGCCGTTGCTTCTACTGGCGCTGCTGGCCCGCAGGATATGGGTAAGGTGATTGGCCTTCTTAAAGGCCAGCTCGCAGGCAAAGCAGATATGGGTAAAGTTTCTGGTTTGGTAAAAGCAGCACTCGCCAAGTAAGTATCCAAATAAGCGAAACAGTTTCATACTCGCCTTATGGCACTCATCCCACAATCCTTTATTGCCGATCTATTAAATCGGGTAGACATCGTTGATGTGGTTGGGCAGCACGTAAAGTTAAAAAAAGCGGGTGCAAACTTTCAGGGTTTGTGCCCCTTTCATTCCGAGAAATCTCCTTCGTTTTCAGTATCGCCCACCAAACAGTTTTATCACTGCTTTGGTTGTGGTGCGCACGGATCTGCCATTAGCTTTTTAATGGAGTATTCCGGTCTAGGTTACGTTGATGCAATTGAAGACTTGGCGCGCTCTGCTGGTTTAGATGTGCCGCGTGAAGAGCGCACGGCAAATGATGTTGCGCGTCAGCAGCAGGCTATGGCACTGAGCGAAGTAATGAGTACTGCGGCAGATTGGTATCGCCAGCAACTCAAGGGTAACACCCGAGCAGTTGAATATCTCAAAGGTCGTGGACTTACTGGTGAGATTGCTAAACGCTACGCCTTAGGCTATGCGCCTGATGGCTGGCAGGGTCTAGAGGCAGTTTTTGGAACTTATTCCAATGATGAGGTTGCCAAGACATTGTTAGAGGGTGGTTTACTGATTCAGGGTGAGCAATCCGAAGGTGCAAATGTAAAGCGTTATGACCGTTTCCGTGATCGCATCATGTTCCCAATTCGCAATCCAAAAGGCCAAACGATTGGCTTTGGTGGGCGCATTTTGGATCAGGGCGAGCCCAAGTATTTAAATTCTCCAGAGACGCCATTGTTCTCAAAAGGTAATACGCTCTATGGTTTGTTTGAAGCGAGACAGGCGATTCGCTCGCAAGAATATGTCTTGGTGTGTGAAGGTTATATGGATGTAGTGGCATTGGCGCAATTGGGATTTTCAAATGCAGTTGCCACTTTAGGTACTGCATGTACTGCTAATCACGTGCGCATGCTATTGCGTCAAACGGATAAAGTGGTGTTCTCATTTGATGGCGACTCTGCTGGACAACGCGCTGCGCGGCGCGCACTGGAAGCATGCTTGCCTTTAATGTCAGACGATAAAGAAATTCGTTTCTTATTTTTACCGACTGAGCATGATCCAGATAGCTATGTACGGGCTTATGGCGCACCGGCATTTGAAAAAGTGATTAAAGAGGCTATGTCCATCTCTAGCTTCTTCTTCAAAGTTGTCAGCGAAGATCATGAGTTAACTACCCCGGAGGGTAGGGCTCATACCCATCATGCCGCTAAACCTCTTTTGCTTTCAATGCCGCCGATTGCACTGCGCACACAAATCTTGCGTGAGTTAGCCATTCGCACGAATACCACCCCGGCTGAGCTTGAAGCATTTTGTGGTTTGACAGTAGCGCCTGCACCTGTGCGTCAAACTACTTATCAACCGATGCAAGCCAGAACTGCGGGCACTCAAGGCAATCAAAATAATCAGAATACGTTTTCAGGTAACGGCAATCGTCAAGGCGCACCTTGGCAAGCATCCAAAGGATCTGCAAAACGCGTTGCGAGTCAAAATATTGAACCGCCTAAAGCGCCAACCGATTTGGCGGAGCAGATGTTGCGAGTCATCATTCAGTTTCCACATTTAGGAAAGGCGCTAGATGAGAATAAGCGAGCGCTTGCATTAAAAGCTGCAGAACAAAGATCTGAAAAAGCGCATGCCTTGATGAAAGATCTTTTGGCTCAGTGTGACTTGGTTGAGTTGATCCCTGGTGAAGGGAATAAACCAGCTACCGCAGGTGCCGGAGCTTTTGCGATGTTCCAAGATCAACTCTCTCGTAGTGAGTTGGCGCCCCTGTATGAAGTTCTCAGAAATCGAGTGATGGGTTCTGATTTGGAGCTCGATGGCGCTGCTGCAGATCTAGATGGGGCATTCAAAAAACTGGAATTAACCCACCTCAAGCAAGAAATGACAGAAATTGCCCAAAAGATCGCCGGAAGTACTGCCACTGAGCAGGACCGGGCTCGATATCGGGAATTGGGCGAAAAGCTGAAATTCTCCTAAGAATTTCTGAAAGACCCCTAGAAATCCCCTGAAATTACCCCATATTTTTAAGTAAGAAGGGGGTCAAAAAGTCTCAATCGACTATAATCCTCTGTTCCCAAGAAAAAACCGATTTAATTCAGCCACTTGCGCTTTATTTTGATGAAATTTGGGGTAAGTGGGTAAGTGAGTAACGCGGGGCTGTTTTTCATCAGTCGATATCAACAACAGTAATGTGAGTAAGTGCTAATAAATGCCGAATACCAAGACCAAAAAACCAGCTCCAAAAGCGAAAACGCCAGCTAAGCCAGTAAAGCCTGCAGCTAAAGCAAAGTCGTCAGCTAAGCCAGCTCCAAAAGCGAAAACGACAGCTAAGCCAGTAAAGCCTGCAGCTAAGCCAGCTCCAAAAGCGAAATCTTCTGCCAAACCTGTAGCTAAAGCAAAGGTGTCAGCTAAACCTGTTAAGGCTCTTGCAAAAGCACCTGTTAAGCCAGTAAAAGTTACGGCTAAGCCAGCTGCAAAAGCTCCTGCGAAATCTGCTAAAGCAGAAGTCAAAGTTGAGTCAGTCAAAAAAGGTAAAGCAGTAGCTGCACCTAAGGTTGAGTCGGTTAAAGAAACTAAAGCAGCTAAAGAAACAAAAGAAGTTAAGGGTAAAAAAGCTAAGGCTGCAGAGCCAGAGGCTCCTGTAGCAGTTGAGGAAGAAAAGAAGCGCGGTCGCAAGGCGAAGGCTGATGCGCCTGCTGAAGCTGCTGAACCGGTATTAACCGATCGTCAAAAAGCGCGTGAGCGTAAGGCGAAAGAGAAGGCGCTTTTAAAAGAATTTGCAGCGCAACAGTTGGGAACTGAAGAACAACAAGAGTTACGCCGTGCTCGCTTGAAGACGTTGATTAAGATGGGTATGTCCAAGGGTTACTTAACCCATGGTGAGATGAATGACGTGATGTCTGACGAGTTGTCCGATGCCGATGCATTGGAAACTTTGATTAGCTTGCTTAATGACATTGGCATTACTGTTTACGAGCAAGCACCTGATGCAGAAACATTAATCCTTTCTGACAATACAGCTGCTGCAGCTTCCGAAGAAGAGGCTGAAGAAGAGGCTGAAGCAGCTTTATCTACTGTTGATTCAGAATTTGGACGCACTACTGACCCAGTACGTATGTATATGCGTGAAATGGGTACGGTTGACTTGTTGACTCGCGAAGGCGAGATCGTCATTGCGAAGAAGATCGAAGCTGGCCTCAAAGACATGGTGATGGCTTTGGCTGCTTGCCCTGTAACGATTGCCGAGATTCTGAGTAACGTTGATAAGATCGCTAGTGGCGAGATGGAAATAGACCAGTTTGTGGATGGTTTGGTTGATCCAAATGCAGAAGATATTAAGCTCGGACCTGAAGAGCCGGAGATTGACCCAGATGCTGAAGAGGGCGAAGAGGGTGATGAAGATGATGCTGGTGGCAGTGGCGGTGGTGCTGCAACAGCAAACGCTAAGCAATTAGAAGAGTTAAAGCAAATCTCCTTAGAGAAGTTTGCAATCGTTCGCACACAAGCTGACAAGATGCGCCGTGCGTTTGATAAAGACGGATATAACTGCCCTGCATACGTAAAAGCACAAGATGCCATTCGTGCTGAATTGCTTGGTTTCCGCTTAACAGCGAAGAGTGTTGAGAAGTTATGTGACACCATGCGTTCACAAGTAGACCAAGTATGGAAGCTTGAGCGTGGCATTGTGAGCTTGTTGGTAGACAAAGTGGGCGTTAATCGTGGTGAAGTATTAAAAGACTTCCCTAAGATGTCAATGAACCTCGCTTGGACTGACAAGTTGCTCAAAGAGAACAAGCCATATAGCGCACTCTTGCAACGTAATGTTCCAGCTATTCAAGAGTTGCAACAGAAGTTGATTGATATTCAGAAGAATGTCGTTATTCCACTTCCAGAATTAAAAGAAGTTAACAAGCAAATGATCGCTGGCGAGAAGCGTGCCCGTGAAGCTAAACGTGAGATGACTGTGGCCAACTTACGTTTGGTTATCTCAATCGCTAAGAAATACACCAACCGCGGTTTGCAGTTCTTGGATTTGATCCAAGAAGGCAATATCGGCCTGATGAAGGCGGTAGATAAGTTTGAATACCGTCGTGGTTATAAGTTCTCTACCTATGCAACTTGGTGGATTCGTCAGGCGATCACTCGTTCCATCGCTGACCAGGCACGTACGATCCGTATCCCTGTTCATATGATCGAGACGATCAACAAGATGAACCGTATCAGCCGTCAGATCTTGCAAGAAACTGGTCATGAGCCTGATGCTGCAACCTTGGCACTGAAGATGGAGATCCCAGAAGACAAGATTCGCAAGATCATGAAGATTGCTAAAGAACCTATCTCCATGGAGACGCCAATCGGTGACGATGAAGATTCTCATTTAGGCGACTTTATTGAAGACGGAAATACATTGGCGCCAGCAGAAGCAGCTTTGCATGACTCTATGCGCGATGTAGTGAAAGACGTTCTCGATTCATTGACGCCGCGCGAAGCAAAAGTATTGCGTATGCGCTTTGGTGTTGAGATGAGTACAGATCACACTCTCGAAGAAGTAGGAAAGCAGTTTGACGTTACTCGTGAGCGTATTCGTCAGATTGAAGCTAAGGCTTTGCGTAAGATGCGCCACCCAAGCCGTAGCGACAAGCTCAAAACCTTCTTAGAAGAAGACTGATAAGACTAACGGGCCCATAGCTCAGTTGGTTAGAGCAGAGGACTCATAAGAGAGATAACCTCGTTGTATTTTGCTAAGAACCTAATAAACATAAGGGTCTTAGCGTGGTAAGGGTGGATAAGTTTGCTTACACACCGCTTACACACCGAGGCAAGTTGTAAAGCAGTAGTTTTAGCCCAGTTTTATCGGGTTAAAAAGAGTAGTTTTAGGGCCCATAGCTCAGTTGGTTAGAGCAGAGGACTCATAGCGAAAGTTGTGCCTTATGCGTGGAAACTGCATAAGGGATGGTGTCAAATTCGGAGAAAGCTAAAGGTAGAAATATCCAAGCTAACGCCGAGCCAAGCTTCAGTATGAAAGTGCTGTTGAAGGTGTAGAGACTAGACGGCACCCACCTAAGTCGAGTAATCGATATGGTGAAGGCATAGTCCAGGGAGTTAGGAAACTAACACAAACCGGAATCCTTTGGTCCCAGGTTCAAGTCCTGGTGGGCCCACCAGAAAAGCAAACCCTCATCAGAAATGGTGGGGGTTTTGTCTTTTGAGCGTTACTTTAAGTAACGGTAAAGTTGCTTAGATTTTGTTAGTCAATATCAAGTCAGCAAATGCCTTACCGCCAGAAGAAATATGGTCTCTCATCGCATCTGCTGCTTTATCTGCCTCCCCTTTCAAAATCCACTCAGCAACTGCTTTATGTTCAAGCTGCGATTTTTTGAGGCGCCCAGGTTTTTCAAACAAATGCCCGCGATATCCAGAGATCTGTAATCTCGCTGCTTTCGTTTGTTCAACAATATAAGGGTTGCCACTGGCTCTATAAATTACCTCGTGGAATTGCACGTTTGCTAACTGGTAATTGTTGATATCTTGTGCGTTGGCAAATTTCTCAGTTTGCTTAATGGCTTCTTTAATTTCTTTTGAGTACTTGGTATTAATGCGTTGCGCAGCGAGCCTGGCTAGGACGCCCTCTAGCTCGCCCAGCCCTTCCATCATGGCAATTAATTCATGGGCGGTAAGTTTTTTGACATAAATTCCTGTTCTAGGAATGATGTCAATTAATCCCTGGGCACTTAAGAGTAGTAGCGCCTCTCTTACGGGAGTTCTCGAAGTCTTAAATTTTGTAGCTAAGGCACGCTCATCTAAGGCTGTGCCTGGTGCTAATTTTCCTTCACGAAACTCATTTTCGATTCGCTTACGTATGCTTTGCTGGGTGTTCATGGATTCTAGGGTTTCTACTGGTTGTGATGTAGTTGATATATCAACAATATCCGTTGATATGCAAAATATACACCCTAAAGAATCTTATGCACCATGCCTTAGTATCAATGGCTCATTGGCTACGATTACCTTAAATAGAGCTGCCTCGGCTAATAAGCTCACCCCTGAAGATTTAGGGGTTTTGCGTAGTCATATTCAGGCTGTCAACACGAATGCTGAAGTGTTGGTATTGGTGCTGCGGGCCGAAGGTAAGTATTTCTGTAGCGGATTTGATATTGCAGAGGTGATTAAGAGTAGCCAAATAAAGGGAGTGAGTTTTGGTGAAATGGTAGACGTGCTTGAAGCGTGTAGAGCCGTAACGATCGCTGTAGTCCAAGGCGGTGTTTATGGCGGCGCTACCGATATGGCTCTAGCTTGCGATTTTCGATTGGGTAGTGAGGCGACTGAGATGTTTATGCCAGCAGCTCGCCTAGGATTGCATTTCTATCAAAGCGGATTAGAGCGCTATGTAACCCGACTTGGGATTGATACGACTAAAAGATTATTTCTAACAAGTGAAAAGTTAGACGCAAAACAAATGCTGGATATTGGGTTTTTAACCTCACTATATTCAGATCAAAAGAGCTTAGATGAAGGGCTCCATAAATTGACCATATCACTAGTTGACAAGGCGCCAATCGCTCTGTTGGGAATGAAAAATTCAATTAATGCGATTGCTAGAAATAGGGCAGATGCTAAAGCTATTGATGCTCTAGTTCAGCAATCTGTTCAATCTGGCGATATTCAAGAAGGGGCTTTGGCATGGCAACAAAAAAGATCACCAAAGTTCACAGGTAAATAAAAATTAGGAGGAGACAATGAAAAAATTGCTTATAACAATAGCTTTCATTATTAGCAGCGCACAGCTAGTCTTTGCGCAGGAGTATCCGCAAAAACCCATTACTTTAGTTGTGGGCTTTCCTCCTGGGGGTGGGGCGGATGCCGTAGCTCGTATAGTGAGCGATAAGCTTTCAAGGGTTTTAGAGCAGCCCATCATCATTAATAACATGCCTGGAGCTGGAACTACCATTGCATCCGCTTATGTGGCTAAAGCTGCGCCAGATGGTTACACATTGCTTTTGGCAGGCCCGGGACTATATGGTGCTGACCAGTATCTCTATAAAAGCGCAAAATATGATGGCGTTAAAAACTTTACAGCAATTACCCGTTGGTCTTTGGCGCCTATGATGCTCGCTGCTAATAAAGATGTTCCGGTAAAAAATACTCAAGAATTAATTGCCTATGCCAAGAAAAATCCTGACAAGGTGACGTATTCATCATCTGGGGTGGGGGTAGTGACCCACCTAGCAGCCCTGGAGTTTGAAAAGGCAACCAATACAAAACTCATGCATATCCCCTACAAGGGAGGCGCACCTTCGTTGCAAGCACTTGCAGCGGGCGATGTGCAGATTAGCTTTGGCACACCGCCCTCAGTAATGCCTTTAGCGCAGTCTGGTAGATTAAAAATACTATCAGTGACTACGCAACAGCGCTCACCACTTTTTGCAGATATTCCATCGATGAAGGATGCTGGGGTCAAAGATTTGGATTTCACATTCTGGTTTGGCTTGTACGGTCCAGCTGGATTACCTACTGATGTATCAAAGAAGTTGTTCGATGCGAGTTTAGTTGCATTAAATGACCCTGAGGTTAAGGCAAGGCTTGAGAAATCCGGTAACAATGCGGCCCCATCAAAATCACAGAACGACTTTTTGATGTTATCGATTGGTGAGGGCAGAAAGAGCAAAGATTTATTAGAGCAGACGGGGGCTAAAGTCGAATGAGTAATTCAAATGTGGCAAAACTTGGTCCTTTAAGTGGAATCACTGTAGTTGATTTAACTAGGGTATTGGCGGGACCTTATTGCACATTGCTAATGGCAGATCTTGGCGCTCGCGTCATTAAGGTGGAGCAGCCTAATATTGGCGATGACTCGCGTCAAATAGGACCATTCATAGATGGTGAGTCTGCCTATTTCATGTCGATTAATCGCAATAAAGAATCCATCGCATTAGATTTAAAAGCTGAGGCTGATAAGAAGATATTTGAATCTCTATTGGAGACTGCTGACGTATTGGTAGAAAACTTTCGTCCAGGCACTATGGAGAAGTTGGGCTATAGCTGGGAGGTATTGCATCAACGTTACCCCAAATTGGTCTTTACTTCAGTCTCAGGCTTTGGGCAAACTGGCCCATATAGCAAAAGGCCTGCATATGATATGGTGGTACAAGCCATGGGCGGCATTATGAGTTTGACAGGACAACCTGGCGGTCCTCCAACCCGAGTGGGTGTTTCAATTGGAGATCTTGGAGCTGGTTTATATGCCATGATTGGTACACAGGCTGCACTATTACAAAGAGAGCGAACGGGCATGGGTGAGCAAGTTGACGTGGCTATGCTCGATTGCCAAGTCGCATTGCTTGAAAACTCCATTGCTCGTTATGAAGTAGATAAGCGTATTCCTGAGCCCATTGGTTCACGTCATCCTTCAATTACCCCCTTTGATGTTTTTAAGGCAAAAGATGGCTGGATGGTGGTGGCAGCAGGCAATGACATGTTGTTTCAACGCTTGTGCAATATTTTGAATCTACCTAACTTAAAAACAGATGAGAGATTTTCTACAAACCCATTGCGATGCGAGCATCATGATCAGTTAAAAGTAGAACTTGAAAAACGCCTCCAAGAGGAAGCTTGTAAGCACTGGATTGACTTATTAATGGAAAATAATATTCCAACGGGTGAATATAATAATTTGGCCCAAGTTTTGGAAAGTCCCCAAATACACGAGCGTGAGATGTTATTGGATGTTTTTTCTGCAAATGGCAGTAAGTTAACAGTGGCGGGTAACCCTATTCATATTGGGTCATTTGTTTCTAAGGTAGATAGAAATCCCCCGGCATTGGATCAAGATAGACATGAAATAATGAAGGAATTGAATTTGGACTGATGTGCATTTGGATGGGTGAGCCTCAATTGGGTATCCTAGAGACATACTCAAGTCCTAGTGGGCCCACCAGAATAACAAACCCTCATCAGCAATGGTGGGGTTTTTGTCTTTTAAGCGTTACTTAAAGTAGCGGCATTCATCAAATAAGTCCTTGATTTTTGCCTCCTGATACCTTAGTGCTAACTGAAGTAAAGTTGCCGTCCTGTTAACTTTCAACTTATCCATGAGGTTCGCTCTATGCGCTTCTAGGGCCTTAACGGAAATGCCGAAGTCTGAGCCAATCACTTTATTAATTCTGTCGGCACAAATATGATTTAAAACATCGATCTCTCTGCGGATTAAAAGTTGATTGTGTTGATTGATCTGATTGAGGATGGTGGTTCCCATGTTCTATTTTTAAAATTAATTCTCAGATCCATTTCGTTGCTCAAATTGTCTAATGGCATTAAGCAGATAAGGGGCAAACCGTTCAGCATACTCTGCACCACTCCATTCTGTAGCTACGCCAGAGACATGTAATGCGCCCAATGCTCGACCATCCGCGCTAAGAACGGCTGCGCCTAATGCAACTTCGTCAAATATGAATTCATTATAGACAAGCCCATACCCTCTTTTGCGGGTTAATTTGATTTCACTTTGAATTTTTGAAGGGGAGGTCATAGTGAAAGTTGTCCATGGCTTAATAATTGCTGTAGACATATAGCTTGCCCACTCATCTTCATCAAAGTGTGACAGCACAGCTCTTCCACCTGCGGTGCAAAATAATGGTACACGTCGACCAATTAAAGATGCATGGTATTGATTGTTATTTGTTTGATGGCGCATAACATGAACTAAATGATTGTCGTCAAGTAGTGATAGGCTGATTTTTTCGCCGGTAGTACGCGATAGATCCAACATAATCGGATTGAGCGACTCGACTAAAGTATTGCTGCGTAAAAAATGAAATGTTAAGTCCAGCACCTGTTTGCCAAGCTTGTAGCGTCTTGTAGTCTGGTTTTGTTCTATATACCCCTCAGCACAAAGCGTAAATAGGTATCTCTGTGCAGTGCTTTTATCAAAATCACTATGCTCTACAACCTCTTTGAGGCTGAGCTCTTCCCCGCCCGCTTTAAAGCAATTGAGGACTGTAAAAACCTTGCCTACTGAGCCGACGTAAAGCGCATTGTGTTTTATTGTATTTTTCATTTTTTCCGTATAAAATATTTCTATATAATATAAAGTATTGTATTTCAATACTTTTAGTTTAGAAAAGGGTTTTTCTTTGAGTACTCAATTACCAGCAAGTCAGTGGCTTAAAAATCAACATGACAATATGTTGAAGTTGCTTGAAGAAATCGTAAATATCGATTCGAACAGCTACGATAAGCAGGGCGTTTCACGTGTATTTCGTTGCCTAGAAGTGTTTTTTAATCATCACGGGTTGGTGACTAAATCACATTGTTTAAAGGATGTTGAGGTTGCGATTACGGTTGAGGTAGAGCCAAAGAGCAAAATATCTGGTTCAGTTCTACTCATGGGGCACTGTGACACGGTATTCCCGTTGGGTGAAGCAGCTCGTCGCCCATTCAAAATCCAAGATAACCGTGCCTATGGTCCTGGAGTAGCTGATATGAAGGCGGGAATTGTGATGAATGCATTCATATTGGTAGCAATCGCTCAAAGCAAAGAGCCCTTTCCCGAGGTTGCGGGACTTTTTACTTGTGACGAAGAAATTGGATCTCCCTTGAGTAAAGAGATTATTGCGAGGGTTGCGAGGGATAAGCAATTTGTATTTAATTCCGAGCCTGGGCGCCCAAATGGTAATGTTGTGACGGGCAGAAAAGGCGGCGTATTCATTGAGATGGATATTCAGGGTAAAGCGGCTCATTCTGGCGCAAATTTTGCAGATGGAATTAGCGCCATTTCTGAATTGGCCCACAAAGTAATCGAACTCGATAAGTTAACCGATATCGATGCGGGCGTCACGGTTAACGTAGGTCTGGTTTCTGGGGGAATGTCGGTAAACACATCAGCCCCATCATCTAAAGCCTCAATCGATCTCAGAATCCGTGATCTAGAGCAGCGTGAATCAATGGTGAACAAAATTCGCTGTATCTGCAATAAATCATTTATTTCGGGAGCGTTAGCAAAAATGGATGTCATCGGTGAATTTCAGCCATTTATACCCACTCTACAATCAAAAAAGCTATTTGAGTTGTATCAATCAACGCTTGCAGATATGGGATACACAACAGGCGAGGAGTTTAGTGGTGGCTGTGCAGATTCTGGCGTCACCTCGAATATTGGCGCCATTACTCTTTGCGCGACTGGGCCTGTAGGTGGCAAATTTCATACTGTAGAAGAATATTGTGAAATCGATACTATCGTACCGAGAGCGCAGGGATTAATAGGCACGATCCAAAATCTTGGAAATCAAGATTGGTAACGTGTGACAAAAATACATTACTTAAGGGTATCCAATGAAAAACTCATTAATTAAATCACGCAGATCTTTTATTTTGGCAGGTCTGGCAATAACTTTAATTCCATGGATGGACTTAGCGCATGCTGCAGGTTACCCATCCGGCCCAATTACTATGATGGTTCCGTACCCTGCTGGTGGAGCAAGTGATGTCAGTGCCCGTATTTTGAGTAATCCAATTGGTAAAGAGTTAGGCGCAACGGTCATTGTCGAAAATCTAGGGGGTGCAACAGGCACCATAGCTGCATCAAAAGTTCTTAATGCTAAAGCAGATGGAAGCATTATTTTTCAAGGTACGCAAAATGAGTTAATCATTCCGCCTCTAACTAATCGAGCAGTAACTTATCAGCCCGATGCATTTGAGCTTACTCAGCCTTCAACAATTACGCAGCTTGTGTTATTAGTACGCAATGATTTACCAGCAAAAACAATTCAAGATTTTTTTAAGCTCGCAAGAAAAAGTACGTCAACACCATTGACGTATGGAACGGTAGGAGTCGGTTCACTTTACCATCTCATGACTGAATATATGGGGAAAATTATGAAAATACCGTTTTCACATATTCCTTATAAAGGCGCTACACCAGTGGTGCAAGACCTCTCCGGTGGACAGATTGACTTTGCAATTATGCCCTTTCAGTCATCCATGCTGGATATGATTAAGTCAGGTCGTTATAGAGCATTAGCAGTTTTTACTAAGAATAGGCCACCTTTGTTGGCGCAAATACCTAGCATCACAGAAATTCCAGAGTTAGCAAAATTTGAATATGTTAGTTCAGCTGGCTATTATGTTAAAAAAGGCACACCCCTTGAAATTAAGGCCGCCCTAAATCAGGCAATAGGTAAGGCGCTACAAGATCCAGCTGTGATATCAAAACTTGAGGCAGACGGACGTAATATTCCAAAGCGTATGAGCCTTGCAGAGGCAGCCGCTGTATATGAGACTGAAATTGCGAAATATAGAGAAATGATTCGTATAACTGGTTATGTACAAAGCGACTAATGCTCTTTCATTGAGTCATAAAAATTCATATCTGTGGTGCAAGGGGTGTGTAAGACGACCCTGTGTATCCTGATAATGCAATTAGTTGCTATGGTCAGACTGAGTGAGTTTTCAAATTTACGCATCAAAGACTGGTGGTAAGTCATAGCAATTACTAAAAAGCGATAAGCAAACCTTAAAGACATAGCATTTGAAGGTATAGTATTGTAAGTAACAAAAAGTAATTAAATCATTCTCGGGAGAGATTGCTTTTACAGCAACGCCGAAGGAGCAACCGCCCCGGAAACTCTCAGGCAAAAGAACCGAAATGATTTTTAAACTCTGAAGAGATATTGGGTATTCGTCACCCGATAACACCGAAGGAGCAAGCAAATATTGAATATTTGCGAATCTCTCAGGTCCAGAACAGAGGGGGCCCCTTGAGCATTTGCAATGGGTAACCCTTGACGTTTTTTGGACTTTAAAAATGAAATCATTTGTAATTATTGGTGGCGGCATCACTGGTGTGACTACTGCTTATGTTTTGGCTAAGCGTGGCTATGATGTCACTCTCATTGAGCGTCATCGTTATGCTGGAATGGAAACATCCTTTGCCAATGGTGGTCAGCTTTCCGCATCAAATGCAGAGGTCTGGAATCATTGGTCAACAATCATGAAGGGCATGAAGTGGGTATTTAAAAAGGATGCTCCTTTATTGATTAACTTAAAGCCTGACTGGCATAAGCTTTCATGGTTTGCAGAGTTCATTGCATCCATTCCGAATTACAAGAGTAATACCGTTAAAACTGCGCATATGGCAATTGAAGCCAGAAAGCATCTATTTGCTTGGGCAAAGCAAGAGGGTATTGATTTTGATTTAAAGCGTGAAGGTATCTTGCATATCTATCGTGATCAGGCGGGCTTTGAGCATGCAGGCAAAGTCTCTAAGATGCTTGCTGAAGGCGGGCTAGGGCGTACTGCCGTTACACCTCAAGAAATGAAAGAAATCGAACCTACTCTAGCCGGTAAATATTATGGTGGTTATTACACTGAGAGTGATTCGACTGGAGATATTCATAAATTTACTTTTGGCTTATCTGAAGCTGCAGCTAATTTGGGTGTTAAAACCATTTATGAGCATGAAGTTCTTTCCGTTCAGTCTGATGGAAATCGTGTGAACTTAACGCTAAGCAAAGATGGGCAAGCTAGCCAGCTCGTTTTTGATAATGTCGTAGTTTGTGCTGGTGTTGGTAGTCGTGACCTTGCTTCTCAGTTGGGTGATCGCGTTAATGTCTACCCAGTTAAAGGCTATTCAATTACTGTCAATTTGAACGACAAAGCGAGCCAAGAGGGCGCTCCTAATGTCAGCCTTTTAGATGATGAAACCAAGCTAGTTACCAGTCGTCTTGGTGTAGATCGATTCCGCGTTGCTGGTACGGCAGAGTTCAATGGCATCAATCGTGATATCCGTTCTGATCGTATCAAGCCCTTGGTGGATTGGGTTAATCAGTGCTTCCCAGAAGTCAGTACACGCTCGGTTGTTCCATGGGCAGGCTTACGTCCGATGATGCCAACTATGATGCCAAAAGTTGGTAGGGGTAGTAAGCCTAATGTGTATTACAACACCGGCCATGGCCATTTGGGTTGGACCTTGTCTGCGTGTACCGCTGAAATGATCGGTGATGTTATTCAGTACGGAGAGCAAACCCTAAAGACTGGGACTGAGCCAAGCTTAAAGTTTTCTTAATTGAGTCTAATAAGCGTTACTTAAAGTAACGCTTATTAATCCCTCAAAAAGTACTTTGGAACAACGAAGTGTGAAATGGTTATTCCAAATATCCTTTGGTTTCGAAAACCAAAGACCGATAGACCACTTCTTTTAAATCTACGAATATGCTTACACATTTGCTCACACACCGACACTGACCACCCGCAGACCCTCTGTTTATAAGGGTCTAACTTGGGCTTCTGCTCTCATAACCAGAGAACCTAAAGTTATCCTAAAACTCACAGTAAGGTTAGGTTATTAGGGAATTGATTGGTTTTTGTATTTCTGGGATGGTTGGAATAGAGATAAGCCCAAGTCGCCAGCTATTTTCAAATGTACACCCGCTTACACAGTCGGGTATTTTTGAGCGTTACTTAAAGTGACGGTTGGGCCCCAAATGCACATATCTCAATTAAGTTTTTAAATTAATTGTCTCTGCAGGAGAATGACTATAAGGGTTTGGTGGTTTCTTGTATCAAATGCTAGCTTCATTACTCAATTTTTTTGCCGTTTTTCTGGGCTGTCAATTACCGGAGGGGCGAGCTAGCCACTCCTTACCTTTTAACATTGCATTCCAATAAAGCCAGGGCAGTATATTTTTCTTAAGAATCCATGCGAGTTTGGTAGCCTTTAGTGGATTTATTAGCCATGGAAAAGTGGGAATTATTTTTCCGCCAAAACCAAATTCAGCTAAAACAATTTTTCCACGCTCTACCGTGAGCGGACATGAGCCATAACCATCATAATTTAATGGCATCGGTTTATTGACTCTAACAGCAAGTAAATTTTCCGCTACAACCACAATTTGTTTTCTCGCTGCAGCGACAGTTTTAGAGTTAGGCGAGGAGCAGCAATCTCCTAGCGCAAATATATTGCAATACTTCAGGTGTTGCAAGGTTGATTGATTGACATCAACCCAACCTCCAGCGTTTGAAATTGGACTATTTTTTAAGCATTCTTGAGGGCTTTGTGGCGGCACAACATGCAACATATCAAAAGATTTTTCAATTTGAGAAATTTTTCCTTCCCCATCTTTAACTTCAAAATTCGCGGTTTTCTTTTCCCCGTTGATGGAAATAAGGTTGCAATTAAAGTTTAGTGTGGCATTGTATCTTTTGACATAGTCCATTAATGCAGGAACAAAATCAGCAACTGCAAAAAGCGTACTGCCAGCATTATTTAATTCAATCTTTATGTTTTTTAGCCTGCCCTGTTTCTCCCACTCAAAGCAAGATAGATACATAGCTTTTTGTGGAGCGCCTGGACATTTGAATGGTAGTGGCGGCTGAGTAAAAAGTGCTACTCCAGACTTTAGGTTCCTTACTAACTCCCAAGTGTATGGCGCATATTCATAGCTATAGTTTGAGGTGACCCCATTTTTCCCAATGGTTTCTTTCAGGCCAGGTATTGCGTCCCAGTCTGTTTTTATCCCCGTAGCCACAGCCAAAAATTCATATGCAACCGTCTTACCTTGTTTGAGTATCAGATTGTTTGCTTCTGGATTGAAGTTAATAATTGCATCTTGTAACCACGTGACACCATGTGGGATGACAGTTTTTGTGAGACGCTTGCTGGATTTCACATTAAATGCTCCGCCGCCCACTAGTGTCCATGAGGGTTGATAGAAATGGTGATCAGAAGGCTCGATAATTGCAATTTTTAGTGATTCATCACGTGATCTTAGGCTAGCTGCCAGTCCTATTCCTGCAGCACCTCCACCAGCGATGACTACATCAAAATGATTTTCTCTGACTGTGTTTGACATTTATTTTTCCGGGACTGGGGATTCTATTGGATTAAGAGCAAGTGTTTGATTGTGTTGGGTTGTGCTAAGTAATGTCTTTATTGCTGATTGATCGCAGTGACTTCTGCTTGTTCAATTCTAAATAGAAGTAGTAGCAAGGTGGTAGGGCGATTTACTTGAAGCTTATCCATTAGATTTGCTCGGTGCGCCTCCACCGTCTTCACCTCAATGCCCATTACTTTAGCAATTTCTTTATTTAACTTTCCCGAAATGATGTGTTTCACTACATCTTTTTCTCGTCGGGTTAAAGTCTCAAGCTTTTCTCTGATACGAGTAATTTCCAATAACTCTTTTTTCATACTATGTGATTTCACTAGCATCCTATCAATGAGCTCAAGAAGCGCATATTTTTTAATGGGCTTTTGAATGAAGTCAATGGCCCCATGCTGAAATGCTTTTGACACCATTGGAATATCTGCATAACCAGTCATAAAAGAAACAGGAAAGTCAAACCCAAGGCTCAATAGTTTTTCCTGTAAATCTAATCCTGACATTCCTTTCATTCTCACATCTATAAGTGCGCATGAAGGTGTTGATTGATCTGTAATTTCTAAGAATTTTAAAAAATACTCTGCACTGTGGTGGCAAAGAACTGTATAACCATTGCTTTCTAATAGCCATTTTAGGGAGTCTAGAATCGCCAGATCATCATCTACGACATACACTACATCATTCGTATCCAAGATTGATTTCCGTTTAAGTTTTGGTAATGGGTCTGGAAGAGGCTGATTCTAGATCCCCCAAGCCCCTTTGGTGATGCATGATTCCTTGGATTAGTAAGTATTTGGCGTACCCATGGGTTGCGATTCTTGACCAGCTACTCAGATTTTGAAAAACACAGCTCCTATTCGACATAGCAAAATTCTCTTTTGGTTAAAGGGGGCGGTGTTTGAATGACATATCAAAGAGTGCATTTAGTAATTGCATTAATTAGACGATCGGTCTAATATACCAAAAGTATCGGCTTTATTAAAAAATTTAATGAAAGCTGGCTGTATAAAAGGGGATGAAATGTCGCAAACTATGGCGCCAATTACTGTTGAAGAGATAGTCGCAGAAATTCATGACGAATGCCGATTGGCAATACCCGTGGATTATGCCGGCGTACCCATGGGTATTGTTGCTGCATTGTTAAGGCGTTCCCCGCGTAAATTGGACTTATTGGGAGTTCCCACCGCTGGGCTGTTGCACGACATTCTTATAGGATCAGGTTTGGTGCGAAGTCTAGAAACGAGTGCGGTCACTCTCGGTGAGGCTGGCGGTGCGCCATGCTTTATGAGAGCGATTGCCAATACATCAATTCAAATGAAGGATAGTACCTGCCCAGCAATACATGCGGGATTGACGGCAGCGCAAAAAGGGTCTCCATTTATGACCATGCGTGGACTGATTGGTACCGATGTGTTGCTACAGCGGTCAGACTGGAAGGTGATGCAAAACCCATTTGCATCAAATACTGACCCGGTGGTTATAGTCCCCGCGCTACATCCTGATGTTTCAGTTTTTCATGCCCCGATGGCTGACCGCGAAGGAAATGTATGGATAGGTCGCCGTCGAGAATTAGCTGCCATGGCATATGCAAGTAAGAAAACCTATGTAACAGTGGAGCGGATTGTCGATTCTCGCTTTCTGGATGATGAGTTAACGGCTGCTGGTGTGTTACCTGCTTTATATGTAGACGGTATAGCCAAAGTTGAAAAAGGTGCATGGCCATATGGCCTTTGGGGGGAATATAGTCCGGATACCGTGGCGCTTCAGCGCTACGCCCAACATGCGAAAACGGAAGAAGGCTTTAAACAATGGATTTCGGAGGTATACGCATGAGCAAGGCAACCTTGAGAGAGTGCCTAATTGTTACGATTGCATCACTCCTGGAAGGCGCTCGTCATGTGGCGGTTGGCGCATCATCCCCAATCCCCGCGGCAGCGGCAATGCTATTGAGGGCGCAAAAAAAGTTAAAAAATGAACCCGCGGTGCGATTATCGATTTTAGGATCGGTAAAACATAATCTTTTCACAAATGGGTCGGCAGAGCTTTTTGATTGCGCCGGTCAAGGTCGCATAGATGCATTTTTCCTTGGTGGTGGACAGATAGATGGTCAAGGCAATATCAATCTAGTTGGAGTAGGAGAGTATCCAGAGATGCGTATACGCTGGCCAGGGTCATTTGGCTCAGCATATCTGTATTTTACGGTTCCTAAGGTAATTCTTTTTAGAGAAGAGCATTCGCCACGTGTGTTTGTGGAGAAGGTTGACTTCATCAGTGCGCCAGGCACAAGTGCTCCCGAGGTCTACCGCAAAGGGGGGCCTTATGCTTTGCTAACTGGAATGGCATTATTTATGTTTGATCCTAAGTGTGCGCGTTTTCGTCTTGTGTACACGCACCCAGGGCACACTCTTGAAGATGTCAAGACGGCTACAGGTTTTAGTTTTGATATTGACCCCCAGTTAACCACAACGCCTTTGCCTGATGAAGATACTCTCATGCTATTACGCGGGCGAGTGCTTAATGAGCTTAAAGAGACTTATCCAGATTTTGCGCAACAACTTACTGAGGAGATAGCCGCAAATGCAGAGTAAAAACGCAACATTAGGTTCACTTTCAGGCATACGCGTTATTGATGCCAGCAGAGTATTGGGTGGCCCTTTCTGCGGACAGATTTTGGCTGATCATGGTGCGGATGTCATCAAGGTTGAGCCTCCAATGGGTGATGAAACCCGTGGATGGGGCCCTCCATTCGTTGGCGATGCGGCAAGTTATTTTATTGGAGTCAATCGGAATAAACGAGATATCTCTATCGATATCACTCAGTCTCTTGGGCAGGAGTTGCTCTTGCAGATGCTTGAGGATGCGGACATCTTCATAGAAAACTTCAAGATTGGAACCTTGGAGAAGTGGGGTTTGGGTGCTGAAGAATTAAGGAGTAGATTTCCTCGCTTAATACATTGCCGTATATCTGGCTTCGGTGCTGATGGCCCATACGGTGGTCAGCCAGGTTATGACGCCGCTGTACAAGCTATGACAGGTTTGATGAGCGTAAATGGTGAGCCCCAAGGGGAGCCATTGCGTATGGGCGTACCCATCATTGACATGGTCACAGGTATGAATGGCGTGATTGGCATCCTGCTTGCATTGCAAGAGCGCAACAAAAGTGGTCAAGGGCAATTTGTTGAAGCTACACTCTACGACTCTGGAATATCAATGTTGCATCCCCATTTGCCTAACTATTATTTAAATGGCAAGGCACCTCAGCGTAGCGGTAATAGGCATCCTAATATTTGTCCATACGACGCATTTAAAACGAGTACTGTTCCATTATTCCTGGCAGTTGGAAATAATCGTCAATTTGTTACTTTATGTAAGGTATTGGGACGTCCAGATCTTGGAACTGATGAGCGCTATTTAACTAATGCATTGCGCAATAAAAATCGCGATGAATTGCGCAAAGATTTAGTGGCACTGCTTTCAATTCGAGACGGTTTGCAAGTTTCTCAAGAATTAGTTGCGGCGGGCGTTCCTTGTGGTCCAGTGCGTACTATTGATCAGGTTGTTGATGATCCGCATACACATCACCGAGGTATGATTGTTGACTTAGATGGTTATCGTGGAACAGGAAGCCCCGTAAAGCTTTCACGAACTCCGGCAACCTATCGCATGCGTCCACCATCATTTGCGCAACATACTGATGAAGTCCTGGAAGAGCGGGGCATTGATCCTGGTATTTATGCCAGCGTTCTCCCAAGGAAACCTCTACTCTAAATGTTAAGCTACATTAGCAGTGCTCTAAAGTGAGTTAATATTCTAGCACTCGAGAATGTATTAACCATATGTTCGTGTAGGCTCGCGCATTAGTACGAATTCTTCAGCTGAAGTTGGATGAAGTGCCATGGTCTTATCAAAGTCTTGCTTCGTGGCGCCTGCGGTAATAGCAATAGCCAGACTTTGTATTATTTCCGGCGCATCTGCGCCCGACATGTGAGCGCCAAGTACACGATTGGATTTGCGATCTACCACCAGCTTCATATAAGTCCGCTCTTCACTTTTAGTGAAGGACTTTTTCATAGGTCTAAACTGACTCGTGAAGATGTCAGTTGGTCCAATTTTTTGCGCTTGTGACTCTGTTAGACCAATACTTGCGAGTGGGGGCGAGCAAAACACGGCGCTTGAAACATTTGTATGGTTGACTTGGCTAGGGTTGTTTCCAAACTCCGTATCCGCAAAGGCACGACCTTCAGCAATAGCTACTGGAGTGAGATTTACTCGGTTCGTGACATCGCCAATCGCCCAAATATTCTCAATATTGGTATGGCTATAAGCATCCACAGAAATTGCGCCGTACTCATCAGTTTTTAAGCCAACAGATTCAAGGTTAAGATTCCAGATATTGGGAGAGCGACCAGTTGCATTTAGTACATTTTGGGCATGCAGTGTAGAGCTATTTGT
The DNA here is from genome assembly GCF_018881815.1 of Polynucleobacter sp. MWH-HuK1. Classification (GTDB taxonomy): domain Bacteria; phylum Pseudomonadota; class Gammaproteobacteria; order Burkholderiales; family Burkholderiaceae; genus Polynucleobacter. The sequence goes on from NZ_JACVPP010000001.1 coordinate 785,626, forward strand.
AAGATTTAAGCTAAAACCATTTACTGTTCTTTCAAGAGATCTCATGGAGGAGTTAGGATAAAGCTTAACTCCATGAGCCTCTAAATTTTGAATTGCATTGTGGCGTAGATCCTCATCAAAACCACGTAGCGGTAGATCGCCACGATAGACCATGGAAATCTGGATCCCAAGTCCTGAAAGTATGGAGGCAAACTCTACGGCAATATAACCAGCACCAAGTATCAGTAGCGATGAAGGTAGCTCTCCTAGCTGAAGAACATCATCTGATGTCCATGCTTGCTCCAAGCCTGGAATAGCTGTAGTTGAGGGCGATCCACCGGTAGCAATTAAAATTCTCTCGGTTTGATATTGCCGGCCATCCACTTCCACAGTATTTTGATCCACAAGCTTTGCGTGACCTGAAATCAGTTGAACCTCGGACTTTTCAAGCATTTCACGATAAATTTTCTCCAGACGTGAGAGTTCGCTATCTTTTGATTGCGTCCACCGAGCCACATCAAAGATTGACGGCACTTCAGTCCAGCCAAATGCGCTCGCTTCATCAAACAAGCTTCGCATGTCCGATGCGTACATTAATAATTTCTTGGGAATACATCCGCGTAATACACATGTTCCACCAATACGGTTGCTTTCGATGAGTAGTACTTTGGCTCCGTAGGAGGCAGCTCGGCGGGATGCCGCTATACCTCCAGAACCCGCGCCGATTGTGATGAGGTCATACTTTTTAATTTTCTTCATATTTTGGTGGGTATAGTGACATCGGGAAGCTTAAGTGCTCGCTGCACGGCGGGGCGTTTTATTATTTCTTCGAACCACTTATGTAAGTGTGGATACTCACTCCATGCGATGCCTAGTTTCTCTGACAAACGAAGCCAGGGAAATATTGCCATGTCAGCGATGGTGTATTGAGAGCCACTAAAGTAACTATGATTACTTAAGTGCGAATTCATTACTGAGTGTAGACGTTTAACTTCAGTTTCAAATCGCTCAAGCGGGTAGGTATTATCAAGATTCGTTCTGCCTCTGAAGTGATTGCATTGGCCCATAATTGGGCCTACAGCGCTCATCTGAAACATCAACCATTGTAGGGATTGATATCGCTCTATGACTGCTTGCGAAAGAAATTTTTGGTATTTATTGGCTAGGTAAATAAGAATCGCACCAGATTCAGAAATAATCACCCTCTTACCTTCATCTGATCCGTGGTTGTCGACTAAAACCGGAATTTTCTTATTAACATTAATCAGCGAGATTTTCATCTCAATGCTGCTTTTATTATTGATATCAACGGGAATAATGTTGAATTCTGCATTACATTCTTCCAACATGATGTGGACTTTGTGTCCATTGGGCGTACCCCAAGTGTATAGCTCTAACATTTTTTACTGAATTATTGATGTATAAAGCGCCCACAAGGGCGCTTCATTGTTATTGTCCAAAATTAAGCTTTGCAGATTTTGTTGCAGACGTATACATCTGGAGGTCTTTTGATACTCTTTCACTCATTTTTTCTGGAGTGCTCGGAGTAACTTCGATATCAAAGCCTTCAATCTTTGCCTTAACATCTGGCATGGCAAGAATTTTATTCAGGGTTGAGTTGGCTTTCTTGACAATTTCTGTGGGTGTACCTGCCGGAAAAGTAAACCCATACCAAACGCCAATGTCGAAATCCCCGGGTATTCCTGCGTCGTTCAGGCTTGGCACATCGGGCAATGCATTGGAACGCTTACGCGTCGTAACCATCAATGGACGGATTTTGCCTGAGTTGATAAAGGACTTGCTTGCTGTGGTCGTATCAATTATGTATTCCACATCTTTGCCAAGTATTGCATTGAGGGCGGGAGTGCTGCCTTTATAGGGTATGTGTACTCCATCGAGCTTAGTGACGCTTTTGATCATCTCCGCGGAAAAATAGGTGCCAAAGCAGCAAGATGCATAACTAAAATTACTATTTTTCTCTCGTGACGCATTTTCGAGTTCTTTAAAGGTCTTATATTTTGAGTCTGCATTGACAGACAGCAAGTATGGAGATTGCCCAATTAGACCGATGAATGCGAAGTCAGTCACAGGGTCCATTGGAAAATCTTTTTTAGCAACTTTGTTTAGTGCGAAGCTACTAGTTGTCAGGCCAATCGTGTACCCATCTTTATCTGAGCGGGCAACTTGCTGCAAGGCAATTACCATGTCGCCTCCAGGTTTGTTTTGTACGATCACGTTAGTGCCCCAAGCTTCACTTAGCTTTTGGCCGATTAAGCGAGCGAGAATGTCTGATGCTCCGCCCGGAGCGAATGGAACAATGATGTTGATTGGCTTATCGTTTTTTGGGTATTCTTGACCTACAGCGGTGCTGGCAGCGAGAATGCCCACTGTGGCGGTTAGAACGGAAAGGAACGCTTTTCTCAAATACATTTCTATCTCCTTAATAGTTAATTTTATTTGATTGTTGCATTTTCTAGACGACCAGTCTAATATACATTAAAAATGGCACATGTAAACATCTCGCAAACCCGCAGGGGCAGACCCCCCAAGATTCGTAACGATGCGATCGATACGAGGGAATTGATTTTGCGCACGGGACTTGAAGTCCTCACGGAAAAGGGTTTTTCAGCTGTGGGAATTGATGAGATATTAAAAAAAGTTGACGTTCCAAAAGGTTCGTTCTACCACTACTTTGAAAGCAAGGAAGCATTTGGATTGGAGTTAATTAGCCTTTATGGAGAATTTTTTGCGCGTAAGCTTGAGCGAAATTTTGAAAATAAGGCGCTCTCGCCGCTCGGTCGCATTAAAGCCTTCATACGTGATGCAAAAGAAGGTATGGCTCGTTTTAATTTCAGTCGTGGATGTTTAATAGGAAATCTTGGTCAAGAGATGGGCTCATTGCCTGAAAGCTTTAGGTCAAAATTAATTGGGACTTTCAACAATTGGCAGGACCATCTAGCTGGTTGCTTGTTAGAGGCTCAGGCAATTGGTGAGCTGTCTAAAAAGGCTGATGTAAAACAACTTTCAGCTTTTTTCTGGATTGGCTGGGAGGGGGCCGTGCTGAGGGCGAAGTTGGAGCATAGTGAAATGGCACTTGATACTTTTACCCAATACTTTTTTGAGGTGTTGGCAGCGAGTTAATATTTTTTTGTCTTGAACTAGACAGTCGGTCTAAATTTAAAAGGAGAATGAATTGTTTAAAGCGCTTGTGGTTGAAAAAGATGACTCAGGTTACAGAACAAGTCTGCAGTCTATTGATGAAGCTCAGTTACCGGAAGGGGATGTAACTATTCAGGTTTCATGGAGCACATTGAACTATAAAGATGGTTTAGCCATTACTGGAAAAGGCCCTGTAGTTCGTAAATTCCCTCTAACGCCAGGCATAGATATGGCGGGAACCGTTATTGAAAGCTCTCATTCACGCTGGAAAGAGGGCGACAAGGTTCTATTGAATGGATGGGGAGTAGGCGAAAGCCACAGTGGATGCTTGGCACAGAAAGCTCGCGTAAAAGGTGATTGGCTGGTGCCGCTACCAGATAAATTTTCGGAACGTCAGGCAATGTCAATCGGAACTGCTGGTTATACGGCAATGCTCTGCGTGATGGCGCTAGAGAAGCATGGGATAAAACCAACCGATGGCGAAATTTTAGTTACTGGCGCAAATGGTGGGGTTGGTAGCATTGCGATTATATTGCTTAAGAAAATGGGATATACAGTCATCGCATCGACAGGTCGATTGGAAGAGGAGGCTCACCTAAAGTCTCTGGGAGCCGCGGGAATTATTGATCGAAAAGAGCTCTCGGAGCCAGGGAGACCTTTAGGAAAAGAGCGCTGGGCCGGGGTAGTTGATTCTGTGGGAAGCACTACGCTTGCAAATGCATGCAGCACTACAAAGTATGCTGGTGCCATTGCAGCTTGTGGCCTTGCTGGAGGGGCGGATTTGCCAGTAACTGTCATGCCATTCATTTTGCGCGGTATCACCCTCTATGGAATTGATAGCGTGATGGCTCCTTTAGAGCGCAGAATCGAAGCTTGGGGACGGCTCGCCGAATTGCTTGATATTTCAAAATTAGAGTCCAACACAACAGAGGTCGGCTTGGAAGAAGCAATTGCAGTAGGCCCTCAATTGCTAGAAGGCAAGGTGCGCGGTCGCGTAGTTGTAGATGTGAATCGTTAATCCTCAAATTTAATTTACTTAATCATCATATTTATAAGGAAATACTATGAGCCAACAATCAACTCCTGCAGTTAGCCGTTTTCCAGTTCCTGAATTAAAAGATATGCCGGAGGACATTAGAGAGCGCATTATTGCTGTTCAAGAGAAAGCTGGATTTGTTCCAAATGTATTTCTTGTGTTGGCATACCGTCCTGATGAATTCCGTGCATTTTTCGCTTATCACGATGCATTAATGGAAAGAAAAGGCAATCTAACTATCGCCGAAAAAGAAATGATAGTAGTTGCCACTAGTAATGTGAATCAGTGCCAATACTGCGTCATTGCTCATGGCGCAATTCTTCGTATTCGAGGCAAAAACCCTCTTATTGCCGATCAAGTTGCCACAAATTATCGCAAGGCAGATATCACCCCCCGTCAAAAAGCAATGCTGGACTTTGCGATGAAAGTTTCAGCCACTGCGCATCTCGTTGGGGATGCGGATTTTGAAGTTTTAAAAGGACACGGGTTTGACGAAGATGATATCTGGGATATCGCGGGCATTTCTTCATTCTTTGGTCTGTCTAATCGAATGGCTAATTTCACTTCGATGCGTCCAAATAATGAGTTTTATTCAATGGGGCGATGATTAAAATCTAACCATGTCTATGTTGATGGCAATCCTAAGGCTAGCAGGAAAATGTTGATACACATACTTTGTAGTGCATTTTGAGTTGAGCTCGATTAAGGCTCAGTATGAATGAACCATTTCAAGATAAATATGCCGATGAGTATAGTCATTGCTATGGTTGTGGTAAAAATAATCCAGCTGGCCATAAGCTTAAAAGTTATTGGAATGGGGTGGATACGATTGCAAAATTTACCGTTGAACGGAAATATAGTGGAGGCGTTCCCGATCATGTATATGGCGGAATGATCGCATCTCTTTTTGATTGCCATGGTACCGCATCCGCTGCAGCATTTTCCAATCGACTCATAAAGGAAGGGGTGGGTGAAAGTAAGGAGTTAATAAGATTTGTAACTGGATCCTTGGCTGTAAAGTTTTTGCGCCCAACTCCAATAGGTGTTGAACTCACTATAAATGGTAGTCTCAAAAGTATTGTTGGGCGAAAAATAGAGGTTGTTATGACCTTGTTTGCAAATAGTATTGAGTGCGCAAGCGCTGAAATGTTAGCAATACAAATATAAATATAAAAGCCTTGGCTAGTAATCCTTTGGGGAGATGTTTTGATGGGCGAAAAAGAGTATGTTTTTCGACGTGATTGGGATGGAATTGCAATTCTCACCATGAATCGACCGGAGTCTCGAAATGCTTTGTCATTGGGGATGATTTCTGCACTTCAATGTCAGTTTGAATTAATTGCGCAAGATAAATCAATCAAGGTGGTTATTCTTTCTGGTTCCGGAACTGCATTTTGTGCCGGCCATGATCTAAAGGAAATGAAGTGCCAAAATTTTGATTTAAGTTATTCAGAAAAGCTGTTTGCTAATTGCACGGTATTGATGCAAAAAATGTTACGACTTCCTCAGCCCGTAATTGCTCAAGTTCATGGTTACGCTACAGCAGCAGGCGTACAACTTGTTGCTAGCGCTGATTTAGCAGTTGCTACGACCAATTCACAATTTGCAACCCCTGGTGTCAATATTGGTCTATTTTGTTCAACACCAATGGTTGCGGTTTCCAGAAATATATCTAATAAGCACGCCATGCAGATGTTACTTTTAGGTGATCTGATAGATGCAAATACGGCCTATCGGTTTGGCCTTATTAATGAAGTTGTTGAGCCAGACGAATTGGAAGATTACACCTTATCAATGGCAAAAAAAATTGCAGAAAAATCCTACCCCATAATTTCCTTAGGTAAAGAGGCTTTTTATCGCCAGTCAGAGTTATCAATAGATGATGCCTATTCTTATGCGAGTGATGTTATGAAAAAAAATCTTGAAATGCATGACGCTCGCGAAGGGATTAGTGCATTTATTGAAAAACGGCCGCCTATATGGAAAAGTAGTAGTAATTAAAATTAAATTTTAGTTGTTTGAACGGTTAAAGGCTGCTAATGACATGACGCTTACTGAAGAATTTGATCAATCTCTTTTGCCTGGCGAGCTGATTCTATTGGAATCTGCAAAGCTGTTCGGTGCGACCAATATTTCACCGAATGCAAAGCAGTGGGAGTACACGCGAAAATTTCCTATCGATGAGTTGCGTCAAGCAATTCAAAGGGGATTTGGATCTATTGAGTTGCCACAAATTTTTGGGGGCCCAGGATTTTCATTTGGCACAAAAATGCGCATTGCCGAAGAATTGAGTAAATTTGACTTAGCATTCACTTTCGCTTTAATACAGCATCACAATGCATTGGTTCGGGTGGCCGAACTGTCACCCTCAGATCATTCCAGGGAGCTTATCGCCAGCATGCTAACGGGAGATCTTATTGGTTGCACTGCAATGAGTGAGCCGGAGGCTGGTAGCGATTTTTCTTCATTAAAAACCGTCGCTAAGAAGGTTGCTGGCGGTTGGATTCTTAATGGTAAAAAAGGATGGATTACAAATGCCACAGACGCTAATGTTTGTCTAACCTATGCTCAAACTGACACGTCTTTGGGCTCAAAAGGTATTGCCTGTTTTGTAGTTCTTGGCGACAAAGAAGGATTTATTCGCCAAGCGGGATATGAATTGCATGGCGCTCATGCGGCAGGAGTAGGGGGTTATGGTTTAGTCGATTATTTTGTGCCAGATGCATTAGTGCTATATGCACCAGGACTAGCATTCAAAACAGCTTTACAAGGTGTAAATAGGGCTCGAATTCACGTCACCGCCATGAATGCGGGGATGCTTGAATCATCATTATCAATCGCAACTCAATACGGAGAAAATAGGCGGGCATTTGGAAAATCTATTTTGGAATTTCAAGGATTGGCTTGGTCTTTAGCAAATGTTGCGACAAGTTTAGAGGCAATGAGATCTTTGGCCTATCGAGGTGCGCGGCAAATTATGCGTGGAGAGGATGCGCTTGACTCAGCGGCGATTGCCAAAAAATTTGGCAATGAGCAAACGCTTAGTGGCGTTGCTGCGTGTATGCAGGCCATGGGAGCAAATGGATTAAGGGCTGAATATCCATTGGCGCGACATTTAGCCGCAGCGAAACTATTAAGTTATACCGATGGAACTGTGGAGATGATGAATGAAAGAATAAGTGGCGCTGTTAAAAAAAGATATGTACTTTAATTTTGCTTAACGATGTGTTGGTGGGAGAGAGAAAAATGACTTACAAATACTTGCTTATTTTTGTGGTTGCTATTACAAATTTATTTTTGCCTAAATTGGCGCTTGCAAACGATTATCCTAATCGCCCTGTGAAATTAATCATTCCGTTCCCTCCAGGGGGTTCAGTGGATTATGTAGCGAGAATAATAGGTCAAAAATTTTCAGAACAAATGGGTCAATCAGTTGTGTTAGAAAATAAGGGTGGCGCTAGTGGATCAATTGGTGCCGCAGAAGTTGCTAAGGCAAAGCCTGATGGATATACCCTGCTAATGGTGTTTGATTCACAAGCAGTAAATCAGTATTTATATAAGCTGCCCTATGACACATTTACATCTTTTGACTATATAACTGAGATGGTGTCTGCTCCGATGTTGTTAGCAACGGCCAAATCAGCCCCATTTAATACGACACCAGAACTCATAGCTTATGCAAAATCTCGCCCAAATGGTGTTACGTATGGGTCGTCGGGTACGGGTGGCTCTAATCATTTAAATGCATTAGGGGTCGCTGATAAAGCCGGAATTAATGCTTTGCATGTGCCCTATAAAGGTGGTGGCCCAATGTTGACTGCGGCAATGGCTGGTGAGGTGGATTATGTAGTTACAACAATGCCTGTAATCATGAGTCAAATAAAAGATGGGGGAAAACTAAAGGCGTTGGCAGTAAGTAGTAAGACTAGAGTATCTCAATTTCCAAACTTGCCGACAATTGGTGAATCGTTACCTGGATATGAGGCGAGCTCTTGGATAGGTTTAGTGGGACCTGCGGGCTTGCCAAAAGATGTGCAAAATAAAGTCTTTACTGCCATGAAAAATACTTTAGAGTCCCCTGAGATCAAAAGCCGTTTAACCGCAGATGGATTCCAAGTAATTGCTAGTACTCCAGCAGCATTTTTATCTAAAGTGCGATCTGAGTCTGAGACGATTGGTAAGCTAATTATCTCAAAGCAAATTAAGGTTGAGTAATATGGGTTTTCCAGTCCTCCCGGAGTGGATTCAGTCCATACCAGATGCATTGCAATTCTTTGCAAAGGAATTGCCAAATAAGCCCGCTATTATTTGGTATGGACATAAAATTACCTATTCGGAGCTTGATCGCCTAAGTGATCAATGTGCGAAAGTACTAAGAAGTTATGGGGCAAAAAAGGGTGAGCCTATTGCTCTATTCATGCAAAATTGTCCACAATACGTAATAGCTCACTTGGCAATACAAAAAATTGGAGCAGTTGTTAGTCCTTGTAGCCCACTATTTAAATCTATTGAGTTAGCGTATCAGTTGAATGATTTAGGTGCCCACTTAATAATTGCTGCAGATAATTTATATCCACTTGTAAAAGAAGTTTTGCCGCAAACTCAGATTCGACAAGTGTTCCTTGTGCATTATCAGGATTTAATTCCTAGAAATCCAACTTATTGGGTGCCAGAGGATGTTAGGTGCGACAGAAATATGCCGCCTGAGGCAGTTGATCTGATGGCCGCCGTTAATTTAGAGTCGGCGGGTGAGATTGATAAGAATTTAGATCCACAAGCTTTGGCTTTATTGGTTTATACATCAGGGACGACTGGGCGACCCAAGGGGGCAATGCTGACTTTAGCTAATATTTTCTTTAAGAGTTATGAAACTGCAAAGTTCGGAGAAATGGTTTCAGAAGATATTTTTTTGGCAATACCCCCCCTCTATCATATTTCAGGGATGCTATTTGGAATAAATATTCCAATACTGCTGGGTAGTACAGTTGTATTGCATTTTCGATTCGATGCCAAATCAACTGCTCAATCAATTCAAGCGCATAAGGTGACTTACTGGAAAGGGGTTGCTCCAATGCTAGCCGCAATTATTTGCTTGGATACTGTGGAGCAGTATGACTTTTCATCGCTACGAATGACAACTGCATCTAGCTTTGGAATACCAATGTCTGAAGACCTATCAAGGAAATGGAAATCTATTACAGGTGGGTGCCCATCAAGTGAATCTGGTTATGGTTTATCCGAGACGCACACCATGGATTCGATGATGCCCCCAGGAGATATTCGTTTTGGTACCAACGGAAAAATACTTCCAGGCGTTTCTTGTCGTATTGTGAACCTTCAAGACGGCAAAGATATGCCGTTGGATGAAGAAGGTGAGATTGTGTTGAAAAGTCCGGGTAATTTTTTGGGGTACTGGCATGAGGATGATAAGACAGCCGAAACCCTGAAGAATGGTTGGGTTTACACGGGTGATATAGGCAAGCTAACTTCTGATGGCTACTTAATTCTTTTGGGAAGAATAAAAGAATTGATCAAGGTATCTGGATATAGCGTATTTCCTGCTGACGTCGAGTCAATTCTCTTAAAGCATCCAAAAGTTGATCAGGTAGCTGTAGTTGGGATTCCTGATGCGAATAAAGGTGAAGTCATAAAAGCGGTTTTTGTTCTTAAACCAGAGTTTATTAACCAAATTAGTGTAGATGAAATCACCGCTTGGAGTCGTGAGAATATGTCTTCATACAAAGTTCCCAAACTTATTGAGTTCCGTGATTCATTACCAAAGAACAATACAGGGAAAGTAATGCGTAGATTGTTGAAGTAAAGAACATTTTTACTGAGAGGCTTTTTATGGATAGCAAAACTATATTCAAAATTTTTATAGTTTCAGTAGTCCTATGGGCAAATAATTTACTTGCGCAAACAAGTGAATACCCAACTAAACCAATAAAGCTTTTAGTGGGATTCTCTGCTGGTGGCGCTACTGATGTATCTGCCCGCCTATTTGCAAAGCGTATGAGCGAAATACTTGGTCAACCAGTTACAGTCGAAAATAAACTCGGGGCGGCAGGGACTATTGCCGCAGAACAAGTTGCTAAAAGTCCAGCAGATGGGTATACGCTTTTATATACAAGTAGCTCTATTCATGGTATCAGCCCAAATGTATATCCAAATTTATCGTGGGATCCAATTAAAGATTTTTCTCCAATTGCATTGGTTGCCAAATATCCTCAAGCATTGTTAATAAGCAATGAAGTGCCAGCAAATAATTTACGAGAATTAGTGGTGCTGATTAATAAGTCGCCTGGTAAATATTCTTATGGTTCAGCAGGAAATGGGGGAACTCAACATTTGGCAGGTGCTTTGCTAAATGCTCAAGCAAAGATGGATATGACTCACATACCATATAAAGGTATGTCAGCTGCTTATCCAGATTTAATTTCAGGTCGTATTCAGGTAATGTTTGATAATGCACCTTCAGCAATTCCTTTTATTACCAGTGGAAAGGTAAAGGGGGTTGCAGTATCCTCGCTTAACCGGGTTAAATCTTTACCAAATATACCCACCATTGCCGAATCTGGTTACCCAGGCTTTGAAGTTGTTGCATGGACGGGGTTTGTTGCCCCCGCAAATACCCCTGTATCCATAATTAATAAATTAAATGCTGCAATACTTAAAGCTTCTCAATCGCCGGAGGTAAAAGATTGGTTAGAAGATAATGGAAGTCCAACTAACCTAGTGGGGAATCCTGCTGATTTCGGTTTATTTTTAAAGAAGGAATTAGCATTTTGGAAGCAGGCAGTTGAAATTTCCGGGGCTAGGGCAGACTAGTGTTGAACCATTTTAATGATCCATAAAAGTTTGTGTGTGGGCTGGATTACGAGGTTCTGAGCGTTACTTAAAGTAACGCTACTCAACATCCGCTAAAGCCGCTTTGGAGCAACGAAGTACTAAATGGTTGCTGTAAAAACCCTCTGGTTTCGAAAACCAAAGAGTGAGAGACTATTTCTTAAAAGATGAGTTATTTCACTACACAAAACGCTACACACCGATAATCAGGCGCTGTAACCTCTTGAAATTCTAGTGGTTTTCTTTGGGCTTCTGCTCTCATAAGAAAGAAGCCCTAGGGGTCTTGTGACAAAGACCTCAATAGATTCAAGAGGTTAGTGGTCGATTAGGTAGTCAAAATTGCTTACACACCGCTTACACACCGGAGCAAAAACCGAGGTGTGTAGTAAATGCGGTTTTAGTGTGGTTTTGAAGTGGTAAGCACCAGCAGTAAGGTGTGTAGTAAAAACAGTTTTAGGGCCCATAGCTCAGTTGGTTAGAGCAGAGGACTCATAGCGAAAGTTGTGCCTTATGCGTGGAAACTGCATAAGGGATGGTGTCAAATTCGGAGAAAGCTAAATGCAGCCAAAAGCTGCACAAGCTAACGCCGAGCGAAGCTTAGTAGAAATACTTTGAACGTGTAGAGACTAGACGGCACCCATCTAAGTCGAGCAATCGATATGATGAAGGCATAGTCCAGGGAGTAGCGAAAGCTACACAAACCGGAATCCTTTGGTCCCAGGTTCAAGTCCTGGTGGGCCCACCAGAAAAGCAAACCCTCATCAGTAATGGTGAGGGTTTTGCCTTTTTAAATATGCTGATATGCATTATCTTAATTAAATGAGTAAAAATAATTCCACGGTTCATCATTACGTGCCTCAGTGGTATCAGCATCTTTTTATTCCGCAATCAACTCAAGATAAAAGGTATCACCGATTAGATCTTAATCCTGAAAAAATCTGGATAGATAAAAAGAGATTCTTTACTCACAACTCTATTAAGTTATTAGGCCCAGTAAGTTGTTTTCAAGAAGATAATTTGTATACGTTATTTTTTGGAAAAGATGCTGATGATATTCTTGAGAGAAATTTTTTCGGCGATATAGATCGTAGGGGAAGTAAGGCTGTCCAATTTTTTAACAACTGGGAAATGGCGTCAGGGTCAGGTCAGATGCTTCAGGATTTAGTCCGATATTTAGATGCTCAAAAGATGCGGACGCCTAAGGGACTTGATTTCCTAAAAAAGACTGTTGGCGTTGAATTAAAACGAGACCTTTTATTCTGGATGGCTAGGTTATGGCAAATTAACTGCACGATATGGATGGAGGGTATATGGGAAATATTGGATTGCAGAGATTCTCCAACACATTTTATAGTTTCTGATAACCCTCTTACAACATATAACAAGAGTCTATTTCCGCTATCTTCTCAATGCCAATATCCATTTGATGCTCCGATTGGGATGTTAGGAACGCATACAATTTTTCCGTTGGGGCCAACTAAGTTACTTGTTATTACAAATTTGGGATATGTGAGAAACCCAGATGTTAATCGCCTAAAAGAAAGAGAAAATCCTAGGCAATTCGCACAGACTCTATTTGATTTAAGAAAAATACAAACAGGTCGGGCGTTAAAAGAAGAGGATGTAATAGCAATTAATTACATACTGAAATCAAGATCCCGAAAATATATTGCCTCAAGTGAGAAAGAATGGCTCTTTCCAGAAAAATATATGCCATCAAGGATGTGGGATAAGTTGGGTGATAAGTTTTTCTTGATGCCAGATCCAAGAAAGGTAAGTTTTTCTACTGATACTGTTGTTGGCTATAAGGATGGTTCAGCTTGGGGAATGGATGAATATGGAAGAAGAAGTACTCAAAATGGTAAGGCGGCAGAAGCTTTGCGCCGTATTGAATTCAGAACTTTTGAGAAACATAAAGCTTTATGGGATAGTTGCTTTGGAAAGCTCGATATTCATGAGCTGAGAAAATACTGGTAACAAGCGTTACTTAAAGTAACGCTCGCCCATTCATCCCCAAAAACCACTCCAATAATCCCCACTCTTAGCCACAAGTTCTTTTAGCTAAATTGCCCCCAGTAATTCATCCAATTAGGTTGTCCTAACCTGGCTCCGCGAGCCATTAACAAACTCGATTTGAATTGATTGTTTATCCGAAAAGTAGGTCAAAACGCCTATCGTACGTATATGAGTTATCGATATTGATAGCTCCATATTTACGGGAGAAGCAAATGAATCAAAGCAATCTTGCAGTTAATCAAGTGATCTCTTTTGACACTTTAAAAACGTCAGCATATGCCAGCGCCAAGATCAATCTTGGCGATGAATTGGATATGGACGATTTGGGTGCGTTATTTGCGGTGAATGACTATTTTCAGCAAAGACTGGGGCATTCAGTGTTTTCTAGCATTGAAATGGCAGCAATTGGCGATGCACTAGAAAAGCACGGGATTATGTATCTGGAGGCGCAATGAGCTTGGGTAACTATCAAGCGTTACTTCAAGTAACGCTGAAATTGCCAAGAGGGCCCCATCAAATGCCAAGAGATGCCATGAGATTGCCATTGCTCTTTGGATATCTTGATCTGGCGATTTGCCTGATACCGGTTGTCCTAAGCCCCCAACAGAAACTAAAGTTACTATATGCCGCAAATCGTTGAAACTACCCATGAGCTGCTACCTAGAGAGCTGGTGATCTATCGCCGTGAGCGCAGTGGCATCTGGCAATGTCGCTATAAGGTTGCTGGAGTTTGGCAAAGAGCTTCTACTAAGGAGCGAAAGATCGAGCTGGCTAAAGATAAGGCTAAAGAAATCTTCTTTGAAGCACAGATTCGTAATCGCTCTAATTTGCCTGTTGTTACTCGTCGCTTTAAAGATATTGCCAAGCTAGCTATTGAGCGTATGGAGCAAGAGTTATCTGCTGGCAAAGGCAAAGTCATCTATAGAGACTACGTTCGGGTGATCAAGGATTACATCATTCCCTCGCTAGGTAATCGCATGATTACTAATATTGACTATGAAGCACTAGAGCAGTTTGATCGAGATCGGATTGAGCTGATGGGTAAAGAGCCTACGTCTAGTACCTTACATACGCAAAATGCTGCGATGAACAGGGTATTTGATGAAGCGGTGATTCGGGGATTCTTAACCGAAGCCAATCGTCCCAAGCTTGTAGCCAGTAACGGCAAGAAGAGTGACCGCAGACCTGCATTTGAATTGCATGAACTAAAAGCCTTATTAGCTAATCTAGAGCCTTGGATTGATGCTGCTCGTAATCAAGCAAGTCGTGAACGTAGATTAATTATGCGCGACTATATTGAGATGCTAATCGATACTGGCGCAAGACCTGGTATTGAGCTACTGGATATTAAGTGGAAGCAAATTCGCTTCATGATGAGCCCAGTATCGACATTAACAGATCAAATCGACGAGCATGGTAATCGCATAGAAGTGCATAACCTAAACCGTAGTTGTGAGCTTACTGTTACTGGAAAAACAGGCACCAGGCAAATTATTGGTAGGCAGCCCACAGTAAAGGTGCTGGAGCGTATAGCCCAGAGAAACTATGGGGTTGATAGCTCTTTAACTGAGCCCCTTAAGGATTTAATTGTTCCTACCAATGAAGATTATGTATTTAGGACTAAGGATCAAAAGGAGGATGTCAGTGAATCCTTTCAGAAGATGTTTATGTGTTTCTTAGATGATCACAACTTGTTAAAGGATCCAAAGACAGATCAAAAGCGAGTGTTTTATAGCTTACGTCATACGTATGCTACTTTAGCGTTAACCCATGACCGAGTACCTATTCATACCCTAGCCAAGCAAATGGGTACCAGTGTTGTAATGATTGAGCGCCACTATAGTCACTTAAAGGTTATCCAAGCAGCAGAACAGCTCCGTGGTGCGGAAACTAGGCGGTTAATTGAGGCTGACGCTAAAGTTAGTGCGAGCTATCAAAGTAAGAAGCGGGCTGAACGAGAGCTACGTGCGGCATAGGTCAGATGCAAGCGTTACTTTAAGTAACGCTTACGATCGAGAACTCTCGCGACCAACGGATTAAAAGACTTAAGAATTGTGCTGAACAGTAATCAAAACATTAGCTTAAACCTGCTTAGAAAGTGATGTGATATCGGCGGTTGGTCTAGCGGGTTTGGTTGGCGTAAGGTGGAGATCAATTGGTTTCGACAGCGTCTTGTTGGAGTGTCGCGTTTCCGGACGCTTATGTTGTCGGGTTAACCGACACTTGGAATGGGAGCTATCGGCCACTAAGAGACCTTCTGAAGTTGTTGAGCCGCCTCTTCCACCAAGTCATTGGGTATTCAGGGGGTTGTGGCATTACAGCAGCTATGTGAGTGATTAATCCATTTGACTTGTATGGAAAAGCTCTAAATGCAAAATACGAAGAAATATGCTGTAATTAGCTAATGAGAAAAATCCTGATAATTCTGGCCCTGCTAGCTTTATCGATACAAACATCCTATGCTACGGTTTCTGCTTACTGCCAAGAAGAGCAGGCAGCAGCTTCTCATGTTTCACATCACGAGCATGAGAAGCCAGTCAGCATTGCCTCTGCTAGCGATTCTGCAAGCTACGATTCTGATTGTGGGGTCTGTCATTTGGCGCATTCTCCAGCATTGCATTCCACTTTTAGCATTTCAGTTACCTCTACCATCTTTCATTATGAAGATGCACGAGTAGAGTTTTTAGTCGATATTTCTCCTCACCGCCCCGAAAAACCCAATTGGCTCGCTCTCGCCTAAGTTAGCGAGAGCCTTAACCTAATTCTTCTCCTCTCGCTAACTCTGTTTTGAACAAACAAATGGAGTTTTTATGTTGCGAGAGTATTCGGGCGTAGTTCGTCGCTGCGTCATTCAATTTACTGGATTGGTATTTATATTGGGATCGCCAATAGCGCTGGCTAATGCCGAGCTCAAAGGTGGATCGACCTTAAAGTCCTTCTATGAATCTTCATGGGAGCGCCAACCTGACTACAAGTCCTATCAGTATCGAGTAGAGGCCGCGCTTGCTAAGCAAAAAATTGCTAGCAGCCTTTTGGTAAGCCCAGCTTCGGTTGAAGTGTCGCAAAAGACCGATAGAACTAACAGCAATCAAGGCGCTAGTGAAACCATACTGGGTTTAGATATCCCCCTGTGGTTATGGAATGAGCGGTCAAGCTCAATTAATTTAGCGGATGCTGAATATAAAAAGCTTTTGTCTCAATACTATCTATCCCAATTGAGAATTGCAGCTGAAGTAAGGGATGCCTATTGGAATTACCAGAAATCAAAAATTGAGTCTGATTTAGCGCTACGCAGAAATGAGAATGCAAAGAGCTTAGCTCTTGATGTTGAAAAGAGATTTAAGGCTGGAGACTTATCTCGCGCTGATCTTCATCAGGCCAATGGTGCCCTCGCATCATCAGAAGCTTTTTTGGTCGAAGCGCAGGCCAACGTAATTAATGCTGAGCAAAGGGTGCGTACTTTATTAGGAAGTGAGTATCTCAAGAAAATTCAATTCGGTGACATTGCTAAAAATATTGAACCGCTACCTAAGGTTCCTGAAAACCTGTCAGGACTAGATTCTAGTTTGCCAATCGTTGCAGCCCTTGTAGATCAGTTAGAGGTTGCTAAAAAAGCAGTTGACCTAGCAAAGTCTCAAACTCGGGCTTCCCCACAATTGCAAATATGGACTACTAAGGGCCGTGAAGTCTATGGCGTTCCGTATCAGCAATCAGTTGCTGTTGGGTTAAGAATTCCTTTTGGCTCTGATGCTCGCAATACCAATAGATTGGCCAGTGCTACTGCTGAGATGGTCGATTCAGAGGTTCGATTGTCCTATGAGCGAGAGTCTGCATTAAGTAATGTGGAGTCAAATGTGGCTTTAGTGAAGTCGGCAAAAATGAAGCTTGGCGCTGCAGATAAGAGGTCTAACTTAGCCAATGAAACACGTCAATTTTTTGACAAATCATTTCGCTTTGGTGAAACCGATTTGCCCACAAGACTACGTATTGAGCTAGAAGCAGTGGATGCAAATAGGCAGG
The DNA here is from genome assembly GCF_018881815.1 of Polynucleobacter sp. MWH-HuK1. Classification (GTDB taxonomy): domain Bacteria; phylum Pseudomonadota; class Gammaproteobacteria; order Burkholderiales; family Burkholderiaceae; genus Polynucleobacter. Next base: position 802,682 of record NZ_JACVPP010000001.1, read on the forward strand.
CTGCAATTGCAAAAATCAATTACGCAGTTTCAGTTTCAAATTTACGACAGGCCCTTGGCCTGTTACCAGAGTAAGGTCACTTTAACTATGAATTTATTGAACAAATATAGTCAGTGGGCGTCAAAACTATTAATTGCGCTATTTCTGACGATCGCATCGGCAACTTATGCAGGTCCTGGTCATGGGGAGGAAAAACCCACCACTGCACAAACTCAATCACTACCTCGCTTTTATGCTGAATCTGATCTCTATGAGGCGGTAGGAGTGATTAACGGCAAGGAAATCACGCTCTACCTAGATCGCTACTCCTCCAATGAATTGGTCAAAGGAGCCAAGGTTGAAATTGAGCTTGAGGGCTCTAAAATTAGTTCAGAGCCTCATGGCGATGGAGAGTATCTCTTTCGCCTAAAAAATAAAATTAAAGATCAGCCTACTGCGATCACCATCACGATTAATGATGATGATGTTACCGACATACTAGCAGCCACTATAGATCTAAGTTCCTTTGAGCGCTCCTCATTGATCACTTGGAAATCAGCAATAAAGATCTTGCTTTATTTCAGCCTCTTGATGGCAATTGCCTATTTGTCTTATCGCAAGAAAGAGGTGTTGATGACGAATACAAAAAAACTAATCAAACAAATTAAGGAGCGGGTATGAATCGCAAACAGAGAGATTTTGTATTTCGCCCCATTGTCCTCATTAGTTTATCTGTGGCGCTATTTGCTTTTAAGGTTTATGCTGGGCCGGGTCATGGCGAGTCGGAAGTATCCCAAGTTCAAGGTGACGCCCCTAAAAGACAGTCGGACGGCAGTCTTTTTATTCCCAAGCCTGCGCAACGCCAGTTACACGTGATGACAGCTCCTGGCCAGTTCGGCGAATATGCCAAAACCTATGATTTAGCTGGAAAAGTCATTATGGATCCTAACTTTGGCGGTAAGGTGCAAGCGATTGTTGCTGGCCGTATTACGCCGGGACCAGCTGGTTTTCCATTGCCCGGACAGAAGGTTAGTAAAGGCGATGTCTTGGCGTATGTAACGCCAGAGGCTGGCCCAGGAAAATCAAGATCACTTGCGGAAAGTCGACTAAAGCGTTTGCGAGATCTGAGCGATACGGTCCCTCGTAAGACTATTGAAGAGGCAGAAGCCGCTGTTGCTAATGAAGAATTAAGAGCCCCAGTCAGCGGAATTATTTCTACTACGGGTGTCGTATCTGGCCAAGTAGTGCAAGCAAGAGATCTAATCTTTGAGGTCGTTAATCCATCCAAGCTATTAATAGAAGCGCTTGCCTACGATTCAAGTCTGAGTAAGAACATTGCTGATGGCAAGGTGGATGCCAATGGCAAAGTGATTGAGCTCAAGTATCTTGGTGGTGGACAGACCCTCAGAGAGCAAGCCTTACCTCTAACTTTTTCTGCTAAATCGGACGATCTCCAATTTTTACCCATAGGTCAGCCCATTCGAGTATTTGTAAATACCGATAGCAAGATCACTGGAGTAAAGGCGCCTTCAAAATCATTAGTCAAAAGCAGCTCGAACCAAACAATTGTCTGGATTAAAAAGTCCCCAGAAATATTTGAGCCAAGAACAGTTGTATATGAGCCTTTAGATGGTCAGAGCATTGTTATTACTAGTGGTATTAAAGATGGTGAACGAGTCATTACTGATGGGGCATCCCTCATCAATCAAATTCGTTAAGGATTAAGACATGTTTACTTGGTTATTAGATTTCAGCTTAAAAAATCGCATGATAGTGATTTTGCTCGGTGCTATATCTATGTTCTATGGTGCCTACACCTTAAGCAAGATGCCTGTGGATGTCTTTCCCGATCTGAATAAGCCTACTGTCACCATCATGACCGAGGCTGGCGGAATGGCTTCAGAAGAAGTTGAACAACTCATTACATTCCCACTCGAAACGGCTATGAATGGTTTACCGGGAGTAGAGGCTATTCGCTCAGTATCTAGCGCCGGCCTCTCTTTCATATACGTTACTTTTGACTGGACTGTAGACATCTATCGCGCCAGACAAATGGTTTCAGAAAGACTGTCATCTATGGAGGGAGCAATTCCGGATGGCATTGTTTCGCGCATGGGGCCCATTAGTTCGATCATGGGTGAGATTATGCAAATTGCCATTCCGATTGATGAATCTAAGATTTCATCCATGCAGGTTCGCGAGTATGCTGATTGGGTTTTGCGACCCAGATTGATGGCTATCCCCGGGGTAGCGCAAGTCATTCCTATAGGTGGGCAAGTCAGGCAGTTTCAAGTGCAACCCAATACTCGCCGTATGGCGGAGCTAGGCCTTAGCATATTGCAGATTGAAGATGCATTGCGGGGCTACTCTGCAAATACGTCTGGTGGATTTCTTGAGTCCAATAATCGTGAGTATCTTATTCGTCATATAGGGCGAACCTCTAGCCTTGAAGATTTAAAGAACATTGCCGTATCGAACCGCAATGGACAAACAATACTTTTAAGACAAGTTGCAGATATTACTTTTGCACCAGCAGTTAAGCGAGGCGATGCCGGTTATGAAGGTGGGCCAGCAGTCATTCTAGGTGTACAAAAACAACCTTCAGCAGATACGGTAGCGCTAACAAAAAAGATTGAATCGGCTATTGCAGAATTAAAGCAGGGCTTGCCAACTGGCATGGAAGCTCCAAAAGTAACATTTAGGCAGGCGAGCTTTATTGATGCATCCATTAGCACTTTAGAGGGTAAGCTGATTGGCGCATCAATCTTTGTTGCTGTAGTGCTGTATTTCTTTTTAGGAACAATTCGCCCGGTCCTCATCTCATTAACAGCAATTCCAGTTTCAATTCTCTTAACTGCCCTAGTTTTTAAGTACTTTGGTTTATCAATTAATACGATGACCTTAGGAGGCTTAGCCATTGGAATCGGCGGCCTGGTTGATGATGCAGTAGTTGATGTGGAAAACGTAATTCGTCGCCTTAGAGTAAATCTAGATAAAGCATCTTTAGACCAATTAAGTCCACTAGCGATTGTGAGAGCCGCATCGCTTGAGGTAAGAACCGGAATTATCTATGCTACAGCCATCATCGTTTTGGTATTCATCCCATTATTTGCATTACCAGGTATAGAGGGGCGACTATTTGTGCCTTTGGGTATTGCATTTATAGTCTCTACTCTTGCATCGCTTTTAGTTTCAGTCACTATCACGCCAGTACTCTGCTTTTACTTGCTGCCCTCAATGCAGTCCCTGAGGGATCACGATACAAAGATTGTCACTTGGCTTAAAAGCCATTATGAGGTTCAGTTATCAAGGTTATTGGCGGCGCCTAAAAAGCCTCTGATGTATGCTTTTGCATCCGTCATAGTCGCTGCTGCCAGTGTTCCCTTTATGGCGAGCGCATTTTTACCGCCCTTTAACGAAGGGACTTTACTGATCGGATTGCGTTTAAATCCTGGTGTCTCTCTCTCTGAATCGGCGGGCGTAGCTAGCCAAGCAGAAAAGTTAGTCAGGCAGGTTCCAGAAGTGACTTATGTTGGACGCAGGAGTGGCCGCGCAGAATTGGACGAGCATGCGGAAGGTGTACATGTGAGCGAGTTAGATGTTGGTTTAAAGCCTGCGGGAGATTTAGATCGCTCCATGGCTGAGATACAGGCAGATATCAGGTCAAGATTAGTTAACTTACCCGCTGCAATTGCGATCGGTCAGCCAATCTCACATCGAATAGATCACATGCTTTCAGGAGTGCGATCGCAAATTGCTATTAAGATCTTTGGCGATGATTTGGACGTGCTGCGTAGCCAAGCCGACCTTCTAAGATCGAAATTGGCAGGCATTGAAGGCTTAGTTGATCTAGAAATAGAAAAGCAGGTTTTAGCACCACAAATTAAGGTCCGAATTGATTACGATAAGGCGGCGCAATATGGAGTTTCAACATCTCAGATTATGGCCACCTTGCAGGGCATGGTTGAAGGGGAGAGGCTCTCGCAAATTATTGAGGGTAATCGACGGTTTGCCTTAGTGATCAAGTTACCAGACTCAGCAAGAAATTTAGAAGGGCTTGCTGATATCTTGATTGATACGCCAAATGGAAAAATTCCACTCTCCAAAATTGCTAGCATTGAGGATGGGGATGGCCCAAATCAAATTAGCAGAGACGGCGGTAAGCGAAGAATTGTCTTATCGGCTAATGCCTCCAAGCGTGCCCTGTCAGATATCGTGGCTGATATTAGAACTGTGATCTCTAATCAGACTCTTCCAGAGGGTTACTTTATTACTTTAGATGGTCAATTTAAAGCGCAAGAAGAGGCATCTAAAGTAATTGGTTTGCTATCGATTGGATCATTTCTTTTGATGTTTGCGGTTTTAAATAACCGCTATAAGTCCATGCGCCTATCTTTAATGATTATGTCTAACATTCCCTTAGCTATGGTCGGAGCAGTGATTGGTTTGTGGATTTCAGGCCAGCCACTCTCGATTGCTGCATTAATAGGATTTATCACGCTAGCAGGAATATCTGTGCGTAACGGAATCTTAAAAATTAGCCATTACTTAAATTTGATGCAGTCAGAAGGTGAATCGTTTAGTCTGGCAATGATTATTCGCGGATCAATTGAGCGCTTAAGTCCTGTACTAATGACAGCTTTGGTCACAGCTTTTGCCTTGGCACCATTGTTATTTGAAGCAGAGCGTCCTGGTACAGAGATATTGCATCCAGTAGCAGTTGTTATTTTCTCCGGGCTCATCAGCTCTACCTTATTGGATACCTTTTTAACGCCAGCCATGTTTTGGCTTTACGGGAAAAAAGCATCTGAAATAGCCTTGAGCAATATGAAAACTAACGAAGTATTTTAATTTAAAGGGGTTTATATGAAATCAATGATGGTGATTGCAACCTTGCTAATCAGTTTTATTGGTCCAGCCCATGCTGGAGCCGGCCATGATTTAAAGCCAATGCATGGCGGTGTCATAGTAGAGGCTAAGGACATTGATGTTGAATTGGTTGCAAAGCCTGATAGCCTATCGCTGTATTTGACGGACCACGGTAAACCGATACCTATAGATGGTGGGACCGCAAAGCTGACAGTCTTAATTGGATCAGATAAAAAAGATTATGAGCTACTGCCTAATGGAGGCAAATTGGAAGTGAAAGGTAATTTCGCTATTCCCAAGGGAGCTAAGGCTATAGCAGTTATCAAGATAAAAGCGAAAGTGATTACAGCAGGATTTAATTTATAGCCTAAATCAGCTCAATCTAGTCTGTACTCTGGGTCGCCCTAAATGATCTGGATTAACCTCGCTGAATAGTAAAGACAGCGCCCATCTATAGTTGGTTTTGGGTCGTTATCGGTCCATTGCTAACGGCATCCTACTATGTTGGTTAACCCGACAACCGTCGTGTTTCGAGACGCTCACGGCTAATCAGTGCTTAACATTCCCACTCACAACGACCCAATATTGTCTATTGTTCCCAACGGGCTTAAAAATGTCGAATTGGCTTTAGACAGGGTTCCTTGGGTGTTAACGATTGGTTATTGGTAAATCGGCAAAAGGCCGATGACTGCTTTCGGCTAATAAGAGGCGGTAGTGTCACCTCTTTTTTACTTCACGGGTAGCGATAATTTATTTAAGATCCCGCAGTGTGCTGAGTCCTGATTCGCATGGCATTGTTTTCTGAGCAGCTTTAATTGTCGTTCAAGTTGGCGTAGCTCATTAATTCGATTGCTTACACCTTCAATATGGGCATCAAGCAATTCATTTACTGCATCACAGTTTTCATCGGGCAAATCTTTTAAGCGAAGTAATTGACGAATTTCACTTAAGGTCATGTCCAGCGAGCGGCAGTGGCGAATAAATGTAAGGCGTTGCAGGTGCTGATCCCCGTAGATTCGGAAGTTACCCTCAGATCGAGCCGGTTTTGCTAACAAACCCTCTTGTTCATAAAACCGAATAGTTTCCACTTGAGTGCTTGTGGCTGTTGCTAGTTCACCAATTCTCATTTGACCTCCAAGTTTTTACATTTTTATTCTAATCCCTTGACTCTATAGTTACTATAGGGTGTTAAATGTTTTATGTCTTCATCATTTAGGTTTCCGCTATGAGCGAATGCAATACCTCCTGTAGCTGTTCTGCATCAACTCCTGTGACAAAGGCTTCTGAGATGCCGAGCAAGAATAAGGCCATCTATCGCATTGAAAATATGGACTGTCCAACTGAAGAGGCGCTTATTCGTAAAAAGCTAGCGAGTGTAAGCGGCATTGAGTCGCTGGATTTTAACTTAATGCAAAGGATACTCACGGTTGGTCACAATCTCAACTCACTTGACGCTATCGAGTCCGCTTTGGGTTCAATTGGAATGCAGGCGGTGCTACAAATTGGTGAGACTTCTACAAAGGACAGCTCACTTGAGCCTATGCCTAAAACCAATTGGTGGCCATTGGCTATTGCAGGTATCACTGCAACCTTGGCTGAAATCATGGAATTGCTGCAACTTGGTAATCAGTGGATTGTCATTGCTCTAGTAATCGCCTCAATTGCTTCAGGGGGCCTTACCACTTATAAAAAGGGCTGGATTGCATTAAAGAATGGCAATCTCAATATCAATGCCTTAATGTCAATTGCAGTCACAGGCGCGATGGCGATTGGAAGTTGGCCAGAAGCCGCCATGGTGATGTTCTTATTTACTCTAGCTGAAGTAATTGAAGCCAAGTCATTAGATCGTGCTCGTAATGCGATTCGTGGCTTATTAGACCTCACCCCTGAAACCGCAACCGTTCAGCAAGCCGATGGCTCTTGGGTGCTAATAGATGTTAAGGCTATTGCTTTAGGTGCTTTAGTTCGAGTGCGTCCCGGAGAGCGAATAGCTTTAGATGGCATATTAATTAGTGGTAACTCGGCAGTAAATCAAGCGCCAATCACGGGTGAGAGCCTACCTGTCGATAAGATAATTGGCGATGAGGTATTTGCAGGAACGATCAATCAGACAGGATCGTTCGAATACAAAGTTACTGCAGAAGCGACTCATTCAACGCTAGCTCGAATTATTCATGCAGTAGAAGCAGCGCAAGGAAGTCGTGCGCCTACCCAGCGTTTTGTTGATCAATTCGCTAGGCTCTATACCCCAGCGGTCTTCTTGCTTGCAGTATTAGTCGCTGTTTTGCCTCCATTGTTAATGGCGCAGTCATGGCAAGAGTGGATCTATAAAGCATTAGTCATGTTAGTGATTGCCTGCCCTTGTGCCTTAGTGATCTCAACACCAGTAACGATTGTGAGTGGCTTAGCATCTGCCGCAAGAAAAGGCATCTTGATTAAAGGGGGCGCTTTTTTAGAAGCAGGACGGAGCATGAAGGTCTTGGCAGTAGATAAGACAGGGACCCTCACCTACGGGAAGCCTGCACAAACGGACTTTTTTGCATTAAGTGGCAATGACAAGCATATTCACGAAATTGCCATCAGTCTTGCGGCACGATCTGATCATCCCGTATCTCTAGCAATTGCCCATGCTAATCAAGAGCAAAAGAATGATTTAAAGACTGTAGATAGCTTTGAGGCGATTCTGGGTCGCGGTGTCAAAGGCGTTATTGAGGGTAATTTGTATTACCTTGGCAATCATCGACTGATTGAAGAATTGGGTTTGTGCTCTGATGATATTGAGAATCGTTTATTACCACTAGAGCAGCAGGGCAAAACGGCCGTATTGCTTACCAACCAAACAGAGGTTTTAGCTATTATTGCGGTGGCCGATACTGTTAGAGAAACAAGCAAGCAGGCTATTGATGAGCTTCACCAATTAGGCGTGACTACCATCATGCTCACTGGTGACAATGAGCACACCGCTAAGGCAATAGGTAAACAGGTGGGTGTCGATGAGATTATGGGTAATTTATTGCCTGAAGATAAGCTCAAAATAATTGACAGTCGCCTAAAAAAGGATCCCAATGTAAAGGTAGGCATGGTTGGAGATGGCATTAATGATGCCCCCGCTTTAGCAAGAGCAAGTATTGGATTTGCGATGGGGGCGGCTGGAACCGATACTGCGATAGAGACTGCTGATGTTGCGCTAATGGATGATGATTTACGCAAGATTGCTACCTTTATTCGGCTATCCAAATCAACCGCTCTAATTCTGACTCAAAACATTGTTCTTGCTCTTGGCATTAAAGCTATTTTCCTTGTGCTTACCTTTACAGGGCAAGCCACGATGTGGATGGCGGTATTTGCGGATATGGGTGCGAGCTTGCTAGTAGTGGCAAATGGATTGCGGTTATTAAGAAGTTAGACAGTAGTCAATATTCAGCATTTAACTCAAGGAGTACTAAGATGAAAAAGCTAGGATGTGTTGCGATTTTAAGTTTGGGTGTTTTATTAAGTGCGCCCGTTTTGGCGCAATCAGCAGGGGCAGGCACTAAAGCCTCACAGACACAACAAAAAAATGTTGATGTAGCGGAGTTTGATAAGCAAGCCGCTCAAATTCAAGAGAACTTTAAAAAGATGCAACAGCAGATGGATCAGATCCGTGCAACTCAAGATCCGCAAGAAAGGCAAAAGCTGATGCAGGCTCACTGGAGCACAATGCAGGGCAACATGAATATGATGCAAGGCATGTGGGGTTCGGGAATGATGGGTTGTTGTGGTGGTAACGGCGGCATGATGGGTGGACACATGATGGGTTGGAATGGTATGGGCCCCTATTACTCTAAATTAACACCTGAGCAGTTAAAGCAACGCCAATACATGATGGATCAATACATGGGTATGCAGCAGAACATGATGAACCAAATGATGCAGCAGAACTATATGTGGATGGATCGGTCAAGGTAGTAACACACTAGGGGGATGAGTTACTGGACTTGTCCTCCAAGGTCTCCCTTGGGTCGATAAGATCCAAATTGATTGAATTCACTCAGATGACTCAAATCGGCCGGAAGTAGTCACTGCAATTCTAGTAACTGAACTCATTTAATTACAATTTCAGAATTAAAGAAGATAGAAATTTAAATTGTATCTTAAACCGCATCAATCTTAGTCAACGCTATAAAGAGGCGAGAAGCCGCCCCCCAAGGTTCTTAAATTTGTAGTTTGTCCTTGGTATATGCGTGTTACTGTAATGAGTGAGTTACCTTCAAAGACATAATCCCTAATATCGACTTTAAGATCAGCCTCATTGCCATCAATCTTGATGGTTCGTTTGCTTGGTGGAATTACTTTTTGTGCAATATAGCTTTTATCCTTAATTTGACCCCATACACCTTTAGTTAATTTATCTCCGCGATATACAGCGCGACTCCCATAGCCTTGACTGGGCTTGAAAAAGTACTCTTTACGATTGGTCCAAAGAGATTCTTCGTTTTTAGAGGAAACTTTTACAGTCTCTGGAATGTGACTCAGGAGTATTTCTTGTATAGACAAGTCAACCCCTAGGGAGTCAAGATGTTCCCGATTGCTTAAGATGCAAAGGTTATCTTTATTGGCAAATACTGCATGATTAAAGGGGTTTGGGGTGATAGCCACATAATCTTGAAGATAAGCGTCTCTAAGCACTTCGTATGACGAATCTTGAAAATAAAAGTCAGTCGTTCGGTTGTAGATTAAGTCAATTTGAATTTTACCGAAGTAAACCTTTTTGTCTTTAATGGTGAGGCCGTCTGGAGAGGTGATGATTGTCGTGATTCCATGCTTTTGAAACAGGGCTTGGAAGAGTTGAAACTCAGGATATAAGAATTGTTCAGTTGGATTCTCATCAACGATTGCAATTGTCTTTAATTGGGCAGAAGGATCCTTATTGAAGGACCTCCACTCCTGGGTAAACATATCCAGAAAAGTCTCATAAATTTCATTGGGCATATTTCTTACTCCCAAGCGTCTCTCTACTGGCTCACAGCAATTTTTCGATGCCCCAATTTCAAGGGCAGAAATCATAGCGCCGCCTGCATTGGTATTGATTTCAATTAATTGCGGGCCATTTACCCCTAGGTGAAAATCAAATCCATAAAAAACACCACTTGTACTTTGTTGATGCCTAGCAATCAATGGAGCTTGCTCAAGAACTAATTTTTGAAATAAAGGCATTTCGCAAACTTTATAGACCGCTTTTACTAATGCTTTCATCTGATCTAAGGCGGCTTGGTCAATAAATACTCCGCTACTTGAGAGCATCGAGCCTATCGTTGTAGCAGTTGAATCAGCAAGGTCCAGATCACTAATAAGGCGATGAACCTCAATATCTAGTTTCTGTTTGTCAACGCTGATGCAGTTGCACTGGGCATTGAGTTTGGTGGCTTTATCTGACATGGATTTCGTATCTACTATCTCTTCGGTGGGGATGGTGGGGTTTCTTGTAGCACTTTACGATAAACGCACCTTCCCAAACCCTATTCACATCCTCTTGAATTTGCTTGGGTTTATAGCCTCAATAGCTCAATAAGTTAATGCCTAGACTCAAAATGTGAAGGGTAAGGCCGACAAAACGCTAAATTCAGTGTAATATTAAACAATGCGGAAAGTATGCGTTTTCTTATGTTTAAGTTTTTTTATTAGCCTGATTCATGCGGCTAGCATGCCCGTATTCGTTTCCGATCAACACCATGCGCACCAGTCCCAAGCTGCGACTCATGCTGATAATGCTGACTCTCATATGCAGCATAAGCAATGTAACGATTGCACTTCATCGATAGAAAAGTCGGCAAAGAAAGTGGCTACAAAGTGCCATACCGCTTCTCAGTGCTGCGTTGGTATTGCTGATTTAACAGTTTCATCCTCCGTAGTTGCTCCTTTGCAGTATGCGGACAATCTACTGCCTTACGATCCTACTTTGGCACTCGGCCAATCGCTAGGTAGCATTTACAAACCCCCTCGGATTTAAATTTCCTCAGTAGTAAGTAGATTTTGGCGACAAGTCTTGTCGCTACGTTTGTCTATTGGAGAAATTATGAGCATATTTAAATGCATGTGGGGCAATGGAATGTTTCTATTGGCGCTCACATTACTAGGTAGTCCAGTTGCATCGGCGCAAGATGCGGCGGTAAATGGTTCTTCGGCAAAGTCTATTGCCGAGTCGCTGCAGTACACGTCAGTATTTAAAAATTATCAGCCTTATTCGGAAGAGGAGATCATTCCTTGGAGGCAGGCTAACGCTACCGTCCAAAAGATCGGCGGATGGAAAGTGTATGCAAAAGAAGCTGCTCAGGCTGATGTGGCGCCAACAAGCGAAGAGCACTCGAAAAATCATCACGAGGGAGTTAAATGATGATGACCATGCCTTTCAATAAACGATACAAAATAGTATCAATCTTATTTGCGAGTGCTCTTACTGGATGCGCTAGCGTCAATATTGACGAGGCCTTACAAAAAACGAATCTAGATTCGAGTAAATTTACTAATGGCCAGGTTGTTTTAGCAAAATCGTCAGATGAGCGTGATGTTCTTCAGGGTAGAGCTCAGGAACTGCTGGCTAAGAATTTAAATCAAAGCGATGCTGTTCAGCTTGCCTTGATTAATAGTCCAGCCGTTCAAGCACTTATTGCCCAGAATTGGTCTGAAGCAGCGTCTGCTGCCCAAGCAGGCAGAATGTCTAATCCTTATTTTGCTTTTGAGCGAATGGTTACTAGTCCAGAGATCGAATTTAATCGCTGGTTTGTATTTGGATTATTAGATCTGATTACTTTGCCTCAACGCAAAGGAATAGCTGATAAGCGAATTGAACAAGCTCAATTGCGTTTAACTACCGAAATCATTGATCAAGTGACTTTGGTTCGCCAGGCTTGGGTTCGTGCAGTTGCAGCAGAGCAATCCCTCAAATATGCCGATCAAGTTTTTCGAAGTGCAGAAGCAAGTGCTGAGCTAGCAAGGCGCATGGAGGCGGTAGGTAATCTCAATAAGATTACTCGTGCAAGGCAGCAAGCTTTTTATGCAGATTCGGCCACGCAGTTTGCTAATGCAAAACAGACTTCAGTAAGCCGTAGGGAGGAGCTTGTTCGTGCTCTTGGGCTAAGTGAAGCTCAGGCAAAAGAACTCAAATTGCCCAATCGTTTACCTGATCTGCCTAAGCAACCGCCAAATACTGAATTTATTGCGCAGCAAGCTGGCGTGGAGCGGCTAGATATTCGCTTGGCTACAACGACTTTAGAGGCAGCAGCGAAGGCCCAGGGGCTTAACAACATCACCAGTTTTACCGATATTGAGCTGGGCTTTAATCGCGGCACTAAATTTGATTCAGCATCTGGTGAGAGCACCCCAAAGCAGGGCTATGAAATTTCGATTCGACTACCAATTTTCGATTGGGGAAATATGAGTAGGGATGCCATGAATGCCCAAACTTTAGCCGCATTTAATCGGCTAGAGGGCGTTACTCGAAATGCTAGTTCCAATTTGAGGGAGACTTACTCGGCCTATCGAACTGCATACGATATATCCCAACACTATCGAAAAGAAGTAATACCTGTACGCAAAGCCATCGCTGAAGAAAGTCAGCTTCGCTATAACGGCATGATTATTGGTGTCTTTGAGTTGATTGCCGACTCAAGAGATCAGGTCTCTGCAGTAATTGCAGCAATTAATGCTCAGCAACAATTTTGGTTAACAGATGCTGCTTTGCAGTCCTCCTTAATTGGCAGACCAACAATACTCCAGGTGCCTAGCGTTACTGGGGCGGGGATGTTAGCAAACCCTGCCGGACATTGATAAGGAAAAATAATGAGTTCAAGAAGAGATTTTTTTAAATATGCCGGTATTGCTGGCGGTGCTGTCGCGGTTGCAGCAGTTGGCCGCTATGCCTTATCTGGTGCCCCAGAATTAGTGACGCAGGTAAACGCTAATACGATGCCACCATTAACACCTAGTACAGGTCGCCCATACAATCCAGTTGTTACCTTAAATGGCTGGACATTGCCCTGGAGAATGAATGAAGGCGTTAAAGAGTTTCATTTAGTCGCTGAGCCAGTAGTGCGAGAAATGACTCCTGGATTTAAGGCGCACCTATGGGGTTACAACGGTCAAAGCCCTGGGCCAACAATCGAAGTGGTGGAAGGTGATCGAGTTCGGATATTTGTTACTAACCGGTTACCAGAGCAGACTTCAGTGCATTGGCATGGCCAAAGATTACCAAATGGTATGGATGGTGTAACAGGTTTAACTCAAAAAGGTATTCCGCCGGGAAAAACCTTTATGTACGAGTTTGTTGCTCGCCGCCCGGGGACTTTCATGTACCACCCCCATGCCGATGAAATGACGCAGATGGCAATGGGAATGATGGGTATGTGGATTACGCATCCTAAAGATCAAAATCCACTTATTGATGATGTTAATAGGGACTTTTGTTTTTTATTGAGCTCATATGACATTGATCCTGGTAGTTACACACCAAAAGTAGCCACGATGGTTGACTTCAATATATGGAGCTGGAATAGCCGCGTTTTTCCTGGCATAGATTCTTTGAATGTCGCCCTAAATGACAAGGTCCGAATCAGAGTAGGAAACTTAACAATGACCAATCATCCAATTCATCTTCATGGGCATGAGTTTTCGGTCACAGGCACTGATGGAGGCCCTGTTCCAAAAACTGCTCGTTGGCCTGAGGTAACCACTGACGTGGCTGTTGGGCAGATGCGGCAAATTGAATTTCTTGCAGATGAAGAGGGTGACTGGGCGATCCATTGCCATAAGAGCCACCACACCATGAATGCAATGGGGCATAACCTCCCCACCATGATTGGCGTTGATCATCGGGGGGTTGGCAAGAAGATCAACAGTCTGATACCTGACTATATGGTGATGGGTGAAAGGGGTATGGGTGATATGTCTGAAATGGAAATGCCTATTCCTGATAACACGGCTCGCATGATGACGGGTATGGGTCCTTTTGGGTCGGTAGAGATGGGTGGTATGTTTAGCGTATTAAAAGTACGTAAGGATCAAAAGCCTGGCGATTATGCAGATCCGGGTTGGTATAAGCATCCGGCTGGTACGGTGGCAGAGGCTTACAAAGGCGCATTACCTGCAGCTCCAACGCAACTAAATGCTGCAAAACCTATGCAATCAACAAGACCAAGCTCTACAAAAGAAATCGAAGTGCAAGTAAGAAAGCCCAATGGGCATTCTGGACATTAATAATTAAGGAAAACAAAATGAAAAATATTCAATTTACATTGGCAGCAATTGCGATGGCAGCATCTAGTTTGGTGTTTGCGCAAGGTGCAACACAACCTGGCGGTATGGGGATGATGAATCAAGGGGCCATGAACCAAGATCCAATGGCAGCGATGTGTCAAAAAATGCATCCTGAAATGAGTCCTGATCAATGTAAGGCGATGCACGAGAATATGGCAAAAATGACTCCTGAACAAAGGGTGGCAATGTGCCAACAAATGCATCCTGAGATGAGTGCTAGTCAATGTAAGGCGATGCATGACAAGATGCAGGGATCAGGCGCAGGCATGGGGGCTATGGGTGGCATGGGCGCAATGTCTCATGACCATGGCGCTAGTGGTGGTCATGATCATGCCAGCGAAAATTCTAGTGTTGGACAGCCGGGTATTGCAGCCAAAGTAAATCGAACAATTAGAGTTCGCATGACAGACAACATGAGATTTAATCCTAGCAGTATTCAAGTCAAGCAAGGCGAAACTATCCACTTTGTAGTCAAGAATCTGGGTAAAACAAAACATGAAATGGTGCTTGGTACAGATCAAGAGCTACAAGAGCACTATAAGCAGATGATGAAGTTTCCAGAAATGGAGCATGCCGAGCCAAACATGGTTACCTTAGGCGCTGGTCAAACAGGTGAAATTATTTGGCAATTTACGAAATCTGGAAAAGTGCAATTTGCATGCCTACAACCAGGCCATTACGATGCGGGAATGAAGGGATCAATTTCGGTAGCTGGACCTAAATCTGTTTCACCAGCACAGAAAGGGGACGGCCATGGCTCCCATCAACATTAATTTAACAAGAAGGGCTATAGCAATGGGATTGGTGCTAGTGCCGTTTGCATCCAGTGCTGTCAGTGAAAAACCATTGATCACAGTATGGAAGAGTCCAACTTGTGGCTGTTGCAAGGATTGGATTTCGTATGTGGAGAAAAATGGCTTTGCTACTAAAGTGATCAGCGATGGTAATGACCAGATTAGAAAGAAGATGGGCATGCCCATTCAGTTTGGGTCTTGCCATACCGCAGTCATTGATGGTTATGCAATCGAAGGCCATGTCCCGGCGAGGGAAATTAAGCGTTTATTGGCCGAGAAGCCCAATGCTGTAGGGATTGCTGTACCAGCGATGCCCATAGGCTCTCCAGGAATGGATGGTCCTGAGTATGGATCTAGAAAAGATCCTTATGACGTTTTATTGATCTCTAAAAATGGTCAATCCCAAATTTATCAATCTTATCGATAGGAATTAAATTATGAACAATCTAAAAAAATATTTGAGTGTTATTTTTCTACTATCAGGAGTAATCTTGACTCATATAGTAAGCGCCCAATCTACTGGTGCATATACGGCTGGTCAGGTACGCAAAGTTGATTTGGAGCAAGGCAAAGTCACCATTCGTCACGAGGAAATCAAGAATTTAGATATGCCCCCAATGACCATGATTTTTAACGTGAAAAACAAAGCCCTTTTAAATGGTCTTAAGTCTGGAGACCAAGTGGAATTTGTGGCATCAAGCGAAGGTGGAAAGCTATATGTCGTCGAATTAAAAAAGGGAGAATGAAAATGAGTCAAATTTATTTAAATGTCGCCGGTATGACTTGTGGATCTTGCGTTAACCACGTTACCAAGGCACTTGAATCTTTAGATGGCGTATCCAATATCCATGTCGACTTGCAAAAAGGAAAAGTGCATTTAGATAGGGTGAGCTGGAAGAGTGATGATTTGATTCATGCGCTAAATGAGGATGGTTACCCCTCTTCTTTGGACCTTGATGGCAGCGTTCAGGCGCCACAGAAAAAATCTGGTGGTTGCTGTTGTGGTTAACACTCTCTTTAATTCCCAATTTTTAGACATCCAAAAAGGTAACTGTTCTTAAAGACTCAAACTTCAATTAAGTAAAGGAGTAACAAATGCGTAAATATCTTATCGGTCTGTTGGCAATAGCAGCGGTATTGTTATCAGGTTGTGGGTATAACCAAATTCAGTCCCAAGATGAGCAGGTAACTTCTAGCTGGTCTGAGGTATTGAATCAATATCAGCGTAGAGCGGATCTGATTCCTAATCTAGTAAGCACGGTCAAAGGCGAAGCTAAGTTTGAGCAAGATACCCTGACCAAAGTGGTAGAGGCTAGATCTAAAGCTACCTCAATTCAAGCTACTCCTGATTTGGTAAATAATCCAGAAGCTTTCCAGAAATTCCAGCAAGCGCAAGGGCAGCTCACTTCGGCTTTATCCAGGTTATTGGTCGTTACAGAAAGCTACCCGAGCTTACGAACAAATCAAGGGTTTAGAGATTTGCAAGCGCAACTAGAGGGTACTGAAAATCGCATTACAGTTGCTCGTAATCGGTACATTAAATCTGTACAGGAGTACAACGTCACGATTCGTTCATTCCCATCTAACTTAACAGCAATGGTGTTTGGTTATAAAGCTAAGGCAAACTTTGCCGTTGAGAATGAAAAGGAATTAGCGACCCCTCCTAGCGTTTCATTTGATACTCCTGCGGCGAAATAATTGGAGCAACTTTCGTGACCCGCATCTTCTGGCTGCCTAAATGCCTATTCGCCTTGCTAACGCTTTTGGCGCTGCTCTGCTGGCCTCAGTTTTCTGTGGCGCAGCAGACGGTGCCAGCTTTATCAGGGCGGGTCATTGATCAAACAGGTACTCTTACACCCAGTCAGATTGGCTCTCTAGATCAAACCTTAAGCAATTTTGAGGCTAAAAAGGGTAGTCAGATTGTGGTGTTAATGGTGCAATCTACAGCCCCTGAAGCTATTGAGCAATATGCTATTCGCGTAGCTGAGCAATGGAAGATTGGACGGAAAAAAGTAGATGATGGTGCGATTCTGATTATTGCTAAAGCGGATAGAGCCCTTCGGATTGAGGTGGGTTACGGCCTTGAAGGAGTATTAACTGATGCAACTAGCAAGCGAATCATCGACCAAATCATTGTGCCCCGATTCAAACAGCAGGATTTTTATGGCGGCATTACGGATGGCGTAAACGCTGTGATTAGCGTGGTTGATGGTGAGGCGTTACCAGCGCCAAACCCAACTAATACAGAAATGCGTGACCCCGGGGATATTCGTTCGTTTTTACCAATCATTTTTATTGTGGCTTTAGTGCTTGGTGGAATCTTACGATCGATGCTCGGCAGGTTGCCTGGATCCCTCGTTACCGGAGGATTTGTAGCTCTTATCGCCTGGTTTATGTTCGGTGCGTTTTCTATGGCCTTAATCGCCGGTGTTGTGGCATTGGTCGTTGCTCTATCCGGAATGGGGTTGGGTAGACATGGCTTTGGTGGCTATAGCAGTGGAGGCCATGGTGGAGGTGGTGGATTTAGTGGTGGCGGTGGCGGCTTTGGTGGCGGTGGCTCCTCGGGGAGATGGTAAGCATGAATATGAATCGATTAATAAAACATCTCTGGTCTCATAGTCGCAAGGTAGAGAAATGCTTTTCCAAGGAAGATCTTGCCGCAATAACAAATGCGATTCGAGATAGTGAGGCTCAACATTCGGGTCAAATCTGTTTTGCCGTGGAAGGTGCCCTGGATACGCTTGCCTTGTTAAAAGACTTAAGCCCTAGAGATCGTGCAATTGAAGTCTTTACCAATCTCAGAGTTTGGGATACCGAGCACAATAATGGGGTGCTCATTTATATTTTATTAGCCGATCATGCTGTAGAGATAATTGCCGATAGAGGCATTCATTCAAATGCGGATGCCAGTGCGTGGGATGTTATTTGTCATGAGATCGAATCCAAATTTGCGCTCAATGAATATCAGGCTGGCATTTTGTCTGGAATTGAAATGGTGAGTCAACTATTGCAAAGTCAATTCCCGGGGAAATCATCTTCAGATAATGAAATCCCAGATACGCCAGTTTTAATAGATTAGGTAAACAAGGATTTGCAATGAGTAAGCACAATGAGAACAATCATCATGAGCATGGACACGATCACTCCCATCACGAACATTCTTCAGATGAAAATTCCTTGAAGGATCCTGTTTGTGGCATGACGGTCACTTCTCAGTCTAAGCATAGTTACTCGCTTAAGAATATTGCGTATTACTTTTGCAGCAATGGTTGTAAAGAAAAATTTATTGGAGCGCCCAGCAGGTATCTAGATGGGGGGCTACAGGACTCAGAGTCGCCTGCTTCGGTGGCTGGCACAATTTATACCTGCCCCATGCATCCGCAAATTCGACAAGATCATCCTGGTAATTGCCCAATTTGTGGGATGAGTTTAGAGCCTCTGCTGCCTGAATTAGAGGAAGAAGAAAATCCAGAATTAGTTGATTTTCAAAGGCGATTTTGGTGGACGCTGCCTTTGACGACAGTGGTGACTGTCCTTGCGATGTTTGGCCATAAACTTAATCTACTAGAGTCTCAAACCCAAACCTGGGTTGAATTATTCCTATCCCTACCAATTGTTTTATGGGCAGGATGGCCATTCTTTCATCGTGGCTGGCAATCCATAGCCAATCGTAGTCCAAATATGTGGACTTTGATTGGATTGGGAACAGGTGCTGCATTTTTTTATAGCGTTGTTGCTACGGTAGCTCCACAAGTATTTCCTGCTTCCTTTATGTCTATGGGCAGGATTGGTGTGTATTTTGAGGCAGCCGCCGTCATTATTTCATTGACTCTGCTTGGTCAGGTGTTGGAACTAAAGGCACGCTCACAAACTTCTGCGGCAATTAAATCACTTTTGGGCTTAGCGCCTAAAACGGCTAGAAGAATTAAGGCTGATGGATCCGAGGAAGACATCCCCTTATCAAATGTGCATATTGAAGACTTATTGAGGGTGCGCCCAGGTGAAAAAGTGCCTGTTGATGGCGTCATTGTTGAAGGCTCTAGTGCGCTTGATGAATCTATGCTTACCGGGGAGCCATTGCCGGTTACTAAGCGTATCGGTGATCGTGTGATTGGAGCAACGATGAATACCAATGGCGCATTGATTATTAAAGCCGAGCGTGTTGGTTCTTCAACCATGCTGGCTCAAATTGTTCAAATGGTAGCTCAAGCCCAACGCTCCAGAGCGCCAATGCAGCGAATGGCAGATATTGTTGCGGGATATTTTGTAGTAACGGTTGTAGCGATAGCTTTACTGACTTTTTTCATTTGGGGGATCTTTGGCCCCGAACCAAGTTGGGTCTTTGGTTTAATCAATGCGGTTTCGGTATTAATCATTGCTTGCCCTTGTGCCCTAGGTCTTGCCACGCCAATGTCGATTATGGTTGCTACTGGTAAGGGGGCGACAAAAGGAATTTTGTTCCGCGACGCTGCGGCCATTGAAAATCTTCGTAAGGTGAACACCCTCATTATTGATAAAACAGGCACCTTAACAGAGGGTAAGCCAATTTTTGATAGAGTTATTCCTGCGCCCAGCTTTGATGGTAATGAGGTCTTAAAGCTTGCAGCAAGTCTTGATCAGGGCAGTGAGCATCCCCTTGCCGATGCAATTGTTCGCGCCGCAAGAGACCGTAATTTGCCATTAGAGAAACCCGAAAACTTTGAATCAAGTTCAGGAATTGGAGTTCAAGGTAGCGTTGGCTTGTTTCATTTGGCGTTGGGTAATACTGCATTGATGGATAAGCTGGGAGTTTCTGTTGATATTTTGAAAGCCCAAGCAGAGGAGCTCCGCTCTGAAGGCGCTAGCGTGATGCATTTAGCTATCAACGGAAAGCTTGCTGGCCTTTTAGCTGTTTCTGATCCTATTAAGGCTACTACGCCAGAGGCTTTGCAAACCTTAAGAGGGGCGGGATTGCGAATTGTGATGGCAACGGGAGATGGATTGACAACTGCTAAATCTGTTGGCAAGCGCCTTGGGATTGAAGAGGTCTATGGAGAGGTTAAGCCAGCAGATAAGCTCGAATTGGTAACTCGACTACAAAATGAAGGTCGGATTGTTGCAATGGCAGGTGATGGCATCAATGATGCTCCAGCTTTAGCAAAAGCCAATGTTGGTATTGCTATGGGCACCGGTACTGACGTTGCTATGAATAGCGCCCAAATTACTTTAGTTAAAGGTGATCTCAGAGGTATTGCGATTGCTAAGTCGCTTTCAGACGATACGGTAGGCAATATGAAGCAAAACCTAGTGTTTGCGTTTCTTTATAACGCACTGGGCATTCCTATTGCTGCTGGTCTCTTATATCCTTTCACTGGATGGTTACTCTCACCATTAATTGCTGCACTTGCCATGAGCTTGAGCTCAGCCTCGGTCATTACAAATGCGTTACGTTTAAGGAGAAATTAATCATGGAAAAGTCATTTCATCCATTCTCTGAGTTATTCCTTCAATTAGGACTACCTTCTGATGGTAATAGTATTAAGGCATTCATTGATCGGCATGCTCCTTTAGATGAAGCGATTGAATTAGCGGATGCACCATTGTGGACACCATCTCAAGCAAGGCTTCTTCGTGATGAGTTGCTTTTAGATGCTGATTGGGCCGAGATTGTGGATCAGTTAAATAAAGCCTTACGTTAAGCAGGTCGCTCAGTTTTGGGTGAGAGTTAGCGTACTCAGATTATTGAATTGATGGTCTGCTTTGGGTCGGAGTCTGCCTACCAGATATCCACACATGAAATGTCGGTTTACTCGACAAATTTTCCGATCGACCTTCCTGAAATCTGAAGTTAAGCTACAAGTGTCTCGAAACACGACACTTGAGTGCAAAATCTAAACCAGCTTTTCTTCAAATCTAGTGCATCCCAGTCTGCTGATGTAATTCACCTCCACCGAGGTTTAGTAAGTCTCTTTAAGCGATCAGGCAGCAATCAATGGCAATGCCGCTTTAGGTTGCCCAATTGTCAGTGGCACTCCATGAGCACTGGCCAGGCGGATCTTGAGGAGGCCAAGCATACCTCTATAGCACTCTATGAGCAGACCATGGCTAAGATAAGCCAGGAATTAAGCCTCAAATCCAAGTCATTTAAGCAGTTGGCTGAAGAAGACCTCGTGGTTGATTTTGTAACCAGCGGGACCGTCAGAGCGGATGCCTATGTGACCAAATCAGGCCTAAGCCTCGTGACCATTACTGACTTTGTGCACAGTGAAGACAAGATTGACCTATCAAGCAGCATCTTTACTGGCGCGTTTAATACGTCCGGATGCCTTGATAGTACGCTGTTTGCAACCGATACGTGGTCGAATTCAAGTCGTGTCTGCTATAACAGCAGTACTGGCGCTTTAGCCTTCGATCAGGATGGCTCGGGCACAAGTTATAGCGCGACTACCTTTGCTGTATTGAGTAACAAGCCTACAGGCTTGTCTGCGAGCGATTTTGTGGTTATTTGATTTTAACTAACAAGCTAGCAGGATTTAGAATCAGCATTAAGTGATCTACGCCAACTGCTGTAATCGGCATACGAGGAACAACCTTTGTAATTGATGTGGGTTCTGACCCTGCAGATGCGAATTTAGTTGAGCCAAAGTTGGAGAAATAAGTTTGTTCTAAGAGCTGTACACCACAGCTTTATTGACATCTTGAATCTGTACTGCAATAGCGCCAGCTTTCTTTTTGCGTAGTGCCGTTGATAGCGCACCATTAAAGTTCCCATAAGTGCCTGCAGTCATCCAGGCGGTATAGGCATTATTCATTTTGTACTGCGCTCTCTATTTGCATAAGTTCTGCTTGCCCAGCTTTGATCTTCTGCCTGGCTCGCTCCGCTTTTATAGCCTCTTGATCTCGCTTAACACGATCCTTCATTGATTTAAGTCTAGCTTGCTCGGGGCTTAATGGTTTGATTGGGGCTATTTCATCAAATCTCATAGTTACCCAATCTGTAATGGTTGATGCGGCACGTTACTTGAACCAAAGATTGCCTTGAAGAGTGCATAGGCTTGGGCTTGATTTTGAGCAAAGAGAATCGTCTCAACCCATAGTCCGCTTGCATTTACTGTTGCCTTATATCTTTTCATATCAATATTTAGCTTTTCTTATCAACCTGCAATAAATCAAGCGTTACTTCAAGTAACGCTTATATCGCTAACTTTTTTTATTAAAGTTCAATTTCTGTGCGCCACTGGCATTTTCAATAGCCCGATCCAAGCTCCCAGCTTCAGTCTCAGACTTTAGTAGTTCCAGTGTTTTTACTAATTCGGCTATATTCTTTACTGAAATAAAGGTTTTGCCAGGAACAATCTCAATACGTTTGCTTCCGTAAAAAACTGATAGACATAAAGAGCCGTCACTAGACATAAACCACCAGGTTTTAATGCGTTTTGGACGTTCAATGCTCTTATAGTTACCTTCTACGTCTTTAACAGTAACCCTGCGTTTCACGACAAAGTGGGTATGTTCTATTTGGCTTTTGGCTAGCTGGATCTGTTGCCATAGTTGGTTGCTAAGTTTGTTTCTTCTTTGCTGTACTGCTGGCATAGATCTTGGTCTTACGGTATCTATAAATTGCAGATTGCTTAGCAAATTTGGTGCGCTCATTGTGTTCTCCTTATAAAGGTGGGGGACATGCGCAATATATGGTTGATCTTGGGTTGAGGGCGACCTCTATTTGGTGTTCTGTGGAATTCAGAGCATTTTGGACAGAAAAAATGCGGTCTTTCTTATCAAGGGATAAATATTTTTGTGAGTTGCTCGGTTGCGACAGAGTGGGTTACCGAGGTAGAGAAAAAGCGTTACTAGCTGAGTAAGTAGTAGCTAATGGAGTTAAGTAAGTCACTTAGTGGCAAATGAATAACTCTGACTAGCAACACAAAAGCACCTCTCTCTATTGAGAGAAGCAACTAATCACCAAGTAACGATCTTTTGAGATCTCTTCTACTAGCAACCAACTAAGAAACTAATCAACCAAGCGACTTGCAACATCACTCATCTAAAAGGAGATAAAAATGAGAGAAATTGCAGTCAGAATGTTTATTAATGAAAAATTTTCAGGAAGCTATGGAAATATGGTGTTTAATCGCGCTGCTTATAACGGCTCAATCGAACTACATAACCCTATGCAAAAGTATTTAGTCGATTTTTATAGCTACATACATTGGGAGGGCCGCGCTCAGATACAAGAGCAAATAGATATTGTTAATGAGCTAATTAATACAGACCTACCTAAAGCGCCGAATATCTTGATGTCATGGATATTGCATTGGGATAGAGATGCAAAGATTAAACAAACGGTGCCGGGATTCTGTGCGTATTTGCCAGATAGCGGGGAAATGCATTTGCGTATTGGCGATGAGCAACGGGGGACAAAAGGGAGTTGGGACTTGCCAGTGCGCCACTGCAAAAATGCAGGGCCCAAGCTTCCTGTGTTTATTGCTACTAATGTGGATTTAACAGTTTGGCAGTAATAGCCAATACATAAGATTGTTAATAAACCCCTCAAAAAAGCCCGCTTAACGCGGGCTTTTTGCATTCTTAGCCCCAAGTAGCTGAGATTGCATAAACGCAATACAGCGTGAATTTGAGGTGTTTTTAGCGGTGTGTCTAAAACCCACAGTATTTGCATATAAGCGCCTCAAATTCTTAGTCAATTTGTTGTCTAGATCTCACACAAAACAGCTAAATATTAAGCGTAGTGTGCACATAAGAAAAAAATGCTTTTCTTTTGTGAATGATGCAAGTCGTTGATTCTTGGAAGATCTTGGAAACCCATGGTTTTACTGGGAACCTAGTACAAAGATGACAAATCACAAGAATTCAAAAGTACCTTATGGCAAATAGAGGTCGACCTTTCCCACAAAAGAAAACACACTACATACATGCTTTTTATTAAATGCAAAGGAAAAACAAATGGCACAAGCAAAGACATTGACCCCAGAAGAGCTAGATAAGGTATTAGGATATGTTGCAACCAAGAAGTATCCAGAACGCGATAGGGCGTTGATATTGATCAGCTGTTATTCAGGGCTTCGTGTTGCCGAAATAGCCAGTTTAAAAAATCGGGACGTAGTAAATGAAGATGGCAGTATTCGTAATGAAGTACGTTTAAGTGCCGCGCAGACTAAAGGTGGCCAGCCAAGAACGGTGTTTTTACCAAAGAAATTACAAGATGAACTGGCGATTTATTTGGCTACTCGTTATGCAAAATTTCCGGATGTGCCATTCTTTCATACTGCAAAAAGACTGGGATTCTCGGCAAATTCTTTATGCCAATGGTTCTTTTGGGCATACCGCAGTGCAGGTATTGCCGGAGCTTCAAGTCATAGCGGGCGTAGAACCTTCATTACTACGTTGGCAAACAAAGGCATTTCAGTAAGGGTGTTGGCTGGATTGGCGGGACATAAGTCAATAGCAGTTACCCAGAAATATATTGATGTAAACCCCGATCTTATGCGTAATGCAGTTGAGTTAATCTAGTGGGAATTGAATATATTAAAGGGACGTACCCATGGCAACCTTAGTAATTGACGATCTCCAAAACCATGAGCCTATTGAATTCATTGTGAATAGCGCAAATGATGTTGATAAATTATCAAAGCAGCTGGATAAAGCTTATGAGGAATTAAAGTCTAACGGCGTTATTAATTTAAATAATACACATACAACTACTGGATCTCTATTCCTGGAATTTAGTGATTATTCGCTTAATTTTGGAGAGTTTTGCGGGGGAAGTTTTCTATTGATAGATTTGGATGAGGACGTATTGGATGAAATTGGTTACCCAGATAGCGATCTGAATGAAATTAATCCTTATCCATTTTTAAAATGGATAATTAAATTTGAAAAGAATGTCTAATCAATCGATGGGAACTTCAGTCTCGCCGCGTTGTAAACCAATCTTTGCGCCTGTTGTTTATATCTAGTTGCAGCCATTTGGCGTCTTTGCTTTTCTTCGTCGGCACTCAAGGCCTCGCTAACTGCTCTTCCTAAGTGATGCTCGGCTAACTTGGCTCTTTGGGCTAGTTGATAAAGCTGGATATCAGGATTGCGATAGAGAATCTCAGCTACATCCACCAAGATTGGGATTGTTTTATGTTGCAACTTGGTAGTTTCTAGCTGCACTAGCGCAGTACTTTGTGCTCTGACATCTAAATTTTTGCCATTATGATGTTCATCCAGGAGCTTGTTGATATGCTCAAGTATGGTTACTCGGCGTAAATTCAGAGGAATGTCGAGAATTAAAAAATCTTTTGATTCGACTTCCAACTTACTCAAAGCTTCATCTTGGTCAATTGCGCGAACTTTGGGATATTGGCGTCTCTCGCTAAAAATGTGCTTTCCAATATTTACCCACCATTGCGCCCACGAGACATTTACATCCCCGAATAGCGCATATGTATCGGTTAAGGGATGGTTTTTGCCGCCTTTTGCACGGCATTCTAGGTATTCATTGCTCGCATTGAGGCAGCGCCACCACTCGTAATACAGCGTATCTTTTGCTTTGCGCCAGTCATCGGCTGTGGAGCGATCTTTGTGAAGTCCGCCAGGAATCTCTTTGTAGAGCCCCAATTTTTCATCTGACATATAAACCTATATTGAAATAACGCGCTAAAAGTAGATATGAAAAGTATAAGCACAATTCTTATCTATATTGATTGGCGTTTACCCCTTAAAAAAGTATTAACAATACTGACATAAATTGATTATTCATCCGAAAAGACTCTCTATTTTCATAGACTTATATAGCGAAATAACTCGCATAACTATGGAGAAATAGGATGAAAAAGAATGGAAAGTTATTAGTAGAGCAAGTGTTATCAGAAGGGGATTTATTGGCACAGCAGCAAGCTGATTTTTACGACAACTACATTATGAAAGCCAATGATGTTTTATATGGGCTATTGGCTGATTTAATGCGATATAGCGATCAGGTTCTGGAATCTGACTATAAGTTAGAAATATTTGCCAAAATGCGCAGTACTTTATCAGCCAAGCACAACATCAAAGTTCAAAAAAATACCTCTGATCTCACGATTATTGTGAAGTATGTGGTGCGCACAAATCGTAAAAATGCCCACGTTTATGCCAGAGTGCTTGATATGGCTTATAGGCAAGACGTAATGGCTAATGAGTTGGAAGAATTCATTCGTCAGAATGGCGGCATTGATCGTATTCGTGCAAGCAATACCAATTTAGAATCTGTAAGAAAGAAAAAAGCTAAGAGTGAGCATGAGCTCAAGTTTATAAAGGCTTTATTGGATGAAAAAGCAGCTACGCCAATCACTGAATTTAGCATTCCGCACGAGTGGTCTAGTCAGGTGCATGATTCTATGGGGGTGAGCACGTTCTTTTATCCAATTTGCATGGGGGTTCTTGGTGGGTATAAGGTGGTTGGTGTTGTGCCAATGGATATAGATTTTGAAAAACAAATTCTTAGTCGTGTGTTTATAGACTTAGGCTCTAAGGGCTCATATTCAGAGGTGGATAAACAGCAAATTGCTCGCGCTAAAGAGATCATATCCCCTGCTTATCAGTTAAAAATGCAAGAAGAGCGTGATAGGGCGGAGCAAGAGCGTCGGTCGAAAAAACAAGTGGCCCAACAACTGGCAGTGCCACAATTGGCGCTAGCTACTTAATCAAGTGTTACTTGCAGTAACGGTGCCACCTTCGGGTGGCATTTTCTTTTGGGTTTGACGATTAACAAAACCGATTTGAAACGCTTATTTAGATTCAAAAAAATCTACTTTTTATATCATTGATTTATGAATTATCGCTGTGATAGTTCACCATTAAGGAGATTTAAAAATGTTTAAGTTTTATAAAAAATTTCAAGCAAAAAGTTATCTAGATAATGATCTTGCATACGAATCAACAGTTCAAGTTAAGGGGAAATTAATTTCTTTTGGCATTCAAGATAACGATTATTTAAGTATTCACTATCCAGACTCTTATTCCCAGGTAGATTTAAGTGAAATTAAAAATATTGGAGTTGGGTCCTTTATTCAAATATCTGCCAACTGGAACAAGATCGGTCTTCCAATAGAAAAATTTTGGGTTGAGGTAACACGTGTTGTAATTATTGGGGGTATGCCCTCTTATTACGGGAATGCTGGAAACGATACCTTTGTTGCACCAATAGATTCGAAAATTGGACCTATATATCCAGGCTGCATCAATCGTGTTTACTCTGAGGATTATTTAAAAAAAGTTGCTTTACCCAAACTTAGACATAAGCAAGCGGCTTAGTCATTCCAGTCCACTATTTAATCTCACTTTAAGCCAGCTTCATGCTGGCTTTTTTACAGTTTTCCAGCATCAGAAGTATCGGTTGCTGCTTAATTGCTTACACACTTTCTTACACACCGAGGTCAACCAACGCTAGACCCTTGTATTTACAACGGCCAATTTGGTCCTCTGCTCTCATAATCCTTTGGTCCCAGGTTCAAGTCCTGGTGGGCCCACCAGATAAGCAAACCCTCATCAGAAATGGAGTGGGTTTGCTTCGCTGCTTATGCACATAAATATTTTGCCTAAATTTATCAAGTTTGTTTCATTTCGCAATGACCCCTATGTCTATAAGAGGCGCTAAAAGAAGTTTGCTTAATATTGCGGCAAGGTTGGTTTTTGTAACTACTTCAGTTATTTAGCAAGCCAATGCGGATTTAGAATATATAAAAGTGAGTGCTTACTCACAAATATTTTCATATATGGCGGAAAACGAGGCTAGAATTGAGCTCCACTTGGCTGTCCGTATGAAAGTAAAAATGAAGCCAAAGTCCACCTCAATCACCCAATGACTTAAGAAGGTACCAGTATGCTTTTTAAGAAATCTCAATCTATTAAATTTTTGCAGCCTACCATGGAGTCTTTTGAGACGATTGTTGGACCAGCAACAGAGGTTCATGGAAGATTGGTTGCAAATGAAAGTCTCCGAATCGACGGCAGTGTAATTGGGAATATCGAGGCACGTCAGGGAAAAAACGTCAGTATTGCATTAGGACGAACAGGGCTTGTGCAGGGCGACATCTACGCGTTCCGGGTTTTAGTTGCTGGCAGGGTTGAGGGGAATATTTATGCAACCGAGCGAGTTGAATTGCATGAGGGTGCAGAGGTTCGCGGCGATATTACCTATGGTCAGCTGGGTATAGAGCATGGGGCCAAGTTAAACGGTTTAATGATTTCCAGAAATGGGGAAGAACCAGAAGGTGTGGTTGACTCGTCTGCGGCGGTTTTTCAGGCAAACTGGGCTAAGATTAAAAGTCGATAGATCCTTTAAAGCAACCCTTTCTTTCTAAGAGCAAATAAAATTTATGGCTTTATTTAATTTAGGATCAAATGCGCCGCAATATATGGAGCAGGCAAATTTTGATGCAGCAGTTTTTCGGTTTTATAGTTTGAGGCATCAATTTCAAGATTTTCAAAGTTTCTGGCATTCAAAAATAACAGGTCCTGATGGAAGAGAGATTCGCCAGGTTGACAACTTATATGCACAAGTTGGAAAGTACCCCAAAGATGATATGCTGAGGTCGCAGTTGTCCGAAGCATGTTTAGAGCTTGAGAAGTATTGGAATAAAAAATTTGGCACAAGTCCTGAATCGCTAACTTTATTTGGAGTGGTTAAATCTCAAGCTGAAGAATCTTTGACTAAGGCTTTGGCTCAAGAGGTTGCCATGAAGGGTGCTCCATTCCCGAGTAATCCAGAGGGTCGTGTAGATAGGTTGATGAGAAATCTATACCAATATGAGCACCAAATTGCGCAATTAAATCCAGTTCGTTTTGATGATGCAACAAAAATCCATTTTTTCTTAGATGGCTTGAATGAGGCTCTCAGCTCGAGCTTCAAGTACAGTGGTAGCGTACTTAAGGTTTTGGAGCAAGACTCCTATATTCAAAATGAGGATGTAACTTGGGGTAGGTGGACGCTGTTTCGCGATTCCACTGGGTTCTCAGATGTTTGGATTGTAAGGATTGAAAATGGCAGAGCAGACGTATTTAAAGCTGTGCAAAAATTGAATCAAGACAGCTATGAGCTTGAGAACACAAGCAGGGGCATCCATTTTGATTCGGAAATTTTTAAGGCAATTGATAAAACACAGATTGCTGCATTTGAAAACTCGGAATACAACTTGAGCCCCCCAGCATATTTTCAGATGCTTTCTATGCTTAATGTGAGTGGAGAGCCCATTTTTGAGAGGCGCTAGATACTGCGCTTCTCAAATTTCTAAAGTGATTTACTCGTCTTCTGTTGGTGTGACGCTTGAGCTGTATGAAGCGCTTGATGAGTAAGGGGATGGGTGACTGGACTCAATCACTCGCAACTCTCCGCTCAGTTTTGCGCCTTTCTCTACACTCATTTCAGCATATTGAGTGAGGCCAGTAATTTTTGCGCTGGACTTGATGTTGAGGTGATCGGTGACATGCAAGCCCTGGGTTACTTCTCCACGTATTTCAACGACTTCCGCATTAATTCTGCCATTCACGATTCCAGTGGCGTCTACCAAAACCTCTTTGGTGTTCAATTCACCCTCAACTAATCCGGCAACAACTGCCATTTCGGGAACCTCAAATGTGCCTTTAACTACTACACCCTCGCCAACAAAAAGAGACCCTTTCGGATTGTTATCCATAATTATTTTCCTGATTTAATAGATGTGGTTAGATCATATCGCATTGCTGAATTTTTAAAGAATATAAAATTAATGCACCAAAAAAGTGCATTAATTTTCGTTGTTTTGAGGTTTGGATTTAATTGGTGTGGGGGTTGCTAATTCGGAGAATTGATTTTTTAGAACGCTAAGCGTAGCAATCTTTGATTCTATTGCTGGCAGTTGACGCTCGAGAATTTGTAGCTTTTCGCGGTACATTGCTTCAATCTCATCAAATTCTTTGCGGGTGATAACCCCGCCCATTTCTTTGGTCATTTCCGGGCTAAAGCGAATTGCCACTCGAAAACCCAGAAAATGAATTCCTATACCAATCACAATAAATACACTGAACGACAAAATAGCGAGCTTAATCACGGATCTCCCCGTGATTTTGATTTGTTTCATTGTCGAGGTCGAGCCCGAAATCCAAATTAATTGCATTTAATTAGAGGTATTGGGGTTTATGGTTGGTCCAATCTGTTGGGCGCCGAGTGCAATTTTGGACGTTTTTATTTGTTTTGTAAAGTTTAGTCCAGTATTTTTGTGGGTTTGGGCCCTATTGGTGCTAATATCGAAGTAAAAACTTTTATCACTAAAAGAGACCAATCCAATTCTGTGCTACCTCACAGTTTTTCACAATACACTTAACTTATGTCCCAGGCTCGATCTCCTGAAATTAATGGACTTGCATTAAAAGATGCTCGAGAAAAGCAGGGGATGGAGCGCGCTGAACTGGCGTCTAAATGTTGCCTCTCCACCAAAATGATTGTTGAGTTGGAAGAGGGTGGTATTTCATCTTTCTACAATTTCCAATTAAAGGTCTCTGTCGCAAAAAAGGTTGGCTCTTATTTGGGTTTGCCTCTTGAGCACTATTTGCAGGAATTCCCTGCGGTTGTTGGGGAGGATCAAGGTTCTGTAGTTGCGGAAAATGCCAAACTACAGGCAGATGAAAGATTGGTTCTGGTAAATGCAGCTAAATCAGTTGCAAATGAAGGTGAGCAGGTGGATGACCTCATCTATGAAAGTACTCATGCTGGAACTTCACTTCCACATTTAAGTTCTCATACGCAACGATCTAGGTGGATGAGTATTCCGCTAGTTATGCTTTTGGGAGGTGTTGCGTTCTATGGTTTTGAAAGCCGGTTTCATATTTCCGACCAGGTGATTGATTTTCTGGGGCAAAACAGCCAAAAAAAATTAGAATTACCCGATCCCCCAGGGGGGCTTGTTGCGCAAGGTGAGCAGCAGACTCAGGGGGGTGAGAAGGTTTTAGAAAAAACAGAGTCTTCGGCCGATACCTCGGTGGCGGCATCTTCTCAGAATCAATGCCCATCAGTTCGCGCTGAGCAGTTGGTTGTTTATAAGTCTCCCAATCCATCCAAGTTAGGTGATGTTGTCAATATTAAGACTTTAGTGAAGCAAGTGGTATGTGTGACTGATAGCCATGGCAAGCAAGTTTCGGTAGATCTGGAGTCCAATACGGCGCATTCATTTAAGGGTGCCCCTCCTTTTGTAGTAGTTGCTCAGGATTTGGATAATGTCGAAATGTTTTATCAAGGATGGAGAGTCAGGCCGCCTAATGTCGGCGTGAAGGAAATGAAGTTGGTTGAAGTTGCCATGCAGTGAATAAGATTCACTCGATAAGGAGGAGTTAACATGTTTGAATTTTCAAAAAAAGGCCCAATGGCTGATTCGCAGTTAACGTATTTAACAACCATAGGTGCAGGCTCAAAAGTAGCTGGAAATTTTACGCACAGAGGCAATATGCTGTTATCAGGACATCTTGTGGGTGATATTCATCAAGATGAGAATGGTCCTGAAGCAGAAAATGGGTATACCGCAGTGATAGGTAAGACCGGGTTTTTAGAGGGCGATATTCACAGTGCCCATGCAATTATTATCGGGCGCATTAATGGGTCGGTCCTTGCAAAAGGGAGGGTTGAGGTCTATCCAGGCGCTGTAGTTTGTGGCGACATTACCTATTCCCAAATTAACGTTCACCCTGACGCTAAGGTAAATGGCAATCTGAAGTGCTTGCTACCAGACTCACTAAAAATCACTTCTAGTACATCAGATTTTGAGGATTTGAATAACAACGTTGTGCCGCTGACAAAATCTGAGAGCGCTTAAAGGTAAGTAGTTAGGGCTTATTGAGATGGCTCAAATACCAGAAAGCCAGATGCACCATCTAAAGGAGTCCTTAGAGGAGGATTCTCTTCGCAGGAGAATTCCCCCCTTTTTTTTGGCGGGTTTAATTCTGTTAATAGTGGTTGGTGCGCTAGTCAATGTTTATTACTATCGAGATCTTCCAAAATGTCAAGATGAGTCTGTTCAGATCCTATTAAATAAAAACATTAGGAGTAATGAGACTCTTATTCAAAATGCTCGAACGCAAGCGTTTGATCGCATTCGAGAGCTCTCTCATAGCGAATCTCGCCGATCTTGTGCCGCTACTCTAGTCACTACGGAGGGTAACTACGACCTTATCTATGTCGTAGTAAATGATTTGGTTGAAAAAAACTGGCTTAATAAATTTGTCGACGCTGTTCAATATTCTGTCGAGATTCAAAAAATTGAGCCAGTGAAGTAATTGGTCGTGGCAACAAGATCCTCTAAAGGAGAAACTTCCCAATAATATAGAGCATCAATGATGACACTACTACGTAAATTGCCGCCTTAGCCAAAGCTCGCTCTACCCCTTTTTGAACAATCTTATTTTGAATATTTTCATCAACAACGATATTCTTGATATTCCAAAGATCTTTTCTGATGGTATTTAGGCTCTCATCCGATTTTTTATCCCTGCCTTGAATCGCGGTGCTAATTTCAGTTAAGCGAGCATTAATCTCCTTTAACTCTTTAATTGCATCGTCTAGATTTCCCATGAACGCTCCAAATCGGAATTGGCTCTGTACATTTAAATAGCGCCAATTTTAAGTTTTATTAGTGATACTTGATTATTGCAAATTTCATAAGTCTTCCATGAAATTTACGTTATTAGCCTAATTTTTCAATTGAGTTGGGGTGTATTGATAATTGCTTTATAGTGTCATTAAATGAATCTAAGCACTAATTGAGCATAGCTAATGATTGTGCTGGATTGTTAAAAAGAATGGATATCAAGGGTTGATGATAGCGGCTAAAGTTAAAGTCTTAGCAAAATTAATTTTGCGGGGCTTCGCCATTTTGTTAGTTTTATTGGTCTTGATCTATATTGGATTCAAGGTATGGGCTTATTATTCCTTGGAGGGTAATCGGGCACAGCAATTGGCCGTTCAACGTCAACAGAAAGCCAAGTACGATGATCTCATCAAAGATCAATCTTCTTATGTTCCACTCATGATTGGTGCCCCATCCTATGAGTATCTTATGGATGGAAATCGCAATTTTATTTTTACCTATTTGCTATCAGCTGACTACAAGGTATTCCAAGAGGCAATGGAAGATAGTGCTCAAATGGTTTATGTAGGCAAGCAAATTTTAGGATCCGGATGCAAAAAACAAGCATGTAACGAACTTGAGGCAGCGTTTGTTATTGATCCGGAAACCAGTCAATATTTTGCGGCAATTAGTCAAAATGGCAGGATTGTTTATTACGGAGTCGAAGATGGAAAATTGATTCCACCAGCTTTTATGAAGTGGCATCCCAATATCGTCATTGAGGGGGGCAAGTGATGAATGCCTTATTCAAAGCTTCGTTATTTTCTTATGTGTTTCGCCTTTTTGTTCTATTGAATGTTTTTTTTATTCTGAGTGCACAAGCAAAGTCGGACCATCACGAAGCAAGCCCTGCAAAAGCGGTTGTTGCTAAAGGGGGATCTAAGGCTGGCAATGACAAGGATATTGTTCTCCGTAAAAATTCCCAATCTACTCTGTATTTATTGTCAGGGTGGGGTAAGGCAGAGGAGCCTTATGTTTGGTACACAGTTTCAGCCCATTTTAATGAAGACCAATTGGCGCCAAATGGCAAGTTGTTTAATCTTTTTAGCCTAAGTGGCGCCCAGGATTGCAAAGAAAACCATTTTTTCTTTTATCGCGCCTCATATATGTACTTTGATCCCAAAACGAAAGCGTTAGGTGAAGTATTTTTTAACAAGAGTAAATCTAGTGTCATGTCTATCAATCCAGACACGATTGAGTCGAGCGTCAAATCCATCATCTGTAATTAAATGATGGATCACCAGGCTGGGCTATCTCGCGCGATCGAGCAATTCTTATCTTTATTTCAGCAAATGCAAAAGCTAGCTCAAGAAGCTAAGCATCAGGATCTTATTGAATTGATTCAGACGAATCCGCATTTATCTCAGCTTCAAAGACATGTTTTTAATGAACTCATTTACGATGAACCCTCTTCATTTTCTCTTGCGCATGATGAGTTAACCGGCCTTTTGCTGAGATCGAGTTTGCTAGAGTGTCTAAATAAAGCTTTGGTTGATGTTCGCCTTCGTGGTAATTATGTGGCGCTATGTTTTATTGACTTAGATGGTTTTAAGGAAATTAATGACCAACATGGGCATCTTATTGGCGATCAAGCATTAAGACTGGTCGGCGGAAGCTTGAAAAATTCAATCCGTTCTGGAGACTTATTGTGTCGTTGGGGTGGCGATGAATTTATCGTAGTTTTGCAAGATATTAGTCATCAAGATTTGGTTTTGAGTTTGGCAAATCGATTGCTCAATGCGATTTCAAGCCCATTGAGGCTCAGTGTTGATGATCCCCTTACCCTTTTCTTGGGCGCAAGCATTGGAGTTTCAGTTGTCGGGCCTACGAATGTTCATCAACTTCAAGATGCGCTTGCTCTTATTGAATCAGCCGATGCGGCTATGTACCTGGCTAAGCAGGCAGGTCAAAATCGCATTCAGTTTGCTGCTGTCTAATAAATAGTGATTCAGAGGCTTATTGCTTGCGCAGGTGTACCGGTGGAATGCGAAGAATATCGCGATATTTAGCTATAGTTCGTCGAGCGATGCTATAGCCTTGTTCGCCTAATAGTTGAGCTATTTGGGTATCGGAGATGGGTTTATTTGGAGACTCCTCCCCAACAATTTTTTTGATTAATGCTTGTATTGCTGTGGACGAGATGCCGCTTCCGTTTTCAGAGCTCACTTGACTGCTAAAAAAATACTTGAACTCAAAAATTCCGAGTGGGCAGGCTAAATATTTCTGCGTGGTTACCCGGGAAATGGTGGATTCATGCATTTCTAGCTCTTCAGCGATTTCTCTAAGAACTAGTGGCCTCATGCCAATTGCGCCGATAGAAAAAAATTGCTGTTGCCTTGAGACAATTGATTGCGCAACTCTTAATATAGTTTCTTCACGTTGAGTAATGTTTTTGACTAACCAGCTAGCTTCTATCATCTTTTGCTTGAGAGCACCGTCAATTTTTTTCTGACCATGCTCTTTTAAGATCTTGGCATATTCACTGTTTAATGAGAGTCGAGGTTTTGCATTGGGATTGGACTCTGCAGTCCAGCGCTTATTTTTGAGTTTGACGACGACATCCGGAAGAATCCATTGGTCGTTTTCACGTTCAAATTGTGACCCTGGATTATGTTGTAGAGTGCGAATGAGATTTACCGCTTTGAGAACTGCAACCTCGGTCTTGCCGCTTGCCTGTTTAATTTTTTGCCAATCTTTTGTTCCAACTTTACTAAGGTGAGAGCTGGCAATCTCCTTGGCTAGCTCCCAGGATTCTCGATCGGTATCTACGTTTTCAAGAATGCGGTTGATTTGGAGTGAAAGACATTCGGCAAGATTACGGGCTCCAACACCTGGCGGATCAAGTGATTGCAGTTTTGTGAGGGCTTTCTCAAGACGCTCAAATGAATCTGCGGTTGATAATTGTGTCTCTATATCAGCATATATGGTTTGCAGGTCTTCAGGTAAGTATCCGCGATCATCAAGGCATCCTGCGAGATAGGCAACTATCGATTGCTCTTCTGCCCCAATGTTTAAGAGGTGGATTTGCTCCTCTAGGTATTCTAGTAAAGTTTGTTTATGTGCGATGCGCTCATATTGCTCACCCCAATCCTCATCATCTTCTTGAGAAATGCGATGATTTGATGTCCAAGGGCTTTGATTGATCTCAAGGCGCTCGCTGGTTTGGGAGATATTTGATTCAATTTCAGGGTTTGGCTCAAATTCGAGTAGAGGGTTTTCCTCGGCCTCTTTGGCTAACTCTTGTTCTAGCTCAGAATTGGAAAGTTGCAAAAGCTTGATTGACTGCTGTAGTTGTGGCGTGAGGCTGACTGTCTGGCTAATTCGAGTATTGAGTGAAATGGCCATTTAGTGTTTAACGATAGAGGATGGTTTGGGAGAGAAAAAGCATAAATTTCATAAGCTTAGTTTAATTGTCTATTTTTGAAATAGAGGGCATCAGTCGAGCCCCTAGGGCTAAAATCAACAATTAGGTTTTTTGCCTGAGGTGGGGTAGACCATATTTTTTAAAAATATTTATTTAAATCAAATAGTTATGAATTTTTATCAGTTTGAGGCAGCGCATCTCCTATCTCAAGTTAATCGCTTTTGGCAAATTAGCCGTTTATAGTTTCCCTGTCACAGAAAAAGAGGAATTTCATATTATGGAAAATCCTGTAATTACCGAGCATCGTATTCGTGGTGAGCGCTTTTACACAATAGAGAGACGCAATAAAATTGCTTTTTATACAACCAATATTGCTGCTGCGCGATATTGGGTAAAAAATGTAATTGACGGCAAAAACACAGCGCTCACAAAGGAAGAATCAACCCAAGTTAACCCTTAGGTCAGATTTGCGCTGGCGGTAGTATGTCAGCAGACTTTCTGGCTGGAATTTTGTGTTTTTGAAGCTATTCTAGGGGGCTGGAATTTAGGAAATCCGTATAATGACCCATTTAATGTGGGTTCCATGCATGGGTTGCTCCCTTTTTCAAAAAACCTCTTTTTTTATCCTTTTTGCTACTTTGGGTAGCGGATTTGCCTTTGCTCAATTAAATGATGATTTGGTGACGGTTTTAGATGGTCGCCAAGTCAGCATCTCCTACTTCAAGAGCTCCATCAAAGCCTTGCCTCCGGATTGGAAGAAGGTGTGGACCATTACTAACCGCAAACAACAGCCAGACTCGACCCCGGAGCGAATTCAATCGATTCGTCGAAACATTTTATTTAACTGCGTGCGTAATACCTACTCAACTTTAGCGGTTGTTAATTATGCGGAGCCAAATGCCAAGGGAAGGCCTAGCTTGCAGACTGAGACCGGTTTTGAGTTAAACGACGACCCCGTTCCAGAGGGTACCCCATTAGCTATCATCTACACCCAAGTTTGCAGCTCCTAATTCAATACTATGAGATTTAATATTTTCCCCCCTGAAGGGCTCAAAAACATTGAGCCGAAATTTCATGTAGAGCCTCGTGCAATTGCAAAAACTATCGAGCGCGAATTGAGTAGAAAGCCATTGGCTGGACTCTATCCAATTGATGGAAACGGGCCAGCACTGCCTGTTAGTCTTGTGGAAATTCGCCAGGGGCTAATAGTAATGAAGCCAGAAATTAAGCCCGAAGGAGGCTTTACAAGTTTCATTGGTGGACAGCGAATTCTGGTTCTTTGTGGCGAAAGTGGCAAGATGCAATTTTTGGCTGCAAACCTAAGGTTGAACGAGGATCTTAATTTAGTTTGTCCACTGCCATTAGACTTGATACTGATTCAGCGTCGTAAGGAGTTCAGA
Organism: Polynucleobacter sp. MWH-HuK1; assembly: GCF_018881815.1. GTDB lineage: Bacteria > Pseudomonadota > Gammaproteobacteria > Burkholderiales > Burkholderiaceae > Polynucleobacter. The sequence goes on from NZ_JACVPP010000001.1 coordinate 839,994, forward strand.
ACTCCAGGACCTGCGGATGAGGACTTGAGTTTTGTTCTCTGTCTAGGTGCAGGGCAAGAATTGCTTACCAAGGTAATTGATATTTCTGATCATGGGATATTGCTCGATATTCGTTTGGGGGCTACTGAGGTGGAGGTCGGTCGCTATTGGCATTCAGGCTATTTCGAGCGTCTCAGGTCACGATCTACAACAATTGACTTGGTAATTAAAAATGTTCGCCCAGGCGCGGACATTGACCGTATTCGTGCAGGATGTGAGTTGTACGAGCCAAAAAAATTAGTGCTCAAAGAATTTGAGAGTACTCGTAGTGCAATTGAGAATGCTCGCGTTCAGGGTCGCTTAAATCGTTGGTATTTAGGAGCTTCTTGGCATGAGTAAAGCCTTATATAAAGTATTGTCAGGCTTAAGGATATAAATTCAATATGAATTTTTTTGCCTCATTTACCACTGGAAAATTAATCATTGTTGTGAGTTTTCTCATGCTCATTACTTTGATTTATTTTTTTATTCGGGATTTTTATGGAAAAGTTGTAGATGAGGTTAAAGGTCAACAGGCTAAGCCTGTTGAGCCTGTCGTAGTGGCCAGCTTGCAAAAAACTCATCAACTCGAAGAGGTAATTAATCAAAAAATAGCCAACATGAAGTTGGATTTAATGGCTGAGCGACTCAGAATTACATCCACCGCTGAAGTTTTAAAAAATTTAGCAAAAGAGAGACATTTACCCGAAACGCTGTATCAAATTTACTTTGAAACACGTGCATTCCCGAAAAAAAGTTTAGAGGCCCAGCAAACCGATCTTGAATGGCATGCTCAGGCTGGAATTTCCGAATTAAAGGTGGAGCCGATGCCATTGGATGATGGCACTCAAATTTACTTCACTTTGCATAACTATCCCTATAAGCTCACTGCAATTAACCATCGATTTGCTAGGACGTACTTTGTTGAGCTCACTTTACGTGATGTAGACGATGTTCGTTTGTTCGTTGTGCGCATTAAGGCCAATGAGGCAAATGGCAGAGACATCCTGGAGTCAGCAATCATAGAAATGAAATCAGGCGAGTGGGTTGATGATATTGCTAGCTGTCGTTTGCTCATGGATAAGCGCAAAACAGAAGTTCAATTGATGGCCGAGCATCGTGAGGTCGAACTATTGAAGCAGCGATTCATTTTGAGTCATGGTGGTAATAAGTTGGCTAGTGCTAAAGCCGATATAGCAGCAAAGAAAAAGTAAAGTAACGTGCTAAAAATTAACCTTCCCCGCACTCAAAAAGGTATTTACTTTTGGTTTTTGGCTTTTTCAAGCCTTTTGTTCATCTTTTCTTTGGCCACTTTATTGACTGCGGCGGGTGAGTTATCAAGCTCATCTTCTGATTTGAAAAGCCTAAAAGTTGTTATGCCCAATATTGAGGAGTATGTAAGCTATCAGGCAATCGATTTTCGTCTAAATAACTCCACTTTAAATACTCGTCGATTAAAACCAAGCGATATTCCAAAGTTGGCTGATGATGCGATCGTAGCAGTCAATTTGGATGATGCAGTGAATCGTGCATTTCAGTATTTTGCGGAGTTTGAAAATAAGCGCTCGGGTCCTGTACTGACGGTAACCCTACCAACCGTGGAGTCAATTGAGCCTGGATCACCTGCGGACATAGCAGGTGTAAAGTCCGGCGATCTTGTTCTCTATGTTGGCTCCAATAAGATTGAATCGGTCATGGGGTACTATCAAGCTTTAAATGAAAAGCTTTCTCAAGAGATTGGCCTCAAGCTACTTCGGGGTAAGCAGGGTACTGTATCAGTGGTGCTTAAAAATTCTGCTAAGGGTCCTATCACGGAAAGTAATGGTGGTATCAAGTTCGCTGTTCCGCCTGAGGTAATTTATCTAACTGAGCGTGATAGTAAGCGCATGGCCGATCAGTATCGCCGTGAAATGCTTCCAGCAATCTCGGTTGATTGGCGAACTGAGGCGGCAAATAATCTTATGCAAAATGCCAAACGCCTCAACTTAATTGCTAAGGGCATTGTTGATTCGGCGGGCCCATCTTCAGCTAAGATTCAGACAAAAGACGTATTAAATTGGCAGCATAAAAAAGTGCTTGAAGCAATTGATAGCTACTTTTCCCAAAGAAGAAAAATAGAAAACAAAAATGCTTTCTATTTAACTGGTATGGGTGATGCGATTGTTGGTTTTGTATGTAGTTTGATTATTTTTTTGATTGCCTTGACTTTGTTTTGGTATCAACGCCGAGCGGCCGGGAAAAAATCATGAACTCCCTAGAGAGCCAAGATTATTGGCTGGGTTTGCGAATCAATAACGAGCGCTATGCTTTACCTGCATCTCAAGTGCATACTGTTTTTCTTCACCCTGAGCCGGAGCAATCCATCAAAGAGTTGAAGATCAGTGGCGTTGTGGTTCATGATGGTGAACCGGTTTATTTGCGCAATCATTTTCAGTTGTTAAAAGCGGGTCGCGGGATTGAAAGTGCCGTACCCTGGCAACAAGTGCTAAAACGTGATCATGCCCCCTGGATTGTTGTACTAAAAGATGGTCCCGGTAAAGGTCTTGGTTTTAGGGTTAACAATATTGTCGGGCCATTTCATTGTGCTGTAGCTCTCGAGTCACCATTTCTTCAATACAACGATTCCGATTTTTATTTGGTAGAGGTTTTATAAAGTTGCCGTACTAGCGGCTAGACCTTATAGTTAGACAATCATTATGCGCAAAATTTATAAGAATCACGTCTTTCAGCACTCGACCAAGCTCTGGCAGTGGTTAGCTTTCATTTCTTTTTCGATTGCAATACTCTCAAGTGTTGGGGCGTTTCTAACGGCGCGTAGCTGGTTGGGTGATGGTCGATATTTGCAAGCGATTGACATCGAGCAAATTGAAGTTTTACGCCTCATTCCTGCGCTTAAAGATCTGCAGCAACAAGTTTCGGGTACTCACACATTAGATTCAGAATTTTTCAACAATCTAAAGAAGGCAGATCGTTTGTTGAGATCAATGACGGATGACGTGAAGGCTCCGTTGGTTGATATTGCCAGCGCTAACGCTACACCCAATTCCACTCCACCTTCCTCGGCAGTCCAAAAGACAACATCAATGTCGAGTAATGGCAAGCTTCAGAGCTCAAGCAAAGCATCATCTGAAGAGGCCTCTGGAACTGTACCGCTATCAGATAATCCAGCGTTAGCTTTTTTTCAAAAGTTAGATTCCAAGATTATGAATATCTTATTTGGCAAACCAGATAGGTATGCTGAATCTGTGAACGACGATCCTGCTGCGAATGCGCAGACCTCTCAACAAAAGTCGGTAAAAGCCGATGACATTCAAGACATTTTGCTCGGGGCTAAAACAGCTGAGCAGTCGATTGCAATCGTATTAGCGCAAGAGAAAAGTTTGGCTGGACTCGATATTCTGGCCAAATCGGCAGAGTTGCTAATCTCGGCAAAAGGCCCTCTGGACATAGATAAAATCGCTCTAGACTCTCCTGCGAGAAAATATGCCGAGAGCTTGGCTGAATTTGCAAAAGCAAATACTGCGTGGCAAAAAAATATCACGAGCGCTTCCGCATCTATTACATTACAAAAAGCACTTGGTACTGTAATAGATCAAAAAGTATTAATTGAGATTGAGGCAGGTAAAAAAACTTCTGGGAAGTCAACGCTAAGTCTTACTCAAGCGATGCCTAAAGTTCATCAAAGTCCATGGCATACAAAGTTGCCTCAGGAAAGTGCTGCGGCGCTAAAGTTGTATATTAATAATATTCAGATCGTGCGTGACTTTGCCTCAGATCATGAGGCCCTGCGCGTTGTCGCTTTAAAGAATTCCAAGGGCTTAAGCTTATTTAACTTTAGTACGGCTGGCGGATTTTTAGGATTGTCTTTGCTTAGCGTCATCAGCTTATTTGGCGTAGGGCTGGGCGGGGGAATGTGGTTCAAAAATAGCCGACATAGTTCAATTCAAGATCAGCGCATTATTAAGATGGCTGCAGCAGCAGATGGCGTTTTGGGTTCTATCGATTTGAATTTAAGTAAATCTGAGTCGAGTACTGTTAAGGAACCTCAAGAAAAATCAGAACCTCAGTTATTCACCCCCTCTAACCCCAATGCCAATGATGATCAAGATGAGCTTGTCAATTCTGGCAAGAAAGAGTTAAAAACGGTAGTTAATGTCATTACTGAATTTAGTCAGGGCTTAAGAGAGAAAGTTGTGGGCATCGAAGCCCGCATGAAAGTTCTTGGTCAAGTGGGGGTTAAGCTGCGTCACTCAGTGAGCACCCTGCAGGATAGAGGTTCCCAAATGCGTCTTGGATCTTCTGAATCTCTTGACGCCGGTGTTGGCGTTAATCGTGGCGGCCCTTTGGATCAATTGCAGGATGCGTTTTATTCACTTAAGCAACAGGGTGTTCGATTGTATTTAGCCATTTTGGATAATCACTCTAGTAAGCAATTGGCGCTAGAGACTGAGCAATTAAACCTCTTGGTTGAGCGGATTGAGTCAACCGTATCAAAAATGCGTTCTTCATTGGCGCAGGCGCTTGACCAAGTCGGCGATGCTCAGGCTGCTACCCAGCAAATTTCTCCAGAAGTTGTCGAGCTTTTAAATATGGATGTCAAGCAAGTTATGCGAGACCTTGATTTGTGGCAAGGCGAATTTGACGGGCTGAGCCAAGCTTTTATTGCCCTTAAGCGCGAAATTAAAGCTTGATTGAGTTGAAAGAGTACCTGATCTAACATCCTATGGCCGAAGAAAAACCTCTTTTCTTAGTAGACATTGATCGTGCGATCGAGGGTTTGCTGTCATCTATGCCAAAAAAGACGGCAGTACCTCCAAAAGCTGAGGCAGTTATTATTCATTGCATCGATCTGGCCAATGCCTTAGATGGTGCGGGTTTAGAAGATTTATCTGTTTTTGCTCAAGAGCTTGCAAATCAGATAAAGGCGGACAAACTACAGTCTTTCCTTTTGGTGAATGATTTTATTGCATTGACCAGCGCTGGAGTGGCACTTATTCATCCTGCAGATACGTCGCATGAAAATGTCAGTAGCTCGTTGTTCGAAGAGGCTAAATTTAGTTTTGCAAAAAAATTAGAGCAGTTAAAAGTGGGAGAACCTATCTCCGAGGAGCCCATCCTGGTTGATTTAGAGCTTCAGCAGGTTGATGAGGGTGCGCCGCTATCTCAAGAGCGAGTAGAGGATATAACGACCTTAAATGTGAGTGAAAAAGTATCTATAGTTGACGATGCTGTTGAGGATGCATTTCCTAATCAGGAATTTTCCTCTGAACTTTTTCAGGGCTTACAGTCAAAAAAGAGTTCTGCTGATGAACAAGAGCGCGCACAGGGAAATGAGGATGCTTTGGTTCAGGCGAAATTTGCTGATCAAGATATCTCACCCTATCGCGAGCAGGAGCTTGAACAAACTTTAGATCGAGCAGTTAATGAATTAAGTCAGTTATTTGCACCAAGAAGAGAATCTCCGCCAGCCCTATTTACGCCCCCAGAGCCCAAGCCATTCTCATTGCCTGAGAACTTGGCAAAGCCGATTGATCGCGAAAGCTCTTTCGAATACTCTAGCAGGGTACGTTATCTTGATAAGCAGTACACGCTAGATAGGGTTAGCAACTTGAACCGTATGCAAAAAGCCCGTAACCTTGTGGGCAAGGTGGATAACTGGAATGGTGCTGAAGTGGATTTCTTGCTTGGTCGTGAGCAGGATGAATTGATACGTTCAGGTCAGCAATCGCTAAGGCATATTTTTGAAAATCTTACAGATGAACTGTTGATCGACGAAGTTTATGCTGATCCAGATATTGCTCAGCAACTTCTGACGATTTTGAGTATTCTGCCCCCGTGCCCTAGTATTTTTGCAGTTCAACAAGAGCTCATGATTTTTATCGATTTGGATCATGTAACGTTATCGAGCGAGCATTTATTGGCGGTAAGTTCGATGATGGCTGAGATCGGCGGATCTTTGGAGGTTCACTATCAGGGCGTGCGCTTGTCTTGTCCATCGAGCTTGTTGCGGATGCCAATGGCCTTTTTCACTCGACACGGCGAGCATTATGCTGTTTCTGCCATTCAGTATCTTGGTGAGGAGCTGCTAAATAAGGCCGTAGACTCGAGCATCGATTTTTTGGGTGAGATTATTCATCCTGCCAGAAGAATTTTTATTCGCGTTGGAAATCAGGACTATATGATTCACGCCCATGAGTTTTTGGGGGTGCAAAACATGAATGTGCATCAAAATCTTCCATCTTCTTTAGAGCGCCCATATTGGATGGCGGGAGTGGCGCTCGACGGCTCTAACAATGTTTACTCTTGGATTGCCTTAGACCGGCACTCTCGATGATGTTTTGGCGGGTTATTATCCTATTTGCCTATTTTTTAGGCACAAATGCCCTGGCTGCATTGCCCTCTGATTTGGAAAAGGAAATATTCCGCTTTGTGCAATCCAGTCCTGCTATTAATGGCTTGCGTGTGCAGATTGAACTTGTGGACCCAAATATCACTGTGCCGGCCTGCATTGGGGGCTCTGTTCAGATCGGCGCCCAACCAGGCGCCCGAATTTGGGGGAGAACTATACTTCAACTTCGCTGCGCCAGGGCGGGTTGGATGGTTAATGTACCTTTTAATATTCGCGTTTTTGGTAATTATGTTGTGGCGAGTCAGTATCTTCCTGCGGGTCAAAAACTCGAGCCTGGCGATATTCGAGTGATTGAAGGTGAGCTAAGTACATTACCTGATGACGTGCTCCGAACCCCTAAAAATGCCTACGACCGTGTTTTGAGCCGTTCCCTGCAAATGGGTTCTCCTGTTGGACTAAACGATTTAAAGGAATCATCCGTAATAAAGGTAGGAGATCCTGTAAGGCTTGTCTTAAAAGGTAAGGATTTTGAGGTTTCTGGTGAGGGAGTGGCTCAAACGGCTGGGATGATTGGCGACATGGTCCGAGTTCGATTGGCTGATGGTCAGGTCTTGCAAGGCCGAGTTTTGAGGCCATCTGTTGTAGTGGTGATGCTTGAGTAGGCAACGCTTTTTGTATTACAGTACTGTCTAAAGCTGTCAGCTGTAGGCTAATGCAAAGAATAGTAAACTGTACGCAGTTCTGAGGAGAGTGAGATGAAAGTTAACGAGAATGGAGTGTTAATTCCGCAAAGCTCAGGAGTTGGTAAGGCCAATTCCAGCCCAAACTCGACCTCTGTTAACTCGGGCGCCAATAAAGTTGCCGCTGATGCTGTCGCTGGTCCAGCTGTAAATCTAGATATTAGTTTGACAGCAAAGCTTGCGGAAGTGCAAAGCGATTCTAAAGCCAATAATGTGACTGATGAAGCTTTGATTGAAAAACTCCGCAATCAAGTTGCAAACGGCGAATTTAAAATTGATTACAAAAAGATTTCTCAGGCAATGCTGAAAGATGTTGTTGCCGCTATTGGTCAAAAGCCAAAGCAAGCTTAAGCTTCTGCTTTCGGCTTCCAATTAATCTAGTTTATGTCAGGACAATCCCCATCAATGCCATTTGATGGGATGCAATCATTTTTGCAAAAAATTGCCAGCGCAGTTTTAGACTTACGCAGTGCATTAGAAGCAAATGACATGGATCGACTGCCAACCGCTTTAGATCTTACCAACACAGCTCTGGATGCAATTAACCAATACCCTGGTGGCGCAGAAAGTCTCAAAGCAGATATTGCATTATTTCCGGAAGAGCAAAAGCGAAGTTTAATGTCCTTGTTGGACGAGGCATCAGTCAACCATCAAATTAATGGCGATCTAATTCGCTTGGCTATGCAACGAAGCGCTGCAATGCAATCTTTTATTGCGCAGCAAGCGCCCAGCGCAACCTACGATAGCGAGGGGGGTGTGCCAGGGTCTGTTGGTGGAGTCCTTTCACGTAAGGTGTAGTCAGTAGACAGCATTTTGCAGCCGTGTATTTTTATTTCTGTTGGTAAGTATGCAATTTTTTGATAATGCTCGTCTAGATATCGCTAGGCAAAATCTAAATCGTGGGCGCTATCAGGCGGCATTTGAGCTCTTTTATGAATTAGCCGTCCATGATCTGGATGAAGAGGCTCAATTTGCACTCACCAAAATGTGCTTTGATGGGCATTTAGATGCCGAGCAGATCGCCAAACTATTTGAATGGGTAAACTCTAATAGCAGTCTTGGCAATGGCTATGCCCACTTTAACGTAGCCCTCATGTATGAGCGGGGTATGGGTGAAATTAAGCAAAGTTATAAAACGGCAATTGAATATTACGAGAAGGCGATCAAAGAAGAGGTTGTTGATGCTTATTGCAATTTAGGTAATATCTACGCCTTGGGGTTGGGTGAGGAGCAAGGCATCCCTCGTAATATGCACAAGGGAATTCAGTATCTTGCCAAAGGTGCTGAAGAGGGTAGTCGACAGGCGGCATACACACTAGGATGTCTTTATGAAAAAGGGGAATTTATTCCCCAAGATCACCGTAAAGCTTGTTATTACTTGGTGCTTGCAACTTTGGCGGGTCATGAGCAAGCGCATCGAGTCTTAATTATTTTTCAGCACACCAATAAGGGTGATTTCAATAAAGAATTTGATGAAGCAGAATTGCAGTATGGAAGAATTAAAAACATGCGCAGACTCTATAAGTGCTTATAGCTAGAATTTGATAGGTTTTAAAGCTAAATTTTGAGTTTGGCTCGAATGCGGATCATGCCTTGAGTATGAATCTGACTGATACGCCCTGGTGTGATATTCATCACTTGGGCAATTTCCCGATAAGACAAGTCTTCTTGATAATGAAGTGCAAAGACGAGTTGCTCATTTTCTGGGAGACCCTCCAAAATTGAGGCTATACGCTCCGCCAGTTGTCCCATCGCAACCGCTCTCATTGGGTCTGATGAATCAGTATCTGAAGGCAATAGATCATCTGACAAATCATCAAGCGGCATCAAATGGACCATATTCGCCATGATGGCATGGTAAGCCTCGATCGTCATTTCTGCGCTAGCGGCAATCTCCCTCTCAGAGGGATGGCGTCCTAGGCTTTGTTCGAGCTTGCGAGTGACTTTCTCGAGACCTTCTAATTCGTCGCGTTGATTGCGCGGCAAAATATCATTTTTGCGACAGGCATCATAAATTGCGCCACGAATTCGGGTGCGGGCATAGACTTCAAAATTGAGATTTGCTTGTGGCTCATAACGGGTTAATGCATCTAAAAGACCTGTAAGGCCCTCTTGGATTAGGTCATCTACTTCAACATTAGGAGGTAAGCGCGAACATATCTGGTGGGCAATGCGCTTTACAAGCGGCAAGTGTTCTTTGATGGCTAGATCAATATCAACTGACTGGTTATAACTAGATGGCTTCAATCACATCTCGCGCAAGGAAATATCAATCGGGAAACTCAAAATATGCTTAAGTTGTAATTTTGGCAGAAATTGCTTTGAAGAAGCCATGAGGCAAGACAAATTCATGAGTTGGCCCCTTTTTAACGGGGTTAAGGCTCATATCGTCAAGATCAATTTCAACGCGTTGCGCTGTAAGTGCTTTAATCCAGCCTAAAAATTCAATGCTTTGTTCAAGAGCCCTCTGGGATGCATCTTGCAGCTTTTCAAATGCTGCAGTTCCAGTTGCCTCATCATTGCCGCCAACGATCAGGACAGCTAAAGGCTCGTCAAGTTGTAACTCTGCCATTTGGCGAATCATCACAAGCGCTCTTTTTAAACATGAATCCTCGGTAGACGCGACCAAAATACGCTTGATATTGCTCCCATAGTAGGCAACGATAGTAGCCTGAGGATCAACGGTTGGATAAATCACATAATCAATATCGATTTCATGCTTAACAAGGCGCTCATCTAGCTTAGGGTATTTTGCGTACCGGCTGGATATTTCGGGGCGTAATTTTACGCTTGCAGCATACCAAAGGTTCTCTTCGATCTGTTTGAGCGATTTATGCAGCTCTATGGAGTTTGAAAAAACCTGGCCTAAGTCGTAACGTACTGGATATAAAAAACCTGACATGGTTTTGCGGTCGGCTAAGGGCACTTCATCAACAAGTAGTACTCGGTGGCCAAGCTGCTTGATACTGTGGGCAGTGCTGTGACCTAAATGAACTGTCGAGTCGGGGTCTAGTGTGCTGGCAATACAAATGATGCGACACAACTCTGAGCCAAAAATGTCGCGTAATCCTGCGGCCTGATCGTTGCCGCTAACAGTGCTTGCTGTATTCATTGATTGACTTTGCGAATCCAGTCACCCAAATGATCGGAGAGTAATGCAGGAACCTGTTCATCAGTTAATGAGAAGGTTTCTGCAAAAGCACGCATAGCCATTGCGCGATGACTTAAATAATTCACATCTGGCTGGCTTAAGTCTTCCGGAACACGTTGTCCATTAGAGACAAATAGGATCGATAGATCATGACGGATGACGCTATCAATGACTGGTGCTAGGTGGGCTGCTTCATCAATTTTGGTGATGATTACGGAATCAAGCTTCTCACCATCGGTGTTCTGCATCGCTTGATTGTGTAAATTAATTACCTCTTCTTGAGTTCGCAAATCCGTAGTAGAACTCATCACGAGAATGCGACGTGCTTTACTAGAGCCGTGCTCAAGTAAGTGAGACTGCTCTACCATCAGGGCATCGCGCTGACTAACGCCAGCAGTATCTAGCAAAATAATTTTACGATTGGAAAAATCTTTGATTTTTGCAGCCAAGTCTTCGCTATCACGAACAGCGGTAACCGATAACCCCAGAATTTTTGCAAACGTTTTCAACTGTTCCTGAGCGCCGATACGATAGGTGTCGGTAGTAAGCAGGGCGACTTGATTGCGACCGTAGCGCAGAACGCAACGCGCTGCAATTTTGGCAACCGTTGTAGTTTTTCCAACACCAGTAGGACCAATAAAAGCAAATACTCCGCCACGATCGAAAATGTCAAAAGCTCGCGAAGTTTTAAGCATGCATTTGACTTGCTCACGCGCATTTTTTAGTAAATGTGGTGTGCTTAAGTTTTCGGGTAGATTTTGGGCAATCTCGGATACTAATTTTGGTGAAAAGCCACTATTGAGTAGATGCTTGACGACCTCAGTGATGTGGGTATTTTCTTGTTGGATATTGCCCCAAAAGCTAGCGGCAACATGAGACTGTAAGAGATTTTTAACTTCACTTATTTCTGATAATAGCTTTTCAACTTTGGGTGAGGTTTCAGCTTGTGCTGCAATGCTTGGGGTTGAGGCACCTGAAACGCTAGGTGCAGCATGGCTATTTTCATTTGGGTTGCTTGATGCTCGAATTTTCTGAGCGGCACCTTGGGCAGCGCTTTTTAGTGCATTAAGGGCAGCAGCCTCTTGCGCTGCCTTGGTATTGGCTGCAAGACTGGCGTTAAAAATAGCATCGTTATTGGATGGATTAATGACATTGGTTGATCCTCTTGGGATACGCTCTGCATTATTAAATGAAGTAGGTAAAAATGCTTCAGCGCCTGGTGCTCTGATAGGGCGCTCCACTCTGGCGGGATTGCGACGCAAAACGCCATTTGGAACATCAGTGCGTACTACTCTTTGAGGAGTGCCTGCAGATGAAGTCGGCGACACAGGTTCGGCCCGCCTAGCAATGGCATTAGCAAATTTATCTGAAAGACCAGATTCCTTTAGGGAGCGCTCAGAAAAAGCGCTAGGCTCACCAAATTGTGGATCAAGAAGCTCAGAGCGGGCGGAGAGGTTTGCTAAGTCACTCGAGGTAATTGCCATTACTTCAACGCCTTGATCGGTGTCTTTAGTCGAGAGAACCATGGCATCGGGACCCATCTCTGCGCGTATGAGCTTTAGGGCGTCAGCGGTATTGGCTGCAATAAATTTTTGGGGACCCATGTGCTAACTCCGAATCATTCTCTTTAATAGTGATTTTATGGGTTTTTGCCCGTTTGGGAACAAAGAACCTTGTAAAAAGCCAAGTTTGCAGTCGGTGGTAGCTCGTTTAGGGCCAAAATGATGGCTTGGGGGCAAACCCGACGAGCAATTCTGGAGATTGTTGTTCGAGTGCGAGTGCCGCTGACAATGACTGGGGGCAGGTTCTCATTTTCCATTTCCTGCACCCCTTTGATGACCTCTTCCCCAAACATGCGTGCTAAGGATGGTTCAATTAAGCCATCAGGAGCAATTGCACCCGCACCAATAGACTGCTCAATTAAGCGCTCAAACTCTGGCTGAATGCCCAAGACTTTAAAGTTGCCGCCATCGCCTAGGGTGTCTTGCACAATTGTTCTGCGCAATGCATACCGAATGTGCGGCAAAATTTCTAGAGGGTCATTCAATTTGCCTGCATATTCGCTTGCTACTTCCAAGATGGTGCGCAAGTCTTTGATAGGCACATTTTCTTCTAATAGTAGTTGTAAGATGCGCTGTAACTGTGCGACAGAAACAATTTTCGGAATAACATCATCAACCAATTTTGGATAACTCATCTTGAAGTGGTCGAGTAAGTCTTGCGTTTCTTGACGGCCCAAGAGTTCGGCGGCATGCTGATGAATCAAATGATCCAAATGGGTGGTGATGACTACGGCTGGCTCTACGACGGTATAACCTTTGGCGATAGCCTCATCGCGCTGACGTCTTTCAATCCATACGGCAGGCATGCCGAAAGTAGGATCCTTAACTTCGATACCTGGAATTTTTTCTGTGCCGCTTTGCTGGATCGCCAGTAAGCGATCTGGCAAGCATTGCCCACGACCGATCTCTGCACCGTATAGTAAGACGCGATAAGTTTCTGCAGAAAGCTGTAAGTTATCCCGAATATGTACGGATGGAATTAAAAAGCCAACTTGAGTTACAAACTTACGACGAATTGCTTTAATACGCTTAATTAAATCGCTATCATCACCTTTATCCACCAAAGGAATAAGGCGGTAAGCTAACTCCAAGCAGAGTGGCTCAACAATCGGAACATCTTTCCACTCAAGCTCTTCATTTGTAACCGGTTGTGCCGCCGCGATCTTTGCTTGTGCAGCCTCTTTTTTAATGCGCTGATGTGTCAAATACGCAAGCCCACCAAACAACACAGCAAAAGCTATAAAGATAAAGTGTGGCATGCCTGGCAGCACACCTAAAATGCCCAGGACAGCCGCAACAACACCTAGCGCATTGCTATTGGCTTCAAATTGTTTGGAAACCTGACCAGAAAAGTCATCTTCAGTAGCAACACGGGTTACCAAAATGCCGGCAGCGGTTGAAATAATGAGTGCTGGAATTTGTGCAACTAAACCGTCACCAATTGTCAGGGATGCGAAGGTCGAGAGCGCTTTGCCAAAATCCATACCATGCTGTAAGACGCCGATCATCAAACCGCCAATAAGGTTGATGACCAAAATCATGATTCCGGCCATCGCATCGCCACGCACAAATTTCGACGCACCGTCCATGGAGCCAAAGAAATCTGCTTCTTGGGCTACGTCTGCACGGCGTGCTTTTGCTTCATCTTGTTGAATCAGGCCTGCATTTAAATCAGCATCAATTGCCATTTGCTTACCAGGCATCGAATCCAGAGCAAAGCGTGCGGATACTTCAGCTACACGTCCAGAGCCCTTTGTAATCACCACAAAGTTAATGATGGTGATGACTACGAAGATCACGATACCAACCGCAAAGTTTCCGCCAATCAAAAAGACGCCAAATGCTTCGATCACTTTACCAGCGGCATCAGTTCCCTTGTAACCATCTAGCAGAACGATACGGGTGGAAGCAACGTTAAGTGATAAACGAAGTAGAGTGGTGAGTAGTAGAACTGTTGGGAATGCAACGAAATCTTTGAAGCTTTTAATATTGATCGCCGTAAATAAAACAATGATCGATAGCGCAATATTGAAGGTGAACAGAATATCGAGAATGATGGCTGGCAATGGCACCAGCATCATGATCAAAATCAGTAAAACCAGAATTGGGATGGCGCCTTGTGCCGAGGGGCTCGGCAGCTTAGAGGTGTCAAAACCCAAGATTTTCATGCGTATAGATCTATTGCCTGATAAATAATTAAAAAAATCGCTCAAGAAAGCGTTAAATCAGTAAGCGCCAACCTATATTTAGTGATTAGCGCCCCAATAGACCCTAAATATACTGTAAATCAGGGGAAAAAACATCAAAAATGGCAAAAATTGCCGCACTTTCCGATAAAAATTGCCACTACCTAAAAAAGTAGGATTAAAGCTCCAATTTAAGGTTTTTTTGGACCTCAATTTCTATCCGCAGAATCCCACTTTTCCAGAAAATCTAAAGCTTATGAGCTTTTTAGCCGTTTATCCCTTTGCAAAACCTTTTTTGTGAAGGTTTGACCTAAATTAAAGGTATTTTCTGTGGCAATTTCTTCTACTGGTTCGGCAACTACCGCTTCGATTGATGTGTCAGCTATCGTTACGCAGCTGATGGCGGCTGAAAACAAACCAATAGATCGCATTGATGCCAAAATTGCGACTCAAAAAGTGGTGATTAGCGATTTGGGAGTTATTAAGAGTAAAGTTGCCGCACTTCAAGATGCTCTGACAGTTTTTGAGGATATCAACACCTACGGAAATATGTCTGCAAGTTCAGACAATACGGCCATTGTGAGTGCTACAGCTGGAACAGGTGCAGCAGCTGGAACCTATGCAGTAAGTGTGACACAGGTAGCGCAAAAGAGTACCTACAACATCACTGGTTTAGCTAGCGCTACAGATGCGCTCAATTTCACAACAAGCTCTGGATTTCAAATTACTGTTGGTACAACGGTATACAGTAGCAATGGAAATAAAACGGTAGGGGGTGTTACAACAGCAAACGCTATCCCGATACTGGCCGCAAATCCGACTGCCACTACATTAAAAGATTGGATTAATAGTGTTAGCGGCTCCACGAATGTCACTGCAAGCTTATCGCAGATGACTGCAGGTCATTGGAGTTTAGTTCTCAATGGAACTCAAGAAGGTTTGAGTAACGATTTTTCGATTTCTGGATTGCAGACTGGGGCTAGTATTCGAGGGTTTACTGCTGCGACAGATTTGGTGTTACTTGATCAAGCAAACGGATTCCAGTTAACGGCCGACGGTGTGACGTATAAAACTAGCGGGGCGGGTAGCAATGTTACGGCGATTGTAGGTACGGGCTTAGCGGGCTCTGTAACCTTGGGCGATTTAGTGACTTGGATTAATGCCCGGTCTACTGCAAATACGCTTGGCCTTACAGCGGCAATCGTAGCCGATGCAACAGGTGTTAGTTTGGAGATCACCCAAGCGGGCAATGGCGCTAAGACTTTGGCCATCGCTGGTGTTAATGCAAGCTCTACTTACCCTACTGTAGTTTCAAGGACCCAGGGTATTAGTGATGAGACTGCAACGTTTACATTTCCTGCTATGAAGGCTGGTGACTCTATCACCATTGCTGGCTTGACGATGACTGCTAAGATGGATTTAACCGCTGCTCAGTCCGCTGCTTCTTTTAACGCTTTGCAATCGGGGGCAACTGCGCCGCTGCAAACCAGTATATTAAATGGTAAGAGCTCAGACCCAGTGAGTGGTGGATCCACAGTCAGATTGAGTAATGTTGCATTACCCACTGACTCAGGTGTATATCGTTTGACTAGCAATGGCGCCATCTTAACGATGACGAAATATGTCAGTGGTAGCGCTGTTGCTTCTTCCTCGATTGAGCTGGTGACATCGGGGGCTAGTGATGCTAGTGCCACGCCACCAAAAGTACTTTTTGCTGGCGCACTCAATGGTGTTACAACCTTAAGCTTTGGATCGCTCGGATCATTTAATGTCAACACATCTTTGGCAGCAACGAATGTTGAAACTGCCTCAGAGATTGCGGCAAAGATCGTCAATGCCAGCGCTGCTGATCCTGTTGCTATTGCCAATGCATGGATATCTGTTCCAGGTGCAAATTGGGCAGAGACTGCTAAAACCAATCTGAGTCTTGGTGATAGCGATCTGATGAAGGCAGTCATCACGACGACGGGTAGCACCAAGCTTCGTATTGGAGCTGCTACCACTGCTGCACTTACTGAGGTTTATGGCTACGCTAATAAAGCCGCTATGGATGATGGTTTAGTGACCGAGCTAGCCTTTGTTGGTACTGCGGCTCAACTTAATGCAGCCTTAGCCACCCTAGAAGCTAATAGCCCTGATGGACTTGGCAAGATATCAATCAATATTGTTCCGTCTGACATTATTTCTAGGACGGATTCTGTTACGGGTGATGCTTCCTACTACAAAGTGGTATCTGGCTCGTTTGATGTTAACGCTGCAACTCTAGCTGCTTCGAATAGTAGATTTAAGGGGCTCACAGGTTTTCTAACGAACATTACAAGCCAAGAAGAGAATGATTTTATTCAGGGCAAAGTAAATACCACCACTTGGATTGGCGCCAATGATTCGGCTGTAGAGGGGAAATGGGTATGGGCAGCCGGACCTGAGGCGGGTGTGGAGTTTTATACGGCCACAAACCCAACAGATAAACGTGCAACATCAATTGTTACTGCTGGTACGGTTAGCTCAAAAGAAGTACGCACATGGAATCTGGAGAGTACGAATTCCAGTGCACTGACGGTTGCCGCCAACGCCACGATTAGTTTTCAATTGGTAAATCCTGCCGATAACACTACAGATACTCTAACTTACAAAAATTTATCAGGCTCTGCTCAGGACATCACCACGGTATTAACAAATCTAAAGACTTACTTTGATTCTGGGGTCACAACCGATGTAAGCAATGCTGGCGCTTATTCGGTTGATGTAACCGATAACAATGTGGTAAATACTTTAGGGCTTTTTTCGAGTTACAACTTTACCTATAGTGTTGCTGCTAATTCTCAAAGCGCCACTTTAAGTTTTACTGGCAAGGTAAATGGTGCAATAACCAGCGGAGCCCTTTCTAACTTTCAAATCCGCGACATCAATCTTTATAGTAACTGGGGTACGAATGAGCCAAACGATTATGGTTCTGGCGAGGACTACGCTAACTTTTCAACAGGCCACGCTTTTAAATGGAATGATTTAAGTGGATCCTCAACCCTTGCCTATGTGATCGAGTACAACACCAGCGCAGGCTCTACTGTTTTAAATAGCCTAAAGCGTGAATTTAGTCTGCCGATTCCGGGAGTTATCGAAGTGGGTAACCCTGCTTCGGTGGCGGTAGGCAATGCACTTAACTATGCAAACTTTTCTGGTGCGTTGACGGGATTTAGTTCGGTTGTCAATGGCAGTCAGGTAATCCTTACTTCGAGTACGGCAGGTTCGGATGTCAGCAATATTAGCTCTTCATTTGTTAATCGGACGGCATCAAGTGGCGGCGTCCTTACCATTGATTCTTCAACAGCCGGTACGGCCGATCCTGGGGGCACTAAAGAAGTGTGGACATTTAGTTTCAGTGCACTGAAGGCAGGAGATGCGGTAACCGTATCGCAAGCAGGTGGCGGATCAATTACCTACACCGCGAACCAGGACCTGACAGCAGAAAAAGTAGCTCAAGCATTTGCCGGGATTGCTGCAGGTACAACTAAGGAGTCCAATATTTACGGAGTATTTAGCGGCACTAACATCGCTAGTTATGCATCAGGCTTAGCGAATGGCAGTAAAGTGACATTTACCGCTTCTGCTAATGGAGATGCAGCCAATCTCTCTGGAGCCATAGTAGGTCGTACTGCCTCTACTACGGTATTTGGTGCACCCACTATTTCTGATGGTGGCGCTGCAGCCCAAGAAAGCGTGCAATTCAAATTCCCACCCGCTGGTATCAAATCGGGTGATTCCATCACTATCGGTGGATTGACATTTACTGCTGGAAGGGCTTTGACTTCTGCTGAGCTATCGGGTGCATTTGCCAATCTTGCTAACAATGCAGCAACGGGCGCTGGATCTAGCTACGGAAGCTATTCCGGATCACTTTTGGGTTATACATCTGGCGCAGTAATTAGCGGTGATCAGGTTTTATTCACCTCAACTGCAGCAGCGGGAACAAACGTAACTGATTTAACAGCGAGCTCAGTGATTAGAACAATCTCTGGCACAGGCCTTACTATTAATCAATATACATCCGCACGTAATGCTCAGTTAAGCATCGGCGGCATTGCTTATGAGCGATCAAGTAACTCGATTAGCGATATTTATTCAGGGGTTACTTTTAACTTAATGGGTACAGCAGGAACCACTAATGTAAAGGTGGCATTGGGAGCTGATAACACTGAAAAAAGCATTACAGGTCTAAAAGATGCATACAACGATCTTATTAAGACTTACAGTAGTATGACTGCCAATAGCGCTAATTCAAGCACCCCTGGCACCTTCGCTAATAATCCAACAACACTCTCTTTTATAGAGGGTATCAAGCGCCGCTTTGCTACTGGGCTGACTTATAACATCGGGATAAACAATGCGGATGGCCAGCCATACACATTAAGCCTTGCAAGTCTGGGATTGGATTACCAGTTGGATGGCACTTTAAAGTACAACGCTGTATCTTATCTAATGGCACAGGCTTCTGGGTTACGGGAAAAGCTTTTGAAGGGCATCAAGATTGGCTACACCAGTGCTACGGATAATTTAATGAGTTTTGTGACGGCCCAATCAAGTAATTTAGGTGCTATTGCCCAAGAAATCCAAAATGAAACCAACAATATCAATAGCCTAACGAAGGAGAGGGAAAATATACAGACCCGCCTAAGCAAGGTTCAAGAAAATTACATTGCCAGGTACTCAGGCCTAAATACTTTGCTTTTCCAGCTAAATTCCACTAGTACCAGCTTGGGAAGCGCGCTTGATAGTCTGACCAATATGAATTCAAAAAAATAGATTCTAAAAGCCAAACATAATCTTTGCGCAATTATTTTTTATAAGCCATTGATTTCATTGAAATTTTTTTTATTTTATAAAAATTTAAAAAAATACTAAAAAAGTACTAAACACTTTCTCGGATATTGCCGTATCTAACGATAAGGAAAGTCTCCTTTGGGTTTGGTAAAAGCCCAGTTTTTGAAGACTTTTGTAACCAATTTATAAGCATATCGATCAAGAGAGAGTTTTATGACGATTTCAACCATTGCAAGTACAGGCTCGCAGCCACCAAGTTTGGCCAGCCTATTGCAAATTAATCGGATTAATCCGATTACGGGTCGCGATTCTGAGGATGCTAAGGAAGTATCGGGCTTACCATTGCCAAAAGCAGGCGTAAAAGAGCCTGTTATTCCCAAATTGGTTCAAGATGTGTTCAAGACCTTAAGCCAGATGGGCGCAAGCATTTCAGGGGGTAAGCCCGAGGGGATTTCGAAATCGGGCGCGCACGTCCAAGATATTAAGAAAAATGCCATGGACTTTTTAACATCGGTGATTTCGGCTGTTAAGCCCAAGGTCGATGGTACTGCGTCAAATTCAGTTGGCTCGCTAGAGCAGTTAAATGATGGTATTTCAAAAATGATCGGTGCTGTGGATAGTGGGGCATACATCGATGCTTCTGTGGTTCAAAGTGCTGAAAAATTAATAAAAGCATCAGGTTTATCAAGCAATGCCAATACATTGGGCGGTTTGCTCCAGGGTTTACAGAGCTCACTATTGGATGACTCTGGTACTGGTAGCTTAGTAAACATTACGGCATAATTTGTGAGAGAAAGATTTAAATGAGCACTATGATCAACAGCGCAAATGGAGCAGGAGCGCAATACGCTAATAGCGTATTGCCTGCCCCTACTCCGCCTGTTGCAAGTAGCGCTCCAAAGGTCAACATCCCAAGCGATGCTGAAGTTGTATCCAAGGTGATCAGCACTGAAATCAAGCCTTCTGGTGTAAATGAGATGGCGCAGTCTACTCGTATTGCTGTTGAAAAAGCGGCTCAAGAGCTGGAGAGTTTTGTACATGAAATGGGTCGCAGTATTAGTATTTCCGTAGATGGCAATACTGGATACCACGTGGTTACCGTGACTAATCCCGAAACAGGTGAGGTCATTCGTCAAATGCCTTCCCCAGAGCTGCTCAAGATTGCACAAAGCTTGCCTAA
Source organism: Polynucleobacter sp. MWH-HuK1 (assembly GCF_018881815.1). Lineage (GTDB taxonomy): Bacteria > Pseudomonadota > Gammaproteobacteria > Burkholderiales > Burkholderiaceae > Polynucleobacter. The sequence goes on from NZ_JACVPP010000001.1 coordinate 859,998, forward strand.
GTTTGACGGTTTGTTCTTAAATCGCAAGGCTTAAAGCTTTACTAAATCCCCAAACAAAAATCTGTCCAATGGGCAGATTTTTTAAATCTCGCGGTGGAATGTAATTCAAGCAATGAGATTCCCCCTTTAGTACTATCAATCAGGTCTTGTTATTAATTAACTCAGAAAAGCTGGAGTTTGTTTGAGCAAAAAATGCTGTTAACTTGCGTCATTATTCGCTAATGTATAAAGCAGGCTACATTATTGAACGCGGTTTTTGCCTTGCAATGATAGCAATATTCTTAATATGTTCCCGCAAAATAGTGCAGAGCCCCTTCATATTTGATTGCTTTGGAGCAAGTTGTTTATTTTTGATTAAGACCCTCTTTTGATCTGATAACTAGTTTGGGTCGATTGTTAATCATGTCGCAAAATGAGCTCTCAACTTCTTTGGCGATGTATGGATAACTATGAGCTAGCGTAGCAAACCTTGCCGTTGGTATAAATCACTTCTCCACTCTCAAACACTTTGACCGAGGCGGTGCTTTTGGCCATCTAAAAGACCCATTTCACCGACATATTGATTGGGGCTATGTTCTGCTGGAACCTTGGGTGCCCACTGAAAATTAAAAATTTGATGATGTAGGGAATAGGCCTGCCACCGGCTGAGTTCGATCTACCGATGTGTTATCAAGCCACCCTGAAGCGTCCTCTCTACTCTGCAATTAGTGAATAACTGATGCTGCTGCGCAGCACAGAACCCTAATTTGTTGGGGAGGATGGAGCTTAAGCCGCCTTATTTTTGAGTGTTATTGCTAAAAAAATAGATCGCATCAACTGGATCAAGGTTTGGTAGGCGACGTTTAAGTGGATTTTATATCTAATAAAAACAAGGACTTATGAATATAAAAGGGAATTCTAGAAAAGAAAGACAAATTGTTCTAAACGCTCAGGTTGGCATGTCCGTTATATGAATTACTGGGGAAATAAAACCATGTTGGTTAGTCCCTTAACAGATTTAGGAGATTGAAATGCCTACAGTAATTAACACCAACTTGGCTTCTTTGTTTGCTCAAAATAGCCTTTCCAATGCTCAAAACAATTTGGCGACTTCAGTTCAGCGTCTGTCTTCTGGTTTGCGTATCAATAGCGCAAAAGACGATGCAGCTGGTTTATCTATTGCGCAAAACATGCAAAGCCAAATCAACGGCACAAATCAATCTATTCGCAACTTGAGCGACGCAACAAACTTGTTACAAGTGGCCGACTCATCTTTGTCAACAGTACAAGATATGTTGTTGCGCTTAAAGCAATTGGCTACCCAAGGTTACGATGGATCATTATCTGTAAGCCAAAAACTCAATATTGTTCAAGAAATGAAAGACTTGAACAATGAAATTAACGCTACTGCGTCACGTACCGCTTTTAATGGCATCAACCTCCTATCAAGCGGATCAAGTGTTGATTTGAACAACTCAGATCTTAAGGTTGGCACACGTTTGCAAAATACAGCTGTTTCAGTTGTTACATCAGATAACACCAAGGGACTTGGTTACTATTCAAGCGTTGGCACTGGTAGTGCAACAGGATTAGCGGATGGCGCTTTGGGCGCTTTGGGCGGTGTTGCAAATACAGGCACTTCTGCAAGCACATACAAAGTAGAGTTGAATTCTGATAAATTAAAGCAGGCTCCGGGAACATATGTACTGACAAGTAACGGTGCAAACTTAACGCTCACCGGCACTTATAACGGATTATCACAATCACAGACCGTAACTGTGAAGGATGCTGTTGCTAGCAATGTTAGTGGTCAATCAACCACAACGGATCAAATTCTTGATTTTAGTAACTTCGGCGTTTCTATCAATTTGCGCTCTATTCGTGGCACTGGCGACGGTATTACAGGATCTACCATTGCTTCTCAATTGGCCTCGTCAACATACAAAAACCTTCAAATTAACGGCGTAGGTGCTGAAGTAACAAACGTAAATCTATCCGGTGTTGCACCTGGTACTTATACAATGACTTACAACAGAACTGGCGGAGTGGGCTCACTTACCGCAGGTTTAGGACAAAGTATTAGTGCAGCAGGTACTTTGCAAACAGGACAGACTATTACGCTAAGCGGCGGATCTGGTACTGGTGCTACCGCTACTGTTGATTATGATGCAAATGGCCTTATTACTGGATTAACGGTAACTGCTGCTGGATCGGGCTATAAGGCCGGAGATCTGCTAACCGGAACTAAAGCAACCAACATAACTGCAACAGTTGATGGTACCTCTACTACAAGTTCCATTAAGGCAACTACTGGTGTACAAACTAACGCATTAAAAGACGTTAATGCTGGCGATTCTATTTATGTTGGCGGCAAAACATTTGTTGCAACACAAAATATTACCGCTGCCCAACTTGCTACGGCGATGGCTTCTGCGAATGGAAGCATATCAATTAGTGGACGCGGCGTTGTGGGAACCTTATCTGGTTCATTCACTACGGGCCTTACAGCTACAGCTTCTGGTTCAAATTTATTGTTGAGCAATGCAACTGGGGCAGATGTGGCGGTTGCATTGGCTGACCGTACTGCAGTTATCACAAAGACTGTATCAAACATTATGGTTGGTCAAGATATTGCCTCCGCGACTGGTTCATCAACACTGACAATGTCAGGCACTGTAAATGGAATTGCTACTACACAAAGCTTGGCTGTTAGTGCTAATTCTGCTCTTGCAACACAAAATTTCGATTTTGACAGTTTTGGTATTTCTTTCGATGTAAAGAGTTATCAAGCGCAGACTGCTGACCAAATCGGCACATCTTTAGCTACGTTAAATACTGGCGTGGGTCAGTCAGTATCTGGTGGCCCTGGTCAGGTTGTAGTCGCTACTGGTAACAATAGTGCACTCAAATTCCAAAGCGGTCCAAACTCTGATGCTTATATTCAGATTGATACTATTAACGTTCAAACGGGAAATTCTGGACAGTATGCTGGCGATCAGTTGGCAATGACTAATTTAGGTTCTGTAATTTCACAATCTGGTGCTGGTAACCTGGGCACATTGGGCTTGACTGACACAATCGATACATGGCAAACAGCATTTAAGAATGCGGCAGCTGCGGTTGATAATGCCCTTGAGTTTATTTCTACCAAGCGTGCTACATATGGTTCACAAATGAATCGTTTGAGCTACATCAGCACTAACTTGACTGCTCAAAGCACTAACTTGCAGAACTCACGTTCAGCAATTATTGATACAGACTTCGCAGCTGAAACTGCAAAATTGACTAAGGGTCAGATCATGCAGCAAGCAGCGACAGCGATGTTGGCACAAGCTAATCAAATGCCAAACGTCATCTTGTCTTTGTTGAAGTAATCTTTAATGCATGGCTTAACCTAGGGCGGGAAACTGTCCTAGGTTTTAGTCAATTCAAGTAGGAGAATATTATGAGCACAATTAATACCGGCAATAGTGCTGCTCAAGCTGCTGCAATGCAGGTAAATGCTTCTGCTCCGCAGGCAGTTCAAGTTCGAAGTGATGCTGAGGTGGTGGCAAAAGTTGCCGCAACCGTAATTAAGCCATCTAGCATTGATCAAACTAGTCAGCCTGCACGGGAAGTTGTAGCAAAAGCTGCTGCTGATTTGCAGAATTTTGTGCAATCTATGGGCCGCAATTTAAGCTTTTCCGTAGATGAAACAACGGGATATCATGTGGTACGTGTTGTTAACCCAAATACTGGTGAGCTGGTTCGTCAGCTGCCATCTGAAGAGCTTTTAAAAGTTGCTCGAGATTTCCAGCGCCTTAACAATGCTTTGGTAAGCCAAAGGGCTTAAGTATGAAAAAGTATGTATGCTGGAGCAATCTGGCATACATATTGCTTATCTTGATGTAAGTATTTTGCTTATTTTTTACTATCAAACAAGGATTTAAGCTTGCATCATGGCTGTTTCACCAACAAATTCATCAACTTCTAGCGGCACCGCCTCAATTGATGTGGCTGGGATTGTCTCGCAGTTAATGACTGCTGAGAATAAGCCGCTTGATGCTATCAAAACAAAAATTACTGAACAGCAGGTTGTTATCAGTGACTTGGGGGCTGTTAAGGCCAAGGTCTCTACTTTTAAGGATGCGCTGCGGGCTTTTGAGGACCCAAATTCTTATAACAATGCAGTAGCTTCATCAAGCGACTCAAGTGTAGTAACAGCTACTGCCGCAAATGGTGCAACAGCTGGTAGCTACAAGATTAGCGTTGAACAGTTGGCCCAAGCTTCTAAATATGGTATTTCTGGATTTGCATCGACCACTGATGCAATCACTGTAGATTCAACCAATGGTTTTGAAATCACCGTTGGCAATACTAAATATAGTAGCAGTGGCGTTGTCACGGTTGATGGTGTGGTTAGCAATCGAACTGTGGGAGCATTAAAGGCAAGTCCAACTGTATCTGATCTGCAGTCTTGGATCAATGGTCTGGGCGTATCTGTCAAAGCGAATGTCGTACAAACGACTTCCAGTGATCAATGGGCATTGACTATTGAGGGTACGCAGGCTGGATCTGCCAATGCCGTAACTTATGCAGGCCTATCTACCGGAACCGTGAATAATGCAGCAACAGTTGCTGCGCAAAATGCAAAATTTACGATTAACGGAATTGCTTTCGAGCGTTCCAGCAATACCGTCAATGATGCGGTAAATGACTTAACTTTCAATTTAGCGGGTACTACAACTGCTGGCGCTACGAAAACTATTGCAGTATCTGCAGGCTCGGATAATTCTGAGAAAGTGATTCAGAATTTAGTAACCGCTTATAACGATTTAGTGACTCAGTATCAGACTTTGACGGCCAATAGCGCCAACTCTAAAACACCTGGTACTTTTGCAAATAATCCAACGATACTCGCATTCATTGGTGACATTAAGTCTCGTTTTGCTACTGGTTTCTCTTACGGTGAAGTTGATCCCGAGACTGGTAAAAAGCCAGTCATGAGTTTGGCGTCTTTGGGTATGGACTTACAACTTGATGGAACCATTAAGTACAACTCTTTAACCCACATGCAGGCAGTTGCAAATGGCCTGCAAGCTACTTTATCTAAGGGTGTTAAGGTCGGATATGTCAGTGATACGAATTCACTCATGACTTTTGTGACCTCTCAGACCAGTTTTAGCGGTGCCCTTGGTCAGCAAATTCAAGCACAGAACAATTCTGTCGCTGATTTACAGAAACGTCAGGAGGAGTTACAAACACGCCTGGCGAGCATTCAGAATAATTACATTTCACAGTACTCAGCCTTGAATGCACTACTCTTTCAGTTGAGTTCTACTAGTAACTCATTGTCAAGTGCATTAACGGCATTGACTAATATGAGTTCTAATAATAAGTAATGCAATAGGTTAAGCACTGGACAACAGGTCAAATTATGAGAGCAAGAGCAGCGAATGCATACGCAAGCACTCAAGTGCAAACAGGAGTAGCTTCATCTAGCCCGGGCAATTTGATTATTCTGGTTTATGAGCGCGTCTTTGATCATTTGAAAGTTGGCAAACTTGCATTAGAGCAAGGCGAATATGCCATTGAATCTTTTACAAAAGCGCACGACCTCATTCAGCAGGGTCTACTAGCATGCCTGGATTTTGAAGAGGGTGGTGAAATCTCTCAAAGTTTAGCTGCTGTATATGAGTGGTCTTTGCGGGAAATCATTGCTGCAAGAGCAAGTAAATCAGCAGAAAAAATTCAGGGTGTGATTGATGTTTTAACGCCCTTATATGAGGCTTGGTTAGAGCTCTCCCCAAAAGAGATGATTAATCATTTATCAGCTGATGACTCCATGGTTAATTCAGCATTAGAAAGACGGGTTGCCAACTCATAAAGCTGGCATATCTGGATTATGGCAATTCCAATTCCTCCCAATTTGCCAATTAATTCATTAGTTGATTTTCATCGCAACGATTTAATTACGCCTCCGTCGCCTCCTGCCGTTGTCGAAAGTTTAGGCGCCATTGATCCACGAGTTGCGTTAACTATGCCTCTGCCAGTGGTGGATTCTTCCGCAGGGGGTGCATTACAAGATGCGCTTCAAAGTGCTGTTGGTCGAGGTCAAGGCGCTTTAGCTCTTACCGAGCCCACTGTTGATCAGGCAGTATTGTTAGAAATATCTAGCTTGACTGCCGACCAAGCAGAGGCTGCTGCAAATCCATCCCAATCACAAATTGATAATCTGTTGTCAAAAAGCTTAAGTCGCATGGATAACTTAGGCGGTGCTGCACTAGGTCAATTGCTTTCAGACATCCTGGAAGTAGAGGTGCCTGAACTAGGGCAGATCGTTAATTCGGGCAATAAAAATACTGCTCAGAATGTTGTTGTGAGCTGGCCGGGACTTTCTAATTTACCTGCCGGAGTTGTTGCAAATACGTCAGACCCCAAGATAGCAATGAATATCTTGTATCAAAATTTGCAGACATCCGGAATATTTGCCGCTGACCAATTGAAAAGACTTTTGTTTCCGGCAAGTGAAGATGGTGAAGTCCAGGCTAGCGGCATTACAAACGTTTCTGCGGAAACTGAAAAACTGATTTCCCAAATTGCTACCAATGCTCCAGCAGTTCAGGACTCGGTAAAGCTATTGTTGCGCGGTGATTTATTATGGCAAGGACAGTTGATGCCTAATGTTCAGGGCCGGCTGTATCGAGAGGATGCTTGGGAAGCCAACCCTCAAGACCCCAGTCAAATGCAAAAAGGTAGCAAAATTACTATGGAGGTAACCCTGCCTAATTTAGGTCCCTTCAAAGTAGTGGGTACTCAATTTGGCGAGAGAGTCCATGTGGCTATTGAGGCCAGCCCCGAATCCCAGTCAACATTGGCAAATTCTTTTGCACAGCTGCTAGAACAAATGCGCTCCCAAGTAGATCCTGATGCCAGAGTAAGCTTAAAAGATGGGTAAAGTGATTGATGAATGAAAAAAAGATTCGTAAGGCTGTGGCGCTTGCTTATGAAACCAATAGCGCTGCTCCGCGCGTTACTGGGCAGGGTGAGGGTTTTGTGGCTGATGCAATCTTGGCTAAAGCAAAAGAATTTGGCATTCCTACTAGGACGGAACCAGAGTTGGTTGAATTTCTGATGCAGCTCAAGCTTAACGAATTGGTTCCACCTAAGCTATATGCTGCCGTTGCTGAAGTCTTGGCTTGGGCATATGAAGTGGACGGCAAAGTCATTCCTAATCCCAATAACGTGACCATAGAGCGTTAAAAGTTTTGAAGATAGACCCTAAAATAAAAAGCCCGAATGCTCGGGCTTTTGTTATTAGATGGCCTGAGAAGGCTTAAACCTGCAAATTAGTAACTTCTTTGTAAGCATCTACTAGCCTATTGCGCACGGCAATCATCCCTTGCAAAGAGAGATTGGCTTTTTGTAAAGAGACGATCACATCTTCTAATGAGGTGTCAGAAGCGCCGGTCGAGAAAGACTGCGCTTTAGCTTGGGCGCTGTTTTGAGCGGTATTGACGTTTTCAATAGCGTTCTTAAGGACGGCGGAGAAGTCAACGCCATTAGCCGCTGGGTTTTCGCTAGCAACAGGTTTACCGCTGGCTGCAGCGGCCAAGGCCTGCATCCGGGTAATCATAGAATCAACGTTGCTTGTACTCATCGGCTCAATTATCTATCAAAAACACTCAAAAAATCACTAAGTTTGCTTATTCGTTTAAAAAGCCAGCTTCTTTATAGGATTTAAGCTTATAACGAAGCGCTCTAGCTGAAATTCCTAATATCTCTACGGCTTTAGTACGGTTTCCATTTACTTCAGCCAAAACCTTGAGGATGTGCTCTCGCTCTACCGACTCAATATCTTGACCTATTTCACTCTTAATAGATGCAATTTCTATGCCATTATGCCCAGTTTTAGGGCTTAAATTTGGATTTTGTGGCGTCTCTGAGGCTAGAGAATTTTGATGGCTAGTAGGGGTGAGTTGACCTTCTTGATGAGAATCTAATTCTAGATCCTGCGCTGAGATCTCATCTCCATCTGCCAGCAGTACCGCTCGCTGAATAATATTTTCGAGTTCTCGTACATTTCCAGGCCAACTATATTGTTGAAGTATGGTTTTGGCCGGTAAACTTAGACTTAAGTTATCCCTTCCAATATTGACGCTGTAGCGCTTGAGGAAAAAATCGGCAAGAGGAATGATATCTAGCGGGCGCTTGCGAAGCTCGGGAACATGAATAGGAAAAACATTTAGACGGAAGTACAAATCCTCCCTAAATTTTCCTGCTTTAACTTGGTCTTGGAGGTTCAAATTAGTTGCGGCGATGATGCGCACATCTGCTTGAATCGAATCGGTTGAGCCAATGCGTTCAATTTTTTTATCCTGCAGGACTCGCAATAATTTCGTTTGAAGGGTTGCTGGCATTTCGCCAATTTCATCTAAAAATAGAGTGCCTTTATTGGCTTGTTCAAACTTGCCGGCTTGTGCTTTTGTAGCACCAGTAAATGAACCTTTTTCATGGCCAAATAAGATAGATTCAAGAAGTGTATCTGGAATTGCTGCACAGTTGATTGCTACATAAGGCCCGCTAGCGCGCTTGGAGGTCTTATGAATATGCTGCGCTACCACTTCCTTGCCAGCACCAGATTCACCGGTAACTAATACGCTTGTATCAGTTCCCGCTACGCGCTCGCAGCGTGAAAAAATTGCCACTGTTTGGGGGTCAACTGCAATGACTCTATGCTCAGCGGATCGAATTTCTGATCCAATTGCTTCATTCTTGGTGCTATCTGTTGAGTTAATTTTGGGTGCAGCTGTTGTATTTCTCGAGGCGCTATCGGGAGCGTCAGCATGCGTGCGATAACGTGAGATGATTTCAGTGAGTTGTTGAGGTACAAATGGTTTGATCAAAAAGTCGCGTGCGCCAGCTTTAAGAGCTTCAACAGCAAGCTTGGCATCTGCAAATGCTGTCATGATTACGACTGGCAAATCAGGACATTCTTTTTGGGCGATTTTGAGTAAATCAATCCCTGTCATACCTGGTAATTTGTAATCGGTTACCAGGACTGTTTTGAGATCTGGTCGCAGTAGGGGGACGACGGTCTCAGCACGCTGATGCGTCACAAAATCTATACCTTTCATGCGCAGTGTTACCGCAATTGCCTCTCTGAGGTCCTCATCATCCTCAACAAGTATCACTGGGAAGAGCTCATCTAAAAACTCGGTCATGGTTTGTTTGTTCGCTTGGTAAGGTGGATATGAAATTAAAGTTATTCTGAGGTAACTGGAAGTGTGATTTTGAAAACTGCACCTTTGGCAGAGCTTTCTACAGCAATACTTCCACGGTGTGCTTCGATCGTATTTTTAGCAATTGAAAGCCCAAGGCCAGTGCCGTTTGCGCTAGTAGTAAAAAAGGGTTCAAATAAAGAATCGATGATGGTTGATGCAATTCCGGGACCCTGATCCTCAATGCTGATGCCTAACTTTTTTGATTCAACTTTTGCTTGTATGAGCACCCGATCACCAGGCTTTGAAACGCTTAGTGCGTTTTCCAAAATGGCTACGATCGCATTTGGAATCGACTTTGGTTCGACTAACAACAATGTCGATGTAGGAGCATTCCACTCGATCTTCAGTTGCACATGCTTGCTCTCAAATAAGGCTTGAATACTTGCAATTGCCTCATCAATTATTTGTCTAGCACTAACCAGAATGGTTTTACTTGGACGATTGGAAATAAAGCGCAACATATCTTGCGATAGCTTTTCCAGGTCTAATAATTGTTTACGAAGGCGCTGTGCAAATTCTTTAGACATCTCGGGCGCTAGATCATCATCACACAGATGTGATGAGTAAAGTAGGGCAGTTGCCAATGGTGTTCGAAATTGATGGGCAATGCCAGCTGCCATTTTTCCCATGGCGGATAGGCGATTTTCGCGTTGCGTCTCTTGGTGAAGGCTAATGTTTGCGGTGATATCTTGAATTTGAATATAGCTGCGGATGCCGTCGTCAATGCGCACCACTTGAACAGTCTTCTGTGGTTTGGAGCTATCGGCATCAAGGGTATTAATGACATATTCCCCTGGGGCAATCGATGGTTGCCAATCACTCGGAATCACAAAGGATTGTCCAGCACTTAGGGAGGGTAAGAAGTGCAACATTGCTGGATTGTGAAGAAGCACAATATTGTTTTCTAGCAAAATTACGCCGGCTGGTATAGCGTTGACCAGGATACCAAGGCGTTGGTTAGACTTTTGCAATTCCTCGCTTAGCTGGTTAATTTTTTCCTGAAGTGCGCTTTGTTGGGCTTCAAGCTTTTGGGATTCTGCATAGAAGATCGCAAAAGCCTCTTCTAGGTGTTTAACATCTAGACTCTTCGTATTGCTTGAGGTTATAGTGGGTTCAGAATTGATCAATGGGTTTGGATTGATTGAGCAGATTTATTCTTAAGTGGTGGGGTGGCAAATTTTGCCACTTTTTTCAAAATACACGCATAGAATATCAATATTTAGAGAAAATAGGCAAAAAGGTTCTATATTTAGTGCTATTATCTTTTTAAGAATTTTTGCCTGATTTTACGGAAATGAGCCATTGAGCGAAGAAGCACAGCCCGGAATACAGGGAAGCGAAAAGGATGCGGCGGTAGTCAATATTGGCTCTAATACCGCTTCCTCAGCTGCTCCAGCATCAGGCCCGCGTGCGGGCAAGGTAAAACTCCCTTCAAAATTAGGGGAGCTCCAAATGCGCTTTCAAGCGCTGGGACTACAGCAACGACTCATTGTTGCAGCTGCCTTATTTCTATTCATATCCGCATTGATTTTTGTTACTTTTTCCGGGCGGAGCAAAGACGACTATCGGGTGCTCTTTTCTAGCGTAAATGAGCGTGATGGCGCAGCCATTGTGGCGGCTTTGCAACAAATGAATGTGCCCTATAAATTTACGGAGGGCGGGGCTGCAATTTTGGTTCCCGAATCAGCCGTCTACGAAACCCGTTTGCGCTTGGCTGGTCAAGGATTGCCCAAAGCAGGTAACGTTGGCTTTGAGTTGCTTGAAAACCAAAAAATGGGCACCAGCCAATTTGTTGAGCAGGTGAATTATCAGCGCGGCCTCGAAGGTGAATTGGCTCGCAGCATCAGCTCCTTGGCGCAGGTTAAATCAGCTAGGGTAATGTTAGCAATTCCAAAACAAACTGCTTTTATGCGGGAGCAAGAAAAGCCCACCGCATCAGTAGTTGTGACCATGCATCCCGGTCGTTTCTTGGATGCGCAGCAAGTGGCTGCGATTACCAATTTGGTGGGGTCGTCTGTTCCTAATTTGGGTCCAGCTAACGTCACTATTGTGGATGCTGAGGGCAGTCTGTTGGCCCCGAATGCTCAGCGTTTAATGGGTCTTGATAGCAATCAACTTAAATATGTGGCTGAGTTAGAGGGCGCACTCTCAAAGCGCGTGCAAGCCATTCTGGAACCTGTTACTGGTAAGGAGAATGTTCGCGCGCAAGTTACGGTGGATATGGATTTTGGAGAGTTGGAGCGCACTGAAGAAACGTTTGGTCGAAATTCTCCGCCGAACCAGTCCTCGATTCGTAGTCAGCAGAGTAATGAGGCCGCAACACCAGGTTCATCAGCATCTGGTGTGCCTGGCGCCCTTACAAACCAACCTCCAGCCCCTGGTCAAGCTCCAATTAACGCGCCGGGAGGTGCTGCGGCGCCGGGGGGTGCTGCAGCTAACGCTGGCCCACAAAATTTAAACGCACCACCCTCGAGCTCTAGTTCATCAGCAAGCAATATCAAAAAAGATATGACGGTGAACTATGAGCTTGATCGCGCGATTGAGCGAATTAAGTCTGAGAAAGGCAAGGTCAGAAGGGTGTCTGCTGCAGTGGTTGTTAATTACAAACAGCCTACTGGTGTTGATAAAGATGGTAAGCCATTAAAGCCTGTGCCATTTAGTGCTAAAGAGTTAGATCAGATTAATAATCTTGCTCGTGATGCTGTGGGTTACACGGAGAAGCGTGGTGACAGCGTGAGCGTAGCTAACATTCCCTTTAAGGTTGAAGTGCCTGATGAGCCAGCGTTTTATAAGCAGCCTGGTGTTATTGAGCTTAGTAAAGAATTCTTCAAATTTGCCATCATCTTAGGTTCGCTTGGCATTATGTTCTTTGGCGTAGTGAAGCCATTACTCTTTCCGAAGAAAGTTGACGATGCATTGGAAGAGCAGCGTATTGAAGAAGAGTTTGACGAGAAGATTAAAGCTGAGATGGCCCAAATGGATCCAAAACTACGCGAGAAACGGCGTATGGAAATGGAGCTATTGAAGGAGCGTCAGCGGATTGCTGAAGAAGAAGAGCGTCAGCGGATTGAAGAAGAGAAAAAACGCATGGAAGAAGAGCGTCATCGTCAAGAAGAAGAGAAGAAGAACGAATATGATTCGCTTCTCAAGTACGCGACAGACTTTGTTGCCGAGAATCCTAAAGTGGTATCTGGTATCTTTAAAGAGTGGTTAGCTGCAGATGCGGAAAAAACTAATAATGCCAATGCAGCTGCAGCAGCTGCAGGTTGAGGTAAAGAGTAGAAAATATGGCTGATGAAGATGTAGCAGCACCGAAAAGCCTTTCGATTGCAGAGGCCTTAAAAGAGGGTGTAAAAGGCGCCACTCAAACTGGTGCTTTAACCTTTGAAGAGCTTGATGGTGCTTCACGTGCTGCCGTTGTGCTACTCGCGGTTGGTGCTGAATCAGCTGCAAATGTTTTGCGAACAATGACACCATTTGAAGTGCAAAGACTTTCTGGGAAAATGGCAGTCGTGCGCTCTCTGAGTCGTGATTTAGTGCTACAAGTTCTGCGGCAATTCAAGGATGTCACTCAGAATAATTCTCATGTGGCGTTTGATACCGATGATTTCATGCAGAACATGCTCACTAAGGCTATGGGTGCAGAAGGAGCTTCTGACTTGCTCGGTCGCTTGGAGTCGACTCTCGATATGTCGGGAATTGAGACGCTTAAGCGGATGGAGCCGGATGTGCTCTATGAAATGATTAAGGGTGAGCATCCTCAGATTGTGGCAACAGTGATGGTGTTCTTGGAGCCGGGTCAAGCAGCTTCTGTGTTGAAGCTCTTCCCAGATGATTTGCGTAACGAACTGATTTTGCGTATCGCCTTGTTAGAAAAAGTACAACCTGCAGCTCTGAAAGAATTGAACGAAGTTATGTCACGTTCTGCTGGTCCAGATGCTGACTTCCGTCGCAGTACTGTTGGTGGTGTAGTGCCTACTGCCGAAATTCTTAATATGCTATCTGGCGGCCTTGATAAGCAAGCCCTTAAAACAATCCATGACTTCAATGCTGAATTGGCTGATGCTATTCAAGAGAAGATGTTCGTGTTCGAAGACTTCAACGATATCGAAGATCGTTCTTTGCAAACCTTGCTCTTGGAAGTTCCTCAAGAAACCTTGGTTATGGCCCTCAAAGGGGCAAGTCCAAAGCTACGCGAAAAGTTGTTCAAGAATATGGCCAAGCGTGCTGCCGATGGCGTTCGCGAAGACTTAGAGACTCGTCCACCCGTCAAGGTGCAAGAAGTCGAAGAGATGCAAAAAGAAGTTATTCGTATTGCACGTACCTTGGCAGAAGAAGGCCGCATGATTATGGAAAGGGGTAAGTCAGCCGATGCCTTCCTCTGATGAGGACTCTTTGCTGACGAGGTGGGAGCCTCCCTCCTTTGATCCTCCAAAGCCCCCAAAGCCCCCCAAGGTTGCCCCTGTCCTTTACCCTACAGTAGAGGAGGTAGAAGCGATTCGCGAGAAGGCATTCAAAGAAGCATATGAGCTGGGAAATAACCAAGGATTTGTTGAGGGTCGTGATGCCGGTTACAAAGAAGGTAAAGAATCAGGGTATCGTGAAGGGTACGAGCAGGGTTATGCTGATGCCGATACTGAGACTCGGCGACTCCAAAATGCCCTTGGTGAATTGCTTGAGGCCCTAAGGGGCATGCCGGAAGCTATCGCTCAGCCGTTGACCGAGTTTACTTTTGAAACAGCATCACGTTTGGCTGCGAATGTTTCTATGGAGCGAGCGCCATTTGTTGCTGCAGTTCAAGAGGCATTAATGCGCTTACCTCGTCCAGGTGAAAATCTTTATCTACGTCTCAATGCAGAAGAGGTGGAGATATGGAGGAAAATTGTTGATGATCCTGGTTTGCCATTTAACTGTACCATCCTAGTTGATGCAGACATAAGTCCAGGGCATGCATACGTAGAAGTTAGTGGAGCAAGAATTGATGTAGGAAAGCAAGCTCGCATTGCATTGGTTCGCGCTGCACTTGGTCTGGATCGAGATGAGAAAGAGCAAGATTTAGCGGATCAAGATCTGAGTCATCAAGACAACCCCGATTTATCTAATCAGTACCCTCAAGATGATTCTCAGAATTCCCCATTATTGGATGACGAGGTAAAGCCAGAGTGAGTCACTTGCAGCCTGCTGAATTGGCAAATCAGTTAGAGATGCGCAAGCAGCATTTATTGGAGACCCCACTGTCGATTCGCGAGGGAAAGTTAAAGCGTGTCTCAGGTATTGTGCTGGAAGTAGAGGGCTTGCCAATGAGTATTGGTGCTGGCGCTACGATTCTTTCAGAGATTGGCGGTAAAACCTATGATGCTGAGTGCATTGGTTTTAATGGTGCGATTACGTATCTCATGCCGATTGATGCAATGGATGGTATTTCTCCTGGTGCCCTGGTTTACCCAACAAACACGCCATTTAATTCAGGAAGTGGATACACCTCAAATAGCATTGGCGACCCATTGCCGATTGGTGAAGACTTGTTAGGGCGCGTTGTCGATGGCCTTGGCCGACCGATTGATGGTAAGGGTTATGGCGAGAAGCAACTTACGCCCTTTATTCAGCGCACTTTAAATCCTTTGGATCGAACACCGATTCATGAACCTTTAGATGTTGGTATCCAGGCGGTGAATGGATTATTAACCGTTGGTCGCGGTCAGCGTGTTGGCATTTTTGCAGGCTCTGGCGTTGGTAAAAGTGTTTTGTTGGGAATGCTGGCGCGTAACTGTGTTGCTGATGTGATTGTGATTGGACTTGTCGGCGAGCGCGGCCGGGAAGTCAGAGAATTTTGTGAAGACACCTTAGGTCCGGAATCCTTTAAGCGCGCAGTGGTGGTTGCTGCCCCTGCAGATGCGTCACCATTAGCGAGATCAAAAGGTGCCTCCTATGCCACAGATGTGGCGATTTGGTTTCGAGATCAGGGCAAGCATGTGGTGTTAATTGTTGATTCATTGACACGCTACGCTATGTCTTTGCGAGAAATAGGCTTAAGCTTAGGCGAGGCCCCAGTGGCGCGTGGTTATCCTCCTAGTGTATTTGCCAGAATGCCCGAGTTAGTTGAGCGTGTTGGCAATGGAGCTAACCCTGATGGATCTATTACAGCGTTTTATACAGTCCTTTTAGAGGGTGATGATACGAATGATCCGGTAGCCGATACGGCCAGAGGAATCCTGGACGGACATTTTTTCCTATCTAGAGAATTAGCCGATAGCGGCCATTACCCAGCGATTGATGTTGAAAAGTCGATTTCCCGTGTGATGCCAAAAGTAGTCTCAAAAGAGCATCTGTTATCAGCCCGTCGTCTAAAGCAGTTATATAGTAGGTATATGCGAGGCAGGGATTTAGTCTCTATGGGTGCATACATTGCTGGCACCGATCCAGACTTGGATGCAGCTTTGGCAGCTTGGCCCAAAATACAAGCGTTTTTGCAACAAGATGCGGAGGTTGCAATTCCCATTGATCAGACTGAGAAGTTGCTGTTTGAAATAGCGCCACCAATGGTTCAATAACGATTTAGGTCTAGAAATGTCAGCCATCGAACTATTACTTCGCTTAGCAAAAATTCGTGAGGATCAAGCAATGGCTAGGGCAAAAAGAGCTGCTGGTCAGGTAAATCAGACAAAATCCTTTAAAAATCAAGTGCTTGAATACGCTAAAGAGTATGAGGGGCAAATGTTAGCAGCCACTTCGGGCAGTCTACCAATCGCTTTTATTCAAGATGTGAATGCTTTTAGGGAAAAACTGATCCAAAGTTCGGTTGAGATGGATAGTCAAATTCGGGGGCTTACTAGAGCCTCCGAAGAGACGTTAATGACTGCCACCCAAGCAAGAATGCGCACACGCGGTTTGACAAAATTGGTTGAAAAAAAACGCCACGAAGCCAGGCTAAAGAAGGCTAAAGCTGAGATGAATCAGTTTGAGGATAGCTATGCTGGAAGGCTGAGTGCCAATTCTGGCACGAAAGATGCATAGTAAGAAGTGTTCCTTTTGGAGAGGCTATGCCAACAGTAAGTCAAATTCGGATGCAAGCAGCGGCTAATAGTGCAAATAGCGCTATGGCTAAGCCTGGCTCTATGCCTGGCAGCTCTGCCTCATCAGGTGGATTTGAAGCTTTCTTGGCAGCCTTAGACCAAACGCAGATGGCTCGTCTTAACGCGAGAGGCAATTCAGATCGTTTTGCCAATCAAAATGCTTTGCCGGTTGCGACACGTGGGCAAAATTTGCCTACTTCTAGTCAAAATCCTTTAGACACTGCAAAAAGTTCCGATCCATTACAGCTTTTGATGGCTCAACTACTGGCGCAGAGTTTGGCTGTGCAGAATGCTGCGTTACCAAACTCTAATAGCTTGGATAAGGCATCTCTTGGAGAGTCCTCGAACCAGTCCATGACTGTTCAGGCTCTGATGGCCAATCTAAATGCACAAGCTGCTGGGGGATCTAGCCAAGATTTAATGGCATTGATGGGTCAACAGATCGACTCAAAGCAGGCAGCATTAATAAGCCAGGCTTTAACAAAAGCAATGAAAGAGAGTGGGCAGTCCCCTGATGCCTTGATGCAAAGTCAGGTGGCGGCATTGTTGCAGTCCTTGCAAGGTGGTGCCGCACAAAATCCTCAGAACCCACTCTTGAATCAGACCAATACCCAAACCCCAGCTCAGATTGCAAGTGCGATTCAGGCATTTGCTCAAAAAAACGGTATTAGTCTTCCTCCCGAGCTTCAAACTCAATTAACTAGCCTCATTAATCAAGGTAACGAACAAGCATCTGGCATTAAATTGCTTGGAGTTCAGGGTGACGCCACCCTTCAGGCCGGCACGGTTGATCCTACAAAAGCAACAACTATTCAAAATTTGACTGAAGCTAACAAAGCTCAGGTTGTGCCTGGCGCAATAACTAGTGCCGCAGAAAAATTGCAAAAAGGGAAAACATTAGAGACCCCACTTGCTCTGAACGCAGTTAACGATAAGTTTCGCAATCCTAAATCAGGCGGGTTGATTGATGATGCAATCTCAGCAATTGCTAAGGTGCAAAATGAATCAGTTAAATCTACCCAAATCGAAAATTTGAGCGAGCAAGATAATTTCGCTCAGGCAGATCTCAATGTATTAAGCGCTGCAAACAGTAACAGTGGTCTCATGCGACTGGATAGCAATCCTACAGCCTCGGCTCAAAGGATGGAGCTAAAAGCTTCAGACGTATCCCTTATTTCTGGCCCCTTGCATACTGAAGTGATGGGTGCTGCTAAATCCGGCGGGGGCAGGATTCTTTTGGAGTTAACTCCTCCCGAGCAGGGAACAATTCGTATTGATTTGCGCATTAACTCGGCTGGACAAGCGCATTTGATAGTTGAGGGTGCTAGTGATGCCACGAAGTCTCGCTTAGACCAGGGCGGCCAGAACCTTAAAAATGAGTTCGCCCAAATGGGTCTTAATCTCTCGCTTGATTTGAGACAGGGTACTCAATCCCAGCATATGCGTGATCAAGCATCTTTTGGTAGTCGTCAGCCTGGTTACGCCAGCTTTTCTTCAGATACTCGAGGCTTAGGCTCGGTAGCCTCGGTCAATTCTATCGGTTCAGGTGATAATAGGGAAAATAGCAGTACAGTTCACCTGTATGCTTGATATTATTGAGCATTAAGTAAAGAGGAGTAGTAATGGCTGATGAAGAGCGCGTCGAACCAACTTTAGATCCAAGCGCTGCTGCCCCACAGGCAGCTGCCCCTGCTCCTGCGGCTGGAAATGATGCCGTTGAAGATGCTCCCAAGCCTAAGAGTAAAACCAAACTTTTTGTCATTATTGGCTTGGTGGTAGTTATTGCTGGTGGTATTGGTGGATACATGTACACCCAACATGCCGCTGAAGAAAAGCATCGTCTTGCAGAAGAGGCAAAACGACCAGAAAATATTCTCAAGAAACAGCTCACTGAACGCAAAGAGAATGCGCCTCCTATCTACATTCCTCTTGAGGAAATGGTAGTTAATTTACCGGGGCGTGGTGGTGAGCATTACTTGCAAACCAAAATTGTATTGAGAACGAATGATTCCTCAACAGAAGGTAAGATAAAAAACTTCATGCCTGTGATTCGTGACAAAATCATCACTGTTTTGTCATCACGTCAAATGCAAGAATTGGCCACTGTTGAAGGCAAGGTGATGATGGCTCGAGAAATTGCGCTGGTGATTAACTCCATAATTGCACCACAATTGACCGCAATTTATGTCTTGCAGCAGCAACCGGGAACCGCTGATATGCAGAATCTTGAGCGTATTGGGGCTATGCCAAAAGAGACTTCATCAGGGCAAAAGATTACAGGAGAGGCTGCCAGGGCTGCTGCTGAATTTTGGAACGTCACCGAGATGGATTTGCCAGTACAAGCAGTGCTGTTTAGTTCTTTTGTAATGCAATAACCAACTTCCCCTAGAAAGTCCATTTAGGAAATCATGGCGGCAGATGAGATAAATGTCGAGATGAATATTGACGCTGAAGATCAGCGTGCAATGTTTGATAAATCGAAAATTATTGCTCGGCGCCGCATGCCGACGCTGGAGCTCATTCACGAGCGTTTCAGTCGTGCAGTTCGTTTAACCCTTTTTAATATGATACGTGCGCCAATCGAGGTGCAAATGCATCTTCCGATTGTAAAAAGCTATCAAAAGTTCGTAGATGAATTTCCTGAGCGCACCAATATTAATATTGTAGGCATTCGCCCGCTGCGTGGTGTTGGTTGCTGGATCGTCGATCCCGGCGTTGTCTATATTGCTATCGATAATATGTTTGGCGGGGAGGGGCGTCTTGCGCCTCGCTTAAACTTGCGCGAATACACCCCTACCGAATTGCGGATCATTCGTCGTCTAGTTGACGCTTTCTTGAATGAGTATGAAAAAGCCTGGAAGTCTGTTTATGAGATTAAATTTGACTTCATGCGCCAAGAAACCAACTTTGGATTTGCCAAGATTACATCACCCGGTGAAATGGTGTTGCATTCTAAATTCACGATAGAAATTAATGGCCGTCCAGGAGATATCGATTTATGCATCCCCTTTTGGGTGTTAGAGCCTGTTAAGAGTATTTTGTATAACAACATGCAGGGCTTCGCTACCGAGCCTGATCAGCACTGGACCGATCTTTTGAATGATCAAGTGCACGAGGCCCCGGTTACTGCTGTAGCGGTTTTGGCGCGAAAACAAATGCT
This sequence comes from Polynucleobacter sp. MWH-HuK1, assembly GCF_018881815.1. Taxonomy (GTDB): domain Bacteria; phylum Pseudomonadota; class Gammaproteobacteria; order Burkholderiales; family Burkholderiaceae; genus Polynucleobacter. Next base: position 879,473 of record NZ_JACVPP010000001.1, read on the forward strand.
ATTACGGGAAATAACTTCGCTATCTGTTGGGGATATTATTCCGATTGAGATAAATGACCCTGTAACTGTTTACGTTGATGGTTTGCCGGTTATTAAAGGCCAATACGGCACTAAAGATGGCCGATATTCCGTAAAAGTAGGCACAATCCAGCATCCTGCTGAATTCTTAAAGAGCCCGCTTGAGAGGGCCCGTCTCGGACCAAGTATGATGCGCAGTGCTGAAAAAGGCGAACTTTATGAGCAACTGCCTGAAGCTGCTCAAAGTCATCCAGAAAACCTGGCACCTATTGCTTCTGAGGCTACAATGGACACTGTTGCTGATGGCGTAATGCCAGATGGCCCTAACGCTTAATTGGTATTAACGCATTTTAAAGGCGAAGAACAGAGAATCCCCATGGCTGAAAATGACAATGATTTAGCAAAATCACTTACCAGCACTGACGTATCTGGTTCATTGCGGAAGGCAACTTTCAATGCCTTGGAGGATGGCGCCAAATCTGGTGCTGAGTTCAATGAGATTGACTTGGTCATGGATGTTCCAGTGCAGGTCACTGTTGAGTTAGGTCGGGCAAAAATGCAAATTCGTAACCTGCTCAATTTAACTTATGGCTCTGTAATTGAGTTGGATATTTTGGCGGGTGAGCCTTTAGAGGTTGTTGTCAATGGGTGTTTGGTAGCTCAAGGTGAAGTGGTGATCGTCAATGATCGCTATGGTATTCGCTTAACTGATATCGTGACTCCTGCTGAACGACTTCGTAAGATCAATCGCTAACAAAAATGGGCTCCTCGGTCGGAGGTATGTTGCTCTTTTCGTTTATTTGGCTCGCACTTGCGGCGGCTCTCATTTGGGTAGTAGCATTTTTAGTAAAGCGTGATAGCGCAATGCGGGCAAGTAATCCGCATGTCAAAATTTTGGCTCAGCAAGCTCTCGGTCCTAGAGAGCGGATTATTATTGTCAATGTGCTCAATAGAATATTGGTGGTGGGACATACCCCTTCGCAAATTTCGTTGCTTACAGAGTTGGAGCCAGAAGATGTGGCGAACTTAAAACCACAAAGTCCTAATGTCGATTTTGCAAATAATTTAAAACAATTTGTGAAAAGGAAATTAGGTTGAAACGCAAAATTTTTTGGTGGTCTTTTGCAATCACAGCCATCATGGGGTTATTTCCCTTAATTGCATGGAGTCAAACTCTACCCCTTGTGACTGCTAAACAAGGTGGCGGCGGAACAATCTATGCCGTGCCTGTTGAAACTGTACTGGCACTAACTGCATTAAGTTTCTTGCCGGCCGCGCTAGTCTTAATGACTAGTTTCACGCGTATTTTGATTGTTTTCTCTTTGCTCAGGCAAGCATTGGGTTTAACGACCATGCCACCCAATATCGTATTGATTGGACTTTCTTTCTTTCTGACTCTTTTTATTATGAATCCCGTATTTGAGTCGATTTATAAAAATGCCTATCAACCATATTCTGCCGGAAAAATGGGCTTTCCTCAGGCGGTAGAGGTAGGCTCAGTACCGCTCAAAGAATTTATGCTCAAGCAAACGAGGCGAGATGATTTGAATCTATTTGCCAAGCTGTATGGAAAAAAAATTGAAGCTCGTGAAGATGTACCGTTTACAGTCTTAATTCCCGCATTTGCTATTTCAGAAATTAAAACGGGATTCTTGATTGGGTTCGTCATCTACTTGCCATTCTTAGTAATAGACTTTGCGGTTGCTAGCATTTTGACTTCATTGGGTATGGTAATGGTGTCGCCCATGATGTTCTCTTTGCCTCTGAAATTGATTGTTTTTGCCTTAGCTGATGGCTGGGCTTTGCTTTCAACCTCTCTGGTGCAAAGTTACATTAACTAAGCAACATGGAAAGTGGAGTCATCCTCGATTTAGTATTTCAGGCTCTGCGCATGGCTGGGATTCTTGCTGGCCCGATATTGATGGCGCTCTTGGTGGTGGGTTTAATTATTGGTATTTTGCAAGCTGCTACTTCGGTAAATGAATCAACCGTTGCATTTGTCCCAAAACTAATTGTTTTTGGAATAGTGATACTGTTAATTGGTCCAGTGAGTTTGTCGTTATTCCTGGACTATATAAAAGAACTTTTCGCCCGCATACCGGGTTTGGTAAATTAATCATGCTGACCATCACTGGTCTGCAAATTGAGCAGTACATGGCAATCTTCATGTTTGCCTCGCTGCGGGTGTTTGGGATGTTTCTCACTACGCCTATGTTTGCTTTTAGAACATTTCCAATGCAGTTTCGCCTATTAATAGCATTGTCATTTGCTTTTTATGTAATGCCATTAATTGGTGGTGAGCAAATTCCCAATCCAGGCAGTATTACTTTTTTTGCATCGATCATAGAGTTGGCGATCGGGGCTTTTATTGGTTTTGTCATTAGAGTCGGCTTTATGGTGATTGATATTGCCTCGGAAGTGCTCTCGTTTCAGGCGGGATTTAGTTTCGCTTCAACTTATTTTCGTGATCCAACCTTAGACTCAGGTTTAGTGGGGCAATTTTTGGGCCTGATTGTGATTGCCCTAGCTTTTGCCCTCAACATCCATTTAGTGCTAATCGACATCGTTTTGCAAAGCTTTAAAAGTATTCCCGTTGGTGCCTGGCCAAGTGCTTGGTCTTCAAAAGGGGTTGTGGATTTAGTGTCAGCGTCCTTCCGATTGGGGCTCATTCTCTCAATGCCTATCCTTTTGGTGTATATGATGTTTAACCTAACACAGGCCTTTTTGGGAAGAACGAGTCCACAGATGAATTTATTCTCTGTAGGCTTTGCTGTTAGCATTCCTTTAGCATTCTTGGTTATATTTATGATTCTTCCAGATTTACAAATCGTTTTGGAGCGCTCTCTTGAAAATCCATTGCAACTTATTCGCCAAGGCATAGAGGCTCCTAATGTCCAGTAAACCTTCATTTAATATTTTCATAGCTAGTTTGGCTCTTACGGTTATCAGTTTTAGCCCCTTGGTTCAGGCGCAGATCTATTCAGAGGCGCCCTCAAATGCCTCTGCAGAGGATGGTCTGAGTGCTGCTCAAAAGAATAAGCTTAATCAAAATTCATTAGACCAAGCGCCAACTGGACCAGATGATTGTGAATTGAAGTATCCGTTTCCAGCATCTACTGCGAACAATCCCTATGCGGAAAATGGTGCGGATGTTTGCAAAAAATTGCAAATACGCGGCAAAAGGATGATTTGTGAAATTAATGCGTTGGTTGCTGAGAAACCCTCTGGCGGCACTACTGGCTCTAAGATTGAGTTAGCAGCTTGGGCAAGATGTAATACAAGTGTGGCGAATATTTTGGTGGATGGCTACTACATGGCTGCCAGTGAAATTGAACGTCGCTTGCAAATCTGTAGCGCTAATTTTTATGCTGATCCAGGAAGAATGCCTAAGCAAGGCTGGTACCAACGTTTTTTAAGATGGGCGACTAGTAATGACCTTACACCTCCGCCAACGGATGAGGCGCTCGAGGTAGCTTTAAAGCAATCAACCCCATTGGAAAGCAAGCAAGATACGGCTGGACTCATGAAATGCGATTGGATGTTCTCGCGTAGTCGTTCGCCAGTCATCGATGTATTGCCTGGCGGGAGTTTGACGGACCAAAGTCCGGCACCAACTCCGGCTCCAGTAAAGAAAACTAAAGCCAAAAAAGCTGCCTCAAATTAGACAAAGATGCTTATTTGTTTGGCTTAAGCATTGATTTATATGGCAATATAAACACTATCTCTACAAAAGCCGTTAGCGAACTTATGAAAACAATCTCACAAACTCCACGTTTTATCGGTATAGCTTGCGCCCTTTTTAGCTTGCTTATTACAGGTAATGCGTTCTCCAATGATTCACATGACGCTCCTGCTCCAGCAACAGCTTCAGCTCCGGCAGCACCTAAAGCAAAGGTGCCGCCTCCTGCTGCGGGTGACGATCAAATGAGCAAAGCCTTGTTTGAAAAGATTAGCAAGGGTTCTGGGGACATTGTTATTCGTACTGGTGATTTGCCTGCTGGTGCGACGCCGAGCGAAAGTAAGCCCGTTGATAAACCTAAGGCTGTGAAAGCGGCTGCAAAACCAGTCGATAAAGATGCTCACGATGTGCATTGGTCTTATGTGGATGGCCCTGGCGGTCCTGAAAACTGGGGAAATCTTAGTAAAGATAATCTAGCATGCTCGAAAGGTAAGACTCAGTCCCCGATCAATATTAATATCGATCGGGCTGTTAAAGCGGAATTGGCTCCTTTGGAGTTTCTCTACAGACCATCCCCTTTGTCTATTGTTGATAATGGACATACGGTTATGGTCAACTACGGTGAAGGCAGTAATTTGCTTGTTGATGGTCGTCAATATCGCTTGGTTCAATTCCATTTTCATAAACCGAGCGAAGAGGCCATTAATGGTGATCGCACTGACATGGTGGCACACCTAGTGCACCAGCATCACGATGGTAGTTTAGTTGTGGTTGGGGTATTAATGAGTACAAAGAAGCCAAGTCCAGCAAGAAAGTCATGGTTTGGGGATGAAGCTGTTAAAGAAAATCCTATGATTCAGACGCTTTGGAATAATGTGCCATTAATCAAGGGTAAAACTGAAATGCCTGGCGTAATAATCGATGTAAATCAGTTATTGCCAGCAGATAGAAGCTATTTCACATACATGGGTTCTTTAACTACTCCGCCTTGTAGCGAGAATGTTCTCTGGTTTGTGATGAAAAACCCTATTTATGTAAGTGAAGAGCAGGTTAAGAACTTTGACCGTATTTATCCTATGAATGCGCGCCCGTTGCAGCCTAAAGGTGATCGCTTAATCAAAGAAACTCGGGGAAGCTAGAGGTTCTTCAAGTTTGTATAAGTCATGATTTGGCAGGATTTGCCAAAAATTAGGGGTTCATACGAAGCTAAACCCGGCAAAATTTGCCCCCTACTATATTAAAGCCCTAGAAATAGGGCTTTTTTATTGTTTTTATTCTATTTTTTAAGTTTTAGACTCAAGAGGGTTCATGTCTAAATAGGTTAGCGATCACTTATCTTTTTTCTAAAAATCGACTTTGGCACGGTCTTTGCATATTCATACGTGAGGACTTTCCCCTCAGGTGTCATCGTCCCCGAATAGGGAGGAGATTAAATGAACGCAGTGCCGCAGTACGACCCACTTACTTTTGGTGAAACCGCATTTAAATTGCGGACTTTCCGTCAGCAAGTGCTGGGTAATAATTTGGCAAATTCTGATACCCCGGGCTTTAAAGCGCGGGATATACGCTTTGCTGACGTACTAAAGGCTCAATTAGAAGGTGTTTCACCATCTAATGCGATTGGTTTGTCTATTACCCATTCAGGACATATTCAGGGCAAGGCGCCTCAGGATGATCCACGTTTGCTCTATCGCATTCCTAATCAACCATCGATGGATGGTAATACGGTAGATGGCGATTTTGAGTTAAGCGAATTTACCAAGAACTCTGTTTTTACAGAGTCCGCATTAAATATGTTGGGTAGCACAATTCGCTCTCGTATGTCGGCTATTACAGGACAGGCCTCATGAGTTTATTGGGTGCATTTGATATTGGCTCTACTGGATTGACTGCTCAGTCTTTGCGGCTTAATACGACCGCTTCCAATATTGCCAACGTAGAAAGCGTATCTGGACCTGATGGTCGTCCATACCGTGCTCGTCAGGTGGAATTTAGTGCTGTATATAAACCGGGGCAGCCTGGTGCTGGTGTTGAGGTAAGCAAGATTATTGAGAGCAATGCTCCATTGCGGATTGAATACCGACCTGGACACCCAAAGGCAAATGCTGCTGGTTATGTTGAGATGCCAAACGTAAATCCGGTGGAGGAGATGGTGAATATGATTTCAGCGTCACGCTCTTATCAGATGAATGTGGAAGCAATGAACGTGTCACGTCAGTTGATGTTAAAGACCTTAGATTTAGGTAAGTAAATAGTAGCGCCTGCAAAGTAAGAGATAAGAGGAAATCATGGCAACCGATCCATTAAGCGGACTCAGAGTTTACGACCCAGCTACGGCGAATAAGCCTGCTGATGCAACCTCAAGCTCCACGCCAGGTGGTTCTGCTACAGAGCAAACACAAAATTTTTTAAAGTTGTTAATTGCTCAAATTCAGAATCAAGACCCAATGGCACCAATGGATGCATCGACTATGACATCACAAATGTCGCAGCTCAACATGGTAAGCAGTATGAGCAATATGAATACTTCTATGACTGCCATGCTTGCGCAAATGCAAAGTGTGAACTTTATGAATCAAGCTGCCTTGATTGGTCATAGTCCGGTAGTTGCTGGTAATGGAATTGCATTCGATGGCACAAACCAAGTGATGCTTGGAGCAAATGCAACTAATCCATTGAAATCAGTAGTGGCGACGATTACTGATGCAAGTGGCAATGTGGTCAATAGCGTAGATCTCGGGAATGTAAATGCTGGAATGTCGAATTTTATTTGGAATGGCAAGGATGCTAGTGGCAGCACTGTTCCAGCAGGTATGTATTACTTAAGCCTCTCCGGTACAAATTCAGACAATGCAACAGAAAACCCGACAGCTTATGTGGCGTCAGCAGTCGCTTCAGTAACCAAGGGTAGCAATGGCGATGCAATATTAAATCTTTTGGATGGTAGAGCGATTAGCTCTTCAGATGTACAGCAATGGATTAGTTGATTAATTGTAATTAGCATTAATAAACAGAATAAACACAGATAGACAGAGGAAATAAAAATGGGATATGGAATCGGATTATCAGGATTGAAATCAGCCTCCGAAGCAATTGACGTTACCAGTAATAACATATCGAATGCTCAGACCGTAGGCTATAAGTCGGGGGAGTATGTATTCTCCGATCAATTCTTTAGAGCTCAAGATCCTCAGTCTGTCGATCGTGCTGGTATGGGTTCTTATCGCATGGCGATTCGCAGAACTGGTAGCTATGGTACGGTGGTGAACACTCAAAATCCCCTAGATATGGCGATTACTGGACCAGGTATGTTTATGTTAGCCAAGACTGTGGATGGCACTGTGCCAACAGAAAATCCAACTAAATTCCAATTTACTCGTAACGGCCAGTTTGCGGTTGACAACAAGAATCGTATCGTCAATGAAAACGGAATGTTCTTGGTGGGTTATCCGGCAGATGCGTCAGGAAAAATTATTTCCAGCTCAAAGTCTGTCTTGATTCTTGATCAATCTCCACTTGCGCAGCAGGCGACAAAAAATTCAAACATTAATTTGAATTTAGACAATCGCGTGAATTCAATTACTGGGAACGCATTTAATAAAACTGAGCCTACTAGTTACAGTCAAACTACCTCCCAGACTGTATATGACGACAAAGGCTTGGCGCACACTTTGGCTGTGTATTACAAAAAAATGCATTCAACAAACCTTGAGTTGCAGGGAGATGGCAGTGGTACAACCTTTACATTTACTCCGCAGCAAGATTTGGGAACTACTTTAGCTGGTGAGCAAACTAACAAAATTGCTACAAGTTCTAAGCCGTTGGCAGCAACGGGCGGAACTACTGAAACAATTTCTAATGCGGTATTAACCTACGTTAGCGGTGGCTCAGAGTCCCTTGATTCAGAAATTGGTACTTTTGGTGGAATAACAGGGGGCTCTAATTATTTGCCGGGTTCTTATTCAAATGTAGCGCTATCTGGAGGCTCTGGACAGGGTGCACGTGCAAACATCGTAGTTGGTGCAGGTGGTAACGTTACTGATGTTACGCTAACAGCTTCAGGGGTAGGGTATAAAGCTGGTGAGTTTTTAAGTGTCATGCCAAATGTGGTCGGCGGAACTGGGTCTGGTTTCTCAATCCCTATTAACACCACAATTACCAACGGTATTGGAGAGTTAGCTCTTACCGGTGGCAGCGGATATGGAGCAACCACTTACACTAACGTATCTATGACTGGGGGTACGGGTACAGGTGCAAAAGCACAGGTAATTGTCTCGGCCAATGGAACGGCAACTGTGACGCTTACCACAGCTGGTACAGGGTATACGGCTGGTGATACCTTAACAATTGCAGATTCTGCAATCGGAAGTTATGGCGGGTCAAATATCACGGTACCTATCGCAACAATTTCTGGTGGAGGTGCAACAGGACCGGCTGCAACACTGGGGGCTCTCACGAATGCGACAGGTCATGCGCCTGCCATTGTTACTTATAAAAATGTGCCGTTGACTGGCGGATCTGGTACTGGAGCTTTGGCAACAGTTACCGTAAATTCTGCTGGGGAGGTTGCTCATGTTGCATTAACAAATGGGGGCACTGGATATTTGCCTACCGACACATTAGGTATTGCAGCAGCAAGCATTGGTAATGGCAATGGAAGTGGATTCGAGGGAGTTGTTGGCGCAAAAAGAGCCGGGATCAAGACATTGGCTGCAGCACCGTCTAATGCTGGCACAGGGTATACCGATGGAATTTATGAGGATGTACCGCTTACTGGATCAGCCACTGGTTTTGGCGCAAAGGCATCAATTGTGATTTCAAATGGATTGGTTACGAAAGTTACCATGACCGATGGCGGAACTGGATATAAATCAACAGATACATTGTCAGTGGATCCAAACTCGGTAGGCGGAACTGGGTCTGGCTTTGCAATAGCTATTAGCGGGCTAAATACTCAAATTGCGGCAGGTAAGGGAACAAGAGGTTCGACATACAACCTCAAGCTATCAGATGGGACCAATCTGTCCCTCACGCAAGTTAGTGAAGCAGGTAATGGTACGCCAAAATATGTAGTGAACGTTGATCGCTATGCAGTATTTGCAACTTTAGATGGAAATCCAGTTGGACAAGATGCCGCTGGAAGTGCTATTACTAAAGTAAAAATTGGCGGCATCCTCACTGATGAACAAACTTCTTTAGGCACAGTGGCTTTTGTTGGCGGTAAAAATCTTGATTCATTATCGCGAGATGCATTTGGAACGCCTCAATTTGATACACAGTTTAAGATCGATGCTTCTAGCGGATCAGGAAACGGTTGGGGTCAAACAAACAATGGTGGTGTGGTGCAATTCACATTAAAAAGCACCAATATGACCGCATATTCATCAGCTGGCCAAACCTACGCAAATGATCAGGATGGATCAGCTACGTCACAGCTAGCCTCTTTCAATATTGACAATAGCGGAAAGCTTGTTGCGCAATATGACAACGGTAAATCTGTAGTCAAAGGACAAGTGATATTAGCCTATTTTAATAATTTGGAAGGATTGATCCCAAATGGAAATAACACCTACGAGGCGTCATCCGCTTCAGGTGATCCATTGCTAAGTTTCCCGGGTGATGGAACTTTAGGTGCAATTCGATCAAAAGCTGTTGAACAATCTAACGTTGATTTAACTGAAGAATTAGTGAGATTGATGGTATTGCAACGTCAGTATTCAGCGGTTTCACAAGCGACTAAAGTCATGGCCGCAACCTTAATTGATGATGCTATCAATATTGGTAGATAAGAGTGAATTGACTGAGTAATCATGATTAATCGCTACGCTTATACCTCAATGACAGGAGCAACTTCTGCAACGCAGCAGTTGGCTGTGACGTCGAACAATCTGGCAAACGCTTTAACGCCAGGGTTCCGTGAGGTGATTAGCGCGTTTCGGGCTGTTCCACTAAAGGGTGATGGTGAGCCATTTAGAGGCAATGGAGCTGATTCAAGGGTTTTTGTAGTTGATACAACTCCGGGAAGTAATTTCAATCAGGGGCAAATTCAAACTACTGGAAATTCATTGGATGTTGCAATTAAAGGTGATGGCATGTTCGTGGTTCGTCGTCCTGATGGGCAAGAGGCGTACACACGAGCAGGCAAATTCATGACTAATGAGCAAGGATTGCTCATGCTTGGAAAAGATATTCCAGTCGTTGGTACGGGTGGCACGATTACGATTCCAGTTGGTGCATCCGTACAAATTGCTGAGGATGGTGCTGTATATACCCAGATTCCAGGAAATCAATATCTTAATCAAGCAGGTAAGCTTAAGTTAGTCAATCCTAATACGGAGAGCTTAGTAAGAGCGGCTGATGGATTATTTGATATTCCAGGTGAACAGGCGGCCGCAGACCCTAAAGTCAGAGTGGTGCAGGGCGCCTTTGAATTAAGTAATAACAACCCGGCACTAGCTATGGTTCAAATGATCGACCAAAGTCGAATGTTTGATTTGAATACTAGGTCTATTACCTTTGCAGATCAGAATGCGCGATCAGCAACAACATTACTGTCCCTTTCACGCGCCTAATAATAAATAAGAAAAAGAGAAAAGATGATACGCTCACTATGGATCGCTAAGACTGGGATGGATGCAGAGCAGTTCAATTTAGATGTTATTACCAATAACCTATCGAACTCTCAGACTACAGCCTTTAAACGTGTACAGCCAATGTTTCAAGACTTGCTGTATACCACTTTACGTACCGCGGGATCGGCCGCAAATGCTCAGAATTTATTGCCTACTGGATTACAAGTCGGTGCTGGTGCTGCGGTGACATCAACAGAGCGGAACAATATTCAAGGGACATTAGTACAGACTGGTAATCAGCTGGACGTAGCAATTCAGGGTAATGGATATTTTCAAATTCAGCTGGCAGATGGAACATTAGCCTATACCAGAAACGGCCAATTCAGTAAAAGTGCAACTGGTCAGATTGTGACATCCTCAGGTAATGTGGTTGCGGGTGCGGGAGTGATTCCAGCAAATGCGACATCGGTAACTATTAACCAGGCAGGTCTTGTTCAATATACATTGCAGGGTAATCAAACTGCAATTACCGCTGGCCAAATTACTATGGCTAACTTTGTAAACCCAGCAGGGTTGTTTGCGCTTGGTGGCGGTAACTTTATTCCAACTCCTGCATCGGGAACAGCCCAAAACAATATTGCTGGTACGAACGGCATGGGCACAACAAATCAGTATTACATTGAGCAGTCAAACGTCAACGTAGCAGAAGAGTTGGTTAATTTGATAGCTGCACAGCGTGCTTATGAAATCAATACTCGCGCAGTAACTGCTTCAGACCAAATTCTGCAACGTGTAAGTAATATGGGACAGTAATGAGCGGACTGGCTAAAAAATATCGTCACTATATAGCGCTAATCTTTAGTGCAATAGTGCTTTGGGGTTGTGCGAGTGCCGACCGTCCATCATTATTGACGACTCCAGTGACTGCGAGACCTCGCCCCATTCAGGAAACATCTGCAAATATGGGAAGTCTTTATCCTGCAAACTCTGGCGGTCCATATGTAAATGCAGTGAGTCATCGCCCATTATTTGAGGATCGTCGTGCACGTAATGTAGGTGATACGCTTACTGTAGTGCTCAATGAAACAACGAGTGCGGCTAAGAATAGTGGTATGTCTGCTGCAAGAAAAGCTAATGCAGCATCTGACTTCTCTAATACTGGACCAATGTCATTTGGCCCCTACACTAGTATTGCTAACATTGCGAACTTTGGTGGAACTGGTGATATAAAAAGTGAGGGCACAGGTGCAAGTGCAGCAAGTAATACTTTTGCGGGCACCATTACAGTTACCGTTGTTGAGGTGCTTTCCAACGGCAACCTAGTGGTGGCTGGTGAGAAGCAGGTTGCGGTCAGCAATGAAGAAGAAATCATTCGCTTTGGTGGAGTGGTAAATCCTAATACCTTAGTCTTTAATCAAGTTTCATCTCAGCAGGTGGCTGATGCACGTATTGAATACCGCGGCAGAGGTGCAACAGATGACACTCAGGGCACTGGCTGGCTCACAAGACTATTCTTGAAATTAGCGCCGTTCTAATTTGATCATGAATATGTCAACATTCTCGCTAAAAAAAGGCTTGCTGATATTAGTAAGTCTTGGAATGTTTTCGGGCAATAGTTTTGCCGACCGCATCAAAGATTTTGCAGACATTGCTGGGCAACGTTCAAACCAGTTAGTTGGTTATGGATTGGTTGTTGGTTTGGATGGTACTGGCGACCAAACTACACAAACTCCATTTACATTACAAAGTGTTTTGCAAATGATTGGTGTTCTGGGCGTTACGATTCCGCAGGGCGGTGGTCAAACTCAAATTCGAAATACTGCAGCAGTAATGGTGACAGCTGAGTTTCCAGCTTTGGCTCGTCCCGGACAGCAAATTGACATCACTGTCTCTTCTTTGGGAAATGCCACTAGTTTGAAAGGTGGTACGTTGGTGATGACACCTCTAAAAGCAGCTGACGGACAGGTCTATGCGCAAGCTCAAGGCAATCTAGTTATTGGTGGGTCCAGGGCGGCTACGGGTGGGGCAGCCACATCGGTTAACCATCTGAATGCTGGGCGCATTCCATCGGGTGGATTAATTGAAAAGGCGGTACCTTCTTTGCTCGCCGATGAATTTATACAGCTTGATTTGCACAGAGCGGATTTTTCTCTAATGCAAAGAACAGCTGAAACAATTGGAAAAAGATTTGGCTTGGGAACTGCTTTGCCTGTCGATGCAAGGACATTAAATGTAAGGGTGCCGGTTGAGCCGCTAAGACGTACTGCATTTATGGCCGCCTTACAAGATTTGGATGTGCCAATGGTGAGTGGTCCTGCAAGAGTCATTCTTAATTCACGAACAGGCTCTGTGGTTATGAATCAAGCGGTGCAGCTATCACCTTCTGCGGTGGCGCACGGTAATTTAACTGTAAAAATTCAACAAACACCAACAGTAAGTCAGCCGTTGCCATTTAGTCGCGGACAGACAACAGTTGCTACTCAAGATACAGCAACCTTGAATGATAGCGGCAAAGAAAACAGTTTGATTTCTGTCCCATCGGGTGCATCGCTTGATCAAGTAGTCAAGGCGCTTAATATGATGGGTGCCACCCCGCAAGATTTGATTTCTATTTTGCAGTCATTAAAATCTGCTGGAGCTCTAAGAGCTGAGTTGGAGGTGATTTAATGTCAAGCTCTAATGCCATTTCGGCGCCAATTGATCACAATAGTGCAAGACTATTAATGCCTGCCAAGATCGATGTCCCGGTTTCGACGAGTGAAGATAAGCTTAAGAAAGCCGCCCAGGGGTTTGAGCGTACGCTGATCCGTCAAATGTTAAGTACCGTCAGAAGTACGAATTTGCGTGGATCCGACGAGGCTAGCAATAGCTCTAAATCTTATCTAGAAATCATGGATGACAATGTGGCAGACATGCTCTCTAGGGGTAATGGCATCGGTTTTGCAACCAAAATGGCCGAGCAACTCATTCAGCAGGTAAATGCTGGAAAACTAATCGGAAACGCTGAAATTGCCGTTAGACCATTAAATGCGCCTAGAGAAGGTGCTGCCTCGCCCGAAACCTTAAACGCCCTCAAAAGGCCTGATGGTTTTCTGGGAACGGCGAAATAAGTAAGGAAGCACAATGGGAATCTACTCCATCACTGAATCAGCAATATCTGGCTTGAACATTGCACAAGCAGGAATTTTGACGACTTCGCAAAACGTAGCGGGTACTTCGGTAGAGGGTTATTCTCGTCGCAATGCAAATGCAATTATGGACGCGCTGGCGCCTAATTCACTGATGTTAAATGGGTCTAGTTTTGCTGTTGAAGGGTTCACCCGTCAATATTCATCATTGATTGGCGCGCAGTTGTTGAGTCAACAAGCAAAATCAAGTTATTCAGACACCCTAGTTAAGTACACAAATTCAGTTGATAGTCTGGTGGCAGATAAATCAGCGGGGTTAAATTCAGCTATCAGCGACTTTTTCAATGCTATGGGCGCATATGCTGCAGACCCTACAAATAAAGCGATGGCTGGGGCAATTACCGGTACTGCTAATGCCGTAGCGCAGCGCATGACTGGAATGAGTAGTTTGGTAAACCAGATTCAAAGTGATGCCCTAAGCTCACTAAATGAAACTGTTTCACAAGTTAATACCTTATTGCCTGCACTCGCTAATATTAATCAAAAGATTGTTGATGGTAATAGCCCAGGGGTTTCAGCGCCATCTGCTGATTTATTAGATGAACGTGATCGTTTGCTTTCTCAGTTACAAAAATTAGTTGGTGGACAAAGTCTAATTAATTCTGACGGAACGGCAACACAGCTTGTAGCAGGCATGCCGCTTGTTGAAAGAGCAATTGCGAACAAGGTAACTGTAAATGCAGATCAACAGCATGTTGCCTTAACATTTAATTTGCAAAATGGGCCAAATAAAGGTTTTTTACAAACTGTGCAGACCCTAGAGGGCGGTCAGGCTGGCGCTCTTTTGGAATTAACAAATAGCTTTGTACCAAGCATACAAAAACGCCTTGATACGGTTGCTATGGGTTTAGTAAAGGTAGCAAATAGTGCAGCACAAACGAGTCCTGGTATTGCTACAAATCTAGCAATCTTTGGATTTAAGGTTGCCGATAAGACTTATTCGAGTCTTGCCGCAAATGATTTAACTGGAAATTTACCGGCGATTGCAAGTGAAAATGATCTACTGGATCTGTATAGTAGTTTAGGTAATGCAATATCCTCAGACAGCGACATTAAAGTTGGCAGTAGTGTTGGATCCTACACTAAAGTAACCTCTTTGACTGCCTCAACAAACACTCTAGCAGGCGACTACACGATAACAAACTTTGGCGATGGCCAATTGCGACTCTCAGATTCCTTTGGAAAATCACAAATAGTTTCATTGGTAAACAGTTTATCCGGCGGATTGCAAACCCTTGATTTTAATCAGTTGGGCATTACTTTGCAGTTGGCTAATACAAGCCCCTCTCTGAGTGCGGTTAGTAGTTCGAGCGTGATTAGAAACAATGCCACCCTACCAATTGGTGGACCTGCATCCCAAACAATTTCTAATGTCACTATACAAAATAATGTGCTACCTGGTGAGCTGAATTTTACTAGCGTAGGTGATAAGCTCACGTTAACAAGCGCTGCTGGCGGTAGTCAAACAATAACAGTGATGCCTGGCGCTAGCGCTGGACAAACTCTTAATTTTGACCAGATGGGCATCTCTTTTTTGGTTAGCGACTCTAGTGTTCCTGTTAAATCTGCCAGTGATATCGCTACCTACTTCAGTAACATTCGAGTATCTACAGGGGATATTAAAGCCGGCACCACTTTGCCTGCAATCAACCCAACCCAAACAATTTCTGAGTTATCGGTACTGGGTGGCGTCAAAGCTGGTGAATATACGTTTAGCGTTAATGGCTCCAATCTGACTCTTGCAGGAAATGGAAAAAGACAAACAATTGTGGTTGGAAATGGTGTGTCTGCAGGGCAGACTTTAAACTTTGATCAACTCGGTATTTCATTCAAAGTTTCTGATTCCAGTACTCCAGTTCAAACGGCTGCTACGATTGCTGGGTATTTTGATGCTAAAAAAATCCAGGTATCGGCTGGTATTACCTTAAATAGTGCGCAAGATACAAAAGAGAATATTGCAGCCGCCCTAAATGGTCAAAAAGTGCGGGTTAGCGGGATTTCTAATCCGCTTGTTAACTACGGTTTAAATGCTAGCAATTTTATTTCTTTGGCTCCGAGCAATTTTGCGAGCTACTTTAATGGCAATACCCCATTAATTAGTTCTGAGAAAGCGAATGAAGTTCAAAAGCTTAGTGCTGTATTTGGAACCTCGGTGTCAAATTTAGTTAATGATGTTGGTGTTAAGGTTGCGACCTGGAGAAGCAATCAAAAAGCAGATGATGTTGTTCTATCAAATTTAAAAGCGCAGCGTGATTCCGTGTCTGGCGTTAATTTAGATGAAGAGGCTGCAAATCTATTGAAATACCAGCAGCTTTACACGGCCTCTACCAAGGTATTGCAAGCGGGAAATCAAATGTTTAATACCCTTCTATCAATCATGAACTAAGGAGTGAATGATGAGCGTAAGATTTAGTTCAAATCAGGTTGTAGATGCGGGGGTTCAGGGCATGGATAATGCTTTGGCAGATGCAATGTCATGGAACCAAAAAGTCACATCCGGCAAACAATACAGTAAAGCGTCGGATAATGCCTATGCAGTATCGCGGGGCGTTCGTCTAGACTTTGATATTTCTCGTCTGGAAATGTTTAAGACGAATCAAAATTTTGTGATGAGTAGTCATGCCAATGCCCAAACCCAAATGGATAGCATGATTAACGAGATGAATAGCTTAAAACAGCTGTTTGTGCAGTCGCAAAGTGGTGCGCTCAATAAGTCAAATTTTGCTGCATTGAAAGTTCAAGCTGAGCAGATACGCGACACGATAAAAACTCAAATGACAGCTAGGGATGCAACTGGAAACCCTATTTTTAATAATGAAGCAGAGATTAACAAGGTTCAAATTGAGCCTAATGTAATGGTCGAATCAGGGGTAAGCTTCCAAAGAGCCTTCGGGACAGACGGCAATTTGACTTATCCAGAAAACTCCTCTTTGTACAAAAATATCAATAATTTTGTGACTTATTTAGGGGAAATGGCAACTGGAACCATGCCGAGCAAGGCTGCTACCTTGGTTTCGGATGGCTTAAATACCTCTTTTGACCAGCTAACCATGGCCGAGCAGAGAAGCGGTGGAGTAGCTGCCCAGGTGGATAACGCCAGGAACGCCATGACCGCTTTTGGCACCCAAATGGCCGCTTCCCAGTCAGCCCTTCTGGATACCGACATGGCGGCAGCCACAGCGTCTTATACTAGAGCTCAGACCTTACTTAATGCAGCCCAGGCAATGTTTGCTAGACTGCAACAAAGTAACTTGTTTTCTAAACTATAAAAACTGAGTTGATCGAAGTATGAATATTCCTTTAGGGTGGATTATTGCGCTTGCTTGTGCCCTGGGAGGCTATGCCTTGCATGGTGGCCATATTATGGTTTTATGGCAGCCAACGGAGGTTTTAACCATTGTGGGTGCTGCTGTTGGAACCATGATTGCTTCCAACAGCATGATTAATCTAAAAAAGACGCTTTCTGCCTTGGGTGGTGCATTTAAATCCAAGGGCAACATTAAGCAGATGCACTTAGATTTACTTTGCCTCATGTTCGAGATTTTGCAAAAAATTAAACGTGATGGCTTGATGTCTTTAGAAGGTGATATTGAGGAGCCTGAGGCAAGCCCTCTTTTTGAAAAATATCCACTCATTATGAAAGACCATCATTTGGTCGATTTCATTACCGATTACTTACGCATGATGTTAGGCGGCTCTCTCGATGTAATTCAGATTGAGAGTTTGATGGAACAGGAACTAGAAGTTCATCATCAGGAAACCCATATCCCAGTAGCATCAGTTACTAACGTCGGCGATGGTTTGCCTGCGTTCGGTATTGTGGCGGCGGTTATGGGGGTGGTGCATACCATGGGTTCTATTGGTTTGCCTCCAGCTGAACTGGGTAAATTGATTGGCGCGGCTCTTGTGGGAACCTTCTTGGGTATTTTGCTCGCATACGCTATTGTTTCCCCGGTAGCGAAAGTGCTTGAGCAAAACGCAGAGGCTGATAGCCGTGCTTACATGGCGGTTAAAGCAATTTTGATTGCCAGCTTAAATAATTTCCCTCCTGCAGCGGCAGTAGAGTTTGGTCGTAAAGTTCTCTTTAGTTATCAGCGTCCAACATTCACTGAGCTCGATGAGGGCACTAAAGCCGTTAAAGGGAAATAAGCAGTATGGCTAAGAACGACGCGCCCATTATTGTCATTAAGCGCGTTAAGAAGGGTGGTCACGGTCATCACGGTGGCGCCTGGAAAATTGCTTACGCTGACTTCGTAACGGCCATGATGGCCTTCTTTTTGTTGATGTGGGTGCTGGGATCAACAACAGCGGGTGATTTGGCAGGTATTTCTGCCTACTTTCAAAATCCATTGCGTGTTTCATTGTCTGGCGGACAGGGCTCTGGTGATGCTACCCGCATTATTAGAGGCGGCGGAGATAACATCACAAAAACTGTGGGCGAGGAGTCACGGGCCGATGCCGACACTGAGCAACGCCGCATCAGCGATTCTTCGGTTACCGATGTCGAGAATGCGCGAAAAGACAAGACCAAAAATGAATTAGTTAAAGAAGATATCCAAAAGAAGATAGAGGCTGATGCTGAGCTCAAGAATGCTAAGGGCCAAGTATTTATGGATATTAATAGTGAAGGTTTGCGCATTCAAGTTGTTGATGAAAAAGGCAAGCCTTTGTTCAGTAGTGGTGGAACGGTGCCAAGTGTCTCAGCAAGAAGATTACTGCGAATTATTGGAAAGTCGATTCAGATGTCTCCCGGCCCGGTACGGATTGAGGGTCACTCTGATGGGGCTAAGTTCGGCAATGGCGAGAGTGGCTATACAAACTGGGAGTTATCTACCGATCGAGCAAATGTGGCACGTCGAGAATTGATTGCTGGAGGTTTGGATCCTGCCCTGGTTGTGCAGGTAATTGGATTTGCTAATACTGTCCCACTAAATCCAGAAGATTTGAACGATCCACTTAATCGCCGAATTTCTATTACCTTGCTTAATAAAAAACCCAAGCAAGAGGAGAAAAAAACAATTGTTCGCCCAGTAGAAAAAGTGCCCGAAACTATTGAAAAGGGTGCGCAAGAAATTCCACCCAATTTACGTGCACCAGCCCAGTTCTTATCGAAAGATAATGCACCTAAGGCGCCAGCAATGGAGATTCCTTCGAAGTTAAGCCCGCCTGCGGATAAGCCAGCGAGGTAGATCCTTGTTCACAATCTCCAGGTTTAGCTTATTTCTATTAATCGCTTTTATTTGCAAGACAGGTTTTGCAAGTGACGCTCATACCCCAGCAGGGACTTCTCAAGTAGTGGTATCTAAATCTGGATCAACAAATTCTAGCGAGCCATTTGTAGGTCCTCCATCTGAGGCAAAAAAACTTTATAAACGTTATAAAAAAGCCTCTGATAAGGCTATAGTAGCAATCGCTTGTGTACGCAATCCCAAATGTATTGAGCCTGAAGATGAGGTTCTCAGATATAGCAAAGAGGCGCTGCGAATACTGCAAAAACTGGATGAGTTGTCTGCCGAGGGCGACGTTCAGGCAAGTTATTATCGTGGTTTGATAGCCTACGAGCGTGGTGTTTACTACGACACCCAAGCTGAGATCATTACGCACCCTGATTTTATTTTGACCGCCACCGTATATCGTCGGTATGCTAAGCAGCAGTTTTTGATTGCCGAAAAGTATCTAGCTATTCCGGCTAAAGAAAAAAACCCTTATGCTTGCCAATATTTGGGTAATGTATATAGTTCAACTATTCTGGGTGCGCCTCGAAAAGATAAAGCAACTAATTATTACTATACTGCCGCTACACAATTTATTAATCAAGGCAATAAGATCGATGGCGCTAAGATGTACAACGCAATGAAGGAGAATGCCAACCCAGCAGACTCTCGCATTGTTGAGGTATATGCAAAGCTGCATAATGAAGAGCCTATTGCCTCTTGGAGAAAGTTACCTAGTGACTTGGTGCAAAAGCCTGCAAGTAAAAAAACGCAACAGCATTAATACTCAATACATTGGAGATTGCATAGCATGAATGAAAAATTAGAGCGTATTGTTGGGCTTCTCAAAAAAGTCTTGCTATGGTTCATTCTGCCTGTAGTGCTACTCATTTTTTGTTTTATCTTGGGCGAACAATTTGAGGTGGGTAGGCTTTCTGCGGTCGCCAGTTGCGAGGGTTCCATGAATAACGCTGCATGTATTCGTAGTAAAGGATATTTGGCAACCGCTCCTTACTACCCTGACCTTAGTCGTCGTTACTTTGGTGCTTACGCCAGAATGATTGGCGGGGACCTTGGGGCTAGCTATCGTGTTGAACCAATAGCGCCCGCTCTTAATTTGAAAGCGTCGGATGCACCCGCTGAGGATGAGGAGGATTTGGAGGATAACAAGCCTGCTGCAGGTAAAGATAAGCAAGCTCCTGCTAAAAAATAACATTTAAGTGTTTTATGCGAATGATCAATTGGCACTCCATAATACGAGTGCCGTTTGTTTTCTTGCTGGCCATTTTGTTGATTGCTTGCTCGGATTATCGTAAAGCAAGGTCCGCCTATGAAGCAGGAGAATATACAAAAGCTTTACATATCTTTGAGCAACTATCTAATGCAGGTGATAGTCAAGCGCAATACGACCTTTCGCAAATGTATTTACAGGGTATCGGCACAAGTAAAAATGTTGAAAAAGGCTGGGTTTGGATGAATCGAGCCGCTAACGGCGGTAATATTCAAGCTATGCTGGAGTTGGCAGTGCGCTACCAAAAGAGTCCTGCCTTAGAAAATTCTGAGCAAATGGCATTTATGTGGTTTCAGAAGGCGGCAATGGCCGGAAGTGCTGCTGGCCAGTACAACTTGGCACATCTGTATGAGGATGGCAACCAGACTCCGGTGGATTTAGTGCAGGCTTATGTTTGGATGGTTTTATCTCATCGCTCGGGTAATCCAATGGCTGCTTCAGAAGCCAAGCAATTAAAGGCGAAATTAAGCCCTCCAGAGCTAGAAAAAGCCGATGAGATGATAGTTAAGCTCAAGAAGGCTTTACCTTAGGTCTTTGTCGCCAAATCGTTTATCCTCTAATGGAAATGTACTCTAAAGAGGTAAAGATTGGCTGAAGGCGGAGATAACGCTCAAGAACGGGAACTAGAGCCGAGTGAACGGCGAATACTACGTGCCCGCGAACAGGGTCAGCTTCCGCAGTCAAGAGACATAGCAACATTTGCGCTATTAACAGTATTTATTATTTTTGTAATAGCAGCAGGTCCTCTGCTAATGCAACAGTTGGTTTTAATGACCAAGTCTAGTTTTATTTTTTCTAAACCAATTGAACTTTTAGATCATATTCAGGAGTGGTTAGGTGGGGCATTTCTTGTTGTCCTACTTTTGTTGAGTTTGATTTTTTTGCCTATTTGGTTGGTTGCAGTTTTTGCACCTCTATCTTTGGTCAACTTTCGAGCCTACTTTGCTCCCAAGTTTGATATGGAGCGTCTGGATTTTATCTCTGGCCTTGGCAGAATGGTTTCTCTAAATGCATTGTCAGAGTTGATTAAGAATATTCTGAAAACGATCCTTGTTTTAGGTATCGGAATGGCCTACTTATCCGGTCTATTCGTTTACATCAGGTCCATTGTGAGTCAGGATTTTGATGCTGCGCTTTTACATACTTCTTATTTCATATTAAATGGCTTCTTGCTGCTGATGATTCCATTGCTATTGATTGCCGTAGGCGACGGCTGGTTGCAATGGTTTAACTTTCGTAAGCAAATTCGCATGAGTCCTGAGGAAATGAAGCAGGAGATGAAGGAGTCCGAGGGGTCTCCAGAGATTAAGCAACGCCTACGTCAACGACAGCGTCAAATTGCCTCGTCACGGATGATGGCTGCCATAGAACGCGCGGATGTGGTCTTAGCTAACCCGGATCACTATTCAGTGGCATTGCGTTATGACATGGAGAAAATGTCTGCACCAATTGTGGTTGCCAAAGGAATGGATTTGGTTGCGTTGCGCATTCAAGAGGTGGCCAGAGAGCATGAAGTGCCGGTTGCCCAAATTCCCCCGCTAGCACGGTATCTTTATAGTCAATTGGAGATTGGGGAAGCAATCCCTATGTCTCTATTTGAAGCAGTTGCCAAAATATTGGCTTGGGCTTATGAGGTAAAACAGTCTGGTGGTATTGAGGGTGAAATACCTGAAGTCAATTTCATTCCAGAGCAGCTAAGGCCAAATAGGCCCTTGCTGTAAATCTGGACTTAATTCATGACGCTTTTGGCAAAAGTGGTTCCTACATCCTCTGGAAAGAAGTAAACCAACATTAATTCATTGCGATTATTTAAGCTGCGACCAATTTGGAAGGCAACTTGACCGCCACCAAAAATATAGGTCTTTGATTTGCGAATGCCTGCAGCAAATGCGCTCTCTTGACCCTCGGATGGAGTGTAGTCAAGACCATATTTAATGGTGAACCGCTCAATAATCGTATCAGCGATTTGCTTGTTGTAGTAACCCAATTCTTTTTTCATTAAAACAAGGCGTCCTGCTTCGTTATAAATGAGCCAAATCGCCTCCTCTTTATCATCCACTTTCACCTTGCAGCTAAATGACAGCTCATAAGCAGTGCAATTGAATTTTTCTTTTGCTTCTTCACGGGTGGTATTAAAGGGAATGCCAGCGTAGTCATCCATGGGCATTTTGACTACCTTGGTGTCTGGTAGCCAAATCTCTGCTTTGGCCTGTTCTTCTTTGTTGCCACAGGAGCTAAGCATTAGTGCCAATCCAGCGGTAAAAATAGGATAAATCCAAGTTTTATTCAGTGCCATAACAATCTCGACAGGGTTTTGGGGTTGGGGTGGATCCAGTTAGGAATAGGTTAAGCGCAAAGTACCTTTTTGATAATCATACCCCAGCAGATCAGGAAATTTGCTTAATATCTAAACGGGTTTTAATGCCGAATTTTCGCCCTACATTTAATGGATTATTTGTTAATATAGCCCTTAATAGACTTCATTCTTTTGCGTACCTTGGATAAATTAAATTTACAGGCCCAGTATTTAAATGCCTCCTCCCAGAAGAGTGGGGGCACCATTCACGAACGGCAGACAGCGGTTCCAAGGGCGGCGGTTAGTAGATCTCATCCAGATCCTCAAGATTTAAAGATCGCTCAACCAGGGCCATCAGTTAAATCAGTCAACCTTGATGTGAAAGTGAATAGCCCTAATCCGCTTGACTCCATTCCGATGAGCGCTGATAGACGTATCAGTGCCTACCAAAGGATTGCGAAATTACTTTAGGCTCAAATGCGAACAGACGCCCATGCGGCAGAGGGGTTAAATATGGATGATCTGGTATACACAAAATATAAAAAACCGCAGTCTATTCCTACCAACGATTCCATGCCAAGTTTGGCTCAGCTTCAAGAAAAACAAGAGCTAGAGCTTATTGAATTTGCGCAGGTGCGTTTTGGTATTAAAGGGGGATGCGTGGACATCAAACTGACGCCTTTACAATTTAATATGAAGATGAGTGAAGCCGAAGTGTTTAAAGTTTTACTAGGCGCGCCCGAGCGCGAGAGGGCGGATCAAATCCTTTATGGGATGGCTCAGGGCAATTTAGCGGCGTCGATGGCTAACAAAATTTTAGCCAGCTTGGCGCTATTAAGTAAGTTTAAAAAGATCAAGATAGACTGACTAGCCATATCTACGATCGAAGACTGTTATGGGAGCTCAAGACTCCCATCCTCAAATTGCGGCAAACTATGAGCCTAAGAAATGCAGGTGGGTTATTACTGTTGCTAATTCAAGCAATGCAATGCAATGCTACTAGAACAGTATAACTATTTTGTGCTTCTTCTTAAGGATGCACAAAAGCAAAAGCGATGAATTGCGATCTACCAGTAGGAAGAAGGTGGGGCGTACACCAGAATTTTTGCCGGGTTTAAGTAGCTATTGTTTTGATGTATTTCGTAATGTAAATGCGGGCCTGTGGAGCGTCCAGTAGAGCCCGAGTTGGCAATCAATTGACCGCGGGTAATCGCCTGACCAGGTTTAACAAATAGTTTGCTATTGTGGGCATACTTGGAAACGAAGCCATCGCCGTGAACAATTTCAATAAAGTTTCCGTAGGCGGGATCAAACCCAGCTTTAATCACTGTACCGTCGCCTGTTGCCACAATCGGAGTGCCTGAAGGGGTGACAAAGTCAATGCCAGAGTGTTGGGCAAGTTGCTTGGTGAAGGGGTCAACACGAACGCCAAAGTTGCTTGTCATACCCAAGCGTGCATCAATGGGCGGTCCGATCGGCAGGGTTCGTAACCAGCGATATTGTTTTTCCCACTCTGGTTGAGATTTCTCAAAAATTACCGCCATCTCGGTAGACTTGGAAACAGAGTCCTCAAAATTCTCCACTAAGGTTTTGGTGGGTTCAAACTTAAAACTCAGAGGCTTTAATGGTCCACCGATGCTAATAGATTCATTGAATTTATTTTTGATGGTGTAAGGGGTCGAGATAGCTAGGTATCGGTCTTTAATCGATTTGAGTTCATTAAATTGCATTGACGCTTTAGCAAGCTGATCTTGGATAGATTTGAGTTGCTTGGCGTATTTATTATCAAGAGCCATGCGCTCTTTCACAGTTACTACGCCACTGACCTCTCTGGCAAGGTCTGGGTTTACCTCAAGAGCTATATGAATACCGGTGGAGAATATCAATATTCCTAAGAGTAGAAATGATGCACCAGCAATCACGGCGACACGCGTCAGGCGCTCCTTGGTGATGTTGATTTGCTTAATAGCCCCAGTAGAGCCAGATACCCAAAATAATTGCATTTGGTTACTATAAGTGCCTGATATATATAAATTATTTACTACGTATATGGTCCCTAAAAGACCTATAATTATTGTTCTGAATCTTACTTCGCAATCAATTTTAGCCTTAATATAGCCTTGTGAACAAATTAAAAACCCTTTTGGGTGTGTATAAATCCCCTTTTTTGTTATCAACCCTCCTGTTTGCCGCGGTCGTTTTGCCGGTAAATGCTGCCATCATTGGCCAAATGCCCTCTTTTAGTGAGGTTTTATACATTACTTCCGAACCTTGCACATCTGAAACGGGCAGAGTTGAGCCTAACTGGTACTTTTCCTATTCGGTTAATGCCGTGGGCACCGTTACTCGAAGTTGCTATGTTAGATATAACGACCAAATATGGCTTAAGGGCCCATACGGTTCGGAATCTACATTTCCGATGAGCTATTTCACAAAACCTGCTGAAGCCGGTAGGGCAGATACCCCTGCCGAAGCAAAGCAGTAGGCGTTTTCGCTTAACTAGCTCGGAATATTAGGCGGCTTGCAAAAGAATTTATAGAGCACATAACTCATGGTATCGGGGATAACCCTTTCCCAGTTCGAGTTTGAAGTGTCTAGTTGGTCTACGCTAATGCCCGATCCATCGGGTCCAGAATAATAGCCAATGTAGAACTGCTTATAGCTCTCGTACCCTATTTTGCAGAAATATGACACATCCTGTATCACCGATGCGGTTGGCTCCCCATTTGGCGCGGAGAGGGTTTCCGTGTAACTAATGAGCTGCCATGTGCTTACTTGTTCATTTATAGGGTCTTTGACCGTTTTACTATCCTCGTAATAGTAAGAATTACCAACGTTATCCTTCGATAGAAAAACCCATTTAGCAAAAACTGGGGTAATAGGATTGAGTAAAAAGGACGCAATAACCAATAAATTTAATTTTATGAGGAATGGTCGCATTTTTAGGTTTGTGGCTGACATGGCTATTTATGTTTAATTTTATGCATTTTAAAGCCCAAAAGTGTAGATCAACTGCTAGAATTGCCTAAATCTTTATTAATGATAATGCTCGCTAAGGAGTGCTAAGTATGGCTGAAGTAAATCAACAGGGTTGCCTATTTGTGGGTGAGGGAGTTGTTCTCAAGGGCAACTTTGAGGTGCCCGATATTGCATCTATTTCAGGAACCGTCGAAGGTGAGTTGGTAGCCAAGCAAATATTAATTGAAGCCACTGGAATTGTGCGTGGCAAACTCAGTGGAGAGTCAATCGATATTCGCGGCGAGGTAAATGAGCAAGTTTCTTCATCTCGCAGTTTAATAATTCGCTCCACTGGTAAGGTGACAGGTTCTATCCATTACTCAGAAATTGAAATTGAGAAGGGCGGTCACTTGCATGGTGATTTGCATAATCTCAATCCACATTCTTAATTACTTTTTAAATTTATTTCCGAATACTGAATGATGTCTATTTTTTCCAAAAATCAACCTACCACCGATACTGATTCAAGCTCTAATGAGAGCCAGGATATTGTTCAAGAGGCGCTATCTCAAGAGGTAACACACGATTCAGAAGCGTATGTTCCTGAGCCGGTAACTCGATTAGAGTCAGCAAGTCGACCAAGCGTGTTATCCAAGCCTTCAATCATTAGCGAGGGGTTTACTTTTGAGGGTACTATCACTTCTGATGGTGTCCTTAATATAGCTGGAACAGTTCGCGGAAAAATTACTGCCAAGTCGGTATTGATTGACTCCACCGGCCAAGTTGACGGCGAACTAAACTCAGAGCAGCTGGTAATCAAGGGTCAACTCAAGGGTGAAGTGAATTGCGAGGACCTAAATGTAGGTCCGATTGCTCATGTGGATGGAAATATTAGCTATAAATATATTCACATTCAGCGTGGTGGCAAGGTTGCTGGCAAGTTTATCAAGAACTAATCTCTAATTTTCATGGCAATTAGACAAAGTCATGCGATACGAATATTAGATCCTTCGCGGGAAACATTTGGCTCCATTATTGGCTCAGACCTGGAAATATATGGACGGATTGTAGCCACTAAGAGTTTGCGAATAGATGGGACGATCATTGGCGATGTTGTAACCAAGCAGGGCGCGGACGTTTGTGTTGCCCTTGGTAAAACTGGATTGGTTCAGGGAAATATATCTGCCGGACGAGTTTTAGTGGCTGGACGAGTTGAGGGTAATGTTCGGGCGACTGAGCGTGTTGAGTTGCACAGTGGCGCTGATGTTCATGGAGACATAATTTATGCCCAAATTGGTATTGAACAAGGCGCTCGTTTAAGCGGACTGCTTTCTAAGATTACTGAGCAGGAATTACTATCCGATGATCACTTGGGTAGCTAGCTCTAGTTGATTGATATAAATTAGTTATGCTAACTAACGAACCAATCAAAATACTAGTTACCAACCAAAAAGGTGGCGTTGGGAAAAGCACTATCTCCGCAAATTTGGCGGCATATCTCGCTATTCAGGATGATTTAAGAGTCTCTTTAATTGATTTTGATAGACAGGCATCCTCTTCTCGTTGGACCAAAAAGGCCCCTGATATTGGAATTCGGGTAGCACAGGCAGAAATTGATTATCAAAGCGCCGGCTTGGCTCTGTTAAGTGCGCGTGCCAGTCTACGTAAATTTTCATCGGGATCGCAAATTTGTATTTGTGATCTAACTTGGACGCCAGCAATGTCTGAAGATTTTATGATGGACTTCGATATGGTGTTAATTCCAAGTTCCAGCGCAAAATTTGAAATGGCTAGTACCGAAATTTTTATTCTAGAGTACGTGCAAAAAAAGATGGCACGTTTGGCCGCTAACAAGCAAAATTTGATCGTGATTCCAAGTAGAGTTGACCCCGGATATGCCTCTCATGGAACCTTTACAAATTTAGATTTTTTGGCTAACTGCTTCATTGCGCCACCAATATATCGTATTCCGGACATGGATAGCTATGTTTATCAAGATTTCTTCTGCGTATGTTCTGATAAAGCAATAGCCGATAATTTTTCTGCCTTTGGTAAATATATTTCTCAAAAAATTGTCGAGCGCAAAGAGACTTTAAAAACATTGTCTATATCGGGTCCTTCAATCAATCGTGAAATTGCGAAGAAAGTTAGCGTCCTAGACGACTACCGAAATAGAGCAAAAAATCTTGGTTTCTATGGTGGAGCTGCGATGGCTGAATTAAAGCAGGATTCCAATGCTGATAAAACTCAAGATGACTTGACTGCAAAATCTGCTCAAGGTCAATATATCCCTGGTTTTTTACGAAAAAATCAAGATTAGCATTTAGATCGCTGTTATTGGTGACCTTTGGGTGCTATTGATTTCTGAGCTGATAAGTTGAATATGTAGGAACAAGATAATTGTTGACCTATTTGCACCCGATATCTTGGAGGCTTATTCTTCTAATCGGCCTCAGTAGTGGTTTTAGCATCTCATAAAAAGAATTTGCGTTGGTTAGTGTGTTTTCGCCCACCATAAAAATACATGTGCTAGCAGTGAGTAGTTTGATCCAGATAAAGTTGGATCAAGTAATGAAAAGAGCGTTGCCATTGGAATTTGGATTTCTGAGTATGGCAAATTGAATGCCCCCACCGGGATGAGATTTTAGCTATCACTAATAGATTGCTGGCTACCAAATATTTGGCATCAACCTAACCTCCCGATGGAGCTGTTTACTCGCTTGGATTAATCTACCAATTGGTAAGGGGTACTAGAAATTTGCTTAGGGGATTATTTTAAGTGCAGTGCTCTTGAGAAAGCTCCCATTTAGATTCTATAGACTTAAATTGACATTTATATTCGGTCAATAGAAAATACAAAGCAAACCAAGCTATTTGGGCACCAAGAAAACTTTTCCAATGTAAATTTAGTTAGGCCTAAGATGAGCGATCCCAAAAGACACGATATTTTTGAAGATAAAAACGGAACACGGGTTGCTATTAAGCAGGTTTTCCCTCCTAATGCTTCAGGCATTTCCTTTGTCGAATATAAAAATCTTTTAGATTCAAATTTACGTTTTTTGCCAGAAGCAGAATTTTTAGAGCAATTTACATGGGTGGAAAACTTCGATTCAATCGATACATACTCTGAGCCAGTTGCTGAGCAGTTGAATGATATCCCGCCAAGCGGGCCCGAGCTAGAGTCTAAGGATGGCCAAGAGGATAGTACTGGGGCGGAACCTACTACAAAGCCTTCCAGGTCTGAATAAACTGGCGTAATGTGGTTAAAATCGATGCGTTAACCTTTACATGCCAGTGGATAATTTCTGGCTGGTAAGGCTCCACCCTGTAAGGATCTTGATGCAAGACGCTACCCCACAATCCAGGCAACTGCAGTTGGCCCTCAAAATTATTGCCATCACTTGCGGCTTTACATTATTAATTGGATCAGCTTACTCTAATAATATCGGGTCACCAAGCCTGCATGAGTTTTTGAGCTTTTTTTCAAGACAAGTCCAGAGTACGACTCAGCTGCAATGGCTGTGCGGAATTATTTTTATAACGGCCGGCATATTTTTTGTTCCCGTTAAAGTAAGCGAGAAAAAAAAATTTATTGGAGCAAAAGATCTTAGTAATGATTCATACATTTTATATTTGTTAGATAAGTATCAAATTGAAAAAAATTTAGTACTAGATCAACATATTGTTTGCGACAAAATTTTTCCCTCCATTAATGAG
Organism: Polynucleobacter sp. MWH-HuK1; assembly: GCF_018881815.1. Taxonomy (GTDB): domain Bacteria; phylum Pseudomonadota; class Gammaproteobacteria; order Burkholderiales; family Burkholderiaceae; genus Polynucleobacter. The sequence continues at coordinate 908,405 of NZ_JACVPP010000001.1, forward strand.
GCCTTGTCTTATGTGCATCTAATTGAGTGTCCATTAAATGCCAAGGATGCGCCGGATTCAATTAATCATTTAACTGAGAGCGAGCCTCTTGATCCTGTTGAGGAAAGTCCTGCTCGGCTATCAGAGCGTATTGAGCCTTCTATAGATGGAGGTCTAAAAAATCCCTTTCAAGATATTCAAAATCAGCCCAATCAAATTGCAGTGCAACCATGGGATGAGATTAAGCGACTTAAGGTTATTGGTATTTCAGGCGCTATCTTGTTTGCTACTGTATTAGGCGGCTTGTACTATGCCAATTCCAATTCGGTGACGTATGCGCCCAAGATTGTTGCGCCAACATCTCCAGATTTGGCTTTACCCGTAGCACCTAATTCTGATCAAGTTGTGTCTGGATCTATACCGACCCAAGAGGTATCAGGGGTTGATAATTCCAAGGAATCGACTAAATCAGTAGCTACAGTTCCAATCAATGAACGATGGATTGGAACTTGGATAGTTGATGGCACCAAGCTAAAGCTTGTGGTAAACGCAAATCAGTTGAGATTCAACGATGAGGATTTTACTTGGACCGGAACCAGGCCTAAAGGGGTGGTCGAGTGTTGCTTAGCATTTTATGAGGGCGCTACCAATAAATCTGACCTACTAGCCAGAATCTCGGGAGCTCAAGAATCTGGGGCTATACTCAAGCCGGATGCACAAAAGACCTTATCCCTAATTAATGGTCTAAGTGATGGAAATTTCAAGCGCATTGTTTTGGCGGACCCCTACCTTAAAAAATATTTTTTCATCTACGATCAAAATTACGTTTACCGTATTAGTAGAGATCTTGGTGATAAGGTTGATGTAGTAATCGAACAGCTCAAGAAACAAGAATGAGTTCATCATCAGAACTAGAAGTCCCTTCGGGACCTTACTTGCAGCCATATGAGCAGCTGCGACTATTACGCGAGCAGACTCATATACGTACTATTAGTGACGAAATTGTTGGTCAGCAGTGCATTTTTTTCTATAGCCGAAATTGGATATTTGATCTCTCATTGAATAGCACTGATAAGCAGTGGAATATTACTCAGCAGGTTTATTTTCGGAATGTTCGGAAACATAAGACTCTTGCATTCGCGTTACCCTATATTGTTATTCAGCTTGCTTTTGCCGATTCGCCTAAGTATCTTAGGGCGCTTGTCACTTATGGCGCTGACATCACTAAGATGATTGGATCTATGGATCACTTTATTAAGCGCGAGGAGGGGATTCGGGCTTGGGTCGAGCAACCTGACTTTAGCTGGAGGCCGTCCAATATTACGGAGTTGTCGAACCGCATATTAGAAACCGAGAGCCAATTCAAGGAGATAGAATTTTATCGATACCACGAGCCATTTCATGCCAAATTAAATGGCTCGTGGGAACAAATTCAAGTTTAATTGAGGCTCTTGCCATGGATAACTCTGATTTTTATCAAGCCGAGCATTATCTGAAGTTGGGTTTATACCCCCAAGCTTTTGAGGCATTCATGGCCCTTGAGGTGGGTAGTTTTGAGTGCACTTTTTTAAAGCCTTGCATGATGGCTATGGATGGTCAGCTTAACCAGGCACAATTAGATGTGCTTTTTAATGAATTAGAGCGTGAGGTAAAAAATAAAAATCCCCAGGCGATATATAACTATGGGGTTGTGAAGGGGCATTTTAGAGATATTGCTAAAGCTACAAGTTTGCTACAGCTGGCAATGGATCTAAATGTGCTAGAAGCTCGTGGCGCATTAAGCCGTCTATTGATGAAAGGTTAGATTTAGATCATTTTGAGATGAGAAAAGCTGCCTACGTTACTTTTTCTTATATAGACTTGCTTCATGTTTTATAAAAACTATCAAAATCATCAGGTTGCAAGCATTTTATAAGGTAAACGTCAGCATTTAAGCTTACAGCCTTGTTATCTTTGGATTAAATATCCTCAGAAAAAATAAAATACTTAAAAATCAAATATATAAAGCAAAATTTCAGCAGGTAAGAAATTTACTTTTAAGCATCTATTTACTTTGCGTATTAAAAAATTGCCGCTAGGATTGTCTTAAATATTTTCCTTCTTTGAGGGGGTTCTATGGGGCAAAAGAGTGAGATTAATAAGCTTGTTGCAAATTCAGATGTATTTGTAGAGCTTCATATAGGGGATCTTGTTAAGGATTGCCTGAGATGGCATGAGCAGGTTAATAGGCGTACTTATCCGAGTGATATGTTGCCGAGCGTCATCCATAAAGTAGACCCTTGTTTAGTTGCTGTGCGATGAAAATCATGCGCACAAAGGACTGGTTGGCGCCACTCGTTTTTACCATTTTCTCTATGCTAGTAGCGGTCTATTTGCTTCTTGGGTTGCCGCCGAAAAATAACTCTGTAGAAGTCAGCGCTGGCTTGTTGGATGCTGAATTACTTCATCACTTTACAGTTTTAGCCGAGGCTTATGCCAAGGAGGAGGCAGACAGTTCTAGAGCGCAACCATAAACCTATTACTTAATAAGTCTAGTTGTATCCGCAGGGATAAATTTTGATCAGTTGTTGAAGTAAAACTTCGTCAACACTAGGCTTTACTGGGTTGCTTGGCGTTAGATCCTGTATGCCTAAGGAAATAATTTCTCTGTAATTGTTTGTTGTCAGTTTTAAATAGGGTGGAAAGCAATACAGAGGTACTTGATTGATAGAGGTCAGTTTATTATTCGCAGCATTCAGACCTGCACTAAGACCTAGCAAATAGGTGTTCGTAGATCGCGTTTTACTTTTATTTTCAAAGTCAGTGATTGTTAGATCAGCATAGGCTTGAAAAGTGGTTAGGGCCCCGATTAGGGTTAGGAGGGTTTTAATCATGATGCCTCTTACGCAATTGAGTTAGGCTTCCAATTTAACAGATACTATTGAGCCCATAGTAAGCTATTGGGTATTCGATACGAATAAGGATAACTTATGGTAGCCATTGACTGGGATTTTTGGTTCTCAAAACCCTACATATATACTTGGCAGGCTGCAGCCTTAATACATGGGATTAATCCCAAGCAAATTAAATTTCCAGTGCGAGATGCCGCTGGAGAACTCCATTTTGATCAAACAAATTTTGATGGTCGCTATGAGGAATTTCGTTTAACGCTTGATTTGTTGACCGAGAATGCCTGGATTCAAAATTTTTCAGCACAAAATTTACGAGTAGATTTCAAACGTTTCTTATTTTGGGCGCGCCATATTCGGAAATGGCAAATGCCACCAAGACTTGCGGCGTTTGCTCAAGGAGTTGATCTTGATGCTTTGGATGAGAATGCTGAAGAGAAGGCAAATTTACTTAGAGATGAGCGAAATACCCTGCAGATTATTTGGGCACTTCGAACCATGCTTAAAGAACATCAGTATGGCAAGACAGACCGCGAATTGATTTACTATCTCTCTAAAACGTATTCTGATAAGTCGGGATTTAAGCGCTTGGCGCTGGAGATGAAATTTGCTGAAGCCCAGGTAGCGTCTGAGATGTAGATCATTTTGGGTAAGCGGTTGCTTTTGGAATATCGTCCGCTGTCCATGTTTTACTGAGGTCGCCGGTTGGCCCAAACTTCACGAATCCGTATAGAACGCCTAAAATTAGGAACACGATGCCGATAGTCTTAATTAGACGGTGATCGTTTTCCTCTTTTATTTGATATCTTGGGGTTGCATGGCGTAATTGAAAAACCTCAGGAAAGGCGTCTTCAATAGATTTTTTAGCGGATTTGGTGTGATGATAGCTCGATTCTTCAGGGTCTCCCATTTCAATTGCTTGAGCTGCCTTGAAATATTCTTGACTAGCAGCACTCAGAATCTTAGCTCTTCGTATTAAATCAGCATGTCTTTCAAGTTCTGCCGGTGTCATCCTTAATTATCCTCCTTGCGCACTTTGAATTGATTGTACTTGCTTTTAATTATTTTTTTAGTGTTTAACTTAGATTTAATAATCATCTCATTGCGAAATTTAATGAATGCCTGATTTGGGTCGAGTGCTTCCATAACTACTTTTTGGATTTCGCCATCCGTTAAAATATAAGTAATAACCCAATAATGAGCTAAAACGCTTGCTTCAATTGAGAGAATCTCATATTTTTTCATGCCCAACTGTAATAACTCTTTTGTGTGTAAGTATGTAAATGAATAGAGATAGTATCCATCTTATAACTAGTAAATTTTTAAATGACATTTGAAATATATGCTCCCGATCTTGGTGAGGTCGCTGCTAAATACCGAATTGATCCCCGCTTTATCTATAAGAATTTGGAGCGCATGCTATCCTCAGGTCCTATTTCAAGTGTAGTAAACATCAAAACTGCCGAAAAATTTCCAGTTAGTGTGGATGACCTAGATCCAAAAAAGGGCATTCTGTTAAAAGTTCGGGAATTGCCTAAGAGCACTCTAAGCTCATTTATGAACCAAGAATGTTATTTTGTTGCTGGTCTTTCATTAGGAAAGCTGCAGTTTCCGATCAGTGGTTTGAGGTCTAACGAATCGGGGTTATTGACTTGTGATATTCCTAAGACAATGTCCTTGCTTCAAAGGCGAGAACACTTTAGGGAAAAAGCCCCTCCTGATAGAGCGTTTAAGGCGCTTATTTTCTTTACTGTTGGCAAGGAAATGATTGGGGATATCGTCGATATTTCTGATTATGGCTTACAGCTTGATTTACGCTTAGGAGCAACCGAGATGGAAATCGGTAAAATCTGGAAAGATTGCACTCTTGAGCGCTTGACTGCCAAGACGGCAAAGTTTGACCTTATCATTAGGAGTTTGCGACCTAGTCCACTTGAATCTTCTCGTATCCGAGTGGGATGTGAGTTACATGAACCAACCAAATTAAATTTAAATGAGTTTTATAGCACTAGATTAGCCATTCAAAATGCAAGAGTAAATCGTCGAATCAATTATTGGTATCAAGATGCATCCTGGAGTTAATTTCCTAAATTTTAAATTGGATTTTTCACCATCTATTGGTTAAATAAATTTTTTTAGTATTCATAGGTTGATAATTAACAGAAAGTATTTATGAGTTACGGAGCAATAGATTTAGCGCAATTAAATTTGCAAAGAGGTAAATATGAGGTTGCCTTTGATATTCTTTATGACTGTGCTGTCAACGATCAAAACGATGACGCTCTTTTTCTGTTGACCAAAATGACCTTTGACGGCAATTTAAATGCCGAGCAAATGGAAAAATTTTATGAATTGCAAAATGGCCATACCAGTATAGGCAATGGTTATGCTCTCTTTAATGTCGGCTTGATGCATGAGCGGGGTCTGGGTAAGGTTCCCCAAAGTTATAAAGTTGCTGTTGAGTACTATCAAAAAGCAATTAAAGAGGAAGTTAAAGATGCCTTTTGTAATTTGGGAAATATTTATGCTCTTGGCTTAGGTATGGAACAGGGTGTTCCACGAAATGTAGAGCTAGGGGTTAAATATCTTACGATCGGGGCGGAAGAGGGTAGTCGGCAGTGTGCATACACTTTGGGGTCGCTCTTTGGTAAGGGGGAATTTGTGCCATTGGATCTAAAGAAAGCGTTTTACTTTTTATCTCTAGCAGCCTTGCAAGGGCACGACCAAGCCAAAAGAGTCTTGCATATTTTTGTGCATACGCATAAAGAAAACTACGACGCAGAAATGGAGGCTGCTGAGTATCAATTCGGGAAAATACAGAATCTGCGCCTGCTGTATAAGTGCGTTTAGTCGTGGGCGATGATTTCTGGCTGTGAAGATTAAATCCAATAGCGCTATGTGTATCTATATTGATCCTAAGACTTTAAATTCAGAACCCAATTTGGCTAATTAGGGATAATTTTGACGTGAAAATAATTTAGCTTTCGTTGGGCCAAGGTCTTTTTAGTCAAATTTTTAAAGCTAAGGCTAGCGCGCTAACTTATTATTGAGATCCACACCCTAATTATTTGGCTTCAGTTCTCAGTAGTTACCTGAGATTGCCAATCACAATCTGCAATACTTGTAAAATTAGAAGCAATACCAGAGGCGATAAATCCAAACCACCAAAGCTAGGTATGGCTTTTCTAATGGGTGCAAGCAAGGGATCTACTAGAAGCGAGACCAAATACTGAATCTGAGATCCAGCACTAATCCACGAGAGAATGACGCCCGCAAGAACCAAGCCAACCAAGCTAGAGAGTATCAGGTCCATAAAGTCGATCAAAGCTAGCAAAAGCCATGAGATATCCGATAGGGCGGCTCGAGATAGTAGTAAAAGTATTGCTGTTTTGGCTGCAACTAGTAGATAAGCGGCTAAAAAGCTGGCGACATCAAAACGACCAATGCTGGGAATAATTCTGCGAAGTGGAATCACAATCCAATTGGTGAGTGGAAAAATGTATGCGCCGATAGTTCCACTCTGACCTGCTCCTAGATTAAAGGCAAGCCATTGAAGGTAGCACCTTAATAAGCAAGCTCCGGCCGCAATACTGACTAGCACTTGAAGAAGGAGATTCATAATTTGTATGAGCATAGCTATTTAGGCTTTTTAAAATCTGGTTCAATGGCGAATGAGATCGGTAGCAACGATGAAAAAAGATTGCCCTTGTTTGTATTGATGAGGGGCTAGCTTCACTCGCTAAAAGTTACGACGTGATCAGCTACCAAGTGGATACCAATTTTTTCACCAATCGCATGATCGTGGTGACTTGGTACAAAGGCATAAATTTCATTGCCGGATGATAGTTTGAGCGTGTACAGAAAATCGGCACCCCTAAAGGTCTTGCGTACTACCTCTGCTAATAAGGTGCTGTGGTCATCATGTTGAATATCATCGGCACGCAAAAGTACATCAATTTCTTTTCCGATGTCATCGCTGCGATCTTCTTCTAGCTCAAGCTCACCTAATTCAATCTTCACTTTATTGTTGGCCTGAACTACACCTTTAACAAATACTCCACGGCCAATAAAGTCTGCGATGTAACGATTGATGGGCTTGTGGTAAAGCTGATATGGGATATCCCACTGCAGAACCTTACCTTCTGTCATCACACCAACCTTATCAGCAATTGCAAAAGCCTCAAATTGATCGTGAGTTACCAATAGGGCGGTAATGTTATTTGTTTTGAGGATCTCTCTCATCTCTCCTGCAAGACGCTCTCTAAGTTCAATATCAAGGCTGGAGAAGGGTTCATCTAGCAAAATTAAGTCGGGTTCTGGAGCCATTGCTCTAGCCAATGCGACACGTTGTTGTTGGCCACCACTTAATTCATGGGGGTAGGCATCCGCCTTATCTGCGAGTGATACCCGCTTGAGCCAATTCATTGCTACCGAGGATCTTTGACTGCTGGACAGGTGTTGCAAGCCAAAGGCAATATTCTCTAAGACATTCAAGTGAGGGAAAAGGGCAAAGTCCTGAAAGACCATACCAATTTTTCTTTGGTTTGGCGGGAGCTGAACGATGACAGAGCTCACCACCTTATCTCTCAGGAAAATTTCTCCTGTTTTAAGGGGCTCAAACCCGCAAATAGCTCTTAACACGGTAGATTTCCCACAGCCGGATGAGCCCAATAGGCAGCCAATTTCACCTTGGGCAAGTTCCAGGTTAAGGTCTTTAACTGCGGTGACGCGACCTTGACCATCCCGACTTGGGTAGTCGATTTCAAGCTGTTTGATTGAAAGTAGTGCGCGAATGGAGTTCATCCCTATAATTTTCTCATTAAAGCTAGTGGTTTAATGCATAGCTAGAGTCTAAACGGATTGCCGATTTCATGAATCGTATTGTTGTATCACTTGCCCTGTTGTTATTTTTACCTCTCTTGGGTTTGGCGGTGCCTCTCCTATTTCCCGGCATTGATCTATTGGGTGGTGGCACTCTCAGCCACCTATGGAACTTTGTACTGGGTGGATATATTGCTTCGACCTTAGTGCTTATTTTGGGTGTCGGGGTGGGGGTATTTATTCTGGGTGTGGGTAACGCATGGATCATTGCGAGCTATGATTTTCCTGGCAAGAAGATATTCGAATGGGCCTTAATTCTGCCTTTGGCTATGCCCACCTATGTGATGGCTTATCTCTTTGTTGATCTATTGCAATTTTCAGGTCCCATACAAACTACTCTACGCGCTTTACTGGGAGTCGATTCGCTTTGGTTCTTTCCGGACCCGAGATCCTTGAGTGGTGCTATTTGGTCTTTCTCCTTCTGTCTCTTTCCTTATGTTTACCTAATTACACGCACCGCTTTTTTAGAGCGCAGCGCACGATTGATCGAGGTTTCAGAAACGCTAGGCTATAGCCCGTTTCAGGGGTTTATGAAGTTGGTGTTGCCGATGGCAAGGCCAGCTATCTTTGCTGGTATGGCTTTAGCACTCATGGAGGTCTTAGCAGACTTTGGGGCGGTTTCCTACTTTGGGGTGCAAACATTTGCAACGGGTATCTTTAAGGCCTGGCTTTCTTTTGGCGACCGTGTGGCGGCGGTGCAGTTGGCTTTAGGCTTGTTGAGCTTTGTCTTGCTCATCTTCTTTATTGAGCAAAGCAGTCGCTCAAAATTACGTTATGCCTCTTCAATCCGGGGTATGTCTTTGGCGAAGTCTTTACAAGGTAAGAGCGTTTTTTTTGCCTTTGCTTTTTGTGGTGCGACCTTGCTTTGTGGATTTCTACTGCCGGCATTTGCACTCTTACAGCTGCTCTTCAAAGAGGGCATCACTATCGACATTCGATACTTGGGTTGGTTAAGAAATTCTTTATCAGTTTCTGTTTTGACTGCACTCATTTCTGTTGTTCTTGCCGTGTTTTTTGCTTATTCCGTGAGAATGAATACACGCTTAGCTTGGGTTAACCGCTTGCTGGGGTTTGGGTATGCATTACCTGGTGCAGTGTTGGCTATCGGTATCCTCTCATTTTTGGAAATCCTTTCGCTTGCCTGGTGGATGTCTGCTAGCGTGTTAGTTCTCGTGTACGCGTATTTGGTTCGATTTCTTTCCTCTAGCTTGCAAAGCGTAGAAGCGGGGCTTGCGCGCATCACGCCCTCTATGGATGCCTCAGCAGCACTTCTGGGGCTTTCTAGGGCGCAGATTCTGAAGCGGGTTCATGTGCCTTTATTAAAGCGCAGTTTGATCACTGCAGGCCTCTTTGTCTTTGTCGATGTGATGAAGGAATTGCCAGCAACCCTGTTACTTCGGCCATTTAACTTTGACACCTTGGCGGTTGCAACTTACCAATTGGCCGCGGATGAGCGCCTTGCAGAGCTGGCTTTACCTTCACTCACCATTGTCCTAGTGGGGCTTTTCCCTGTTTTACTTCTTTCCAGGGTCATCTCCAAGAACTAATTGATAATCATTCGTATTTGTGATACATTGATTTTATTCTGATTCTGATCACAAATACAGTAATGCCAACTCAAAAAATCCATCAATTCCTAGTCGCCAATGTATTGTTACTAGGCAGTTTGGTATTTCTGCCGGTGCACGCGCAAGATGCCAAAGAATTAAATCTGTATTCGGCCCGTCACTACCAAACTGACGAGGCGCTGTATGGTGAGTTCACTAAAAAGACAGGGATCAAAATTAATCGAATTGAGGCAGATGACAATGCTTTAGCGGAGAGATTGAAAAGCGAGGGTGCTAATAGTCCTGCAGATGTGATTTTGATGGTGGATGCTGCGAGATTATGGCGCGCTCAAATCGATGGGTTTTTTAAACCGATTCAGTCTAAATACTTAGAAAGCCGAATTCCTGCAAACTTGCGATCGAAGCCTGAGCCTAATGGGTCAACTTGGTTTGGATTTTCAACTAGAGCACGTCTCGTGGTGTACAACAAGGCAAAGGTGAATCCGCAAGATGTCGATACTTATGAAAAATTGGCGGAGCCAATAAATAAAGGTAAGGTTTGCACCCGTTCTGGTGCTCACCCCTACATGTTGTCATTGATTGGTGCCATGATTGAACGTCGTGGTGAAGCTGCCACGGAAGAGTGGGCTAAGGATATGGTGGCCAATATGGCCCGCCCACCAAGGGGTGGTGATACCGACCAAATTAAAGCAGTTGCCTCAGGCGAATGCGGAGTGGCTTTAACGAACTCCTATTACCTTGTGAGACTCTTACGCTCTACTAAACCGGAAGATCAGACCGTGGTTTCCAAGATTGGATTTATTTGGCCAAATCAGAAAACTTCTGGAGCGCACATTAATATTGCGGGTGGCGGGGTTGCCAAGAATGCGCCTCATTCTGCAGCGGCAATCCAGTTTCTCGAATACCTGGCCAGCGATTCTGCTCAAGAGTATTTTGCGAATGGCAACAATGAGTGGCCTGCAGTGAAGACAGTCAAGATTGAGAATGAAGGACTTAAAATGTTAGGGCCATTTAAGGCTGAAAATATTTCGGTTGCCTCTATTGGTAAAAATCAGATTGCCGCTCAGCGCATTCTCGATCGCGTAGCTTATAAGTAAGTTGCCCGTTTGAGTGGTTTTTCAATATTTAATTCTTGGCTTACCCAGCGAAATTAAAAAAACCACCTTCGGGTGGTTTTTCTTTTGGATTTTAGGTGACAGTGTTAAAAGTTTGGACTAGAGTAAATTTGTTGAGAAACAAATTGACCGTTTTTATTCACTTTAGCTAGAACCATATCACCAACATTCACTACTTTACTTGTGAAAGCTTGGATATTTACATGATGCGTGACTAAGATGATAGGTGTTTTGGGATTTTCATTGAGTTGGGCTCGAATGAGTTTTTCTAGATTGCGGGTTTGTTCTTTTTCATGGCTCATATCATCAAAGAAAGAACCTAAGGCTGGGGCGATGCTAACTTGACCCTTGTTTAGTAGTTTTGCGGTATCAATGCAACGACACCAGGGGCTGCTGATCACTTTGGCAGATGTGAGTCCTTGGTTGGTTAACCATTGCCCTATCAGTATTGCCTGCTTCTTACCCCTCTCACCAAGATTTCTTTGGGTGGAGCATTTGTCAAGTTGATATCCTGCAGGATCCCCATAGCCCGGCGCATCGGCATGACGCATCAGCAATACATGCTGACCATCGATCAGGTTCTCAGCAAGGTTTGCGCTGACTGGTAATCCAAATAAAGTCAACAAAGTGCCTAGAAATAATGAGGCAAGAATTTTCATGATAATTAACTTTAAATAGAATCGCTTAAGATGGCAGGTACATGAGATTAGTGTGCAAAATTCGACTGTTTTTCGATGAGATCCTTAGTTTCATACGGGTCAATCTACGGTAATAAGTTGTGATTCCTCATTTTATTGAGGGTGGCGTTATCGATCGAGAGCCGAACGCCTAGCGAGCCAGAGCCCGCACTAACAGGCAGTTTTCTCAGGCTAATTTCTAAGGATTTAATCTGAGAATAGGCTGTGCATGCTTGCGTAATGCGGGTTATGAGCCGCTCTTGGGTTTCATAATGACCATCACTTGCCAATCTATTGATCTCAACGACTAATGGGTCATAGTCAAACACGTTTTCCATGACGTCATCTGAAATGAGGGCTAGTTTTGAGTCAATCCATAGGGTTAAATCCAACAGATGTTGTTTGGGAACAATAGCGCCAGGCCCATAAGTTCCAATTTGCGTTTGCAGTTTAAGATCTTTTAATTCAATACATGCATTAGTGGTCATAATGTTCCCAAGTAAATTTTTTATTAGCCGATATCGGAAAGAAGGCATTAGTTATGAAAGCCCCAGATAAGCGTTGTTGTGGATCAGGCGTTTGCATCATTAATGATGCGGGAGAATGTTGGTGTGGCCAAGTTTGGGACGGTGAAAAGATGGCTGCACCAACTTTGAATTTGTCATCAAAGGATAAGGCTTCAGATAACAACTCAGATAAGCCTAAGTCTGAGCAGTAGCCTAAGGCTATTGCAGTCTTTGGAGGGGAGTTATCCATACACTCTGCGCAGAGAGTGCGCAGCTACCCCATCTTTCAGAGCCTCACGTACGGGGTATGCAATCAGTTCGATACTTTTCTGGACTGCAAGGCGTTCTAAATAAGTAGGCATTGGTTTTTTGATAACGGGATACACCCAGTCTGGTAGATTTAGAAAGCCTGCACGACTAATCAGCTTGATAAAGGGTTTGGCTGTTAAGTCACTCGGAAAATGATCGAGTAAATCAATGATGCTCTTAGCTCGGTCACCAAAATAGAGTTCGGGTATGTAAGCTTTAATGGCGTTCTCAGTCTCTGCATAGGTATTCGGAAGATCGGTAGCACCCATTCGTTCGCCGAGCGATTTCATTTCTAAAAAATATTGATCTTTTTCTTTTGTGCTTAATTTTTCTTTTCGGTAAACCTCAAAAGAGCTCATGAAGCTACGTGTTTCGGTGAGATGAACCCAAGCTAATAAATGTGGGTCTGTAGCTGAATATGGTTTACCAAATTCATCTAGACCCGTAATTTTGGTGTGAATCTGATTGACCTTCTGAATAATGTTATTGGCCATATCAGTTGGGCCATAGGTAGTAGCGGCAATAAAAAAAGCCGTTCTACCAAGTCGACCCTTCAAATCCTCTCTAAATGAGGAGTGATCCCAAACCCCAGCCAAAGCTTGGGGATGCAGCGCCTGAAGAACTAATGAGCTTATGCCGCCAATCATCATGGAAATAAAGTCCGCATGCACTTTCCAGGCAAGTGATTCAGGACCGAATAAACCGCGATCACCCTTTGGCGTTAAAAAGGCTATTGGTGGACCGCTTCCGCCCACCATCTCTCGAATCGTTTTCCGAATTAGCTCATCCAACATGGGCTTAGTGCATCGTTAGATTTCTTAAATCATCATCCTCAATGATTTCGGTAATGAGATCGAGTCTAATTCGGGGATTGGTTTGGGCTAAGAGGTGATTCTTTTGTGCCAGAGAAATTGGCAAAAGCTCTGCCAGTCGATTGGAAACCCAACCGCAGTCATCAGTCTTGAAAGGTTTCTTAAATGGGGCATCACCCAATAAATCTTCACTTTGAATAACTGAAATAATTTCATCTAGCAACTTAGCAACGCCTTGATGCTCTTGGGGGATGGGTATTAGTGGATCTTTATCTAAAAGCTCAACGTCGCCTACCCAAAGCCCATTATCTTGCTGAGCGCTGTTTAGTATCTTAAAGCGTTGTGTACCAAATGATTTAGTCATGTACAAAGCTGGCTGCACAGGATCAAAGTCTTCGATCAATGCTAGCGTCCCAATATTGGAAAAAGTAGGGGGCGAATCCTGATCGTCAACTTCAGAATTTTTGATGATGCTAACCACCCCAAACTCAGTCTTGTCTCGCAAGCACTGCTTAATCATATCCAGGTAACGAGCTTCAAAAATTTTGAGGGCGATAACACCATCCGGGAAAAGTACTGTGCCCAGGGGAAATAGCGGGATTTTTCGTGGTATGGGGTTGGATTTAGTCATGCATTCAATGTAATGGATTTGAGTGCTTTTTGCTGATGACCAACTCACTGATGTAATCCCCTCGTGTTTGTGCCCGCGGCCAGCAATAAACCCAATTTCCGTTTACATTAGATGCACAATTCTTGGAGATCCAAAATGGTACAAAAACTACGCATTAAGCTTGCCTGTTGGATATTGGGGGAGTATTGCCCGTGCTATCAAATGGGTTACCACAACATGGTCGACTTTCAGCAAAGAAGTGCTGACCAGTTGGCGAAAGCGCAAGAGCGAAAAAACAAGTAATTCACCTCCTGCAATTGGACTTGGTATGAAGATTTGGCAAATGCGTAGAAACTGTGCGTTAACTCCAAAGCAGCTCCTACAGTTTTATATCGCTTTGGTATGCCTTTCCTTTATCGTGGCAATCGGCTTTCTGTTGGCGGGAGTCTGGGTTATTCCGATATTTACAATCGTTGAGATTACTGCGGTAACGATCGGATTTTTAATTTACTGTAGACATGCCCTCGATAGTGAAACGATTGAGATCGATGGCAAACGCCTGACTGTTAAAAAGTTTATTGGCTACAAAGAAAAGATTTACGAATTTAATACTCAGTGGGCAAAGATAGAGATCCCTCTTGATGATGCAAAAACATTTTTTATTAGCCAATCTAATTTACGGGTCGAGATCGGTCAGTTCATAAGGCAAGAGCAGCAGCTCCCGCTTATTGCCTCAGTGAGGCGCTATTTAGGCTAATCGCGGCTTGCTAAGGCGCCATGCCACTAGCCCACAGCAGACAATCTGAATAATTGCCGATATAAAGGTCAATGTATTCAGAATGGCAAAATAATTAGCAAACGGTGAGAGTGCTACTGGCATGCCATCGAGCAATGCGGTCTCCCGCAGGTAATCCATGCGGGGTATCAGCAGAAAGCTGGTTGTTGCCGTAACCAAGATCAGTAGCAGCGAGGGAATTCGAATTGCCCTGAGGTCGTATTGACCTCTTTTTATCAACACATTAGCAAGGCTCAAAATAATAAAAGTGCAAGCCAATACGTAATAAGACAGTTGCTGTATCAGTATGTGCGCCAGCATGCCTGCCGCCTGTGTATCACCAATAAAAAATAGGCAGTTAAGCAGCTAAAAAGTTGCGCAATGACCCCGCCTAATAATAGGTATGAGATAAATCGCAAAAATCGCTTAGCAAATTGATATTGGTCTTGAGTACTTTCAACCATGGGCTAAATAGGGTTAAGAATTGCATCGCAGCATAAAGTTCAATTCAGTTTGATACTAGAGCTAATCTAATATTTCTGCTAAGTTAAAAATGGATCTCACCAAAGCAGCAAAAGCAGCTCTGAATACCCTAATAGACATTGCTAGCAATTCAATCAACGGTCAACCGGTACCTGTTCCGGAGTTGGCCAAGAGGCAGAACTTATCCATTAGTAGGATTGAGCTGTTATTGCGCCCCTTAAGGGAATCTGGATTTATTAAGGGCACTAAGGGTCGCAGAGGGGGTTATGTACTCTCTCAAGATCCTCGCCTAATTACGATTAAAGATATTGTGCTTGCAATGAATCGCATCAAAAAGCGTAAGGTCGAGTTATCCGATATTGCCAAGGAGTTATATCAATCATTAGAGGCATATATGCTCAGCTGCATGGCGAATGTCACATTATCATCCACTATCAGGGATTATGTTCCCAGCTTTAGCGATGTCAAAAAGGCGCCTGAGCGTACAGCTTTCATTCCTCTTGACCCCAAAAAAGAGAAGAGACAAAAGGGCGAAGTTCAAAAAGTAATGAAGGCCCAATTTAAGAAGGTCGAAGAGGTGCCGCGTGGACCAAACTCAGTATTCGACCTTGCTAACTTCTTAGATCGCAGCCCTAGCTAAAACTCAGATTTAAAAGAATTGCTTGTTACCAGGGAATCTTTTCACCTGAATACGTAAGAAAACTGCCCGTATCTTCTTTTTGAAGTTTTTCAATTACGCTAAATATTTCTGCGGCCGCTTGATCTGCGGGTCTGCCAATTTGTTCTCCCCGAAATGGCTTTGAGAGTCTAGAGTTCACAGTGCCAGGATGCATGGCAATTAGCGCAGTATTGGGCTTTGTACGGGCCCACTCAATGGATGTTGTCTTCACCAGCATATTGAGCGCAGCCTTAGAGGTGCGATAGCTGTACCAACCACCAAGACGGTTATCTTCAATGCTGCCAACTTTTGCAGACAGAGTAACCAGGATGCTATTAGCAGGATCTAGTAATTTAGAGAAGTGACGAATAGTCAGTGCTGGCCCAATCGCATTGACAGTCATGAGTTCCATGAGCTGTTCGGCATTGAGATCATCTAGCCTTTTTTCAGGCGTCCACTTATCTGTGTGCAAAACCCCGATGGTATTGATGATGAGCTGAAAGGGTGCTGCACGATAAAGTGCTGTTGCACAGGATTCAATAGATTCTGGGTTTTGATAATCAATTGGAAATTCAGAATTGCGATGAATCCCTACAAGCTCTGTGCATGCGGGGGTGGCTTTTAAGAGATCCATGAAGGCAGAACCTATAGTCCCAGAGGAGCCGATAACTAGTGCACGAAAGGAATTGGGAAGTAAGCTCATTGGAAGACTTTATCGCAATTTGCGCATGTGTATAGGCGGCATACTTCTTGTTTAAGCAAGCATCCCATTTGCTTGCTATTCTTACCCCTGTTAATAGATAAGAGATGCATTCCGTGAATATCCACTCCGATTACAGTAAGAGGGTTGTCATTAACCACCATGATCTACCCTGGGTCCCTAGTCCAGAGCCTGGGGTAGAGAGGCGCATGCTGGATCGTATGGGTGATGAAGTGGCAAAGGCGACCTCTATTGTTCGTTATCAACCGGGATCCAAATTTCAAAGGCATACCCATGAATTTGGTGAAGAGATATTGGTTTTAGATGGTGTCTTTAGTGATGAGACTGGAGATTATCCTGCTGGCGCTTATATTATGAATCCGCCTGGATCTTCGCATGCGCCATTCAGCCAGTCTGGCTGCACTCTTTTTGTGAAGTTGCGACACCTTGGCTCAGATCAAGTCGAGAGAGAGGTCGTGAATACGAACACCGCTTCCTGGTTTCAGGGAATGGTGCCCGGTCTTCATGTGATGCCGCTGATGAAGCAGGGTAGTGGTTCTACTTTAGTACGATGGGCACCTCAAACCTTTTTCAATCCTCACAAGCATTATGGTGGTGAGGAGATTTTTGTAGTGGATGGAGTATTTGAAGATGAGCATGGGCGCTATCCGGCTGGTTCCTGGATTAGAAGCCCTCATATGAGCCTTCATCAGCCATTTAGCAAAGAAGGTTGCACAATTTTTGTGAAGACAGGCCATTTACTGGACTGATTGAAGTACTCCGAAGTAATGCCAGCGCCCCAATGGCATTGCGATGGATAATAGTGTTCACATCATTATTTGCGTTACTTTGGAATCACTCTCATGGAAATTAAGGTCAATTTTCTCGATAAGCTTCGTCTCGAGGCAAAGTTCGATGACTTTAAGGTAATTGCTGATCAGCCTATTCGCTACAAGGGTGATGGTTCTGCCCCGGGACCTTTTGACTATTTCTTGGCTTCATCAGCATTATGCGCTGCCTACTTTGTGAAGTTGTACTGCGAGACTCGTAATTTATCTACTGAGAATATTCGCCTCTCGCAAAATAATATTGTCGATCCAGAAAATCGTTACAAGCAGATTTTTAAAATTCAAGTGGAATTGCCGGCAGATATTTCTGCGGCTGATCGTCAGGGTATTTTGCGATCTATAGAGCGTTGCACTGTTAAAAAAGTAGTGCAAGAAGGCCCTGATTTTGTTATTGAAGAGGTTGCTAACCTAGATGCAGATTCACAGAGTTTGTTAACTCTTAAGCCAAGCGCTGGAACTAGCACCCATATTGTTGGTAAAGATCTTCCGCTGGAAGAGACGATTGCCAATATGTCAGCATTGCTAGCAAATCTCGGTATCAAGATTGAAATTGCCTCATGGCGCAATCTCATTCCTAATGTCTGGTCCTTGCATATTCGTGATGCTCATTCACCAATGTGCTTTACCAATGGCAAAGGCTCAACCAAGGAGAGTGCGCTGGCATCTGCTTTGGGTGAATACATTGAGCGTCTAAGTAATAACCATTTTTATGCGGGTGCGTATTGGGGTGAGGATATTGCTAATGCGGCATTCGTGCATTACCCCAACGAACGATGGTTTAAGCCGGGCCCAAAAGATGCATTACCACCTGAAATTCTAGATGAGTACTGCCTTAAAATTTATGATCCAGATGGTGAGTTGCGCGCATCCCATTTGATGGACACCAATTCTGGAAATACTCAGCGTGGTATCTGTTCATTGCCTTATGTTCGTCAATCAGATGGCAAGACAATATATTTCCCGTCAAATCTGATTGAAAATCTCTTTGTAAGTAATGGTATGAGTGCGGGTAATACACTTGCCGAAGCCCAAGTTCAATGCCTATCAGAAATCTTTGAGAGGGCGGTCAAGCGAGAGATTCTAGAAAGTGAAATTGCCCTTCCAGATGTGCCACAGGAAGTGCTAGCTAGATATCCTGGCATTTTGGCGGGGATACAAAGTTTAGAAGAGCAGGGTTTTCCGGTGTTGGTAAAGGATGCATCACTAGGAGGGCTTTATCCAGTGATGTGCGTGACTTTAATGAATCCACGCACGGGTGGTGTATTTGCCTCTTTTGGTGCGCACCCCAGCCTAGGGGTTGCTTTAGAGCGAAGTCTGACGGAGTTATTGCAAGGGCGTAGCTTGGAGGGTCTGAATGATTTGCCGCCACCTACATTTGCAAGTGAGGCTGTAACTGAGCCCAATAACTTTGTTGAGCACTTTATTGACTCCAGTGGTATCGTGTCTTGGCGCTTCTTCAGCGCAAAATCCGACTATAAATTTGTTGACTGGGATTTCTCGGGCAAGGGTGAAGACTCGAATGCTAAAGAAGCTGAAACTTTATTTGGCATCCTCAAAGGACTTGGTAAAGAAGTCTATGTCGCTGTATATGACGAGTTAGGAGCCACTGCCTGCAGAATTTTGGTGCCAGGATATTCTGAGGTTTACCCAATTGAGGATCTTGTTTGGGATAACACTAATAAGGCATTGTTATTCCGGGAAGATATTCTGAATTTATCTCGCTTGGATAATGCTTGCTTAACATCCTTGCTCGAGCGCTTAGAAAATAATGAGTTGGATGAATATGGCGATATTGCTACGCTCATCGGAATTGAATTTGATGAGAATACTGTTTGGGGGCAGTTAACAGTGCTCGAATTAAAGCTGATGATTCAGCTCGCTTTAAAACAGTATGAAGAGGCGCATGACTTAGTTGGAGCCTTTCTTCAGTACAACGACAATACGGTCGAGCGCAAATTGTTTTATCAAGCCATGGATGCAGCTTTGGAGGTCCAGCTAGATGATGAACTTGAGATGGCGGATTACGAAGTGAATTTCCGTCGGATGTATGGGGATGAGCGTATGGATGTCGTTCTGGGCTCCATTGATGGCAGCGTTCGCTTTTTTGGATTAACTCCAACAAGCATGAAGTTAGAGGGGCTTGATAGGCATCATCGCCTAATTGACAGCTATAGAAAGCTGCACAAGGCGCGTGCCAAGAAGAGTCTTTAAATAGTCAATATTTTATATACCCTAAAGGTCGGCGATGAAATCATTAACTCCAGCTGAGGCAATTACATCGCGCATGTCAGTGCGTGCATTCACAAAAGAGGTTGTTTCAAAAGAGAGTATCCTGAAGTTACTCAATGTCTCTGCGCGTGCGCCCTCTGGCACTAACACGCAACCTTGGAAGGTCTATGTATTAGAAGGGGCTGCTCTCAAAGATTTATGTGAGAAGGTTTGCGCAGCATACGACAGCATCGCCGTCAATCCCGAGTTAGCAAAAGAATATCAGCCAGCATATGAATACTATCCAGCGAAGTGGTTTAGCCCCTATATCGATAGACGTCGTGAAAATGGTTGGGGCTTGTATGGTCTTCTGGGGATTGCTAAAGGTGATAAACATAAAATGCACGAGCAGCATCGAAAAAACTTTGAAGCATTTGGTGCTCCCGCATGTTTGTTTTTCACAATTGATAAAGAGCTTGGTAGGGGCTCAATGCTTGACTACGGAATGTTCTTGCAAAACATCATGATCGCCGCTAGGGGTGAGGGGTTGGATACCTGTCCGCAAGCCGCATGGAACGATTATGCAAAGATCATCCTTCCGGCTATTGGCGCACAAGAGAATGAAATGCTGGTGTGTGGCATGGCACTAGGGTATGCCGATAAGAGCGCCTTGGTAAACACCTTCCACACCCCCAGGGTAGCTGCCGAGGATTTCACTACTTGGGTTAAATAAAGGCATCTAGCCCAGTATTTTTTGTCACAATAGTTCTTTTATTGCTCAATTTTTAAGCAATTTTCCCGGTAAGGGGTCTGGCTAAGTCATTGAAAAGCCTCATTTAAAGCCTTTAAATTGACCCAGATCAAAAATATGTTGCTTTGCAACAAAAATATCTTGCTTTTAGAAAATGCGGCTCTTAAAATGGTGCATCGCAATAAAAAACCACAATTACTTAAAGTTAGGATAAATCATGTTTCAAACTCAATTAAATGATCAATTCGCTGCTGCACAAGCTAAAGCTATCGAAAACGCTAAACATTTGGCGCAAGTTGCTGTTGAAAGTGCTCAAGAATTAGCTGAAATCAACCAAGCTGCTGCTAAAGATGCCTTAGTTGCTGCTCAAGATACAAGCTCACAATTGTTAGCAATCAAAGATCCACAGCAATTGGCTAAATTGGCTCAGCCAGAAGCTGCTCAAGAAGCTGCTAAATATGCTGCTGCTTACCAAGCTAAAGTAAACCAAGTAGTTCGTAACGGTAACAAAGAAGTTGCTCAAGTAGTTGACGCTTCTATTGATGACGCACGTGCTGATTTGGTTAAGTTTGTTAAAGAAGCTACTAAGACAGCTCCTGCTGGTTCTGAGGCTTATGTTTCTGCATTCAAAACTGCATTTGAAGCTTCACTCCAACAGTTCGACCAAGTTCGCGCAACTGCAACTGATGCATTTGCAAACTTCGAAAAGAGTGTTGATGCTGCTTTGGCAAACATTCAAGGTCAATACGCTGTTGCTAAGCCAGCTGCTAAAAGCCGTAAAGCTGCTTAATTAACCCCATAGTTAATTTTGCTGTAACAAAAGCCACCTTCGGGTGGCTTTTGTTTTTCTGATAATTAGAATCTTTATTCAATCCAAGTAATAAAGCTTTCCTTGGGTTTTCTAACCTTTTTCAGGTTAAGCAACCAATCCTCATCTGCCTTTCTATAACCCAATGGCAGCATGACCACACTACGCAAGCCTTTTGCTTTGAGATTAAGAATCTCATCTAAGGCTATCGGATCAAAGCCTTCCATTGGGGTGCAGTCAACCTCCTCGTATGCTGCGGCTATTAGAGCTGTTCCCAAGCCAATATAAGCTTGCTTCGCCGCATGGGTGTAATTGGTTTCAGCATCACGAGCTGTGTAACCGCTGAGTAACTTTTGACGATAGATATCACCAGCTTCACTTTTGAAATTACGAATCTTCTCAGTCATATCGAATGATTGATTAATGCGATCTGCTGTATAGGTATCCCAGGCCCCAAAAACTAGCAAATGAGAAGAATCAACAATCTGAGTTTGATCCCAAGCAATAGCTTTAATCTTTTCGCGAATGGTTTTATTGGTAATCACTAGAACTTCGTATGGCTGCAATCCGCTAGAGCTAGCAGTCAGGCGAATGGCTTCCAGAATTTTCTCAACCTTCACCAGGGGTACAGATTTTGTGGGGTCCATTTTTTTGGTTGCGTAACGCCATTGCAGTTTCTCAATTAAGCTCATTTTTTCCTCGAGGATGGGTAAATCAAAAAGATAGTTCAGTGTAGTTTATTGCCACATGAAAAGGGGTCCGAAGACCCCTTTGTTCTACTTTAGATTCGCTGAATCTGATTAAGCAGCCAATGCCTCTTCGGGTTCAGTAACAGATGAGCGAATCAAATAATCAAAAGCTCCGAGAGAGGCTTTGGCACCTTCGCCCATGGCAATGATGATTTGCTTATATGGAACTGTCGTGCAATCACCTGCTGCAAATACGCCGGGCAAGGAAGTTTCGCCTTTTGCATCGACAATGACTTCACCATGCTTTGAAAGATCGATAGTGCCTTTGAGCCAATCGGTATTTGGCAGTAAGCCGATTTGCACAAAGATGCCTTCAAGCTCGAGAGTGTGTTCAGAGTTATTAGTGCGATCTTGGTAGCGCAAACCATTGACCTTGCCACCTGAGCCCAATACTTCTTTCGTGAGGGCGCTCATGATGACGGTTACATTTGGCAAGCTAGCCATTTTTTTCTGAAGCACTGCATCAGCGCGTAATTTGCTATCAAATTCAATCAAAGTGACGTGACTCACAATGCCGGCTAAATCAATTGCTGCCTCAACGCCAGAGTTACCGCCACCAATGACAGCAACACGCTTGCCTTTGAATAAAGGGCCGTCACAATGAGGGCAATACGCAACACCTTTACCGCGATACTCTTGTTCGCCAGGAACATTCATTTCTCTCCAGCGAGCGCCAGTGCTCAAGATAACGGATTTACTTTTCAGTACTGCGCCGTTAACCAATTCGACTTCGAGACCGTCGGCAGTTTTGCGTAATGCATTTGCGCGCTGCAAATTCATAATATCAACTTCATAGCTCTTTACATGTTGCTCAAGTGCTTGAACTAATTTTGGTCCCTCAGTCTCTTTAACTGAGATAAAGTTTTCAATACCCATGGTGTCCATGACTTGACCGCCAAAGCGCTCTGCCACGATACCAGTGCGAATGCCTTTGCGGGCTGCGTAGATTGCTGCTGCTGAGCCAGCAGGTCCGCCACCAATAACTAAAACGTCATATGGATCTTTAGCGGAAAGTTTTGCAGCCTCTTCATTAGGGCTTGCACTATCGAGCTTAGTCACAATCTCTTCAACACTCATGCGGCCTTGACCAAATACCTCGCCATTCAAGATTACGGTTGGTACGGCCATGATTTGAAACTGGTCAACCAATTCTTGATAGAGGGCCCCATCAACCATTTCATGGGTGACGTTGGGATTAAGGGCTGCCATGAGATTGAGCGCTTGCACAACGTCAGGACAGTTATGGCATGACAACGAAATAAATGTCTGGAAGCTGAGCTTGCTATCAAGTTTGGTGATGCGCTCAATGATCTCTTGTTCAACCTTTGCTGGGTAACCGCTAGCTTGCAAAATAGCCAAAATGAAAGAGGTCATTTCGTGACCCATTGGCAGGCCTGCAAAAGTAATGCGTGCTTCTTGATCAACCTTGCTTACGGTAAAGCTAGGAGTATGCGCTGCGTTACCATTCGTTTCAACGGTGATCTTGTCGGATTGCTCGGCCACTTCATTTAAAAGCTCAAGCATCTGCTTTGAGCTATCGCCATCATCTAGGCTAGCCACGAGAACGATTGGACTAACAATCTTTTCAAAATACACTTTTAATTGTGATTTGATATTGGTATCTAACATGATGTTTTCCTTGGGTAATTTTTTAGGTGAGTCTATTGGGCAGGATCTCGTCCTCTCCAATAGACTCTCTTATAGAGAGTCTATGGATTAGCTATTTAACTTCGCAGCTTAGATCTTGCCTACGAGATCCAAAGAAGGAGTCAATGTTGCTGCGCCTTCTTTCCACTTAGCAGGGCAAACTTCGCCTGGGTGTGCAGCTGTGTACTGTGCAGCTTTTAGCTTGCGCAATGTTTCAGAAACGTCACGTGCGATTTCGTTAGAGTGAATTTCTGCAGTCTTAATCACGCCTTCTGGATTGATGATGAAAGTGCCACGCAATGCCAAACCTGCTTCAGGAATGTGCACGCCAAATGCATTAGTCAATGTGTGTGTTGGATCGCCAACGAGTGGGAACTTTGCTTTACCAACTGCAGGAGATGTTTCATGCCAAACTTTGTGTGAGAAATGTGTATCAGTAGTAACGATATACACTTCAGCACCCATCTTTTGGAATTCGGCATAGTTCTCGGCTGCATCTTCAATTTCTGTTGGGCAGTTGAATGTAAATGCTGCCGGCATAAAAATCAGAACAGACCAGTGTCCTTTGAGGCTTTCGTCAGTGATGGTTACAAACTTACCGTTGTGGAAAGCTTCAGTTTTAAATGGTTGAACTGCAGTATTGATAATAGACATCTGTGCTCCTTGTTTTGGTTAATCAATTTTTAGTAGCTAATGCAACTGTATGAATTGTGAACCTCGGTGGATTATTTGTCTAATGAATTAATTTGATATTTATGATCGAATTTATAGATAAATAGCCATTAACACCACATTAGCTGTTTAAAGGCTTGAAACAGGCTTTTTGAGTAGATTCGCTTGTCTATAATCATTCTTAAAACAAAAATGATTAGCCTTGCCAACCCTATTTCAATAGAGCTTGTATGAATATGAAAATCCTGACATCAATTCTTTTGACTTTAGCAATCTCGACTGCCGCGAGCGTTGCTCAAGCAGAGCAAGCTTTATCACCGCTCCCAAAAATTGCTGATGAGTGGCGCTTTGAAGTAACGCCGTATATTTGGGGTTCAGGTGTTTCATCCACACTGTTTTATAACGATCGTTATCTCAATACTGCAAACCTTTCCACTAGCAACGTACTGGGTGACTTGAAATCCGGAGGCATGATTGCTGCAGAGGCGCATTACGGTAATTGGGGCATTATGGGAGATCTGGTCTCTGCAACTTTACAAACGACAAGTAATTCAAATCTTACTGTGAAGCCACCTCAATTAGGTGGCGCAGCAGTACCAGTTAATGTCGCAGATAAAGTAACGCTGCAACAAAATATTATTACTGGAGCGGTAACCTATACCGCTCTCAAAAATCAGGATATTTACCTGGATGGATTATTGGGTGCGCGTGGCATTATGGCAACCGCTACTGTCTCGGCAGATTTGTCTGCATTCGGATATTCCAAGGCTTTTGTTGACTCAAAATCTATTTCCACTCTTGATCCTATTATTGGTTTGAAAGGGCGCTATCGCATTGTTGACTCCACTTGGTACATCCCTTTCTATGCTGATATTGGCGGTGGTGGTGGCACCACCAATATGACTTGGCAGGGTGTTCTTGGTGTGGGTAAAACATTTGAAAAATGGGTGGACGTATCACTTGCCTACCGTACTTTGTACTACGATATGAAGGGTGATGGCCTGCTGCAAAAAACTACATTCAAGGGCCCGCAGTTAGCGGCAACATTTAAGTTTTAAACGCGCAGCATTCTTAAGTAATCAATAAGACACCGAAAGATCAACATGAAATTTGTACCAAAACTACTCTCCGTATTGTTAATGGCGCAATGCGCAGTAACCTTTGCTAAAGGCAATGCGGAAACGATTTTTTATGGGGGCCCCATTGTTACCGTGAATGCCAAGAATGAAGAGGTTCAGGCGCTTGCAGTACAAAACGGAAAGATTGTTGCGGTCGGCACTAAAGATGCAGTTACTAAGGAATGGCAGACTGAATCTACTAAAGTGATTGATCTTAAAGGCCAAACTTTGATGCCAGGCTTTGTAGAGCCCCATGTACATATTCTGTTGACTTCAGTATTTGAAGGTCTAGGCTTGAATTTAAGCAACTTTACTTTGCCTTATGACACGAAAGAAACATTGATTAAAAAAATGAAGGCCGCCCTCAAAGATGTGCCTGCTGGCGGATGGCTTTTTGGTTTTGGTGTTGACCCATCGCGCACCACGCCTTTTATGGCTGAGCTCACTGCGGATGATTTGGATACGGTTTCTAAAGACGTTCCTATCTTTATCGTGAATCAATCCGGTCATATTGGCTATGTCAATCACAAGGCTTTGGAGTTAGCCGGCGTTACCGATAAAACACCCAATCCTCCTGGCGGCGGTATTTTTGTGAAGGATGCTAAAGGTAGGCTCACAGGTAAATTAATCGAGCCACCTTCTTACTTACCATTTATGGCCAAGATGCCGGCTCCCACTGAAGCGCAATTATTTGGCGCTATTCAGGGAACCATGAAAAAAATTGCCTCAACAGGTGTTACTACTGCTTCTGAGATGAGTGTTGGTGGTAATTTTGGCGTTGATAAAGAGGTGGCTATCTACAAAGCAATATATGCCAAAGATACTGCCCCAATTCGAATGCGTGGATATTTATTTAGCGAGGCTTTGCCTGGAGGTAAGACTTCAGTTAAACCAAATGAGGGTGATGACAAATTACGTTTTATAGGTATTAAATATATTTCAGATGGTTCTACTCAAGGCTTAACGGCTGCTCTCAATGCGCCTTATACCTATCCAAAAAACTCTAAATGGAGTGGGGCGCTGAACTATAAGGATGCTGATATTTATGCTTCCATGAAAGCCTTCTTTGATCAGGGCTGGCAAATTTCTACTCACTCTAACGGTGATAAAGCTATTGACCAAACTTTAGCTAGTTATACAAAGTTGTTGGCGGGAAATGCTAAGTCGCAAGATCGTCGTTTGCGCATAGAGCATTTCACTGTAAATAATGAGTCGCAAGTGAAGCGGGCTGTTAAGCTTGGAGTGGTCCCTAGCTTTACCATTGGTCACGTCAATTATTGGGGCGCAGCATTTAATGACCACATTATTGGATCAGAGCGTGCCAAGCGTATAGATCCAGCTGGAGACTTCAAACGTGCAGGCGGTAAATTTACTTTGCATAGTGACACACCTGTTTCAAATGTCGGCCCCTTGAATTACATTAGCGAAGAAGTAACACGCTTATGGCAGTTGCCGCCACAAAAGGTGTTGGGGCCAGATCAAGCGGTATCAGTTGATGATGCAATCCGCGCCATTACTATTGATGCTGCTTATCAATTATTTGCAGACAATATCGTGGGTAGCTTAGAAGTTGGTAAACAAGCTGACTTGGTCATTCTGGAGAAGAATCCTCGCCAAACCGCACCTGCTGATATTCGTAACATTAAAGTAAAAGGCACATGGATTGATGGCAAACCCGTTAGCTTGCAATAAATAACCATTTTGCTAAGTCCTGCTGTCTAACTAAGACGGCACTCTTTATTTCGCGGTTCGGTATTAATAATGCCGAACCCCATTAGCGCAGCCAAAAGTAAGCAATCGAAACCAGTTTGTCTTGGTCTACTGGTATTTCTCTATAGAAACCCATCCGCAGGAGAGTAGATTGGTAACTGACACTACTTATCTAAAAGGTTGATATGAGCAAGAAACCATTTAATATGAATGCGATGCTAGGTCAGCAAAGTGCCGTTGATGCGACTAGGGCTGCTGGACGCGTGACAATAGAAAGTGCTCAGGCGATCGCACAGATCAATCAACAGGCTACACAAGAGTTGGCCTCCATGATTCAAAATCGTGTGTCTGAGCTCATGAAGACACAAGACCCTAAATCTGCTTTCGAGTATGTTCATGCTGAGGTATTGCAGGATGCAGCCAAAGAAATTACTCAATATCACAATCAGTTATTGCAAGTTTTGAAGAGTGGTAATCAAGAGTTGGCAGATATTGCTGAAAAAATGATTCAAGAATCTAAAGCTGACCTCATTCACTTTGTAAATGAAGCCACTGATAATGCGCCAGTTGGTAGCGAGGCTTTCGTATCCGTATTTAAAACATCTTTTAATAATGCGCTACAGAATTTTGAATTGATTCGTGCTGCAATGGCTGATTCATTCGCCAATTTTGAGAAGAGCGTTGAGAATGTCAGTAGTCTTTCAGGTCAAAAAGGTTCTTCAAAAAAGAAGGGTTAAGCCTTTAAGGGTAGAGTTCAATATTGTTTCTGAAATTGCAGGGCGGTTTTGATAGTCTGAAAATGAATATCTACGGTAGATTCAATTTCTTTACCGTAGCCGCCCGCCATTGAAAATGCAATAGGCAGCTGTCGATCTAATGCGTACTGGAATACCATTTCATCTCGCAGACGCATCCCTTCCTTGCTGATGTGCAGTCTTCCGAGTCGATCGCCCTCATGTGGATCGGCGCCAGCTAAGAAAATGAGGCAATCCGTCTTAAAGCGTCCATCTAATTGGTCAAGAGCTGTGCTCAGTGAGCGCAAGTAGACTTCATCATTGCAGCCATCAGCAAGACCAATATCTAAATTGCTTTGTTCTTTTTTAAATGGGAAATTATTTTCCCCGTGTATAGAGAGAGTAAAAATGGAATCATCATTTTGCAAAATGGCTGCAGTGCCGTTTCCCTGATGAACATCCAAATCAATCACGGCAACTTTTAGGGATGGGTTAATTTCTTTTTGCAGAGTGCGTGCTGCGATAGCGGAATCATTAAACACACAAAATCCACTTCCAGTATCACGATAGGCGTGATGTGTGCCCCCAGCTAGATTGGCGGCAATGCCTTCGTTCAGAGCGGATTTAGCTGCAGCTACAGTGGCGCCTGCTGAGCGTCGTGAACGCTCAACCATTTGAACGCTCCAGGGGAAACCAATTTCTCTTTGCTCTTGTGTTGAGAGCGTTCCTTCAATTACCTTAACGAGGTAGCTAGGATCATGTGCATACAAAATTTGGGTATCAGTCACTGGCGGCGCTTCAATTAACTGAATACCTATTTGTTTGGTTACCAAATCTCGTAAGCGGGAGTACTTCTCCATTGGGAAGCGATGTCCTGCCGGTAGCGGCAATACAAAATGGTCGGTATAAAAAGCCTTCAAACTTCTCTCGCGTATTCCTTGAGGATATTCATCGGCACTGTCTCCAGCGCGTTAATGTGTGTACTTTCTAGCTTGATATATGGCGCGCAATTGGCGTTTAATGCCTCAACCCAGCGATTGATGCATAGGCACCATTGATCACCCGCAAGCAAGCCAGGAAACCGATACTCTGGTCTGGGGGTAATGAGATCATTCCCCTTTTGCAGACTAAATTGCAAAAATGCATCTGTCACTATGGCGCATACTAAATGACTGCCTACATCCTCTTCATTGGTTTTGCAGCAGCCATCCCTAAAAAACCCTGTTAGGGGATCAAAAGAGCAGGGAATCAGCGGCTCTCCAAATACATTCAGCGCAATCTCATTTTGCATAACAACCTTAATAGTATTAGTGCCAACCAGTTTATTGAATAAGCCGTAAACTTGCTTAACCATGACTCAACTAGAAAAACTCACTTTGTTCTACGATGGCGCTTGCCCGCTATGTCAGGCGGAGATTCTTTTTTTGTCAGGACGTGATCAAGCCAACTTATTGGGTTTTGTTGACATTAATTCCGAGCAGTTTGACCCTCAAAAAGTGGGTGTCTCATGTGAGGCTGCACTAGCAGCCATGTATGGTCAATTTTCTAGTGGCAAATTAATTCAAGGCGTAGCTGTATTTCCTGAGGCTTATCACCGAGCAGATTTGCCGCGCCTTGCCTGGTTCTTTTCAAGAAAGTCTTTGCAGCCATTCTTAAATCTAGGGTATTTATTTTTTGCTAAGAATAGACATGCAATCTCTAGCCTTTTTGGGCCGACCGCACTTCGTTTAGTGAAGTCCAAATCAGGAGCGGTCTCCTCATGAAGAAGATGCGATTGTTTCTGGTGCTGAGTTTATTGGTCGCATTATTACCCACTAGCTTTGCTCGCGAACCAATTGAGTTACCTCCAAATATCAGCTCTGCAAAATTGCAGGGTAGTGGCCGACTTACTTGGTTTGGTCTCCATGTGTATGATGCTTCGTTTTATCGAGTTGGCTCACTTTCTTCCCCCGATTTCGCATTGAATTTGCGCTACCAAAAATCGTTTTCAGGAGCATCAATTGCTAATCGCAGCGCTGAAGAGATGAAGCGTATTGGCGTGCCAGAGGCTCAAGCAGTGCTTTGGGGGAAAGAGTTAAATGCTTTCTTGCCGAATGTAGAGTCTGGGCAAACCTTGACAGCAATTTATTCCCCCAAGCAGGGGACCACTTTTTATCACGACGGCAAGCAGATCGCTCAAGTACCAGGGGTTGAATTTTCAAAAGCGTTTTTTGGGATTTGGCTTGACCCAAAAACAAGTGCTCCTAAGTTGCGGACTGAGTTACTTGGGCAATCTTGTCCTCCACCTATTTTTACTGAGGCTTGTTAATTCATGAAAAGACTTTTTTCAAAAATCACCGTATTGATATTTTGTGGCTTATTTTTAGTGTCATGCTCAACGCCACAAGTTTCTCAATATGCGAATGAAAAACCCATCCTCGATCTAAGTGAATATTTTTCCGGAACGATTGATGCGTATGGCATATTTACTGACCGCAGTGGCGAAGTGAAGAAACGCTTTACAGTATTAATCAAAGCAAATTGGATCATGGTAGATGGAAAAAAAGTAGGCACCCTGGATGAAAGCTTTGAATACTCCGATGGCACTAAGCAAAAGCGCATTTGGACACTTACAGAACAGTCTCCGGGAAATTACATTGGTAGGGCGGATGACGTGGTGGGAGATGCGCAGGGTCAATTGGCTGGCAATGCCCTAAATTGGACCTATACCCTTGCCTTGCCTGTTGATGGCACGATTTATAACGTTCAATTTAATGATTGGATGTATCTAGTTACACCTAAAGTAATGCTCAATAAGGCTAAGATGAGTAAGTTCGGGATTGAGCTTGGAGAAGTCACTTTGAGCTTCTACAAGCGCTGAGCAAAAGCCAAGAATTTATGTCACACTTTCTATAAGCTTCATTTGTTAACTTGGAAATACAGGGCATTTCATGAGAATCGAAGATACCGACCCAGCGCGTCATGCGGGGATTGAATATCCAATGGAAGTGGGTGCCCCTGTATTTGCGCCTATCAAGGTCACAGAAGAAAAAGATAAGGCTGTTAACGTAGCGCGCCAGAATGCAAAGTTGGAATACGACCGCATTATGGAGCAAGCTGAGGTCTTAATGAAGCAAGCAAAAGCCTTACAAGCAAGGCTTGATGCTACTGAGATGGTGCATAGTGCCAAATTTAGCTTTAATCCAATCCACGGAAAAATTTACCACCTCTATTACGACAACAGAAATAGCGTCAATGTCTTAATTCAGAATGGCCCAAGAGAATGGAGCTGCGGTATTCCGGATGGTTGGACGTATTCGATGGCAGTGAAGAAGTTGGGCGATAGTACCTGGGCAGTAATTGAAGAAGACGCCCTTACTGTATGATTATTTTCTCTATAAAAACAATAAGGTGACACGTGACAAAAGCTCGAGTTGTTAGTCTGACTCAATTAGGTAGCGCAGACGTAATTAAATTAATAGACAAAGAATTGCCTCCACCAGCAAAGGGTGAAGTGCAAATTCGCCAAACCGCGATTGGATTTAATTTCATTGACGTTTACCAACGCTCGGGTGTTTACCCACTTGAGTTGCCTACTGGCCTTGGTCATGAAGCTGCTGGCGTTGTTGAGGCTGTAGGCGATGGTGTTGCTGATTTTAAGGTTGGCGATCACGTGGTTTATATGAACGCCGGTATCGGTGCATACGCAAGCGCACGTAATGTTGCGGCGGATAAGTTGGTGTTAATACCAAACGGCATTTCTGATGAGGTAGCTGCAGCCGTTTTCTTCAAGGCGATGACTGCGCAATATCTTGTCCAGAAAACATACAAAGTAAAATCTGGTGACGTGGTGCTTGTGCACGCAGCCGCAGGTGGTGTTGGTCAGATTTTGGCAGGGTGGGCAAAAGCCTTAGGCGCCTTTGTTGTTGGCACAGTTGGCTCTCCCGCAAAGTTTGCTGCTGCTAAAGAGGCAGGTTGTGATGCAGTTGTTGATTACTCTCAGCCTAATTGGATTGAAGAGGTCATTAAGGCGACTGGCGGCAAAAAAGCCAATGTGGTTTATGACTCTGTTGCAAAGTCTACTTTCTTGGGTTCATTAGATTGTGCCGCTCCATTTGGCACTGTTGCTTTATTCGGCGCTGCTTCTGGCCCTGCTCCAGAAATACAGCCAGAAATCTTAAACAAGAAAGGCTGTTTATTTTTAACAAGACCTTCTGTGTTCCCGCACAATGCAACTGCAGCCTTATTGAAAGAAAATGCCAAGGCTGTTTTTGATGCAATTGCTAAAGGCCACGTCAAAGTACAAATTGGCGCTAGGTTTTCTTTAGAACAAGCGGCGGAAGCACATCGTGCTGCTGAGGGTAGAAAAGTTTCTGGTGCAATAGTTATGACACCGTAAGCTGAAGTGTTCTATCATGTAATAAAGCCTCGTCTCGGGGCTTTTTTTATGACTCAATCAGGCGTAGGATAGAAGTATGAAAGCACTTTTAAAAATAATCCTATCCGCCTATTTGGTTCTAGTGAGCTCCCTGGCCCTGGCCCAAATCCCAGATACGCAGTATTCACAAGGAATTTCTTATATCACTGGCGGTGTTGGTGAGAGTGAGGCTACAGCCATTCTTGCCGAGGCTAAGCAATGGCCATTGCTTTTGGAAATGTCCAAAATTGAAAATGGCAGAGGCGTCTGGATATTTGGTGCAACTATCAAAATCATGGGTTCAACTAAGAAGCAATTGGTCTTTGATGCGCAAGCGGAAGGCCCTTATATGCTCATTAATTTAGAGCCAGGGGATTATGTCATTGCTGCTAGCTACGAGGGTGTGGAGCAAAAGAGAGTGGTGAGCATCAAAGCAAATGTCTTGCAAAAAGCCTCTTTATTCTGGAAATAATTTAATTCTTATGGCATTTACTCAGAGACTCTTTAGCAGCATCATCGCTGCTAGTCTTCTGCTTTTCTCAAGCGCTGTTTTGGCGCAATCCATTCAGTCAAGAAGTTCCCAGTCAGAAGTTTGGACTGGTAGCTATCAAGAGATGTTGCAGCGTGGTTTGATTCGTATTGCAGTTCCATATGACCGTACGGTGTATATGAATGACAAAGGTAGTCCAAGAGGATTGGCTCCCGAGATGGCCAAAGGGATTTCAAAGTGGCTCAATACGAAGTATGCTGGCCAGCAAAAAGCCAAGTCAATCGTTGTAAAGCTGATCCCAGTCAATAGTGCCAACTTATTAACATCGCTAACTGCGGGACAGGCGGATATGGCCATTGGTGATTTGGGTCTTTATGAGCCAGTTAAAAATTCTCGTGACTATATCCTTAATCACGGAACTAAATCTGTGCGAGAGGTATTAGTCTCTGGGCCAGATTCCCCGGCGATTAGTGGCCCCGATGATTTATCTGGCCAAACGGTATACGGTGGCCGCGATACTAATTTTCATGCCACCTTAAAAGAGCTTAATCAAAAACTGAAGCGCGAAGGCAAGCCTTTGGTAAACATTCTTTCTCCTGTGGGCACGCTAGATGGTGAAGATCTATTACAGATGGTGGATGCAGGATTAATTCCTTTTGTCATTATTAGTGACTGGAAGGCAAAGCTATGGGAGCCTACCTATAAGCGAATGGTTGTTCATGATGATATTTTTGCGCAAGATACCGGCTGGATTGGTTGGGCTGTCCGCTCATCAAACGCAGACTTTAATAATGATCTCAAAGGTTTTTATGAATCTAGTGCCTTTGATGGTGCGTTAAGTGCTTATCGGAATCAAGAATTCAAAGAACATATTCAGGGCCTGAAGGATCCGATTGAAAAATCAGCATGGGCACGCTTTGAGTCTATGCGCTCTTTATTCGATAAGTATGGCGCTGAGTACAAACTAGATCCATTGTTTGTTGCTGCACTGGGCTTTCAGGAGACTTTACTAAATCAAAACGCAGTTAGCAAAGTAGGGGCAATTGGAGTGATGCAGCTCATGCCGGCTACTGGAGCATCGCTTGGAGTGGGGGATATTCATCTACTAGAGCCCAATATTCATGCTGGGGCAGATTATATGAATCAGCTAATTACTAAATACTTTCCGGATGCGCAATTTGATAGTGATAACCGCGCCTTGTTTGCTATCGCCTCTTACAACATTGGTCCAAATAATGTTGCTAAAGCAAGAGACCAAGCAAAGCAGCTTGGCTTTAATCCAGACCAGTGGTTTAAAAATGTGGAGTTCATTGCTGCGCAGCGCATGGGTTACGAGCCAATGATTTATGTGCGCAATGTTTACAAATACTTCATTTCTTACGAGCTAAAACTCAACAAAATTCAAAGTATTCAGCCGTAATTTCATCTTTCTGTAAACGATGTCGGCAACAGTCTTCGCTAGATTGTTTCTTTTTAAGTCACTGAAATCATTGAATAAACCCAGAAATTCACTATTTTCTAGCATTTAGTTCGTATTAGTACTAAAATAGTTCTAATTAGTACTTTATGGGCATCTCATGAATTTTCTACCTGCTCTGCGAAATCTGGTTTCTGCATATCAAGCATTTGAGCGTTATTCCGCTCCGGATGTAAAGGCGATGGGATTAACCACAACACAGTTTGATGTGATTGCAACATTGGGTAATCAGCCACCAATGACTTGCAAGGAGTTGGGTGAAAAAACGTTAGTAACCAAGGGGACGCTCACTGGTGTATTGGAGCGTCTTGAAGCCAAGGGAATTTTGGAGCGGAAATTAAATCCTGAGGATGCACGTAGTCAAATGATTTGCCTGACAGAAAAAGGTCAAGCACTATTTGAAAAGGTATTTCCAGCACACCTTCAGCATTTAGAAAAAGCATTTTCAAAATTATCTGAAAAAGAGTTGGCAGAAGTGACTAAGTCTTTTCAGGCGATTAACCATATTTTTACAAATTAATCTTTAATAGGGGTAAGCATGTACTCATTTTCAAAACAACTAACACTTATTGCCAGAATTTTATTGGCAGCTATTTTTATTTCTGCCGGTTTCTCTAAGCTATTTGGCTTTGACGGAACGGTTGCTTATATCGCTT
The DNA here is from genome assembly GCF_018881815.1 of Polynucleobacter sp. MWH-HuK1. Lineage (GTDB taxonomy): Bacteria > Pseudomonadota > Gammaproteobacteria > Burkholderiales > Burkholderiaceae > Polynucleobacter. Next base: position 942,630 of record NZ_JACVPP010000001.1, read on the forward strand.
CAAAAGGGTTGCCTGCTCCGGCTGTACTTGCCGCCCTCACTACTGCACTTGAGATATTGGGTGGTGCTGCGATTGTGATTGGCTATAAGGCTCGTGTAGCCGGATTTTTATTAGGAGGATTTACCATCCTCGCAGCCTTTATTTTCCATAACTTCTGGGCCTTCCCACCTGAGCAGGTCTACCTACAGAATATTATGTTTATGAAGAATTTGAGTATGGCAGGCGGATTATTTTTCTTAACTGTGTTTGGGGCCGGAGGATATTCCCTAGATGCCAAACTCGAAAGCAAGTAATAACTTTTTAAAGGAGACTCTGATGAAAAAAATTGCAGTGGTATTTCATAGTGGCTATGGCCACACCGTAAAACAAGCTGAGGCAGTTGCAAAAGGCGCCAATGCTACATTGGTAGCAATTGATGCTGAAGGAAATTTGACGGATGCGCAGTGGGCAACCTTGAATGAAGCTGATGCAATCGTTTTTGGTTCACCAACTTATATGGGAACTGTAAGCTGGCAGTTTAAAAAGTTTGCTGATGCAAGTTCCAAACAGTGGTTTTCACAGCAATGGAAAGATAAAGTATTCGGCGGCTTTACGAATTCAGCCACGATGAATGGTGACAAGCATTCCACCTTGCATTATTTTTTCACCTTAGCCATGCAGCACAATGGCATATGGGTTGGAACTGGACTGATGCCCTCTAACTCAAAAGCCGCCAAACGCGATGACATTAACTACGTTGGCTCATCCGCGGGAGCGATGATGCAGACCCCATCAGACGCAAGTGCGGATGAGGTGAATGCGGGTGACTTAGAGACCGCAAGACTCTATGGACAGCGTATTGCAGAAATTACTAAGCGTTTGAATTGATCTAAGTAATTGATTTAATTGAGAAAACCACCTTTTGGTGGTTTTTTTATTCTCTCTAGACTCGGTTTATAATTTCATAAGTAATTGAATTGAAAGGGATTATTCCCTTAATTCCACTTTTTCTGGTTTGTGAGTGCCATTAGGTTCTCAGACAATACTTGGGGTGGTTTGAATCAAGCCATTGCCCTACATGACAGTCAATATATCTTCCTCCTCCAGTAACCCTGCTTTGACGCTTGAAGCACGAGCTCTTGCATGCGTGCGCGGTGAAAGAAGATTGTTTGAAGGACTCAACTTAACAGTCTCAAGTGGAGAATGTCTGCACGTACGTGGTGAGAATGGCGTTGGAAAAACTAGCTTGCTAAGACTGCTGACAGGTTTATCTAAACCAGAGGCTGGTGAGATTTTGTGGGGCGGCTTATCCATCAACAAGGATGCCTCTACCTATCATCGTGAGCTTCTATTTCTGGGGCATCGTGATGCCTTAAAGGAAGATCTCACTGCGCTGGAAAATTTAAAACTTTACGCTGCTCTAGATGATATTCATTTGCCGGATGAGAAAGCTTTGTCCGCTCTCTGGCGTTTTGGTTTGCGCGGGCGCGAACACTTGCAGGTCAGTTGCTTATCGGCAGGACAAAAACGACGCGTCTTGATGGCTCGTATGTTGACGCGCCAAGCAAGGCTGTGGATTTTGGATGAACCATTCAATGCTTTAGATGTCCATGCGGTGCAAGCTTTGCAAGGCCTTATTGCTGAGCACGTGGAGTTTGGCGGCCTGGTGGTATTGACTAGTCATCAAGAGGTAATGCTTCCTCATGTCAGGGTACTTGATCTATGAAAGCCTTGCTAGCGATCATCCGCCGCGATTTGTTGTTGGTTATGCGCCGCAAGAGTGAGGTGCTGACAGTCCTATTCTTTTTTGTCGTTGTGACGAGCTTATTTCCGTTGGGAATAGGTGCTGATGCTGCCTTGTTGCGCAAAATTGCACCTGGTGTTCTTTGGGTGGCAGCCTTGTTATCTACCTTGCTAGGCTTGCATCGAATGTTTGCGACCGACTATCAAGACGGGTCTTTAGAGCAGCTCGTTTTGTCACCTCAACCTTTGGCATTGTTTATAACTGGAAAAATTATTGCTCACTGGATTGTGTGTGGTCTACCACTGGTACTCTTAGCCCCGATTATTGGTATTCAGTTTGATTTGGATGCCGGCTCTTTATATGTGCTGATGGGTACTCTGCTATTGGGCACTCCAGTGCTATCCTTGTTGGGCTCAATAGGCGCTGCGTTGACCTTGGGAGTGAGGGGCGGTAGCGTGTTGTTGAGTTTGCTGATATTGCCTTTATTTATTCCGGTCCTTATTTTTGGTGCTGGCGCTGTATATGCCCATAGCGTTGGTTTAGATGCATCAGGTCATTTTTCGTTGCTGGGCGCATTATTAATTTTGGCATTAGCATTTGTTCCTTGGGTCAGCACTGCCGCTGTAAAGATTGCAATCGAATGAGTCAGATAAATCACTTTTCTAGCCACCGCTTGATTAACTGGTTTAAGTTATCAAGCCCCAGCACCTTTTATCCGGTAGCGGGTAAACTCATCCCATTTTTCTGGGTTTTAACGTTCCTATTTGGTGCCGTCGGTTTATGGGTTAGTTTTTTTGTTGCTCCAGTCGACGCTGTTCAAGGACAGGGCTATCGCATTATCTTTATCCATGTACCTGCTTCATGGATGTCGATGTTTATCTATTTGGTGATGGCTGCCTGGGCTGGGCTTGGACTTGTTTTTAATACCCGCTTGTCTGCCATGATGGCGCAGGCGCTTGCGCCAATAGGCGCCTGGATGGCATTTCTGTCTTTATGGACTGGTGCGTTTTGGGGCAAGCCAATGTGGGGTACCTGGTGGGTATGGGATGCACGGCTCACGTCAGAACTGATTCTATTGTTTCTCTATCTAGGTTTTATCGCTTTGCGAGCCTCTATTGATGATCCGCGTCGTGCTGATAAGGCTAGCGCCATCTTGGCTTTGGTGGGTGTAGTAAACGTGCCAATTATTTATTTTTCAGTGAAATGGTGGAATACCTTGCATCAAGGCGCATCTGTTTCATTAACCAAATCGCCTGCTATGGCACAAACCATGCTCTGGGGAATGCTATTGATGGCCTTGTGTTTCTGGATGTACACCATTGCAGTTACCTTAATGCGAGTGAGGGCAATCATTTTGGAGCGTGAAGCCCATGCAGATTGGGTGAGACAATCAATTGAGGTGAAATGCTGATGTGGAATAGTCCTTCCGAGTTTTTTGCTATGGGTGGCTATGCACTTTATGTGTGGAGCAGTTTTGGCATTTGTGCCTTGGTTTTGATATTGGAGCCTTTATTTGTTCGGGCTCGCTTTAAGGCGGTTGTGCGTAGGTTAAAGCAACAGCAAATGGCAGAACAGTTTGATAAAGAGATTAGTAAGTGAAGCCTAGATATAAACGCGCATTGATTATTGTTGCCGCACTACTAGCAATTGGAGTTGCTGCGATGTTGATCTTGAATGCACTCAACAGCAATATCGCTTTATATGTCACACCAAGTGAGGTTGCAGCTGGTAAAGCGCCAAAGGGCCAGGCTTTTAGGATCGGCGGTATGGTGAAGGATGGTTCAGTAAAGCGTGATGGTCTCACTGTCCACTTTGAGATTACTGACCTTGCTAAAGATATCCCAGTTGCCTATACCGGCATCCTCCCTGATTTATTTAAAGAGGGTAAAGGTGCAGTAATTCAAGGTCGCATGAACGCAAATGGTGAATTTATTGCTAGCGAAGTTCTCGCAAAGCATGATGAGAATTACATGCCTCCTGAAGCTAAGCATGCCTTAGATCAGGCGCAAAAAAACGGAAGTGCTAAATGATTCCAGAGTTTGGGCATTACGCATTAGTTTTAGCGCTGTGCATTTCTCTCATACAAGGGTTTTTGCCTTTGGTGGGCGCCCACTTTGGCCGCCGTGACTGGTTGGTTCTGGCAAGGCCTACCGCCCAAACCGTTTTCTTGTTGTTGGCAATCGCTTTCGGAATATTGGCGTGGAGTTTTTACAGTAACGATTTTTCTGTGCTCTATGTTGCTCAGCATTCCAATTCGCAAATGCCGGTGATTTATCGATTGGGTGCGGTGTGGGGTGGGCATGAAGGATCACTGTTGTTGTGGATTTTCTTATTAGCAACATGGACTATCTTGGTGGCACAACTTTCAAAGGCCTTGGATGATTTCATGGTGGCCAGAGTAATTGGTGTTTTAGGATTGGTCACTAGTGGTTTACTGTTATTTGTATTAACAACCTCAAATCCTTTTGAGCGTTTGTTGCCGGCCGCCCAAGATGGTCGATCTTTAAATCCACTTTTGCAAGATCCTGGTTTGGTATTCCATCCGCCAATGTTGTATATGGGCTATGTAGGTTTCTCAGTAGCTTTTGCCTTTGCAATTGCTTCTCTGCTGTCGGGTAGATTAGATGCTGCATGGGCGCGTTGGTCACGACCATGGACAACAGCCGCTTGGGTTTTCTTGACTCTCGGTATTGCACTGGGCTCTTGGTGGGCTTACTACGAGTTAGGTTGGGGCGGTTGGTGGTTCTGGGATCCCGTTGAGAATGCTTCATTTATCCCTTGGCTTGTGGGGACTGCTTTGTTGCATTCATTAGCTGTGACTGAAAAGCGTGGTGGTTTCAAAAGTTGGACTGTGCTGCTGGCAATTACTGCATTTTCCTTGTCCTTGCTCGGAACCTTCTTAGTTCGATCTGGTGTATTGACCTCAGTGCATGCATTTGCAACTGATCCAAGACGCGGTATTTTTATTCTGATCTTTTTGTCGTTAGTTGTTGGGTCGTCTCTAGCGCTCTACGCTTGGCGTGCACCGAAGAGTTCAATGGGTGGTAAATTTAATTTGAGCTCTAGAGAAACATTCATCTTGCTTGGAAATGTATTTTTAGTTGTTTCAGCTGGATCTGTTTTGTTAGGCACACTCTATCCTTTGTTGATAGATGCTTTGCATCTTGGCAAGATTTCTGTAGGACCTCCTTATTTCAATAGTGTTTTTGTTCCCATCATGGTTCCTCTATTAGTGTTGATGGGTATAGGACCTTGGGCAAGCTGGAAGCAAAGTAACTTACTCAGCATCATTAAGCGCTTATGGCTTGCGGGCGTGGTAGCTTTAGTTGCGGGATTTGTAATTCCGTTAATCATGGGGCAATTTACTTGGCTTGCTGGCATGGGCTTCATGTTGGCTTTTTGGGTAATTGCATCAGGCTGCATGCAAATTGCTCGCCAAGCAAAGGCGGGGAAACCTACTCGCTCTTTCATTGGTATGCAGGTAGCCCATTTAGGTATTGCGGTATTTGTTATTGGCGTCACGATGGTGGGTGCATACCAAGAAGAAAAAGATGTGCGCATGTCAGCTGGCGATACGGTGACGGTTGGTGGTTATCAAATTCAATTGCAGGGTGTTAACGCTGCTCGTGGTCCAAATTACCAAGCAATGCGCGGTACATTCTTATTATCAAAAGATGGTGGCTCACAGACCAGTCTCTATCCTGAAAAGAGAAGCTATTTCTCATCCTCAATGCCAATGACCGAAGCGGCTATTGACGCAGGCCTGACCCGCGATATTTATGTATCTTTAGGTGAGGAGTTGGGTGATCAGTCTTGGGCTGTACGTGTTTACTACAAACCTTTTGTTGATTGGATCTGGGGCGGTTGCTTGTTGATGGCTTTAGGTGGAGTTTTAGCGATGTCCGATAAGCGTTATCGAATGAAATTAAAGAACAAGCTCAAATGAAAGCAAAATTTTTAATTCCACTTGTTTTATTTGTAGGTTTGGTAGTTTTTTTAGCTATTGGCCTGAATCGCGATCCACATGAAGTGCCATCGCCATTAATCAATAAAGCTGCTCCAGCATTTGAGGTTCCTCAATTGGCTGAACCTAATAAAACATTTTCACCAGAAAGTATGAAGGGTCAAGTGTGGGTCCTAAACGTTTGGGCATCATGGTGCGTGGCTTGTCGTGAAGAGCACCCAGTATTAGTAGAGCTTGCCAAATCTCAAATGGCCCCAGTGATTGGTTTGGACTACAAAGACAAGCGTGAAGATGCGCTGGCAATGTTGGTAAAACAAGGCAATCCCTACGTACTTTCTGCTTTTGATGGCAATGGCCGCGTTGGTATTGATTACGGAGTCTATGGGGTTCCTGAGACCTACATTATTGATAAAGCGGGCGTAATTCGCTATAAGCATATTGGTCCATTGACCATGAATTTATTAAACCAAAAAATTTACCCTAAGCTGAACGAGCTTAAAAAATGATGAAGCAGATATTTCTAGCTACATTGATTGCGGTAACTCTAGGTAGTGCATCTGCTAAGGATGCCGTGCCCCTTGCGGATGATCCGGTAACAGAGCAGCGCTTGATTAGTATTTCAGAGGAAATGCGCTGCTTGGTATGTCAGAACGAATCTTTAGCGGGCTCGCGCTCTGATTTAGCAAATGATTTACGCCGTGAAATTCGAACCCTGATTGGTGAAGGTAAGTCTGATGATCAAATTCGTTCGTTTATGGTCGAGCGTTACGGCGATTTTGTACTCTACCGCCCACCAGTTAAGCCAGTTACCTGGCTACTTTGGATTGGCCCATTCGTCATTCTAGGTATCGGTATTGCGGGTCTGTTAATGTATCTACGCCGTCGTAACAGTAGCGTTCCCAATATTGTTCTGACTGATGCAGACAATCAAAAAATTGATGCATTACTCAATGCGACCGATAAGAAAAAAGGATGAATTTAGTGACTAGCTTTTTGATTCCTGCCTTTCTACTCTTGGTTCTGGTATTGGCGCTAGTACTGCGCCCTTTTATATTTCCAGCAAAAAGCGCAGCAACATCACGTCGTCAGATGAACGCGGTCATCTATCGAGAAGAGCTTGATAAACTGCAGGCGGAGCATGAGGCCGGCGTAGTTAGTTCTGTTGACTATGAAATTGCCCATGCTGAAATGCGGCAACGTCTTTTTCAAGACATAATCGTAGAAGATGATCATGAGGTTGCGGGTTCTACGAAAAAGACTGCTATTGGCTTGTGTATTTTTATTGTCGTACTTTCATCAGGACTCTATTTTTCATTGGGGGATGTGGTCCGTGTAGCGCAAAAAAAATCTGAGACACCAGTTACTCAAGAGGGCGTTGAAAAAATGGTGGCTGAATTTGCCATCAAGATGGAAAAAGATCCTAGTAACTTGAAGGGTTGGGCGATGTTGGCTCGCTCTTATCGCATCTTGGGCCGCAATGAGGATGCTGCTAAGGCATATGCCCGTGCTGGCGACTTTATTAACTCTGATCCTCAATTATTGGCCGACTATGCAGATGTATTGGCAACTAACGCCGACGGTAACTTTACTGGTAAGCCTTTGCAGTTAATTAATCAGGCTTTAAAGCTTGATCCCGATAATTTGATGGCACTGTGGCTTTCGGGTACTGCAGCGTATAACTCTGGCAATTACAAGGCGGCTGTACAGACTTGGGAGAAATTAGCAAAACAGATACCAGCGGACACCGATGAAGCGCGTGCTATCCAAGGATCGATTGCTGAAGCTCGCTCTAAGGGTGGACTTTCTTCACAAGCTCCTACTTCAGTAGCGGGCAAATTGATTAGCGGCAAGATTGAATTATCGCCAGACCTGAAGTCTAAGATTAAGTCGGGCGATATTTTGATGGTTATTGCTCGAAAGCCTGGTGAGCGTATGCCGGTAGCGGTCTTAAAAGTAGTCGCTAGTGATTTCCCAATGAGCTTTACCTTGAGTGATTCTTTAGCAATGAATCCAAGCGCACCGCTCTCTCAATTATCTGAGGCAAGTATCGAAGTACGCATCTCCAAAACTGGAATGGCTAAACCAGAAACTGGAGACTTAATCTCATCAGCCCAGACGGTTAAAGTTGGTGCAAGTAATGTTCGCCTGCTGATCGATGAAGTGCGTCAATAGTCCAAAAGACTGTTTTAGCCCCTGCCTACAAATGGCATGTTGGTGGCCATAATCGTCATCGATAGAATATTGCTTTCTAGTGGGAGTTGGGCCATATGAAGTACAGCTTCTCCAACGTGATCAACATCCATGCGCGGCTCAACTTTGATGGATTGATCGGCTTGCATAATGCCGGCAGCCATGCGTTCAGTCATTTCGGTTGCGGCATTGCCGATATCAATTTGACCGCAAGCAATATTAAATGGACGTCCATCTAGAGCAATCGTTTTAGTTAACCCGCTGATCGCATGTTTTGTTGCGGTGTATGGCGCAGACATCGGACGTGGCGCATGAGCAGAGATAGAGCCATTATTAATAATTCTGCCGCCTTGGGGAGATTGCGCTTTCATCATGCGAATAGCCTCCTGTGAGCATAGGAATGCACCACAAAGATTGGCATTCACAACATTCATCCACTGTTCGTAGCTGAGGTCCTCCATGGGAATGGCGGGGGCGCCCATGCCAGCGTTATTAAATAAAACATCTATGCGCCCAAACCGATTGCTTAGTGCGGTAAATAACTTTTTGACCTCATCAGGTTTGCCAACATCACAAGATACGGAAAAGCAGTTACTTTCATCACCGCCAATATCAGCAATAGCTTTCTCTAATTTATCAAGATTGCGTCCTGTCAGAACGACTTGATAACCCCCTTTGAGTAGAGCCTTGGCCGCTGCCTTCCCGATCCCAGTTCCTGCGCCTGTCACTAGGGCTACCTTGATATTTGCTGAATTCATAATGGTCTTTAGGGCTTCTAAAAAGCATCATCTTATCTTGATTTAGGTGATTGGATTTGAAAGCTTTTCCTTATGCCATGGTCGGGGCATAATGCAAAAAACATGAAGAGACTTTAATGAATTTCATCAAAAGACAGATCTATAACCCCTTGGCTCTAGCAGTCGCCTTTTTTACACTTTTAATTATCCTTTTTGGTGTGCTTTGGATCTTAATTCCGCCACCGCCGAAATCGATTGAAATAGCTACGGGATTTCCGACTGGCCTGTATTACCAGTTTGGTGAGCGCCTTAAAGCAGACTTATCTAAAGAAGGCGTCAATCTTAAGGTTCGCTCAACTGGAGGAACATTGGATAACCTAGCGCTGCTAAAGGATCCTAAATCGGGGGTCGATTTTGCGATGGTTCAGGGAGGCGTTGAAAACGTCAGCGATTATCCTAATTTAGTTTCTATAGCAGGTATGTTTTATGAGCCTATTTGGGTTTGGTATCGCGAAGGAGCCTTTAAAAGCGAGGGTGGTCAACTAAAGATTTTGAGTCAGCTAAAGGGAAAAAATGTTTCCATTGGTAATGAAGGTAGTGGTACCTTAGCTCTCGCTAAGGATCTATTGCAGACTAGCAGTATTACCGATAAAGAAATTGGCGCTCAGAGACTAAAGCCCGATGAAGCTATTGCCAAATTAAGCAGTGGTGAATTAGATGCGGTATTTATTGTGGCGGCAGCTGAGGCCCCAATCCTGAGGAAGTTTTACTCCATCCCAGGGATTCGTTTGATGAACTTTGATCAGGCCGATGCTTATACCCGTAATCTCACCTATTTATCTAAAGTGACAGTGCCCAGAGGGTTGTTAAGTATTCAGTATGATCAGCCGCGTCAAGATATTCAAGTCATGGCTGCAACTGCCACGCTAGTTGCGCATGAGGATATAAATCCAGCATTGGTTTCCTTGGTTCTTGGGGCTTCATACGATATTTTGAAATCGTATTCGCGCTTACAAAAAGTAGGCGAGTTTCCATCAAGTGCTGGATTGGACTTTCCTCTGCATGTAGACGCAGAGATTTATTTAAAAGATGGACCCTCATTCCTGCATCGTCACCTTCCTTTTTGGACTGCAGTTTGGGCGGGTCGTTTTGTCAAAATTGTGATTCCATTATTGGTAATTTTGATTCCGTTATTTACTTACATCCCATCAGCTAAGAATTTCTTCTTGCGACTAAAGTTAGCTCAGGTATACGAAGAGCTTAAGGTGATTGAAAGAAATGCTCAAAACCCTGAGCTTAGGGAAAAGAACTTCAAAGATCTTGAGGCTATTGAAAAGCGGGTTGGCAATATTAAGGTGTCTATGCTGGATGCAAAAGAGCTGTATGACCTTAAAGGGCATGTCGGCGAAGTGCGCGGGCGCTTAAATCTAGTTCATTAAGATCAAATGCTGGATAACAGGTCAAACCCGAATGTATTAACTGCCCTAAAATAAGAGGATGACTATTGCCGGCCTTGCGCCTCCACTGACCCCCCTTAAGCAGATTGACCAAGCCTTGCGTGATGATGGCTTTGCGGTTGTGTCTGCTGAGACTGTCGCTCAATTTAGTCGTGTTGATCTAGCTAATCTCCAGAGTCTTGCAAAGTTTTGGGGGGATTTACCACGTGATCCATACTTAAAAGATGGTGGCCGATATCGTTTTCGTCGCCATGCCAGTTATGAAATTAAGGGAGATAAATTAACCCTGGTTCCGCATCGAGCGCACTGGCAATCACTTGATTACAACGCGCTTCACGGCGGCATTGAGCGTTGGTTTGAGCCCGTTCAGAGAGAATTATTAGGTAATCCTGCTTGGCAATCGGTATTGCTGGGGCTTGCACATATTTTGAATGGCTTAAAACAAGTCAATACTTGGTTTGTTGAAGCACATCAATTTCGGATTGATACAACTGATGGTATCGGTCGTCCGACGCCCGAGGGCGCTCATCGTGATGGCGTAGATTTCGTAGCAGTCTTCTTGTTGGATCGTTCAGGTATCAAGGGTGGTGAGACGAGAATATTTGATGCTTCTGGTTCTGCTGGTCTACGCTTCACTCTCACACAGCCTTGGTCTTTGCTATTAATGAATGATCAACGCATGATCCACGAATCAACACCCATTCAGCCATTAGCGGATTATGGATACCGAGATACATTAGTCTTAACCTACCGCTCTAACGGTTTCCAAGACTCTCCTAATCGCAGCCAGCAATAAGCAATAACTTACTCTGGTTGCATTCCTGCTTCTTTAATTGCTTTAGCCCACTTAGCGGTTTCAAGTTTAATTTTTTGGCCGAGCGCCTCAGGCGTACCGGGTTGAGTTTCAAAACCATTGGCAGAAAGTCTTTCAACTAAATCTTTTGATTTGGCGGCATTATTTATAGCCTGATTGAGTTTGAAGATGGCATCTTTGGGCATACCAGCTGGTCCAAATGCTGCAAAGAAGGCAATAAGCTCATAGCCTTTGATGCCCAGGGCTTCATTTACAGTAGGCAATTCTGGAATCACGGGCGAGCGCCTCAAAGAAGTCACTGCGAGACCCCGAATTTTTCCTGACTGTACTTGAGGTAATGAGACCCCAAAGTCGGATGTAAACATGTTGACCTGACCACCGATTAAATCTGTCATGGCATTGGGTCCGCTTTTATAAGACACTCCAGTCATCTGGATGTCGGCAAAGCTTGCAAGCATTTCCGAGGAAACCCGTTGCGATGTACTGGCATAAGCAAAAGTCATTTTTCCAGGGTTGGCTTTAGCAAGCGAGACAAATCCATTCAGCGATTTTGCCGGCACGTCGTTATTAATTGCAATAATGAGTGGTGCTGATCCAAAATATCCAATCGGAGTAAAAGCAGTGTCTTGGTTGTACGGTAAATTTTTGACTAAGCTTTTAAGCGCAGCATTGGTGCTATTGGTCCCAATCAGAATGGTGTAGCCATCTGCCGTTGCCTTAGCTACAAAATCTGCGCCAATCAAACCATTGGCTCCGGGTTTATTTTCGATAACAACCGGTTGACCCAGGGTCTCTGACATCTTGGCTGCAAACGCACGTCCAATTTGATCTGTTGTGCTTCCTGGGGCAAAGGGAACAATTGCCTTAATGGGTTTGGATGGGTAGGTATCGGCAATTGCTAAAGGGCTATTAAGTCCAATAAATAGGCAGGCGCCTATTTGCAGGAGTCTGACGGTTAGTGACTTGGTATTCATATTGCCTCCATCTTGTTTTTTATTAGTGTAGCGGGTCAATCTTGATCTGGGCGAGTAGAATGAGTTCACGTTTATACTGACTATTTATGCGCTTACGATCAGCTGGTTATACCCCTCTCATGCTCTTGGCACAAACCTGTGCCTTATTGGGCTTTGCTTGCTATGCAGTAGTGCTAACTGCTCTTCAAGAGGAATGGCACCTTAGTAATTTGCAATCAGGCTTAATCGCTAGCGCTTTTTTCTTTGGCTACATGCTGGCAGTTCCATTGGCAACTGCGTTGACCGATCGGGTTGATGCACGCAAGGTTTACTTGGTGGGCGGTCTTACTGCGACTTGTGGGCTCCTGGGTATGGGTCTATTGGCATATAACTTTTGGACGGCACTATTGTTTATGGCATTAAATGGGGCTGGCCTTGCTGGAACCTATATGCCGGGCCTCAAAATATTGTCAGATCGGATTCAGTCTGGAGAATTAACGCGACACATTGCTTTTTACACAGCCTTCTTTGGGATTGGCACAGGGTTTTCTTATTTATGTTCCGGTTGGATTTTGAGTGTGCTAGGTTGGCATTATGTATTTAGTTTGATTGCGTTAGGACCATTGGCTGCATTTTTGATTGTCTTGATATTTATTCCAGCATTGCAGCATGACAAGTGGCAGGGGCCAATCAATATACGTCTGCGCGATATCTTCCCGGTGGATAAGTGGAAACTGGTTTTACAAGACAAAAATGCTTCTGGCTTTATTTTTGGCTATACCGCTCATACATTAGAGCTTTTTGCCTCTAGAAGTTGGATTGTTGCATTCTTCGCATTTTGTGCGGTGGCATCAGGAGAATCCTTTTTTCTAGCGGCTACGACCTTGGCTGGAGTGATTAATTTCTTTGGTGTGCCTGCATCTATATTGGGTAATGAAATTGCTTTAAAAGTAGGGCGTCAAAAATGGGTTTGTATTGTGATGCTAACTAGTGCTGTATTAGGTATTGCATTCGCTTGTTCAACAGGGCAATCGTGGTGGTTGATTGTTGCTCTCGCTATTGGACATGCTATTTTCATCATGGCAGATTCATCAACTCTTACCGCAGGTTTAGTCATCAGTGCGCAAGAAAATATTAAGGGCGCAGCTATGGGTTTGCACTCGCTCATGGGATTTGGCGGCGGTTTATTGGGCCCCGCAATATTTGGTTTTGTGTTGGATGTATCAGGCTCACGTTCTTCTCAAGCAGCTTGGGTTTGGGCTTACGTTGCTGTGGTGATATGGGGCGTGTTGTTTGTAATTTATGAGCGTCGAAGAGGTTGGGGTAGTGCAGCGCGTGTATGAGTAATTAAATGAATAAATCGAATTCTTTAGTTTGCTATCACTGCTCAAGCCAGATTCTTCCGGGTGATTTAATCGAAGCAGAATTAGGTAGTGAGACTAGATCATTTTGCTGTCCAGGTTGCATGGCAATTGCGCAAACCATTCACGGTGAGGGCTTAGAGGTTTTCTATGCCAGGCGTTCACAGGCTGGTGATAAGCCGGCAGCCTATCTTGCAAGTAATGAAATTCCAGAAAAACTAAAGCCTTATGATGATCCATCTTTGCGTGGTCGCTTTACTCGACCATCCGGAGAAGAAGATGACTTAGAGACCACTCTGCGCTTAGAAAAAATTCGTTGCGCAGCCTGTGTATGGCTATGTGAACAGCATTTGCGTCGTAACGCAGGTGTTCAGGATGTGCAAATTAACTATGTCACCCAAAAGGTGATGGTACGTTTTTCGCCTATCAAAACAAGTTTAGCGCGATTGCTATTTGAAATTGAGCGCATTGGATATGAGGCTTGGCCTTTCGAACCATCCTTATCGCTTGATAGGGAAAAAGTTGAGAGACGTAAATTGCTCATGCGCCTTGGTGTTGCGATGCTCGGTATGATGCAAGTCATGATGTATGCATGGCCAACCTATACTGGTGCCGACATAACTCCTGAGTTTGAGTTGTTGATGGGTTGGGCAAGCTGGGCTCTCACTGTCCCCGTCATTGTTTATTCGGCTGGGCCGATATTTCAATCTTCCTGGCAGAGTTTGCGGTCAGTCAATCAGACGCACATGCTTGGGATGGATGTTCCTATAGCCTTGGCCTTAGGTTTAGCTTTTATCGCGGGCACTATTAATTTAGTAATGGGGTCTGGTAAAAGCTATTTTGATTCCATCACGATGTTCGTAGCATTTATCTTGGCCGCCAGGTATGTTGAATTATTGGCTAGGCAAGACGCACAGGGTGGGGCGGAGGCCTTAGCAAAGCAATTACCTGCCACCTGTGAGCGTGCAATAAATTATCCTGCATCACAAGATATTGAAGTTGTGCCGGTAGTCAATTGCAATCCGGGTGAAGTATTGCGAGTATCTCCTGGAGAAGTAGTTCCTGCGGATGGCGTCTTAATTGAAAATATAAGCGCATTAGATGAATCGTTGCTAACCGGTGAATCTAAGCCGGTAGAGAAAAAAATTGGTGATCGCGTATATGCAGGAACACACAATATTCTCAATCCATTGTTTATGCGTATTGAGGCAGTGGGGCAATCAACTCGAATTGCAGGTATTGCGGCACTGTTAGATCAGGCTTTACTTGCAAAGCCAGTGATGGTGAGTCTTGCAGAAAAGTGGACGGCATATTTTGTTAGCTTTTTATTGCTAAGTGCATTTGCTTCCTCGGCGATTTGGCTTTACTTTGATCCTAGCCGCGCATGGACAGTTTTAGTTTCAGTTCTTGTTGCTAGTTGCCCTTGTGCCTTATCACTAGCAGTACCTACTGCCATGGCAGCAGCTCAAGGCGCTGTAACTAAATTAGGCTTGCTGATCGTACGTGGGCACGTGATGGAGGGCTTGGTAAAAGCAACTGATTTAGTGCTGGATAAAACCGGCACCTTAACAATGGGCCAGCCAGAGCTTCAAGAAATCATCAATCTTCGTCCAGGTTATCGCCGCGAGGATGCATTAGCACTAGCAGCAGCGTTAGAAGCAGGGCAAAGACATCCACTAGCACTTTCTTTGTTGCGTGCTGCAGAAGGTGAAGAACTCAAGCTGCCTTTATTAAATGAGCCGGTCATTAATCTTTTAGGTAGAGGACTTAGTTCCGGTTCCTATCGTTTGGGAAGTGCATTATGGTTGGGTGTGGAGCTGGGCGCCCAACAAGGGCAATATGGTCAGGTGCATTTAGCTGATGAACAGGGTTTGATCGCCAGCTTTGTTTTCTTGGATACGCCAAGGGTGGGACTGGAGCAATTCCTAAAAGTAGTGAAGTCTAGGAATATTGCAGTTCATTTAGTTTCTGGAGACGATCGTGAGACAGTTGCTTGGTGGGCGCACCATGTTGGTATAGAACACTATCAAGGTGGCTGCACTCCCGAGGATAAATATGATTACATTGAGCGCTTACAAAAAGATGGGCGTTTTATATGGGCTATTGGCGATGGTGTAAACGATGCACCTTTGCTTGCGCGGGCAGATATCTCTATAGCTGTTGGGGCGGGTGCACCATTGGCTGCGGCTGGTGCTGATGCCATTCTTACTGCCACCTCATTGGAGCCTTTAGCAAAAACATTGTTGCTAGCAGACAAAACCCAAACCATTATTAAAGAGAATTTATTGTGGGCTCTGATCTATAACCTACTTGCCATTCCGGCTGCAATGATGGGTTGGGTCAATCCTTGGGTCGCAGGGATCGGCATGTCACTCTCCTCGCTTGCTGTGACATTAAATGCCTGGCGTTTGCGAAAGGCTTAGACTATAGGAATGGAAAGTCTCTATCTCTTAGTCCCACTGTCGCTAGTCCTCATCGGGCTATTGGTTTGGATTTTGAACTGGTCGATCAAGAGTGGTCAGTTTGATGATTTAGACGGTCCAGGCGAGGCGATTTTGATGGATGACGATACTCCAAAGACTAAATAAGTTAGTGATTACTATCAAATAAAGTCATGCGTTTACTGAGATTTGGAAAATAAGCCATTTTCTTTCTCCCTCTCCTGAATTTGCCCCACCCTTTTTGATATAGATCAAACCCCCTTAGTGGCCTTACTTTGATAATCGATCCAGTCTATTTGGATTATGTCGCTGTTTGGTCACAAAAAAGGAGAAACCATGGGACTTACCGTGGGGAGTAATCAAGATACCTTCAATTACAAGGTTGTCAGCCAATTTGCCATTGTTACTGTGCTCTGGGGAATTGTTGGCATGCTCGTGGGAGTTATTCTCGCAGCACAGCTCATCTGGCCTGAAATCACTTTTAATATCCCCTGGTTGAGTTACGGTCGTTTACGTCCACTCCATACCAATGCGGTCATTTTTGCTTTTGGTGGATCGGCGTTATTCGCAACCTCTTATTACATCGTTCAACGCACAAGCCAAGCGCGCTTATTTTGTGACAAGTTAGCGGCATTTACTTTTTGGGGTTGGCAGGCAGTAATTGTTTTGGCTGCCGTGACATTGCCATTAGGTATTTCAACCTCAAAAGAGTATGCCGAGCTTGAGTGGCCAATTGATATCTTGATCACCTTAGTTTGGGTGGCTTATGCAGTGGTGTTCTTCGGCACCATCATGAAGCGCAAGACGAAACATATTTATGTATCTAACTGGTTCTTCGGGGCTTACATTCTGACGATCGCTATTTTGCATATTTTCAATAACTTGGAAATGCCTGCGACATTGTGGAAGTCATATTCAGCATATGCTGGTGTACAAGATGCGATGGTGCAGTGGTGGTATGGTCACAATGCGGTAGGCTTCTTCTTGACTACTAGCTTCTTGGGCATGATGTACTACTTCATTCCTAAGCAAGCGGAGCGCCCAATTTATTCCTATCGTTTGTCCATTGTTCACTTCTGGGCTTTGAACTTTACTTACATGTGGGCTGGCCCTCATCATTTGCAACATACCTCTTTGCCTGACTGGACCCAGTCTCTTGGCACAGTATTCTCTTTAATCTTGTTGGCGCCATCTTGGGGTGGCATGATCAACGGAATTATGACTTTGTCAGGCGCCTGGTACAAACTCCGTCGTGACCCTATTCTGAAATTCTTAGTTGTAGCTTTGTCCTTCTACGGCATGTCCACCTTTGAAGGTTCCATGATGTCGATTAAGACTGTAAATAGCTTGTCTCATTACACGGACTGGACTATTGGTCACGTGCATTCCGGCGCTTTAGGCTGGGTTGCCATGATTACGATTGGTTCTCTCTACTATTTGATTCCACGTTTGGTTGGTCAAAAAGAGATGTATAGCACTAAGTGGATCGAGTTGCATTTCTGGATTGCCACTATCGGTGTTGTTTTGTACATTGCCGCTATGTGGATTGCAGGTGTAATGCAAGGTTTGATGTGGAGAGCATTTGAGCCAGATGGAACATTGACATATAGCTTCGTTGAGTCCGTTAAAGCGACCTATCCTTTCTACATGATTCGTTTGTTGGGCGGTTTGTGTTACCTCGGCGGCATGTTCTTGATGGCATTCAACGTCTTCAAAACTGTACAAGGTAAAACTTTTGTAAATGCGCCTATTCCAATGGCCGTTGCTGAATACTAAAAGGAGAAGAAAATGTCTAGCGAAAATAAATTCTTTTCCCACGGAACGCTTGAGAAAAACGTTGGTTGGTTGATTATTGCCACGATCATTGTGGTATCGATTGCAGGCTTGGTGCAAATCGTACCTCTCTTTTTCCAACACACCACAACTGAGCCAAGCCCTGGCGTAGAGCCATATACAGCTTTGCGCTTAGCGGGACGTGATATCTATCAACGCGAAGGTTGTGTTGGTTGCCATTCACAACAGATTCGTACTTTGCGTTCTGAAGTTGAGCGTTATGGTCCTTATTCTTTGGCTGGTGAATCCGTCTTTGATCATCCATTCTTATGGGGTAGTAAACGAACTGGACCGGATTTGGCGCGTGTAGGTGCGCGCTACTCTGATGATTGGCATCGCATTCACTTGCGCAATCCACGCGATGTAGTTCCTGAGTCCAATATGCCTGGATATCCTTGGTTACAAAAAAATGCTGCAAACGCTTCCACAATTCAATCTCACATGATTGCGATGACTCGCCTGGGTGTCCCTTATACCGAGGAAATGATTGCTAATGCGCCTAAAGAGCTAGAAGGTAAAACTGAAGAGGATGCATTGATTGCTTATCTTCAGGGCTTGGGCGTAAATCGTAGATACATCGTTGTTGATGAAGTGGTGGCCAAGTAAAGGCTGGGATTTTAATTAGAACGATATAAATCAAATGGAACAGATCACACCTTACCTCTCGGCTTTTTCTACGGTAATTGGACTTATTTTCTTTGTAGGAATTGTTTGGTGGGCATGGTCTCCTGGCAGGAAAGAAGCAAACCAGGAATCAGCAGAACTTCCATTTGATCTTCCGGATGAATTCAGTAAGGATAAATCATGAGTGACTTTTTTAGCAGCGGTTGGAGTAGCTACATCGCCCTAGTTTCATTAGTGGGTATTGTTTGGTGTGTTTGGCTATTATTTTCACAGCGTAAAGCTAAAGTAGTGCATACGGCTGATGGCGCAGTCGCTGATACAGGCCACGTCTGGGATGGGGACTTACGCGAGCTAAATAATCCGCTCCCACGCTGGTGGATGTGGATGTTCTTACTATCCTGCGTGTTTGGATTGGTGTATTTAGTTTTATTCCCTGGTCTCGGCTCGTTTCCGGGTGTACTCGGCTACAGCACTGACGGATCTCTTATGAAGTCCATGACGACTGCAAATGATGAGTTAAAGCCTGTATATGCCAAATATGTCACTATGGATATTGAGCAAGTAGCTGCGGATCCAAAAGCGCGTGAAATGGGTCAACGCTTGTTCTTGAACTCTTGCGCACAATGTCATGGCTCAGATGCTGGCGGCGCTAAAGGCTTCCCCAATTTGACTGATGGCGACTGGCTCTATGGCGGCTCACCAGAAAATATCAAGACAACTCTTATTAATGGCCGTGCAGGTGTAATGCCTCCATTTCCACAATTGGATAGTAAGCAAATTGTTGATGTTGCTAACTATGTTCGTAGCCTCTCTGGCTTGCCAGCTGATGATCTCAAAGCAGCGCGTGGTGCCGAAGTGTTTAAAGCAAACTGTGCAGCTTGTCATGGTCCCGACGGCAAAGGTAACATTGCTTTAGGTGCACCAAACCTTACTGATAAGACATGGCTGTATGGTGGTTCAGAAGCAACGATTGTTGAGACTGTAACTAAAGGTCGCATGGCAATGATGCCTGCTCAAGATAAAGTCTTGAGTCCTGAGAAAATTCATTTATTAACTGCATATGTATGGGGTTTATCTAACAATAAACAACCAGCAGCAGCTAAATAAGAAAAGTATTTAGTGGCAGTTCTTCCGCCGGGTGGAAAACCTATTCCGATAGAAGTAATTGAGGAGTCTCTTTACGAGGTCCGGCGAAAGATCTACCCACGTTCAGTATCTGGGCTGTTTGCCCGGTGGCGTTTCATACTGGTCTTTGCAACCCAATTATTATTTTATGGCTTGCCATGGGTTAGCTGGAACGGTCGCCAGGCGGTTCTCTTTGATTTAATTCAGCGTAAGTTTTATATCTTCGGCATTGTTTTGTGGCCGCAAGATGTCATCTATCTCACACTCTTATTAATTCTTTCAGCTTTAGCACTCTTCCTCTTTACTGCCATTGCTGGCCGATTATTTTGTGGATATGCTTGTCCGCAAACGGTATATACCGAGATCTTCATGTGGATCGAACGCAAGGTAGAAGGAGATCGCTTTGCTCGCATTCGTTTAGATGGTGAGGAGTGGCCTTGGGGTTTTAGAAAGTGGCGCCTCAAGATTACCAAGCATTTCCTTTGGTTATTGATAGCGTTCTGGACTGGCTTTACCTTTATTGGTTATTTCACACCTATTACCACCTTAGGCTCTGCATTAATCCATTTGTCTTTGGGCCCTTGGCAGACTTTCTGGTTATGTTTTTATGCTTTTGCTACTTGGGGTAACGCAGGTTTTATGCGTGAGCAAGTATGTAAATATATGTGCCCATATGCACGCTTCCAAAGTGTGATGGTAGATAAAGACACTTTCTTAGTGACATATGACAAAGTGCGTGGCGAACCAAGAGGCAGTCGTAGTAAGTCTGCTGACCATGCTTCATTGGGTTTGGGCGACTGCGTTGACTGCAGTATCTGTGTTCAAGTTTGTCCTACTGGCATTGATATTCGTGATGGCTTGCAATACATGTGCATTGGCTGCGGTGCTTGTATTGATGCATGCGATCAGGTAATGGAAAAAGTTGATTATCCAAAAGGATTGATTCGTTATACGACTGAACGAGCAATCGAGGATCGCGAATCAAATCAAAGCGCCATTCGCCATATCATGCGCCCACGCGTCTTGATCTACACTGCTTTTATTACTGTGCTTACGTCTGCCTTCCTAGTCTCTCTGGCTACTCGCAATCCATTGAGGGTAGATGTGATGCGTGACCGCGGGGCTTTAGCGCGCGAGGTTGAAGGTGTGCGAATTGAAAATATTTACCGCATTCAGATCATGAATGCATCAGAAAATAATATGAACGTGCAGGTGAAAGCGCTTGGCTTAGATGGCTTGAAGATTCTTAATTCTCAAGGCCAGGTTGTTACTGAAATTGAGGTTGCGCCTGCAAGCAATTTATTGATGCCAATTAAGGTGAGTACTGAGACTGGCGTCAACCAGCCAGGTAATTACCCAATTCATTTTGATGTGATTGCCCACGAGATGTCTGGTAATGAGATGATTACCAGAACCCGTGATGAGAAATCCACTTTTATTATTCCCCGTTAAGCTAAGAGCAATGGAGAGGATGCATATGACAGAACAGCAAATCACTAAACCATGGTTTAAGCAATTGTGGCCATGGTTATTAATCAGCGGCCCTGCGGTGGCAATGATTGGCTGCATTATCACTATTTATCTGGCAATCAACTATCAAGCTGATAAGCCATTGCGTGATGGTGTTGTTAAGCGCGGTTTAAAGGTCGAGCAGCAGATAAAAGATGTGCAGGTTCAAAAATGAAGTACCGCTTGCTGATCTGGATTTTGTGGCCTTCTTTTTTGGTGGCTGGCATGGCAGAGGGCTTGTTGTTCACCATAGTGCACCCACAGGAATTGCTATTTTTTGGCCATCACCCTGACATCTCTGATGAGGGTATTTACACCATTGGATTTTTTGCTATTTGGACCTTTTGCGCTGCATCTAGTGCGCTTACGGCTTACATCCTGCCTGGTATTGAGTCACCAGACACCAAAGAAGTGGATCGCGGCTTAATTTAAACCTGTTTGATTGGGATTTCTGGGTTTGCACAGCCCTGGCGATCTGGGTTTGGAATGCCCGCCAGTTCGTATAGACCATTCATATCAATTAGCTTGATGTGACGTTGTTTGATTTGAATCAGACCAGATTCAGCAAAGCGTGAGAGCATACGGCTGACCGTTTCAATCTGAATGCCAAGATAGCTGCCGATGTCATTACGACTCATGCGTAAATCAAATTCATTATTCAGATAGCCGCGCGCCGCTAAGCGTTGAGAGAGACTTAATAAAAATGCAGCCAATCTTTCTTCTGCGCGCATTGTGCCAAGAGAAAGTAGATGGCGTTGGTCTTGAGTCAGCTCGCGACTCATGATCTTGTGAAACTGATTTTGCAATACTGGAATTTGACGTGCTAAATCTTCAAAGGCTTCGTAGCGAATAATGCAGACTTCGCTTTCTTCCAGAGCGATTGCATCTGATTGATAGTGGCCTTCCCCAATGCCATCTAAACCTAAGATTTCACCTGGAAGGTGAAATCCAATGACTTGCTGGCGACCATCTTGGAGGCAAAATTCAGTTTTGAGAGTGCCAAAGCGGACGCTATATACGGAGCTGAGAGGATCGCCGTGGCGATATAAGCTTTCCCCTTTTTGCAGGTGAACACGTTCTTTAACCAGACTGTCAATTTTTGAGACTTCGCTGCTGTTTAGACCAACCGGCAGGCAAAATTGACCCAGTACGCATACAGAGCATTTGCTAGTTGGGGTATCGGTAGGCTTGTAATTCATATTGGAACTAATTATGCAGTCAGTTTATTCTATATGGGTAGTGAATCTCGTTTTTTAACCCTTATTTCGATAGCGGATGCTAACTTCTAGCCTACTAATTGCCGTATTTTTGGGCGCTCTTGTGAGTGGCTGGCACTGTGCCCTGATGTGCGGGGGTATAGCGGCAGCCATCGAGAGGCCCGTTGCATTAGAGGCACCATTAAGGGCTAAATCGGAGCTTTTTTACCTGCAGTTAATCATGCATTTTGGGCGTGTGACCACTTATGTTCTTTTGGGTGCTCTTGCCGCTGCTGTAGGGGTTGTAGTTTGGCAGCAAAGTCTCATTCCTATTCAGCGTCCCCTCTTTGCGTTAACTTCTCTCATATTGATATTGATGGGTATCCGCCTGCTGAGACTTAGTAAGTCTGATGGATTGCTGGGGGGTAAATGGCTAACCTCCAAAATTGCCGCTTACTGGGCTAAATACTTGGGGCGTATGGCCAGCGGCCCATCGCGTTGGTTTAGCGGCATGCTTTGGGGATTGGTTCCATGCGGATTGGTCTACAGCGTTTTGCCGCTTGCGTTTTTATCAGGTGATGTGCTCACTGGTGCTGGGCTGATGCTGGCGTTTGGGATGGGCACTTTGCCCAACCTATTATTAATCTCTAAATTTTCTGCAGCGCTCACCCAGTTTGGGCAATACCGCTGGGTACGTTATTTGGCTGCATCCCTTTTGCTAATTGCGGGTAGCTTTGGTTTATATCGATCATGGGTTTTGCCTGAAGCTTTGCTAAAAGGCGGCTTCTGTATATCTTAAGCCGCTTTTAAGTTGTCGCTGCCTCTATTCCGGAAATCAGGTCAGGGTAGAGAGAGTCTGGCGGTAGTGTAGCAATGAAGTTACTGCGCTCAGCCATCTCAAGCGGTTGATGTGCCAAGCCACAAATTAGTAAGCGGATATTTCTAATCTTGCAAAGATGGGCAAGCTCCATGATCGTATCCATGCCCGAAGTATCAATGTAGATTACATTTTTTAAATCAAGCAAGAGAGTGTGAGACGGTAAGTTTGTTTCAATCTTTTCTAGAAGTTTGACTGCGCCAAAAAAGATGGCGCCATGAATACGATATGCATCTATGCGGCCTTGTTGATTGCTTAGTCCTGGGAAGTCACTCGCCAAAGCAGGCTCACAGCGCGATAGGCTAGAGATGCGGTAAATAAAGGTGATAAAAGCCAACAGTAAACCCACTTGAACAGCGATGGTGAGATCTAAGACAACCGTGAGAATGAAAACACTAAGAATGGTGATTCGATATGGCAGGCGGAACTGCTTGAGGTCAATAAACTTTCTCCATTCACCCATGTTCCAGGCGACATACATCAAGATGGCGGCAAGACTAGCTAACGGAATATTTTTAGCGAGTGGTGCAGCAAACAGGACGATGATCAGCAAGGTTAAGGCATGAACTAGACCAGCAATCGGAGTAGTGGCACCACTTTCCACATTGGTAACGGTGCGCGCAATCGTGCCGGTAGCCGGCATGCCACCAAAAAATGGAATGGTGAAATTGGCAATACCTTGCGCCATTAATTCTTGATTGGATTCATGACGATCATGAATCAGGCCGTCAGCAATACGCGCGCAAAGCAAGGATTCAATTGCGCCCAGTAGTGCCAGTGTAAGTGCTGGTGCCACCATATATTGTGCGTTATCCCAGCTAATCGGTAGCCATTCAAAAGAGGGGAGTCCAGAGGGAATGCCGCCAAAGCGACTGCCGATTGTGTCGACCGGCAAGTTCAATGCGCTGGTAACAATGGTTGCCACAACCATAGCCACTACTGTGCCAGGAAGATGCGATAGCCATCCCAGGCGATTCTGAAATAACTTCCAAAGGATTACTAAAGCGAGGCTGCCACAGGCCAAGCCGAGAGCGATAGGATTAAAAGTATCTGCAGCTAAATAAAGCGCATGAATAGATTGAAAAAATTGGGCAGGCATTTTTTCAATTTGGAGCCCGAAGAAATCTTTGATTTGAGATAGGCCAATCAAGAAGGCAATGCCATTTGTAAAGCCAATAATGACTGCTATCGGAATAAAGCGCACTAGCGTTCCAAGGCGAAACACACCCATCAGAAATAAAAAAACTCCAGACATGGCAGTTGCTAACAATAAATTCGGCACGCCGTAGCGTTCGACGATGCCGTAGACAATCACAATAAAGGCGCCTGCTGGGCCGCCAATTTGAACGCGACTACCACCTAGAAGCGAGATGAGACCACCAGCAATAATAGCGGTGAAAATACCCGCCTCTGGTTTGAGTCCGCTGGCAATTGCAAAGGCCATAGCCAGTGGCAGCGCAACAATGCCAACCGTCAGACCAGCCAACACATCCTTTGTGAAAAGGGTGCGGTTATATCCGTTAAATGTGTCTAATAGTCGTGGGCGAAAAAACATAAGCTCAATATTAAATACGCTATGAGAGGCGGCTACCAACCCAATAGGCAACACCTGAACACACGGCTGTAACAATACTGCCCCATGCAATATCAATCAATGCTAATTGTGTCGGGAAGTTTCTGATGACTGCAAGATTGGTGAGGTCATACGTCATGTAGCAGAACAACCCAAAAAGGGCGCCATATTGCAGTGCATATATCCAGGATTGTTTTGAGAGTGCTGGAATAATGACAAAAATACAGACCCCAAGGGCATAAAGAAGATAGAAAGCAAGTCCAGCCATCAGCTTGGGTTCGCTAGCCATTAAGTCGCCCATTTGATCTCGATAAAGATTCTTTGCAATACCTAAAAGCCATACCAAATCAATTGCGATTAGGGTGAATAAAAATGAGACGTAGATAGCAAAATTCTTGAGCAATTAAGTTACCTTTATTCTTTTATAGGCTAATAATAAGCATTATGATGGAAAGAGTAGGTTAGCAGTCTAATTTAGGGGGAGGTAAACATGTTTAAGCATTTATTAGTGCCTGTAGATGGTTCGGATATCAGCAAAAAATCCTTGAAGAAGGTTGCTGCACTTGCTAAGGCAGACGGCGCCGGAGTCACTCTGGTGTATGTTTCTGATCCTTTGCCTCCAATGGTCTACTCAGATAGCACTATGGGTTATGGAATTTCACAAAAAGAGCACACCAAGGTTTGCGAGGCTTATGCAAAAGATGTATTTAAGAAGTCAGCCACCGCACTTGGCTCTGGTATCAATATAAAGAGTCTTCATATTGCAAATAGCAACTTATCCGAAGGTATTTTGGATGGCGCAAAAAAGGCGAAGGCAGATGTCATTGTGATGGCCTCCCATAAGCGTACAGGTATCAAAGGTATCTTGCTGGGTAGCGAGACTCACGAAGTCATTGTGCACTCAAAATTACCGGTATTGGTTTTGGGTTGATTTACTCAGCGCCCAGTAAAAAGGGTCCTTATGGACCCTTTTTGTTTGGCTAGATTAAATTTAAATCACTTGCTAGCAATATTGCTTAGTTATTTTTAATGGGGCTACCAAGTAATAATATTTCTCTAGTCAGTTGTCCGCTTTCGTTATCGCGCATAGACCATAAATCAAGTTGAGTCTTGGGTGCATAAGGGTCAACGTAAATACCGTTTTTTCTCAGTTCGAAATGAAGATGCGGTCCAGTT
Organism: Polynucleobacter sp. MWH-HuK1; assembly: GCF_018881815.1. Taxonomy (GTDB): domain Bacteria; phylum Pseudomonadota; class Gammaproteobacteria; order Burkholderiales; family Burkholderiaceae; genus Polynucleobacter. The sequence goes on from NZ_JACVPP010000001.1 coordinate 968,183, forward strand.
GATCTGCCGGTAGATCCAACATAGCCAATCTCTAATCCGCGTCGCACTTCATTGCCTAATTCGAGTTCAACGTTGTAGTTACTTAAGTGAGCATAGTAGGTATGGTAGTTACCTGGATGCTCCAAAACAATCAAGTTCCCAAATGCGCCGCTGTAACCAATGTGAGCAACTCTGCCATTGGCAACACTAAAGACGGGAGTACCAGTTGGCGCTGAGTAATCAATGCCCATATGGGCACGATAACGTTGCTTAGGGGCAGGTGCAGGAGCTGCGGGCATAGATTTGCTTGTTGCCGCAGGTGCTTTGCTACGCTTGCCTGAGGACGCTCTGACCATGCCAACACCTCGAGAGATGCGTCGATAGCTTAAGGGGTTGGTCCAGAAGGAGCGCTCAAGAGATTCGCCTGAGCCAGTAAAAAATCCACCGGGGATGTCATTACGCTCTATCCAAAAGGCATTTGCAAAAACTTCATTTGTGGCTGGATCAATGATCTCTGCCGCCCAAATTTGAGCCCATTTTTCACGATCACCAAAATCTACAATCAAGCGCACAACACTATTGGTATTTTCGAGAGAATTATTTTCTTCTGGATAAATTTGTTTAATGAGAGAGTTCAATTCCCAAACCAGTTCGACTGGTAGTTGGTCGCTTACTTTGCGGGGGTCATACAGAACATCTCTTAAGGGAATGCGTATCTCTGTTAAGCGCTTGGATTCATCTTTAAGAAAGTCTTGTTGAATTAAGAAGCCGCCAACTGCTGAAGGCGTGAATGTCCATACCTCAGTTTTACTGTCCTGAATTGGGCCATTCATGATACTGAGCGAGTCAAAGCGATTGCGACTACCGAAAGCAACCGCATACGGAATACAGTCCCCACGCATGTGATCAAAAAATGTTTTGGTCTGATTCTTAAAGAATTCAGCGAATTGGCTGTTATTGATGCCAATACTTGCGGGCAAGCTATCTTCAGTAAAGCTTCGTCGCAAACACCCCTGTGATACGCGATAGTCAAGATTGGCATCGCTATCGAGCATCACTTCATCTGGTGCTTTGCGCTGAAAGAGTGCTGGATTGAGGCTCATGCTGCTAGTCTTGGAATTTGAGCCCGCAGATTTATCCTTCAATCCAGCTTGTTTAGAGGTTTGAACTGTTATCTTGTTGCGACTCTGGCCAGTGCCTTGAGTTGCATTGGTCTGTGAATAAGCTAAGCCCGGTGTTGAGCTTATAAAGGCGAGGCCAGTTAAAACAATAATTGCCCTGCACAATAGCGGGCGAAAAGATGCTTTTGTATTCACCCCTCAATTATCTAATAATGTGAAAGCGTAGGCGAATAAATATGTTGTGCTGCAACAAATTAGATTTAATCTTGATCTGGCGCGATCTTCAGAACTTCAAAAGCCGCCTTTAGCCTTTGTTCGTACTTCTGCTTCATGAGAGTTGCTTCATCAGGAGGCCAGTCCTTAAACCCTGCGCCTTTAGCAATACCAGTTTTGCCACTTTTAACTAAATCAGTTACACAGCTTGGCGGTTGGGTGATATTGGATAGGGAGGGGTATATCAATTCTGCGGCTAAGGTCATACCTTCCCAGCCAGAGATTTCTTTCTGAGTCATTGGTCCAACTGCAGCGTAGCGAAATCCAAAGCTATAGCGTACCGCAGTATCTATATCGTCAGGAGTGGCTACACCTTCTTCTACAAGCGAGAGCGCTTCACGCATTAATGCATGCTGAATACGATTTGCTAAAAACCCTGGGATATCTTTTTTAACTAGCACTGGCCTCTTACCGTGGGCGCGATAAAATTGACAGAGCCTTTCTGCCAAAGCTAAATCAGAATATTTTCCTATAACAATTTCTACCAGTGGCACGACATGCGCAGGCATAAAGTAATGGGCGTTAAACATGCGATGTGCTGTTGGTAGATTCTTTGCAATATCGCTAATAGGAAAGCCAGAACTATTGCTACCAATAGGAATATGAGGTGGCACTTGCTGATCTAGTGAGGTAAAGATGTCCTGTTTTAATTGCAGCCTCTCGGATACTGTCTCAATTACAAAATCCACATCATTCCAGTCTTGCCAGGTTTCGATGCTACCGCTTTGCAATGAGGGGTTTGCCTTAGGCCAATCGGCGTTGATTGATTCTGTGCATGACCGAATAGAGTCGAGGCATGCCATCGCCTTTTCTGGGGTGCGACCTAGAATAACAATGTTGGCGCCACTGGCTAAAAATCCAGCAGCAATACCAACACCCATAGTACCCGTTCCGATGACAACCACTTTGCTCATTTTCAACCTGCGTATGCTTTTAGGAATGAGTCGATTATTCCTCATTTAGACTCCTGCCGGTAATCTAAATTCTGGATACAATCATTTTTTGATTAAGGAGTTTTGATGCCGATTATTGAATCCATCCAAGTTGCTTCTGTGGCAGTACCTTTAGATAAGGTCACTTCATTTTCTACTCGTACTGTATCTGAGCGTCATTACTGTTTGGTCAAAGTTCGCGGAAAGGATGGGAATGAAGGCATCGGTTTTTGTTATGTTGGCAGCGCTGGTGGGGATATCGCCAAGGTTGCTGTAGAGCAATTACTGGCCCCTAAATTAATTGGTCAAAATAGCCGCCGCAGTGAAGGTCTCTGGATGGAGATGTATAACGAATCTATTCTGCAGGGGCGTGCAGGTGCAGTGATGCGTGGAATTTCTATTTTAGATACAGCTCTTTGGGATTTAAATGCGCGCTCGGTTGGCTTGCCTTTGCATCAATACCTCGGTTCAGTGGTGGATGATCGCGTGCCTGCTTATGCTAGCGGCGGTTACTACCTTGAAGGCAAGACCTCGGCTAAGCTGGGCAAGGAGATGGAGTCTTACGTAAAGCAAGGCTTTAAGGCTGTGAAGATGAAGGTGGGTCGCCTATCTCCATCTGAAGAGGAGGCTCGAGTTAAGGCAGCTCGTAAAGCGGTGGGTGATGATGTTTTGCTTACTTTAGATGCGAACAACGCTTGGCGCGATTTACCAACCGCTCTTGAGTACGTACGTCGCTTTGAAGCTTATAACCCTTACTGGATAGAAGAGCCTTTTTCGCCGGATGCAATCGATTTGCATGCTGCTTTAGCTCGTCAAACGAAGATTAATGTTGCTACCGGAGAAATGGAAGCGGGACGTTGGCGTTTTAGAGAGCTGATTGATGCTGGTGGCGCCGCCATTTTGCAATCAGATGCCGCTGTATGTGGTGGCATCACCGAGTGGAGAAGAATATCCGCTTATGCAGATCTAAGGGGCATCATTGTTTGTCCGCACTGGATGCATGATTTACATGCGCCCTTGGTAGCCGCTACCCCTAATGCGCGTTTCGTTGAGTTCTTCTTGGATGACCAAGTACTCAACTTCCGTAGATTAATTAATAAGCAGCTGACCTTTAAGAATGGTGATCTGATATTGCATAAAACCCCGGGACTAGGATTTGAGTTTGATGAAGCGGCAGTAAAGAGGTGCGCAGGTAAAGCAGCTTGGACCAAAATCTCATGAGCTAGAGTTGCGCGCCCTCTTCTAACAATAAAGCCCGCAATAGCGGGCTTTATTTTCTGAGAAACATCTTCTTAAGATGAGCGCGGATTAAGTTTGAAATGTGTAATGGTTTGAGTAACCAGAACCAAACCAAATCCGATGAAGCCAATTAAGTCTGCCTCAGTAGAAGGATAGGCAAGGGCAACTCCAGAGACCACCATAATTACGCGTTCAAAGATTTTGGTTTTCTCGATAAACCAGCCTTGTAGCCCCCCAGCCAAGCAGATAATTCCGACTACAGCCGTAAATGAGACCCAGGCAATTTGTGACCAGTCAGCCTGTTCAAGTGCGGTAGTAGATCCCATCAGCAATAAGCTCACACCAGACTTATCCAATACAAACATGAATGGCACCAGGATGGCTGGAGCAACATACTTCCAAGTTTGCAAGGTGGTCTTATAGGGGTTGCCTTTACATATCGCCGCTGCTGCAAAGGGTGAGAGCGCAGTTGGTGGCGATACTTCAGATAGCACGGCATAGTAGAAGATAAACATATGAGCAGCAAATGCAGGTACACCCAAATTAATGAGTGCAGGAGCGGCAATCACAGCACAAATAATATAAGAAGCTGTTACTGGAACAGCGAGACCTACTATCCAAACTACTAAAGCGGTAAAGATTGTTGTAAGTAAAAGAGAGCCGCCAGCGTACTGAATCACAATCGAGCTAAATTTCAGACCAAGGCCGGTCAGGGTAACGGTGCCAACGATCAGGCCAGCGCCAGCGCAAGTGGCAGCAATCGCTAATACACCAGTTGATCCAGAGGCAAGTGCTTTCGTGAGGTTCGAGTTATAGAGTCCTTTAATAATAGGCTCCTTCCCCTTAAACCATGCCCAAGGAATGATGGCAGTATCTTCACGCAACATGCTAGATAGTGCAGAAACTACGGTTGCCCAAAATACCGACATGACAGGAGAGAAGCCCATCAACATAAAGACAACGATGGAGATGAGTGAGAAAAAGTGGAACCAATACTTTTTAGTGAGTTGCCACGCAGTTTCAGCTGAAGCAAACTGGATGCTCTTCATGCCATATTTACGAACATCAATCTCTACCATGACAAACAGGCCAAGATAAAAGAGAATCGTGGGAATAGTTGCCATGAGCAACACATCTAGATAGGAAATTTTTAGGAAGTCAGCAATCAAGAAAGCCGCTGCGCCTAGCACTGGTGGCGAAATAATCGCTCCAAGACCACCTGCCGCCAAAAGGCCGCCTGCTGCATTCTTTTCGTAACCTACCTTATCTAACATCGGGGCTGCAACAGAGCCAACAGTAACGGTTGTAGCAACGCCTGAACCTGATGGGCCACCCAATAAGAATGAGGACATCACGATAGTTCTGCCTACGCCTGAGGATTTACCACCCATTGCTGCAAATGAGAAATCAATAAAGAATTTACCTGCCCCTGTGAACTGCAAGAAGGCGCCAAAAATGGTGAACAGAATAATGAGGGTTGCAGAGACATCTACAGCAGTGCCATAAATGCCTTCGAGGGTCATGTACATGTAACCCACCAAGCGATCTAGACCATAACCCTTGTGTGTCCAAGGCGCTGGTAAGTAGTTGCCGAATAAGGCATATAGCAAGAACAGAACGGTAACAGTCACCAAGACCATGCCATTGGTTCGACGTACGCTTTCTAATATCAGCAAAATCAAACCGATACCAATAATCACATCGGTAGAGTTAGGAGCGGTATTTCTGTCCATGAAATCATCGCCGCCACCTAGGATGTAATAAGCAATCGCTACAGATCCAAGTGCGAATAGCACATCCCAGATCATGAGACGGTTTTTAAAGCGCGCAGCTATTGGGAAGCTGAGAAAAACTAGAAATAGCACAAGGGCAACGTGAATCACACGAAGCTGTTGAGTTGGAACAATCGAGTAGGCTGCATAAAGATGAAATAAAGACATGCCAACCGCAACTAGGGTGATGAACTTGGCTAGTAGACCCTTGTAGTCGTTAGAGTCACCTTCCTCTTGTTTGATGAAGGCATCTAATTTTTCCTGGGTTTCGTTATCGATAACGTTTTGATTCATGTCTCAACCTATATATTTATATTTATGCGCTACTTTAAAACAAAAAGGGGTGAGTTTGACTCACCCCTGACTACAAATGCTGGCTTAGTTTACTTTGACACCCTTTTCCTTAAAGTACTTTAAGGCGCCTGGATGGTATGGGACTGGTGTTGCGTTTGCTTTTTGAGCATCCAGTTTGACATTGCGGTATTCAGCATGTGAACGAACTAACTCGAGCTGGTTGTCAAAGACAGCCTTCACGATTTTGTAAGCCTCATCATCTGACATGGAGGCATTCACGACCAATAGGTTTGCAACTGCAGCAACATTATTGTCTTTGGCCATGCCGCTATAGGTTTGCTTGGTAATGATCGATGGGAAATACAGGTTCCCGTACTTCTTGTTCATTGCTGGGACTTCAGCTGATGTGTCGACCATGACAATTTTCATACCTGGGCTATTTGCCAAATCAGTTACAGCTGCAGTAGGTAAGCCTCCAACCCAGAAGAATGCATCAATTTTGCGATCCTTTACTGCGTTAACAGATTCAGCAACACTCAAGCGCTCACGCTTGATATCCTTTGCTGGATCAAGTCCTGCTGCCTCGAGAAGACGGAATGCCATGACTTCTGTAGCACTACCAGGGGATCCAGTGCTTACGCGCTTGCCTTTGAGATCAGCCATGGTTTTGATGCCAGTAGATTCAACTGTTGCGACGTGCATCAAGTTTGGATAAAGAATGAGCAAAGTGCGTACATCAATTGGCTTATCTTTGAACTTGTCAACACCGCTAGTTGCATCTTTTGCAGCATCAGCCATGGAGAAGCCAACATAAGGCTTGCCAGTGCCAATGAGTTTCAGATTGTCAACTGAACCACCAGTCACCTCTGCTGTGGCAGACATTCCAGGAACTTTGCTAGAGAGTACTGAGGCCAGTCCACCACCCATAGGGTAGTAAACACCACCTGTACCACCCGTTGCAATAGAAATGTTTTGAGCGTTCACGCTTGCACATAAAAAGCTTAGCGATAAAGCAATTACCTTAAGTAGTTTCATTGTTGTCTCCTAATTGGTTTTATGTTTTTAAATTACAGGCCCGGCATACTGAAATTAATTTGCTGCAACTCGCTGAGCAATTGCGCCTGTTGCTCAGCAGTTAACTGCATGAGTGGCGGACGAACCCTAAGCCACTCAGGATCTTTGCTGTAATGAGCCACAGCAGTCTTCATACCAGCAATCATTTGGTATTTAGCAAAAATTCCGCGTACTTGATCTAGGCCAGCTTGACGCTCATCAGCATTGGATTCTCTCCAGTGCGCTGCTAATTCGGCAATCGCTTTCGGGTTCACGTTAGCAGTAGCAGAGATGCAGCCTACACCGCCAGCACGAAGGGCACGCATTAAGAATACTTCACTACCTGCATATACGCGGAAGCCATGCGGTGCCAATAATTTAATGACGGATTCTGTATAAGCCCAGTCACCGGAGCTATCTTTCATGCCAACAATGGTCTTTGGATACTCTTTTGTTAAGCGCTCCAACAAAGAGAGGCTTAAATTAATTTTAGTAACCGGTGGAATGTTGTAGATATAGATCTGTAGCGCTGCACTGCCGACTTTTTGAATCACTTCAGAGAAGTATGCAAATAGGCCATCATCAGAAACATCTTTGTAATAGAAGGGTGGCAGCATTAATACGCCTGCACAATTGTGGCTCACTGCGTGACGTGTCATGTTGACAGTGGCATCAATCGATGTGGCGCCAGTGCCTGGCATGAGATGATCAGGACTTAAACCGCCCTCAATAAGGGTTGTCAGGGTGCTCATCTTCTGCGGGGCTGACATCGAATTTGCTTCTGAGTTTGTGCCAAAGATAGCTTGGCCAACGCCATTGGCCTCAAGCCACTTACATTGTTTTAATAACTTAGGGGCATCAGGGTTGCCGTCAGCCTTAAATGGTGTCAGAACAGGGGAGAGCACTGCTGGTAAGGTTGATGGGTGCAGAGAAATCGTCATGCTGGCTCCGTTTTTCTAGTTATTTACTTCCGATGGAAGTGGTTGTTGTTTAAAGAAAGCTTCTAAATTATCTACAGCTAATTTGGTCATGGCTATCCGTGTTTCCAAGGTGGCGCTACCAATATGTGGTGTTAACAATACATTATCAAGATTTAAGAAATCTTTGTTTGGATTGGGTTCGTTTTCAAAAACATCTAAAGCGGCGCCGGCAATCTTTTTATGCTGCAATGCATATAAAAGCGCATTCTCATCCACCACGCTGCCACGAGCGATATTAATTAAATAACCATTGGTGCCCAGAGCCTCAAGAACTTCGGTGTTAACCACCTTATTAGTTTCAGGTGTGGCTGGACAAGCTATAAATAGAATGTCACAGTCTTTCGCTAAACCCTTGATTTCTCGATGGTAAGTGTAAGGAAGCGCCTTTTTATTCGGGCCCGAATAGACAATTTCTACCTTAAAAGGCTTTAAGCGTTCGGCTAAGTCTTGGCCAATTCGACCCATGCCTGCAATGCCAACGCGCTTTCCGGCCAAGGTGGTGGTGATTGGGAAGGGCGCCTTTGACCAAGCGGTGCTTTTTACGTATTCCTGTGCCTCTGGAATTTGACGCAACAGGGCGAGCATCATTCCAATTGCAAGTTCGCAGACGGCATCATTTAAGACGCCTGGTGTATTACTTGCCTTAATGCCGTTTGTTTTTAAATAGCCTAGAGGAAGGTTATCGTAACCAACACCACAGGTTGCAACCATGCGAATACTAGGGATTTGCTTAACCAGAGCTTCAGGAAGCTTCGTATTCGAACGAATCAAGATCGCCTGAAAGTTTCCAGCAGGAGCGGGTGCCTGCGGATCGGGATGAAGGATAGGAGTAAAGCGCCGATCTATCTCTGCCTGCATAATTTCAGGGAAATGGCCGACCTGCAGCACCGAATTGACGGGGATCATGTCTCACTAACTTTTTTATTGAAATAATGACCCCATTGTAAGAGTAATTTTCAGAAAAAGTCGGCACCTTTTAGGAGAGCATTCATGTTATTTACACCAGCCGAAACCAAGGTGGTAATAGTCGGTGGTGGCACTATGGGTGCAGATGTTGCGGCAGTATGCGCACGCGGTGGTTGTGCTGTGCAGGTGGTCGAGCCAACAACCGAACGACGCGCCTTATTGCCCGATTACTTTGCCAACACGATGGCCGAGTTGGGATACGAGCATCGCACTCATTTACTCACTGTTGCCGGAACTCTAGAAGAGGTCGATTGGACTGATATCGATCTAGTAATTGAATGCGTGCCGGAGCGCCTGGATATTAAGCGCGAGCTGTTTGCCAAGTTGGAGAAATATGCAAAGCCAGAGGCGGTATTAGCTAGCAATAGTACAAGCTTCCCTATTAGTGAAATCGCGAGCGGTTTGAGAACATCCGCCCGAATGATTGGCTTACATTTTTTTATGCCAGCACATTTAGTGCCTTGTGTAGAGGTGGTTTATGGTGAAAAGACTTCCCCAATGGTTGGTGAAAGTCTTTCACGATTAATGACATCTTGCGGCATGGTACCAGTGACTGTGAAAAAAGACCTTCCTGGGTTTTTGGCAAATCGCCTACAACACGCACTATCGCGTGAAGCCTTTGCTATGGTTGATGATGGGATATGTACGCCTGAGGATATTGATAAGGCTGTGCGCTTTGGCTTTGGCTTTCGCTATATTGCAGCTGGCCCAGCTATGCAAAGAGATCATGCTGGCCTTGAGGTGCATGGCGCTGGCGGAGCAACCATTTATCCCACTCTCAACAATTCACCAACGATTGCAAAGTGCTTAAGCGACCGTATTGCAAGCGGAAAGTTTGGCATGAAAACCGGTGAAGGTTTTTTCACTTGGACTGCTGAAACTATTAAAGCGGAGCGTGAGCGCTATCAAGATGCCTTGCGAGCTGGTCTGAAGATTATTCAGAAAGACTTGCCGGAAATTAAATAATGGCAAGTTAGTAACTTAGTAAATTGGTTTAAGAAATATCTTTTAAATGGAGTTTGCTAAGGTGTGGCGCAAGGCGATGCGTAATCAAAACGATTGCTATCGTCGCCACTCCACCAAATACGATGGATGGTACTAAGCCCATCATGCTGGCGGCTATGCCAGATTCAAGTGCGCCCAATTCATTGGATGAACCAATAAAGATTCCATTGATGGCGCTAATTCTGCCGCGCATATGATCCGGTGTTGTGAGCTGCATGATGCTGCCTCGGATTACGACTGATACGGCATCAAAGCATCCAGAAATAAATAAGAAGAAGGCACACAGCCATAAATTGCTGGAGATACCAAAGGCGATGATCGCCGCGCCAAATCCAGCTACTGAGATGAGAAGGTGTTTACCTGAATCCGTCAGAATCGGGCGCCTGGCCAGGTAGATACCGGTAATCACGGCGCCTGCTGCAGGCGCTGCACGCAAAATCCCTAAGGCCTCTGGACCTGCATTCAAGACCTCTTTAACAAAAGCTGGCAGGATGGAAACGGCGCCACCAAAGAGAACAGCAAACATGTCCAGTGCCATGATGCCCAAAATAAGTTCATGTTTGCGAACGTAATGAAAGCCTTCCAAAAAACTCCTCAAGAAGTGACCAGACAAGTTGCTCGACCTTTCTTGTGCTGCGGTAATAAAGGTTATTCCGTATAAACCGACTGCTCCACAGAATGCAGCGAGTAAGTAAGTCCATTCAAGGCCTGCAAAGCCAATCATGAGTCCACCCAATCCTGGGCCGGCCACTACACAAATTTGAAAAGCAGAAGATGCATAAGCTGTATATCGGGGTAACTGATCTCTTGGGATGATCTGACCAAATAGTGCTTGATAGGATGGTCTTAAAAGTGCTCGCCCCACACCAATAAATGCAACGGCGGTGTAGATCAATGTGACTGCTGGAGAGAGCCAACCAAGTGCAATGCAGGTTAAAAATAAGCCAACTGCAATATGAATGAGGCAGGCGATGGCTGCAATCCATTTGCGTGAATAGTGATCAACCGCATGTCCTGAGTAAAGCGCAAGTGCAAAGTAGGGTACAAGCTCGGCAAGACCAATGAGGCCAAGTGACACCACACTATTAGTGATTTCATAAAGATGCCAGCCTACCGCCACCATCGAAATTTGGTAGCTGAGTGTTGCACCGATGCGGTACAGCAGTAAGGTTCTAAAGGCTTTGCCGGGATTCATGAATTCCCTGCATTTTAAGGGAGAAGCGAGTTATCCTTTAAACATGAAGAAAATCATTCGCGTCTGGGATTTGCCAATCCGTTTATTTCACTGGTTGTTGGTGCTTTGCATTGTGGGGAGCTTCATTAGCGTCAATATAGGTGGCAATGCAATTCAATGGCACACCTATTTTGGCTACAGTATTTTGTGTTTATTGATCTTCAGAATAATCTGGGGTTTTATTGGATCCACTCACGCGCGCTTCGCCTCTTTCTTTCCATCTAAAAAAGGCATTCTTGATTATTTAAGCGGAAGTTCAACCAAAGTTCTTGGTCACAATCCAGTTGGCGCACTCTCTGTTTTTGCCTTATTGTTTGTTTTAAGTGTTCAAGTATTTACCGGCTTATTTGTAGATGATGAAATCGCTTTTCAGGGGCCACTAGCAAAATATGTATCGAGCTCGGTAAGCTCATTTCTATCCCAGATTCATGAGGGCAATCAGGTGGTGATTTATACGCTGATTACCATTCATATTGTAGCCATCTGGTTCTACAAGAAATTTAAAGGTGAAAATCTTATTAAACCAATGATCAGTGGTGACAAAGAAATTGACCCAAGCGAAGAGGCACAATACTTGCCTGCAGACTTGGGTCGGGCCTCCAAGGACGGAGGGCTACAGCGAGGACTGGCTCTTGTGATCTTGAGTGTGATCGCTGTAGTAGTGGGTTACTTTATTGCGAAGTAACTGCCAACAAAGTTAGGTTATTTCTTTTTGAAATCGTCATGACAACCCTTGCAAGTTGCGCCAGCTGCGCCAAAGGCTTTCTTAATACTCTCGAGATCGCCAGACTGAGCAGCCTTGTTGAGATCAACCACTGCTAACTGCATTTTTTCTCCAGCAGCTTTAAATTTAGCGTTGTCTGACCAAACAGCTGGTTGGGCTTTTCCACCTTCTGTGCCAGGGCCAAATGCTTGCCATGGCAAAGTGGACATCATTGCTACGATTGCAGCATTCTTGGCAACTTCATCTTTGTTGTAAGGTGCCTCACCTTTAACAACAGCGCCAATTTTTCCAAATGAATTAGCCGTCACAGTAAATACACTTTGACGGTATTTAATAGCATCTTCTGGTTTCTGAAATTGTGCAAATGCTACCCCTGCACTGATTGCTAAAACAGTTGCAGTGCTTGCTAAAACTAATTTTTGTAGTTTCATGATGATTCTCCGTTGATCAAGTGTTTAATGTTGATGCAGCATATCCCAGATTTATCGTTTTTGGTCAAAAAATCATCCGTAGAGGGCTAGTCAGCAAAAGAATGAGCCATTCAAAGAAGCTCATTAGTGGAGTCATCCACAAAGCACTAATGACCCCAGTAAATACCAGTCCTAGGACAATAAAAAACCCCCAGGGCTCGAGCTTGCCAAGAGCAATCGATTGACGAGCGGGAAGTAGGCTTGCCAGAACTCGACCCCCATCTAAAGGAGGCAGGGGGAATAGGTTGAATACCAATAAACCCAAATTCCAGGTAATGCCCGCTTGAGACATGGATATCAGAAATTTTTCATTGACCCCAAAGCCTACTAAGCAAATCAAGAGGATGAGCCAAATCAGTGCTTGGATAAAATTCGATCCCGGTCCTGCTAAGGCAACCCAGATTGAGTCTATCCTGGGGTTTCTGAGGCGTCCAAAATTTACCGGAACAGGCTTGGCATAGCCCACTAAAAATGGTGACCCAGTTAGAAGTAGGGCAAGTGGGATAAAAATAGTACCAACGGGGTCTATATGTTTAGCGGGGTTGAGGCTGACTCGTCCCAGCATATAAGCTGTGTTGTCGCCAAATCGACGGGCTGCATAACCATGGGCTGCTTCGTGGATGGTGATGGCAAAAATCAGGGGAATCGCATTAATTGCGATAGCTTGGATAGAATAGTCGGTAATCATGGCAATATGATATCCATAGGAGCTCAAAGTGACTGACGAAAAGAAACCCGATTCAAAGACCCCGGCTAAGGCAGTAATCGCTAAGCCACCAGTACGCCCACCCGTCCCAAAAGGCCCATCTGGACCCGCTGGAAGGCCTCAGGCAGGCTTTGGTGGGGGAAAAGGCATGATGCGCAAGGCTGGTCGCGGTCGATAGTGGATAATTACTCCACTCATTAATGTGTTTACAGAGGATTTAGCATGAACGAATGGCATAACGAATCAAAAGAAGAAATCAACAAAAAGATCATTACATTGATCGTGATGTTGGGCGCCGCTACTAGCTTGGCTATTTTGTTTGCTTTGATTGCAGCTCACACAGGTTACGTATTCGGTTAATCTGTATTAATGACTAGCCATCGCCAACCTGCAGTATTTGCTGGCCATGGCAGTCCGATGTATGCCATAGAGCCCAACCGCTTTACGGCGACCTGGTCTGCTCTTGGAAAAACATTCAAACGTCCAGACGCCATATTGGTGATCTCCGCTCATTGGGTAACTCGTGGAGTATGGGTTACCGCAATGTCCAATCCTAAAACAATTCACGACTTCGGCGGATTCCCGCAAGCGCTTTTTGATATTCAATATCCTGCGCCAGGTAGTCCCGCATTAGCAGATCGCGTGCAAGAGTTATTAAATGTTCCTGTAGTGCTTGAAGAAAATGAATGGGGCATTGACCATGGCGCATGGTCAGTCCTGAAGTACATGTACCCGCAGGCTGATGTTCCGGTAGTGCAGTTGAGTTTAGATGGATCAAAGTCAGCGCGGGAGCATTATGAGCTGGCTAAGCAGTTGCGCCCATTGCGGGACGAAAATATTCTTATTTTGTCGAGTGGCAATGTGGTGCATAACTTGCGTACCATTCATTGGCAAGAAGACGCTCAACCTTATCCTTGGGCAAAAGACTTCAATGATTTTTTCATTTCAGAGATGCGCACTAATCACCATGAGTCTTTGATCGATTGGGAGCGTTATGGTGATGCCGCTCATATGTCGATTCCGACCGCAGAACATTATTGGCCTGCTCTGTATACCTTAGCTTTACAAGAAGAGGGCGAGCAAGTAAAAATTTATACTGATGGCATCGAGATGAGTTCAATTAGCATGCTGGGTTTCTCTATTCAATAAAGAGCAGATTATGTGGCTATCAATCTTCGCAATTTTCTTTGGCGCTGGTCTAGGAGCTCTATTAAGAGCAGCTTTTAATTTTCTAACTGTTGCTGCTGGAGCTGTGCTGCCTTTGGGAACCTTTATCTCGAATATGGTTGGCGGTTATTTGATAGGTGTTGCTGTAGCATTTTTTGGTAATAACCCACACCTTTCTCCTGAGTGGAAGCTGTTTGTTGTGACGGGTTTCTTGGGGGGGTTAACTACTTTCTCCAGTTTTTCTGCTGAGGTGGTAGGCTTTATGCAGCGCGGTGAATTTACCTGGGCTTTGGGTACCGCGCTGTTGAATTTAGTTGGCTCACTAGTCCTTACCTTCTTAGGTATCCTAACCTACCAAGCGCTTAAATAAATAAAGGGGCCTTAGCCCCTTGATTGTTTCTACATCCCCTTCATTCTGGCTTGATATTCGCGCTTTTTACTACTGCACTCCATTTGCTTGCCTCAGATTTAATTAGTGCTGCAAATTCTGCAGGGCTACCACCACCAATCTCATTGCCTTGCGAGAGCATCAATTCTCGTAGCTGAGGGTCTTTGAGTGCTTCGTTTGCAGCGGCATTGAGCTTGTCAATAATAGCTTTGGGTGTTCCTTTGGGTGCAATGAACCCTTGCCAATTTAAAACCTCTACCTTTGGGTAGCCTAACTCAACAAAGCTAGGAACATTAGGTAGCAAGGGTGAGCGCTTTTTGCTAGTAATGGCGAGTGGCCGAATCTTGTCTGCTTTGATGCTTGGCACTGCTGAATACATTTGATCAAACATGAGATCAACATTCCCAGCCATGAGATCAGTTAACGCAGCTGAACCACTCTTATAGGGCACATGAATCATTTGAATGTCAGCACTCATTTCAAATAGCTCTGCTGATAGTTGATGGCTACCTCCGATGCCGCCAGAGGAAAATGTGAGAACACCTGGCTTTGCTTTTGCTGCCGAAACAATATCTTGTACTGTTCTAAATGGCGAGTTGGGGTTAACCACCAAAACCAAGGGACCCTTTTCCACTAGGATGATTGGAGTTAAATCGGTCTCAGGGTCATAACGCAAATTACCAAAGAGGGTTTTGTTCACAGCCATTGGTGCAAAGTTGCCCATGCCGATGGTGTATCCGTCCGGGACTGCACGCACGATAGCTTCTGTGCCGATATTTCCGCCGGCACCCGGTTTGTTATCAATCACGATAGGTTGCTTGAGGATCAGACTCATCTTTTGACCAAGCTGACGACTCCTCGAATCTGCGCTTCCGCCTGCGCCGTAGGGAACAATAAGATTAATCGGCTTATTGGGGTAATTGCTTTGAGCAAATACAGGACTTGAGAAAGTAGTAAACAAACAAAGTAGGAAAGTAGAAATATTTCGAATGATTCTCATATTTTTTCTTGAGGTTATTAAATCAATCCCAGTACACCCAATACAGCACCGATAGCAATTAAGTAAAGTGGGTGCCAGCGAGTAAATAAGGTAAGTCCGATAGTGGCGATGGTCAAGAGGTATGCAGCAACCCCGTGGTTAATTTGCAAGGCGATCTCCCATGCGGAAGATAAAACTAGCCCAATTGCTAATGCCGCTGCTGCATATTGAATCGATTTCTTTTTAACGGGATCTTTAATGCCTAAGATAAATCGCTGCAAGAAGAAGATCAAGATCGAGGAGGGCCACACGATAGCAAAAGTCGCTACCAGTGCGCCAATAATGCCGTAGATGTGCCAGCCTAATAATGTCACCGTCATAAAGTTAGGGCCTGGCGCTGCTTGGGCTATCGCAAAGTAATCAGAGAAAGTTTGTAGATCGATCCATTGCTCTTGATTGACCGCCAAATTTAATAGCTCCGGCAACAATGCATTGACTCCACCAAATGCAATCATTGAGAACACAGACAGCTTCAGAAATAAACTCAAGAGCATGCTCATACTCTAAGAGCCTTTTTGCGTGCTAAGAAAACGGCCAATGGCGATGCTGTTAACACTACCCAGCCCAGACCTAAATGAAAATAGGTAGCCGAAAGAATGGTGACCAAAACAACCAATAGCATCGCGGGATAATGAAATTCATCACGCAGCATCTTAAAACCGGTGGAAGCAATGAGGCCTACACCCACCGCAGAAATTCCCCGCAAGATGCCTTGAACAGCATCAAGGTGGTTATAGTGCTTATACAAAGTTGCTAAGAGCATCACAATGGCAATTGGCCCAAGTGTGAGACCAAGAACGGCCGCGAGAGCTCCTCTAGCTCCACCAAAGCGAGATCCAACGCAGACAGCTAGATTTACAACGTTTGGACCCGGAACGATTTGGCATATTCCTAGGATGGCGCTAAATTCTTCTGAGGTCAGAATCTTGTCACGCTCAACTAGGGTGCGTCTTGCCCACGGAAGTACACCGCCAAATCCAGAGAGACCAATCTTGCTAAAGCTAATAAATAGCTGAAGAGAGGTCAATCGAGTAGATGACATTTATCTGTATAGCCTTATTGCGGCTTAAAAGGGTGCGGTACAGGCTTGTTTTCTAACCATGCTTCTAGAGTCTCTGTGATCCCTTTTGAGAAGGTGGCGAAAATAGGTTCAGCGATGAACCCAAGATGTGGGGTGACCAACAGATTAGGAGTGCAACGCAACGCATCTTTTTCTGGGAGGGGTTCAACATCAAAAACATCTACCGCAGCTTGCCCTGGTCTGCCGGCTGCTAACGCTTTTTGTAAGTCCGACATGTTGATCAGGGCTGAGCGGGAGGTATTTACCAAAATGGAATCTGGACGCATGAGCGCTAATTGATCTGCGCTAATGAGACCCTTGGTTCCTGGACCTGCAACTAAATGCATGGATACTACTTTAGAGGTTTTCAAGAGCTCTTCAAGACTCACTGCTTTTGCATTCTCAGCCGCAGCACGTTCCGGAGTCATGCGCGGACTCCAGGCTACTACCTCCATGCCAAATGCAGCGCCTACACGAGCTACTCGGCTACCGATGGCGCCCAAGCCCATAATACCTAGGCGCTCACCTGAAAGCATGGGTAAAACTGACATGGCATCGCGCCATCCGCCAGAGGAAATCAATTTGTTTTCTTCAATCAAGCGCTTCGATGCGCCAAGAATAAGTGCCCAAGTCAGCTCAGCTGTAGTTTCTTTTGAGGGGCCACCAGGAGTGCATGCCATGGGAATATTTCTGGAAACCAATGCGGACGCTTCTAGAGTGCCATTGCGTTCGCCTGTGAACATTAAAAACTTGAGTTTTGGTAAGCGCGCAATCATTGCCTCATTAAAAGGGGAGCGGTCTCTGACGATGGCAATCGCATCTGCATCTTTAACAGCTTCATAGAGCGCTTCATCTCTTAAAGGTTCATGATGAATAGTGAGTTTAGCTTGTTGGTCTAACTTGTCCCAATTAGAAAAGCGGCGTAGTGCGCGCTCGTAGTCTCCAAGAATAACGATATTTGGTAATGAGGTCATAGATGAATGATGCTTTCAGTGAGTTAGTCTGTGGAAGAGTTCATGCGCAGTTTTTTACGAATGGAGCGCTCGACAGGAATGGAGTCTAAATTAGGTTCAAGGGCTTCACGCTCATCAAAGACAAAGCAGCTGCCTTGGTAGTGGGCAGAACCCACTTCTTCAAAGTACTTTAGTATTCCGCCTTCTAATTGGTAGCTGTGTTGTATGCCAATTTCTCGCATGTAGAGACCGGATTTTTCGCAACGAATCCCGCCAGTGCAAAAGCTAACCAATGTTTTATCTGCAAGTTCGTCTTTGTGAGCGGAAATAGCCGCAGGAAATTCTGTAAATTTTTCGATATTGAAATGCAGGGCATTTTCAAAAGTACCGTAGTCAACTTCAAAGGCATTGCGCGTATCCACCATGACGACTGGGCGACCCAGATCATCGGTGCCGCGATCCAGCCATTCTTGTAATTTTTTAGGGCTAATAAAGTTAGCGCGACCTTCCTCTGGGCGAATAGTCGGATGGTTCATGCGAATAATTTCATTTTTCAGCTTGATCAACATCTTTTTAAAAGGTTGATCTTCTGACCAGCTTTCTTTTGCTTGGAGAGACTTAAAGCGAGGATCAAGACGCAACCAGTCTAAAAACCCGCGAAGTGCATCGGCTTTACCAGCAAGAAACATATTGATTCCCTCGCCAGTTAATAAGATAGTGCCTTTCAGTTGGCGTGCATTGCATTCTTCAAGCATCTTGGTGCGCAGCTCTGGTAAGCCATCTAGGCTGACAAATAAATAGGCGGCAATATTTAAAATAGACTTCATTTTTCTCTCACTTGGCTACCCGCACATTATCGAGCAAATGGGGCGTAGAGGTGATAACCTTAGCACTATATTTGCAGAGTAAATGTCCGCCCTAGTTTTTTCCAAAAATAGCCGCCAAAAGGCGCATTTATATTCAATATCCAACAGACTATTTAGTAGGTATTTGTTATGACAAAGCGTTTAATTCCCTATCAGCCCATGGATTTGGCTGAACCTGCTGAGCTAGTGGCTGCAATCCGCAAAAGACGTGGTGGTCAGTTTATCAATCTTGACCGCATGCTTTTGCATAGCATCCCGATTGCAGAGGGCTGGAATCATTTTATTGGTGAGATTCGGAATAATTTATCTTTAGATCCCAAGTTACGTGAGTTGGCTATGTGTGGCGTAGCGGTGCTCAATGGTGCCGAATATGAATTCTTTCACCATGCACCACCTTTCAAAAAGGCGGGTGGCACAGAGGAGCAGGTACAAGGCTTGCGCCTCATTGGACAGGCAAATTTTCCAAAAGATCTGTATTCGCCAGTAGAAAACGATGCCGCTGAACTCACTTTTCAGATGACACGCAATATCAAGGTGGATCCTGAATTGATGAAGCGTTTACAGAAGGCGTTAGGAAGTACTGATACGGTAGAGTTAGTAACGGTCATTGCCGCATACAACATGGTGTCTCGCTTCTTAATTGCACTAGACGTCAATCCTGAAGATCATCCTCCCGCTTAAAAGATTGTCTACTTAATAAACATGATCCGCAATATTCAAACCATTATTCCTGGCATTGCCACTTCTGATGGTGCGGGTGTGAAATTGCGCCGCAGTCTTGGTGGGCAAAATCAAGTAAGGTTAGACCCTTTTTTGATGCTTGATGAATTTTCTTCAAACGATCCGAACGATTACGTGGCAGGCTTTCCTGCCCACCCGCATCGAGGATTTGAGACGGTGACCTATATGTTAGAGGGCCATATGTTGCATGAAGATCATTTAGGGAATCAGGGTCATCTTAGGACTGGCGGTGTGCAGTGGATGACAGCAGGGCGCGGCATCATTCATTCGGAGATGCCGCAACAGGTGAGTGGCGCCATGCGCGGCTTCCAGTTGTGGATCAACTTACCCGCCAAAGAAAAGATGAAGGCGGCAGGATATCAAGATATTCAGGTGGACGATATCCCTAAAGTTGTTTTGGAGAATGGCGGCTCATTGAAGGTCATTGCTGGAACTTACGGCCATGAAGGAAATGAAATTCAAGGTCCAATTCAGGGAATTACAACCACTCCTTTATTTTTAGATGTGCATTTGCCGTCCCATACTGAATTTGAGCACCGCGTTCCCAAAGAGCTCAATGCGTTTGTTTATGTTTATGAAGGCGAGTTGGAAATTGGCGGCCCCATGAGATCAGTTCCAAAGCAGGCTGCCATTGTTCTTGGAGATGGAGATCGTTTAAAGGTAAAAGCAGGATCTACTGGCGCACAATTTATTGTTTTGGCAGCCCTGCCTCTTCATGAGCCCATCGTTCAATATGGCCCCTTTGTGATGAATACCCGTGCTGAAATTGAGCAGGCAATTGATGATTATCAAAACAACCGTTTTGTGGTTTCTTAGGTGAGTCCATCAACAATTCTTCAGTGGGAAGAAGGCGGCCAAACCCATAGCGCCCTGTGGCATTCTGAAAATGGTATTGCCCCCCATAAAAAGATTCAGATCGCAGACGACACCCTGACTGCTGATAGTGCATATCGCCTAGCTTGTGAAGGCACAGCAATGCTATACAAGGGTGATTTTCAGAATGCCCGACAGCTTTTACAGGCTTTGGCACGAAGAGTGGATAGGCCGTCCAAGAAATCCTCTAGAGCTGATCGAGTTGCAAAAGAGAAAACCAAAAGCCCGCTGGATACATTCAATCTTCACCGCCTTGCCCAATCACAGCGTGCTCGTATTTTGGGAATGGTATTGATTCCAGTAAATGCAGACCATAGCGTCTCTTTAAGGCGTGCACCAGATGTAGCGCAAGCTTGTTTAGAGGCTTATGGTGAGCAGACCGAGCCTTATGTCATTTCCCTCCGTGAATTGCTGGGCGTGATTAGCGCACATGAGTGGCGTAAAAATGGCGTTCAAGTTTTGACTAGAGACGATGAAGAGGTTCGCATTCATCCGCACTATGGCGTGTTCTCGCCCGTGCGTGGTGAGTATATTGAGTTGGTATTAAAGACTCCGCTACCAGCTGCTCTCAAGAAAAACTCAACCGCATTCGATATTGGAGTTGGTACCGGAGTGCTTTCAGTTGTATTGGCTTTGCGAGGAATTCAGAAGATTGTTTCCACCGATATGGATGACAGAGCGATTGCATGTGCACAAGAAAACATTGAGCGTCTAAACTTGCGCTCTCAAATAAATGTTCTTAAGACTGATTTGTTTCCATCGGGCAAGGCATCGCTCATTGTTTGCAATCCGCCATGGCTGCCAGCCAGACCAAGCTCCTCTCTCGAGCGGGCGGTATATGACCCCGAGAGTCAAATGTTAAAAGGCTTTTTGAGTAACTTAAAGAATCATTTGCTTGATGATGGTGAGGGCTGGTTAATTCTGTCGGATTTGGCTGAGCATTTGGGATTGAGATCAAGAGCTGAGCTTCTCAATTGGATTGAGCAAGCAAACTTAAAAGTTCTCACACGTGTTGATACTAAACCGACACATCATAAAGCGTTTGATCAAGCGGATGCATTATATGCAGCGCGCTCTAAAGAAGTCACTTCGCTTTGGCGTTTAGCGCTAAAGTAGTAACACAACAATAGCCCTACGAACCTCGTCCCCATTGGGATTGTGGTTGTTTATCAAATGCATCATCCTTAAAATGTTTGTGAAGAATCCGTAGTTACTGAGAGTTTTATCAGTCTAATTACATGCTCTTTATATGTTTAACTTTTAAGGAAGTCATTTGCTCAGCAGTTTCCCACCTAGAAATACTTTTGTCATTTTAGGTGTAGTCACAATCCATCTTTTGGTTTCCTTGTTTTTTTCACCTTCAGCATTTGAGGGCGAAAGAGCGCTCACTTCAGAATCCATGATGGTGAATTTAGTCAATCTGCGCGCACATCAACCGAGAAAGCGTGCAGACACATCAATAGCTAAAACGACCGCAATTAGCCCCACAGAAAATCTCAACCCAATGCCCTCTGAGTTAACTTCTATGAGCGGTGACAAGAAAGGGAGTAGTCGCCCACAGAACTTCATTCCTAGACATGTTCTACATAACCCCAAGCCAAGCTATCCCTTATTGAGCAGAAAACTCAGGGAGCAGGGTTTGGTGATGATTAAGTTGTGCGTTAACCAGGGTGGCTTTGTGGATGAGGCCAGTGTTTCCAGAAGTTCAGGTTTTCAGGGTTTAGATCAGTCAGCGCTTGCCACCTTGTCGCAATGGAGATTTCTACCGCTTTCTTCAGCCCTCTATCAGTCTTCGCAGTGTTTTCAGGCTCCCGTTCATTTTAGTTTGGAGGGGTAGCATTTGACTGATTGCAAAACTGCAGACTTAGATCTGAAATACATTCGCTCCGCCGAGACTTTGCCAAAGATTATTTCAAGTGAGGATCTACTTGGTCGAGGCAAGCAAATGTTTATTACACATGATGGGTGTACTTATCAATTGCGCATTACTAAATTGGGGAAATTAATTCTGACGAAGTAAAACTGAAATAGCTTACTAGCCAGCAACAGCATTTTCATATGCATATAGCCAGCGATTTTTTGTTTTTATCACTGGAGATGGTATATGAAGCATCAAGATGTTTTGCGTTATCAAAGCAGGCTCGCCTGGTTTTCATCAATTGCATTATTGTGCGGGACTGCTTTTTCAAGTTGGGTAAAGGCTCAAGACATCGAATTACCCAGAATTGATATTGTTGGTCGTGAGCAAAATGCCTCTAGCAAAATTCCTGGAACAGTCGATGTGATTGATCAGAAGCGGATGGAGGAGTTGCAACCTCAATCACTGCAGGATGTATTAAGAACGGTTCCTGGCGTCAATATTCGCGGGGATGAGGGAGGTTTTGGAGCTATTCCAAATATCGGCATACGAGGCTTAAATCCAGCCCGCAGTACAAAAGTGCTATTGCTAGAGGACGGCGCACCAATTCAGCCTAGTTTATTTATTTCCAATGCTTCATATTACAGCCCCCCAGTGGAGCGAATTGGAGGAATAGAGGTGTTAAAGGGCGCATCAGGTCTTCAGTATGGCCCCTCTAATATCGGCGGCGTAGTTAATTACCTGACAAAAACACCGTCACAGGGTTTTAAGTTAACCGGTAAGGTTGGTAACTATGGATATCGATTGGCAGAGATAGAAGCTGGAGGTAAGTCATCGTCAAACGGTGCAGTTGGCGGTATTAACTTGATTCAGTCTGAGTCCAATGGCTATCAAGGAAATGGTTTTAAGATGTACGACATCTTGATGAAGGGTGGTATTGAGATTGCGCAAAATCAGTGGTTAAGTGTCAAGTATACGCATTACGATAACAATATCAATACGTCCTATGTGGGTCTGCGCCCCACTCAATATATCAATCGCATGAGAGATAATCCGGCGCCCAATGATCGCTTTATTACCCAAAGAAATGCCGTAGATATAAATCACTCTTTGGAAATTGATTCAGATACCAAAATTAATACTTTGATGTATTGGAGTAAGTTAACTAGAGACTATTGGCGGCAAAGTATTGTGAAGCGCACCCAAGATGCTACGATTTTTAAGACCTGCAATGTTGGCTCAGACTGTCAAGTCGGTCGTAATCGAGAGTTTCAAATGTTGGGCATAGACTCACGAGTAAATCATGCTTATAAAGCTTTAGGAATCGCTAACGAGGCTGAGTTTGGTGTGCGTTTGCATACAGAATCCCAAATCAATCAGTTGGTGAGTTCAAGAACATTGGCTTATTCCGGGCGCGTTTCGCTCCATGAGGACAATAAGGCTAACTCAATTGCCTTGTATGGTCAGAATCGATTTTTGTTAACAGATAACTTCGCATTAATTCCAGGAGTGCGAGTCGAGAGTTATAACCAGACTCGCTCAAATGTGATCACCGGTAAATCGGGTAGCGCAAAAAATGTGGAAACCATTCCGCAAATTGGTGCGACATGGCAGCTCATACCGCAAGCACAAGCATATGGCAGTATTTATAAAGGGTTTGCGCCGGCTCAATTGGCGACAGCGATTGACGATAAAGGTGTTGATCAGCAACTTGCGCCAGAGCGCTCCACTAATATGGAATTAGGTTTGCGCGGACGCTCAGGAGCTTTCTCTTATGATTCGGCCATCTTTAGCATGAACTTTAGCAATCAAATTGTGAATCAAAGTTTGGCCGCGGGAATTTCCAAAGCAAATGGTGGTAAGAGTTTGCACCAGGGTGCTGAGGCATCCTTAGGTTATGAGTTTGGTCGTGGTTGGGCTATAAACGTTAACGCTACCTACATACCGGTTGCAAAGTTTGTTGGGACGAATTCTTTGGGGCGCGATGGTAACCGAATTCCTTACACTCCTAAGCTCACTTCTAACTTTGGCGTGAGTTATGAAAAGAATGGCTTCAATACTTTGGTGAGCCTAAATTTTGTTTCTGCCCAGTATGCCGACTCAGCAAATACTGTCGCTCCTAATATCATTGGAACTCTAGGTGAGGTTCCTTCTTTTGCAACCGTGAACTGGAGTGCTAACTACGCCATTAATAAAGATTGGAAGGTATTTGGTGTCATCAATAACGTATTTGATAAGCGCTATATTTCTAGTCGTAGTCCAGATGGAATTTTTGCTGGGGCGCCACTCAACTTTCAGGCTGGCATGAGCTATCAGTTTAATTAACGCATCATATTAATTCGTTTAGAGGAAAGCAAGACGCCACCCTGGTGGGTGGCGTTGGACTGTTACAGACTTAAAAATGGTGGAACCGGCGGGAATCGAACCCGCGTCCGCAAATCCTCCACAACAAGTTCTACATACTTAGTCATATCATTTGATTTAATCAGTTAGGCACGGACTGACACGTTCCTCGCTGACGATTCACTAAGTTTTCGTACTATTCTTCGTGACGCAAAATAGTCTTATCTCTTGTATATGACCCTGATGTAGCTTGCGCTACCTGACCCAAGAGAGAATCAGTTCAGGGGCAACCGCAATTAAGCGGCTAGTGCGTAACGTTCGTCGTTAGCAGTTATTACATTCCCATTGATTTACGAGATAACGGGTCCTCGGTATGCCCTTGATGCTTTGTAATCCACGTCGAAACCATGTCGGTCCCAGATTGCATGCATTGGAACTTCTTATTTTAAAGCCGCTAGCTTTAAATTGTTGAATATCTTTAGCCCCTGTTGGGAAAGATGATTTGCAATAAATCGAGGGGATTATTAGCGATGTAATCGGCTCCCCAGGCCTCTGGAGGCTCTTTGCAGCCACAGTAGCCATAAGTGGCAGCGACAGTCTTCATCCCGGCAGCTTTGCCTGCCAAAACGTCTCTAATATCGTCCCCAATATAAATGGATTTACTTGGATCAATCTTGCTGATTCTGGCTGCATGAAGAATCGGCTCCGGATGCGGCTTCGAATAAGGGGTAGTGTCCCCAGAAACAGTGGAAACAGCGCGCTGACGAAGACCCATGAGATCGGTTAGAGGGTTGGTAAAGCGCTCACTTTTGTTGGTTATAATTCCCCAGGGTAGGCTGGCGGCATCCATTTGATCAAGTAAATGGTCAATTCCATCAAATAGCTTGCTATGAACCAGCAGAGCTTTTTCGTAATTGCTGAAAAACTCATCACGGAGTGCAACAAAATCCTCGTGATCTGGACTGATCCCAAAGGCGCCTTCAAGTAAGCCACGAGCTCCAGCTGAGGCATAAGGGCGCAGAAACTCATAGGGCTTAGGAGTGAGGTTGCGGGCAACTAACAATTTATTGGTTGCAGCAACCAAATCTGGTGCGGTATCCGCTAGCGTGCCATCTAGGTCAAAAAAGATGCCTTCGTAGGGGCTGAAAAGCTTGCTCATCTATTGAATTACTTTCTAACGGCGATCATGTAGTTCACATCTACGTCATCACCCAGGCTATACACCTGCGTCAGTGGGTTGTAGCTCAAACCTTTGATGCCAGCCATCTCCAGTCCCGCATGTCGCGTAAACGCAACCAACTCAGAAGGCTTAATGAATTTGGCATATTCGTGAGTACCTTTAGGAAGCAATTTAAGAATATATTCGGCGCCAATAATCGCAAATAGGTAGGATTTAGGGCTGCGATTGAGGGTGCTAAAAAATAATGTGCCTCCAGGTTTGCAGAGTTTGGCGCAAGCACGGACTACAGAAGCTGGATCAGGGACGTGTTCAAGCATTTCCATGCAGGTCACCACGTCGTATTGTTCTGGTTGTTCTTCTGCAAGAGCTTCTGCAGAGATAGGGCGATATGTGAGGTTTGCTCCCACTTCAAGTGCATGTAACTCTGCTACTTTGAGAGCCTTCTCGGATAAATCAATACCTGTTGTATCTGCACCTGATTGTGAAATGGATTCTGCCAATATGCCGCCACCGCAACCAATATCAACTACCTTTTTGCCATTCAGATCAACAAAGGATTTAATCCAATCCAATCGCAAAGGATTGATAGCGTGCAGAGGTTTGAATTCGCTATTAGGATCCCACCAGCGATGGGCTAGGGCGCTAAATTTGGCGATTTCTGACTGGTCGACGTTCATGGTGATTAGGTATCTGCAAAGCTATTAGAGAAGTTTATGAATATAGCGGAAATAAAAAAGCCCGCTAGAAGCGGGCTTTTTTACAAGTAAAGTGAATTACTTAGCTGCTGTACCAACAACTTCGATGTCAGTACGGCGGTTCTTAGCGCGGCCTTCAGCAGTTGCATTTGATGCAACTGGATTGCTCTTACCTTTAGATTCTGTGTAGATGCGGCTACCGTCAACACCCTTGCTTACCAAGTATGTCTTAACAGATTGCGCACGACGCTGACCGAGGGCCATGTTGTATGCATCTGTACCAACGCTATCAGTGTTACCAACAGCAATAATTACTTCTAACTTGATCTTGCTCAAGTCACGAGCGATCTTGTCCAAAGTAGCTTTGCCTTCTGGTTTCAAGTCAGATTTGTTGAAGTCATAAAGTGTGTCAGCTTGCAAAGTGATTTTGCTTTGGCTTACACCAGAAGCAGCTGCTTTAGGAGCCAATGCACCGTCACAACCTTTGGCTGCAGTAGCAGGTGTCCAGTTGCTATCACGCCAGCACAATGTGCCATCGCTGTTTTTCCAATTCAAGCCAGAGCTGTTTTCCCAGTTATCAGATGCAATTGCTGCAGAAGCAGAAACGGTGATAACAGAAGCCAGCAACACTTTTAGGGTTTTGTTCATTTTTAGTCCTCAAAAATCTCTTTTTTAATTAAAGTCAAACTTAAATGTAATTCGCCCTACCTTGATGCAAAAACTGCAAAGCGACACATCTCAATTTCGTACAAACTGACAGAATCTTAGCATAGGGCCTACCTGTCATCAAAATGATATTATTTCTAGATGGAACAAGCCGCTAAAGAAACACTACCAATATCCCTCGAAGACGAAATGCGGCGGTCCTATTTGGACTACGCAATGAGCGTCATCGTCGGCAGAGCCCTGCCAGACGTGCGTGATGGCCTCAAACCGGTTCACCGCCGGGTCTTATTTGCGATGTATGAATTAAACAACGATTGGAACCGAGCTTACAAAAAATCTGCCCGTATAGTTGGCGATGTAATCGGTAAATACCACCCGCACGGTGATTCTGCGGTGTATGACACGATCGTTCGGATGGCTCAGGACTTCTCCCTGCGCTATATGCTGGTTGACGGGCAGGGTAACTTTGGCTCTGTGGACGGCGATAACGCTGCTGCGATGCGGTATACCGAGATCCGCCTCCGCAAGATCGCCCATGAGCTTTTGGCCGATTTGGACAAGGAAACAGTCGATTTTGGGCCAAATTACGACGGTAGCGAGAAAGAGCCCCTGATTCTGCCTGCCAAAGTGCCTAATTTGCTCATAAATGGCAGTTCTGGCATTGCAGTGGGTATGGCTACCAATATTCCTCCTCATAACCTGGATGAGGTGGTTTCAGCCTGTCTGCACGTGCTTCACAACCCAGAATGCACAATTGATGAACTCATTGAGATCATTCCAGCTCCCGATTTCCCTACTGCCGGCATCATTTATGGCGTTCAAGGGGTTCGCGAGGGCTACCGCACTGGCCGTGGCCGTGTGGTTATGCGTGCAAAGACTCACTTCGAAGATTTGGATAAGGGCGCGCGTCAAGCAATCATCGTTGACGAATTGCCATACCAAGTTAATAAAAAGAATTTGCTCGAGCGCATTGCAGAGTTAGTGAACGAGAAAAAAGTTGAAGGCATTTCTGATTTGCGTGATGAATCAGATAAATCCGGTATGCGAGTTGTAATTGAGCTCAAGCGCGGCGAAGTGCCTGAAGTCGTTCTTAATAATTTGTATAAGAGTACTCAGCTACAAGATAACTTTGGTATGAACATGGTGGCATTGGTAGACAACCAACCACGCTTGTTGAATTTGAAGCAAATGCTGGAGTACTTCTTGCAGCATCGTCGTGAAGTGGTTACACGCCGTACGATTTTTGAATTACGTAAAGCGCGCGATCGTGGTCACGTCTTGGAAGGTTTAGCGGTTGCATTAGCAAACATCGACGAGTTCATCGCGATTATTAAAGCTGCTGCGAACCCGGTGATTGCTAAACAAGAGTTAATGGGTAAAGCATGGGATTCATCGATGGTACGCGAGATGCTAGCGCGTGCTGAGACCGATACCCCAGGAGGCCGAAACGCTTATCGCCCAGAGGGATTGTTGCCTGAGTACGGTATGCAAACTACTGGCTTGTATCGTTTATCAGATAGTCAAGCGCAAGAAATTTTGCAGATGCGTTTGCAACGTTTGACTGGTCTTGAGCAAGACAAGATTGTTAACGAATACAAAGAAGTCATGGCGGAGATTTCTGACTTACTCGATTTGTTAGCGAAGCCAGAGCGTGTAACTCAAGTGATTGAAACTGAATTAAAAGAAGTTCAATCTGAATTTGGTATTGCTGGTGGCGATACAGGTCGTCGTTCATTTATTGAAATGAATGCAACCGAACTCTTCACTGAAGATTTAATTACGCCGCAAGATTTGGTGGTGACACTCTCAAATACTGGTTATATGAAGAGTCAGCCGCTGAGTGAATACCGTGCGCAAAAACGTGGTGGACGCGGTAAGCAAGCTGCTGCCACTAAAAACGAAGATTGGATCGAAACACTCTTCGTAGCGAATACGCACGATACGATCTTGTGCTTCTCTGATCGTGGTCGCATGTATTGGCTAAAGGTCTGGGAAGTTCCACAAGGAAGTCGTGCCTCCCGCGGCAAGCCTATCGTCAATATGTTCCCGCTGATTGAAGGCGAGAAGATTACGGTGATTTTACCAATTAAGGGTTACCAAGACGATCAGTATGTATTCATGGCTACTAGCTTGGGTACTGTGAAGAAGACGCGTTTGTCTGATTTCTCTAACCCACGTAAGGCCGGCATTATTGCTGTCGACTTGAATGAAAACGACTTCTTGGTTGGCGCTGCCATTACAGACGGTCAACATGATGTAATGTTGTTCTCTGACGCTGGTAAGGCAGTGCGCTTTGATGAGAACGATGTTCGCCCAATGGGCCGTACCGCACGCGGTGTACGCGGTATGAATTTAGGCGAAGGTCATCAAGTGATTGCGATGTTAGTCGCTCCAGCTGAGGCTGCGGAAGGTGTTGAAGCAACTGTTGTTGATGTAAACGGCATTGCGATTCCAAGTAGCGTATTGACTGCTACAGAGAATGGTTATGGCAAACGCACGCCGATCGCTGAATATACCCGTCATGGTCGCGGTACTAAAGGCATGATTGCTATTCAGACTTCAGAGCGTAACGGTAAGGTTGTAGCAGCCGCACTGGTTTCTCCAGAAGATCAAATCATGTTGATCACTACTGGCGGTGTCTTGGTGCGCACACGTGTTTCTGAAATCCGTGAGATGGGTCGCGCTACTCAAGGCGTAACTTTGATTAACGTGGATGAAGGTACTCGTTTGTCTGGCTTACAACGTATTGCTGAAAGCGACTCAGATGATGACGCTGACGATGCAGAAGAAGGCGATATCAGTGCGGACCCAGCAGCTGACAATGCTGACGACACGGCAGGTGACGCTTAAGCGTCACCTTTAGACTAGACCACATCATGACTTTTGACCGCCGCATTTTTAATTTCGCTGCGGGGCCTGCTACTTTGCCTGAAGAGGTATTGAAGCAGGCTGCCGATGAAATGCTGAACTGGCGTGGACTTGGAACGAGTGTGATGGAAATTAGCCATCGCAGTAAAGAGTTCATGGAGGTCTATGAAGAAGTCATTCAGGACCTTCGTGCGCTCATGAATATTCCAGATTCATATGAGATCTTGCTCTTGCAAGGGGGTGGTCTTGGTCAAAATGCAGCGATTCCAATGAATCTTATGCCGTTGGCTAAGAATGGCCCTAAGGCCGATTTCTTGGTAACGGGTATTTGGTCAGAAAAATCATATAAAGAAGCGCAAAAATATGGCATAGCAAATTTAGCTGCGTCCTCTGCTGCCGAAAAATTTAACACGATTCCTGCTAGATCTACTTGGCAATTATCAAGTGATGCTGCTTACGTGCATTACTGCGCGAATGAAACTATTGGCGGCGTAGAGTTTCCAGATGTGCCAGATGTCGGCGACATGCTATTGGTTGCTGATATCTCTAGCAACATTCTGTCAAAAGAGATGGATGTGAATAAATGCGCCGTTTGGTTTGGTGGGGCGCAAAAAAATATTGGCCCCTCTGGTGTGACGATTGTGATTGTGCGCAAAGATTTAATTGGTCACAGCATGGGCATCACACCAACAATTTGGGATTGGGCAGTGCAAGCCAATACTCAGTCCATGATTAATACTCCGCCTACTTTCTCCATCTATATGGCTGGCTTGGGCTTTAAGTGGTTGCTCAAGCAAGGCGGCGTTAAGGTAATTGAAAAACGCAATCAAGAAAAAGCAGAGTTGCTCTATAACTTCTTAGATCAAAGTAGTCTCTATGAAAATCGTGTCTCAAAAGAATATCGCTCACGCATGAACGTGACTTTCTTCTTAAAAGATGAGAGTCTGAACGCAGAGTTTTTGGCCCAATCAAATTCGGCTGGTTTAGTTGCCCTGCGTGGTCATAAAGCCGCGGGCGGCATGCGTGCAAGCATCTATAACGCTATGCCAATTGAAGGTGTAAAAGCCTTGGTGGAATTTATGAGCGACTTTGAAAGGCGGGCTTAATGAGTACGGAAGAACAGCGCCTAGCGCCTATTCGCGACAAAATTGATTCCTTAGATGCGCAGATTTTAGATTTGTTGACTCAGCGCGCAAAAGCAGCGCAAGAGGTTGGTCATATCAAGGGTGATTTCTTATCACCTGTTTTTCGTCCTGAGCGTGAGCGCCAAGTAGTAGCGCGCTTACAAGAAATTAATAAAGGTCCCTTGCTCCCGGATGGCATTGCTGCTATTTGGCGTGAGGTGATGTCAGCTTGTAGAGCTTTAGAGGCTCGTCAAACCATTGCTTACCTTGGTCCAGTCGGAACATTTTCTGAACAAGCTGCGCAAACCTATTTTGGTCACTCCATTGCTGGCTTGCCTTGTGCAAGCTTAGATGAAGTATTTAAGTCGGTAGAGAAGGGCGCAGCGCAATTTGGTGTTGTGCCTGTAGAAAACTCCAGTGAAGGTGCGATTTCTCGCACATTAGATTTATTGCTCGACTCCTCAATGCGCATTAGTGGAGAAGTTGTTTTGCCAATTCGTCATCATCTTTTAACGAAGAGCGGCAATTTAGATGGCGTCACAACAGTGTGTGCGCATGCTCAGGCTTTGGCTCAATGCCAGCAGTGGTTAAGTGTTCATGCTCCACAACTTAAGCGTCAAGCTGTAAGTAGCAATGCCGAGGCAGCACGTATGGCGGCTGCGGATCCAGCCTTAGCTGCCATTGCAGGTGATCCTGCACAAGAAGCGTATGGTCTTCAGGCTGTGGCTGCGCAAATTCAGGATGATCCCCATAACCGTACCCGTTTTGTTGTGGTTGGCAACTATGCATGTTCACCTACCGGCAAAGATCAAACCTCTTTAGTGCTATCAGTTGATAACCAGCCGGGCGCTGTACATCGCTTGTTAGCGCCCTTGGCTAAACATGGCGTGTCCATGAATCGCTTTGAATCGCGTCCTGCTCGCAAAGGTACTTGGGAATATCACTTCTACATTGATATTGCTGGCCATGCAGATGATGACAAAGTAGTGAAGGCGCTGGAAGAGTTGAAGGGTGTTGCTGCTTTTTATAAGAACCTAGGATCTTATCCGCACTCTGCCTGATCAATTTAAACTCTGAGTAAAACTCGAATGACATCCAAGATTGGTTTAAAACATATTCATGCGATTGCCCCTTACGTTGGCGGGCGTCCTATCAGTGAGGTTGCGCGCGAATATGGCTTGGATGAAAACAAGATTGTGAAGTTGGCTTCCAATGAGAATCCATTGGGTATGCCTAAATCAGCACAAGATGCCATGCTTAAAGCAGCAAGCGATTTAGGGCGTTATCCAGATTCCAATGGCTTTGACTTAAAGAATGTCCTTGCTGCGCGCCTAGGTGTTCCAACAGATTGGATTACCTTAGGCAATGGCAGTAACGATATTTTGGAATTAGCTGCGCGTGCAGTAGCGCAAGCAGGTGATGAGGTGATTTTCTCTAAACATGCTTTTGCTGTTTACCCTCTGGCCACTCAAGCTGTTGGCGCAAACGCCGTTGAAGTTGCAGCTACTGCTTTGTATGGGCATGATTTGCAGGCGATGTTGGCGGCCATTAAGTCATCTGGTGATAAAGCAAAACTTGTTTTTGTAGCTAATCCCAATAATCCTACAGGCAGTTATTTGCCTGCCAAGGAGATTGAAGACTTTTTAGAAGCAGTGCCATCTAATGTAGTGGTGGTGCTTGATGAGGCTTATAACGAGTACCTCGGTCCAGAGCAGCGCTACGATGCGATTGCTTGGGTAAAGCGTTTCCCAAATATGATTTTGTCTCGCAGTTTTTCAAAAGCCTATGGTTTGGCTGGCTTGAGGATTGGTTATGGGGTTGCTCAACCGCATTTAACTGATCTGCTAAACCGCATTCGTCAACCATTTAATGTTAATAGCTTGGCACAAGCTGCAGCAATTGCTGCTTTTCAGGATAAAGAATTCTTGCAACAAGGCTTTGAGCTAAACCGCGCAGGCTATATTCAACTGACAAATGCTTTTGATGAGCTGGGTTTGAAGTATTTGCCATCCGCCGGAAACTTTGTTCTGGTGAAGGTGGGTGATGATGATCAAGCAGGCGCACGCATCAATTTAGCCTTACTCAAGCGTGGCATCATTGTTCGCCCTGTTGGCAACTATGGATTGCCACAGTGGTTAAGAATCTCGATTGGATTGCCTGAAGAGAATGCCGCTTTCATTGCAGCCCTAAAAGAAATAATTTCAGAAACACTTTCCTAATGACCATCATTAATCCAGCAAGTAATTACGGCACTGTCACTATTGTTGGTGTTGGTTTAATTGGCGCCTCATTAGGCTTGGCTCTAAAAAAGGCGGGTGTTGTTACTAAAGTTTTAGGCGTTGGCCGCAGTAAAGAAAACTTAGATCAAGCACAAAAGATGGGCGCGATTGATGGTGTGGTGGATTTGGTTGAAGCCGCCAAGCAATCGGATGTGATTGTGCTTTGTGTGCCAGTAGCACAAATGCGTAGTGCCTTTGAGGTGCTTGAGCCACATCTTGAACCACGCACGATGATTACCGATGGTGGTAGCACCAAAGGCGATGTGATTTTGGCTGCCAAAGAAGTGTTGGGTAAAAAGGCGTGCCAATTTGTGCCGGCACACCCGATCGCTGGCGGAGCTCAGCATGGGGCAGCAGCTGCGAAGGCTGATTTATTTCAGGGCAAGCAAACCATTATTTGCCCGCTACAAGAAAACTCTCCTGAAGATACGGCTTTAATTACTGGATTTTGGGAGTCTGTTGGCTCCGAGGTTAAAAAGATAGGCGTTGTGCAGCACGATGCGATTTACGCGGCTGTGTCTCACCTCCCGCATATTCTGTCTTATGCGTTGATGGCTAGCGTTGTGAACTCTGAAGATGCCGATCAAAAGTTAAGTCATGTTGGCGCTGGGTTTAAAGACTTCACACGCATTGCTGCGTCAAGCCCAGAAATGTGGCGTGATATTTGCCTTGGCAATCGCACGGCGATTTTGAAAGAGCTTGATCAGTACTTGTTGATCGTCAATCACATGCGCAAACTCATTGCTGAAAATGATGGCCCTGGTTTAGAGAAGTTATTCAACAGGGCGAGCAAAGCACGCCAAGAAATGGACGCACTTTAATGAGTGGTTTGCCAGATATTACTATTGGGCCATTTAAACGAGCGCAAGGCTCGATCGTGTTACCGGGCTCAAAGAGCATCTCAAATAGGGCGCTCTTGTTAGCTGCTCTCTCATCCGGAACTACCACGCTTAAAAATTTATTAGATGCAGATGACACGCAGGTGATGCGTAATGCCTTGCGCCAGCTCGGCCTCTCTGTGATCGATCAAGAGAATAAGGTTTGTGTAGTTGAGGGTTGCGGCGGTCAGTTTCCTGTGCGTGAAGCAGATCTTTTTATGGGCAATGCTGGCACTGCAATACGCCCACTGACTGCTGCTTTAGCAATGCAAGGCGGTAACTACCGTTTATCAGGTGTTGCACGTATGCATGAGAGGCCGATTCGCGATTTGGTGGATGGCTTGCGCCAAGTAGGCGCAAAGATCGAATACGAATTACAAGAAGGTTATCCGCCGATTCGGATATCTGCGGCAAATATTCAGATTAAAGATATTGTCAAGGTGCGTGGCGATGTATCGAGTCAATTCTTGACCGCATTGCTAATGGCTTTGCCCTTAGTGGCAACAGATCCAGTACGAATTGAAGTAATTGGCGAACTTATTTCTCGCCCTTATATTGATATCACTTTGAAGTTGATGGCGCGCTTCGGTGTAAATGTTGCTTGCCCTGATATGCAATCTTTTGTTATTCCGGCAAAAACTTCAGAAGCTGTCTATAAGAGTCTGGGTCAGCTATCCGTTGAGGGTGATGCCTCGTCTGCTTCCTACTTCTTAGCCCTGGGCGCTATTGGTGGTGGACCCGTAAAGGTCTTGGGCGTTGGCAAGGACAGTATCCAGGGTGACGTGGCTTTTGCTGATGCACTCGCTTTAATGGGTGCAAACATTAATGCAGGTGAAGATTGGATTGAGGTTACTGGTGTGAAAAATGCCAACGGCAAACTCAATGGCATCACGATTGATTGCACGGAAATCCCGGATGCAGCAATGACGCTTGCAGTTGCTGCATTGTTTGCCGAAGGCCCAACACGTTTAAACAGTATTGCTAGTTGGCGTGTTAAAGAAACCGATCGTATTGCGGCGATGGCAAAAGAATTGAAAAAAGTTGGCGCCATTGTTGAAGAGGGTGCGGACTACATTGTTGTGCAAGCACCGCCCTCACAAAGTGATTGGAAGTCACCAGCCGAAGGTATTGATACTTATGATGACCATCGTATGGCAATGTGTTTCTCGTTAGCTGCGTTTGGTCCGAACGCCCTCAAGATCAACGATCCCAATTGTGTAGCAAAAACTTTCCCGACTTATTTCGCTGAGTTTGCAAAGGTAGTGGGCTAATTCACTCTCATTACTATCCACTTTTTATGAATTTTCCACCAGTCATCGCTATTGATGGACCCACGGCCTCAGGAAAAGGTACGGTAGCCTCCTTGGTGGCGGAAAAGTTGGGATTTCATTATTTGGATAGTGGTGCTCTTTACCGTTTGGTTGCCCTTGCCAGCGAAAAACGGGGAATTGATGTCAAAAATGGCTCAGAATTAGGTCTTTTAGTCCATAAGTTATTGATTTCATTCAAAAATAATCAGATTTTTCTCAATGGCGAGGATGTGTCTGAGGCTATTCGCACAGAAACTATCGGTTTAAGAGCCTCTGCGTTGGCAGTTCATCCAGAGGTCAGGGCTGCTTTAGTGGGTCTACAACGCAGTTTCCGTCAATCCCCGGGCTTGGTGGCCGATGGCAGGGATATGGCGAGCGTCATATTCCCAGAAGCAGTTTTGAAAGTTTTCTTGACTGCAACAGCTGCAGCCAGAGCCGAGCGGCGCTATAAGCAATTGATAGCTAAGGGAATTTCTGCTAAACTTGAGGACTTGCTGCAAGATTTACAAGAGCGCGATGCCAGAGACAGTAGTCGAGGTGCGGCACCCTTGTTAGTTGCAGATGGTGCAAAAGTGCTTGAAACCTCAGATTTATCGATAGATCAAGCAGTTATGGCGGTTTTGGATTGGTATCAATCTGCGGTCGCCTAGTTTTTGTAAGTAGTTGTAGTGAGCTGTAAGTAGTAGTTTTGGCGTCTTAAGAAACCCCACAACGCGACCTTTTTCATTAGCGTGTTTCTTTGAGACTTTTTTAACCTAACCCGTCAGGCCTTCTGGCGGTACAAAGTGAATACACATGTCTGAATCATTTGCAGAACTATTTGAAGAATCATTAACCCGATCGAATATGAAGACCGGCCAAGTTATTTCGGCTGAAGTTCTTCGCATCGACCATAACTTCGTCGTTGTTAACGCTGGCTTAAAGTCTGAAGCGTTTATTCCTGTTGAAGAATTCCATAACGACGCTGGCGAGATTGAGGTGGCTCCTGGCGATTTCGTTTCTGTTGCTATTGACGCTCTAGAGAACGGCTATGGCGACACAATCCTTTCCCGTGATAAAGCTAAGCGCTTGGCCTCATGGATGAACTTGGAAAAAGCTCTCGAGCAAGCCGAGATCGTTACTGGTACTGTTACTGGTAAGGTTAAAGGCGGCTTGACTGTAATGGTTAACGGTATCCGCGCATTCTTGCCTGGATCACTCGTTGATACACGTCCAATCAAAGACACCAGCCCTTACGAAGGTAAGACGATGGAGTTCAAGGTTATCAAGCTTGACCGCAAGCGTAACAACGTAGTGTTGTCACGTCGTGCCGTTGTTGAGGCTAGCCAAGGTGAAGAGCGTGCGAAGTTGATGTCTAACCTTAAAGAGGGTGCAGTAGTTACTGGCCTCGTTAAGAACATCACTGATTACGGCGCATTCGTTGACCTTGGTGGTATCGATGGCCTCTTGCATATCACTGACTTGGCATGGCGTCGTGTGCGTCACCCAAGCGAGATGTTGACTGTTGGTCAAGAAGTTACTGCGAAGATTTTGAAGTTCGATCAAGAGAAAAACCGTGTTTCACTCGGCGTGAAGCAACTTGGCGATGATCCATGGGTTGGTATTGCACGTCGTTACCCACCAAACACCCGTTTATTCGGTAAGGTAACTAACCTGACTGACTACGGCGCATTCGTGGAAATCGAATCTGGTATCGAAGGTTTGGTACACGTTTCTGAAATGGACTGGACTAACAAGAACGTTGCTCCAAGCAAAGCTACTGCATTAGGAACCGAAGTTGAAGTAATGGTTCTGGATATTGATGAAGACAAGCGTCGTATTAGCTTGGGCATCAAGCAGTGCAAAGCGAATCCATGGGAAGAGTTCTCACGTGCCCAACAAAAAGGCGATAAGTTAACTGGCGCAATCAAGTCTATTACTGACTTTGGTGTGTTCATTGGCTTGCCTGGTGGTATTGACGGTTTAGTTCATCTCTCAGACCTCTCATGGAATGAGCCAGGCGAAGAAGCTGTTAAGAAATACAAAAAAGGTGACGAAGTTGAAGCTACTGTATTGGCAATTGACGTTGAGAAAGAGCGTATCTCTCTCGGTATCAAGCAATTGTCTGGCGACCCATTCAACAACTACACATCTGTCAGCGACAAGGGTAGCCTCGTTACTGGTACTGTGAAAGCGGTTGATGCTAAGGGTGCAACTATTCACTTGGCTGATGAAGTTGAAGCTTACTTGCGTGCTTCTGAGATCTCAACAGATCGCGTTGAAGATGCACGCAATGTATTGAAAGAAGGCGACAGCGTAACTGCAATGATCATCAATATTGATCGCAAGTCACGCGTTATCAATCTTTCAATTAAAGCAAAAGACAGCTCTGATCAACAAGATGCAATGAGCAAGCTCCAAGGTGACGCGCAGTCTGGCACAACCAATTTGGGCGCCTTGTTAAAAGCAAAATTGGATAATCAAGGCTAAATCAATTTCGCCGTCTTCCATTAGGGAGTCGGCGATTTTTTATTGATAGATCATGACAGATCAAGAGCAACAAGCAATTACTCGCTCCGAACTAGTAGAGAGCCTTGCGGAACAGTTTCCGCAGCTTCTGCCTAGGGACGTGGAGTTGGCGGTAAAAACTTTGCTGGACACAATGACTCATGCCTTGGCTGAGGGCAAGCGTATCGAGCTTCGTGGCGTGGGAAGTTTTGTACTTCATCATCGTCCTGCGCGTACTGGTCGCAATCCAAAGTCTGGTGAGAAAGTATTGATTCCAGAAAAACGCGTTCCGCACTTTAAGCCTGGCAAAGAGTTGCGCGAGCGAGTGGATTACAAGCCTTTGAAGCAGGCGGGCCCCAAAGAGGGTTCTGGTGCCTAAGATTCAGGCTAAACCTCAGTGGTCCATTCGGGCCATTTTTTTATTTAAATTCTGCACATCATGATTCAGATAGCTACCGCTTGGTTATTGCTTCTGCCGGTCATGTTTGGTATCGGTTGGTTGGCTGCACGCTGGGATTTGCGCCTTGAGAATCGTATGGATGAGCGTGAGCGCATGCGTCAGCAGCGATCTACATTTAAAGGCTTAAGTCTTTTACTTAATGAACAGCCTGATCAAGCAATTGAAACACTAGTCAAAATTGCGCAGCTGGATCCAGAGACGATTGAACTCCATTTTTCCTTAGGTAATTTATTCCGCCGCCGTGGTGAAACTGAGCGTGCGATTAGGGTGCATCAGCATTTAGCCAACCGCGACGATCTCAAGCTGCGTGATCGTGATCATGCCGCCTATGAATTAGGTCGTGATTTTTTGCGCGCTGGCTTGCTTGATCGCGCAGAGGCATCACTTAATCGTGTGGGCGCAGGTAAATATGCCGAACCAGCAAAAGAAAGTTTGCTTGAGATGTATCAAATCGAGCATGATTGGAAAAAAGCTATCATTGCTGCAAGTGAGCTTGAGGGTCTGCAGGGTAAATCACACCATACTGAGATTGCACAATTTCATTGCGAGCTCGGTCAAGAAGCATTGCGTCGTAAGGATTTGATTGAGGCCGAACAATCAATACAACGAGCATTACAGGCTGTGCCCAATCATGCCCGTGCTTTAATTTTGCAAGGCGATTATTTAATGGCCATGGATCGACCCACTCAAGCCATTGAGGCCTGGAGCATAGTCGCCAATTCTCATCCTGCATACATGCATTTATTGGCGGACCGCTGGATGTTAGCTCATGCAGCTATCAACAAAGAAGGCGAAGGCCTAGATCGTCTTTGTGAGTTACTTAAAACCCAGGCTACCGGTGAGTTGCTGGACATTGTGCATAAGCACCTCATGAAAATTCGGGGCCCTCAAGCTGCAAATGCCATGTTGTCAGAAGTGATGCAGCATTCTCCAACTTTAATTGCCTTGTCAAAGTTGGCTGAAACTCGCCTTGCATTAGAAGAGGGTAGTGCTAATACTGAGAGGTTGTTAGAGCTTCAGTCGATTCTGAAGCTATTGCGTCAGCGCACCACTAGTTTGGCTCGTTACACTTGCGGTAACTGTGGCTTTAGGGCGCGAAGATTTTATTGGCAGTGTCCAGGTTGTAATCATTGGGAAGCCTATTCCCCAAGACGTAGTGAAGGTGCTGCACCTAGCGGCCCATCGATGTAAAAACGATTTAAAAAAACTTTGGAGAGAAATTGAAAGTCACCATCATCGGCAGCGGTTACGTAGGTCTGGTCACAGGCGCATGCTTGGCCGAACAAGGTAATAACGTCTTTTGCGTAGACGTTGATCCTAAAAAGATTGAGATCCTCAATTCTGGTGGCGTACCCATTTATGAGCCAGGCTTAAAAGAAATGATTGAGCGCAATCGCGCTGCAGGCCGTTTGCAGTTCTCTACTGATATTGCAGCCTCTGTTGCCCATGGCGATATTCAGTTCATTGCCGTTGGCACCCCACCAGATGAAGACGGCTCAGCGGATTTGCAATATGTGGTTGCAGCAGCGCGCAATATTGGTCGTCATATGACTACTCCAAAAGTGATTGTCGATAAATCGACTGTCCCAGTCGGCACTGCAGATAAGGTAAAGGCCGCTATTACGGAAGAATTAGAAAAAAGAGGTTTATCGCCAGAACTATGCTCAGTAGTCTCTAATCCTGAATTCCTCAAAGAAGGCGCTGCTGTAGAAGACTTTATGCGCCCAGACCGCATTGTGATTGGCACTGCATCGACTCCAGCAGGCATGCGCGCCAAAGAGCAGATGCGCAAGCTCTACGCGCCTTTTAATCGTCATCATGAGCGCACCTACTACATGGATGTCAAAAGTGCTGAGCTCACTAAATACGCAGCCAATGCCATGTTAGCAACCCGTATCTCCTTTATGAACGAGTTAGCTAACCTTGCTGACCTAGTAGGTGCTGATATTGAATCCGTGCGCCAAGGTATTGGTTCGGATTCTCGTATTGGATTTGGCTTTTTATACCCAGGCACCGGTTATGGGGGCTCATGCTTTCCTAAAGATGTATCGGCACTATCGAAGACCGCTAAAGAGCATGGCAGGGATCTGAAGATCCTTGATGCTGTTGAAGCTGTTAATGAGTTACAAAAGTACACCTTAGTGCAAAAGATCGAAAAGCGCTTTGGTAAAGACCTTAAGGGCATGAAGTTCGCTCTGTGGGGCCTAGCCTTCAAACCCAATACCGACGATATGCGCGAAGCACCTAGTCGAGTCATTATTGCCGAGCTGGTGAAGCGTGGTGCTCAGATAGTAGCGCATGATCCAGTAGCGATGCCAGAGGCAAAACATTGCCTAGATCTCGACTTTAAGAGTAATCCAGAAGGTCTTAAACAAGTCTCGATGGTGGATAACCCCATGAATGCCCTAGACGATGCCGATGCCCTAGTCATCGTTACTGAGTGGAAGGCTTTTAGAAGCCCAGATTTTGAGCAAGTGCTGCAAAAACTCAAGCGCCCCATCATTTTTGATGGTCGCAACCTCTATGAACCACAAGCCATGAACGAATTGGGTATTGAGTACCATGGTATTGGGCGACATAATTAAGTAGATTTAAAAATAAAGATAAAAGCACATAAAGCATTCAAATGGAAAAAGCCAATCGAGAACAGTTCTCCAAAGCCCGCCTACTGGTTGTAGGTGATGTGATGCTCGATCGCTATTGGTTTGGTGATACCAATCGCATCTCTCCAGAAGCTCCTGTGCCAGTAGTGCAGGTAGGCAAAATTGATGAGCGACTTGGTGGTGCTGCCAACGTAGCCCGAAATGTAGCGGCGCTCGATGCAAAAGCAACGATTTTGGGTATTGTTGGTAATGATGAGCCTGGTAAACGTGTAGTTGAACTGTTAAAAGCAGGTGGCGTTGATAGTCAGTTAGAGATTGATGCTGATGTGCCGACAATTGTGAAGTTGCGTGTAATTGCTCGCCAACAACAATTGATTCGTTTAGATTTTGAAGAAACGCCTAGTGCAAAAGCACTCGCTCACAAGCTTGAGCGCTTTGAAAAACTGGTTGGCGATGCAGATGTAGTGATTTTGTCTGATTATGGCAAAGGTGCTTTGGGACAAGTAGCTCACATGATTGAGCAAGCGAGAAGCCAAAATAAAATGATTTTGGTTGACCCTAAAGGTGAGGACTACGAAAAATATCGTGGTGCCACTGTTTTAACACCCAATCGCAGCGAATTACGTCAAGTGGTTGGTAAGTGGGGTAGTGAAGAAGAGTTAACCAAGAAAGCCCAAGGACTGAGAAAGTCTCTCGACTTGCAAGCATTGCTCTTGACTCGTTCTGAAGAGGGAATGAGCTTATATACCGATGCTGGTGTGAGTCATGTAAAAGCCCAGGCGCGAGAGGTATTTGACGTATCGGGTGCTGGTGATACCGTGATTGCCACATTGGCCGTGGCCTTGGCAGCCAAATGGCCTCTAGAAAAAGCCATGGCTCTTGCAAACCGTGCGGGTGGCATCGTAGTTGGTAAGCTAGGTACTGCAACCGTTACCTCAGAGGAATTACAGTGACTATTATCGTAACCGGCGCAGCTGGGTTTATTGGTGCAAATATTGTTCAAGCGCTTAATGCGCGTGGTGAGAAAAATATCATTGCAGTAGATGATCTTCGCCCTGCAGACAAGTATCGCAATCTTGCAGATTTGGACATCGTTGACTATCTCGATAAAGATGAGTTTTTAGAGGCGTTTAGAAGTGGTCGTTTTGGTAAGGTAAAGGCTGTCTTTCATGAGGGTGCTTGTTCAGACACCATGGAGACCGATGGAATTTTCATGATGGCGAATAACTATCGCTACACCATGGATTTACTGGATATCTGTACTGCTCAAAAAGTTCAACTACTCTACGCTTCCTCTGCCGCTACCTATGGGGGCTCAGACGTTTTTGTAGAAAGCCGTGAGCATGAGAAGCCTCTCAATATTTACGGCTACTCCAAGTTTTTGTTTGATCAAGTGATGCGTAAGCGCTTTGCTGAGAAACTCAATACAGCCCAAGTAGTTGGATTTAGATACTTCAACGTATATGGGCCACGTGAATCACACAAAGGTCGCATGGCATCCGTTGCGTTTCATCAATACCATCAGTACAAAGCCAATGGGCATGTAAAGCTCTTTGGAGAATATGGTGGCTATGGTCCTGGCGAGCAAAGTCGTGACTTTGTATCGGTTGAGGATGTGGTGAAGGTAAATCTCTTTTTTCTAGATCATCCAGAAATCAGTGGCATCTTTAATCTGGGTAGCGGTCGCGCACAACCCTTTAACGATGTTGCTCATGCAGTTGCCAATGCTATGCGCAAGCTTGATAAAGCAGCTCCAGCCTCCCTCGAGGAATTGGTTAAAGAAAAGGCGATTGAGTACATTCCGTTTCCGGATGCGCTTAGAGGAAAGTATCAGTGCTTTACTCAGGCTGATCTGACTAAGCTCAGAGCTGCTGGGTACTCCGAGCCTTTCCTGAATGTAGAGCAGGGTGTAGGTAGATATATTGAGTGGTTAGAAGCCAATTCGGGCTTCTTGGCTAATCCCCTTTAGACTAATTTTGACCCAGTTTTGCAACTTGCTAGGTGGCACTACTAGGCTATAAATTTATAGAAACCCTGGTTTTTGGACTACTATATTCCTTATAAAAACTAGGAGTTTTCTATGCGTAAATATTCCCTTATTTCATTGTTGTTCTGCTGCAGCATTGTATTTTGGGGTAATCAGGCATATGCATCCCTCAATAAGGATGAAGTAGATCTTGACAGCGTGAAAGCGCCCCCAAGGGATGTGAGGGACATTTTGCGTTTATTTGATACTACTAAACAAGATTCAAAAGACGTAGAAAAAGCAAAGGCAGTCTTAGTCCTTCCAAAACCAATATCTTCCGATTCTGAAGTATTAAATCACTATTACTACCGTCGTTCTATAGCAGATGAATTGCTTGGCAATACAAAAGAAGCGGCTGAGAACATGCAAAAAGTGGTGACTGAATACCCAAGTAGGGAGCCTGCATTTGCCGTGGATGAATTAATGTATTACGCAGGCGCCGAAAGTATGCGAGGAAATAGGATATTCGCCAATAAAATTTTAGAAGATGCACGCTCAAAAGTTACCCCGCAAATTAGAGGGTATTACATTTCGATAGATCGAAACGTTACAAATAATTGTGTTTCAACTGGTGATTTTGAGTGCGCAAAAGCAGCAGTGGAAAGATTGCAAAAAAATTATTCGGACATTGTTGGTAGTGCGCGTAATGTCAAGTATGAGATTCGCCTCAGCTGGGAAATAAGTTATGAGTGGTCTAGGGCCAAGATGTTTATGGCGGAAGGAAAGTTTATTGAAGCGGAGCGTGGATTTCGAAGAGCGCTTAAGTTAAATGGCGATATCTTGGAGAGCATTAAAGATTCTGGGCGGGACGCCATAGATAATGAAAAACGGGTAGTGCAAGATGCAACGTCGAGTACAAAGTTTGCCTACATGTTAAGAGTCATTCTGATGAATGATTTGGCGCGCTCATTTTTAGGGCAAAAACGCCTGATAGATGCTGAGTATTGGGCGCGTGAAGCCGTAACGTTATCTATTACTAAATTTGGAGTCAATTCCTCTAGAACCAGTTATGCTTTACTGACGTTAACGCGTATTATTTCAGAGCAAGGTCGTCAGCCTGAGGCGGTTCTTCTGGCTACAGCGGCTCTTAAGGCTGCACAACAATCCACCAATTACCCCGCTTCGCCAGCGATTGCAGATGCAAGAAAAGTATTGGCTACCTCTTTAGCAGCCGATGGGAAATACACTCAAGCGGATAAAGTATTTGCAGAAATGGTCGATAACCTTAAGAGTGATCCGGAGATGGCTTCTCGTTATCAGTCTGGAGATTTGGATTGGGCATTGTCTTTGATAAAAACAGGAAAGGCATCTAAAGCTGAAGCAATGACAGCGGACATGCTATCTAAGGCTGGAGCGAGGATGGAAAAAAGCTCTCCGCGCTTAGCAATGATTCGAGCATTTAATGCCTCAGCTCTTCAGGTATCTGGGCAGGGTTCTAGTGCGTTGACTGAATTTAAACAGGCTATTCCAATTTTGATTGACCAGGCGCGTAATGATTCAGAGAATGCAACCACAACAATACGTCAAACCCAACGAATGACTTTTGTGTTGGAGGAATACTTGGCATCACTTGCTCAGCAAGCTAAGGCAGACCCCTCTAGCACTGCTGCTGCCGAAGCCTTTCAAATTGCAGATCTTGCGCGTGGCAGTGGAGTGCAGCGCGCTTTGACTTCTAGCGCAGCACGGGCAAACATTTCTGATCCGCAGCTAGCCTCATTAGCCAGGCGAG
The DNA here is from genome assembly GCF_018881815.1 of Polynucleobacter sp. MWH-HuK1. Classification (GTDB taxonomy): domain Bacteria; phylum Pseudomonadota; class Gammaproteobacteria; order Burkholderiales; family Burkholderiaceae; genus Polynucleobacter. Next base: position 1,012,524 of record NZ_JACVPP010000001.1, read on the forward strand.
AACAGGATTTGCAGCAACGCATTAATACACTCTCTGAGCTTTTAACTGGACTTTTATCTGCACCCTTAGAGCAACAGCTTCCAGCCGTTCAGGCAAGGATTCGGACGGATATTGCCGGCTTTAAATCACAAAGGGAAGATATTAAAAAAGAGATTGAGCGTAAGTTTCCGGATTATGCTGAGTTGGTTGAGCCTAAGCCTGCATCTGTAGAGCGGACTCAAAAAGCTCTTAAGCCTGATGAAGTTTTGATTTCTTGGTATTTTGCCGATAACGTTGGATATGTGTGGGCGATCACCAAAGATAAGCCGGTGCAATTTGCGCAACTCTCTGTTGGTCGCAATCAAGTGGCAAAAGAAGTGACCCAGTTACGCAAATCGCTAGATCCTGGCGTGGCTACGATTGATGAGATTCCACCATTTGACATTGCCTTGGCAAACCAACTGTACCAACAAGTACTAGCACCTGTACAAAGTGCCTTCGTAGGTAAAAAAGTCATGCTTACAGTACCCCATGCTGAGCTTGGCCAGTTGCCTTTATCGTTGCTAGTAACAAAACCAACTGCTCAACCTCCAAAAGGTGGGGCTACGCCATTTAGTGGCTATAAGACTGTGCCATGGCTAACGAGGGACATTGCGGTTGCTCAGGTTCCATCTGTGACCTCATTAACTGCCTTGCGTGCTTTACCGGCTGGTAGCCCTAATCGTAAAAACTTTATTGGTTTTGGTGATCCTTACTTTAGTACCGAGCAAGAAAAAGCTGCACAGAAACAAACTAAGGCTACACAATTGGCAACACGTGGCACTCCACTTCATTTGCGTAGTGCGCCGAAGACTTCTGGCGTGAGCTCAGCAGAGTTGGCGCTTTTACCCCGCTTGCCCGATACCAGTCTTGAGTTAGAGGAGGTTGGTAAAGCTATTGGAGCGGGGGATGGTGATATCTTCTTGCATCAACAAGCCTCGGTGAAGCAGGTGTTGTCAACTGATTTATCTAATCGCAAGGTGGTGATGTTTGCTACTCATGGTCTGGTTCCCGGTGAATTAAATGGCTTAACCCAACCAGCGCTTGCCTTGTCGTCGCCAGATGTCACTGGTGATAAGGATGATGGCTTGCTCACAATGGATAAGGTCATTACTTTAAAGTTGGATGCTGATTGGGTGGTGTTATCAGCCTGCAATACTGCTTCAGGTGAAGGTGCCGGCTCTGAGGCGGTATCTGGTTTAGGGAGAGCCTTTTTCTTTGCTGGCGCTAAGGCCCTTTTAGTATCCAATTGGCCGGTTGATTCGGTGGCCTCCAGGACGATGATGACCGATTTATTTAAAAATCAGCAAAAAGCCCAAGGTACTAGTAAGGCAGAGTTGTTGAGACAGGCCATGCTCAATCAAATTGATCAAGGTGGTATGAAAGAGGGCGGTAATATGAGGTACGCCTATGCTCACCCCTTGTTCTGGGCCCCATTTGTAGTGGTTGGGGATTGATTTAAGATTTACCTATTAAGTAACTTTAATTATTGAAAGTTTTTATGAAATTGACCAAAATTTTAGTTGCATCATGCTTTGTATTCGCTTCTCAGTGGGCTATTAGCGCACCTTTAATTAGTGCTAAAGAGGCAGCATTACCGCCAGCTGCTGGGACGTTGGCTACACGCGGTATTTCTCGTGGACCAGCAATCAAATTAGCTTCCCCTGAAGCGGATACTCCGGTAGCTGCACCTTTTGACTTCAAGGTAAACTTTGAGCCACGTGGAGATACAAAGATTGACCCAAGCTCAGTGAAGGTGGTGTATATGAAGTCGCCCTTTGTTGATCTAACTCCTCGTCTTAAAAGTGCAATTTCAGCTAAAGGTATTGATTTTGCAAAGGCGGATGTTCCTCCTGGTACTCACACAATTCGCGTTACCGTGAAAGACTCTGAAGGTCGCGAGACTAATTCTGTGATGAACCTGGTGGTTAATAAATAATGAATTGTCCATATTGCCTGTCAGAGGTATCTGAAGAGGCTTACGTCTGCAAAACCTGCAGTCGTGATCTCTATTTATTTAAGCCGATGATGGCAAAGGTTGCTGAGTTAGAGAATAAGCTAGCTGCAGTGGTTAGTACTGAGTTCTATGAGCTCAGAATAGCTGAATTAGAGGATCAGTTAGAGGAGCAAAACCAAAAGCTGGAGAGAAGATCTTCACTGCAGTGGCTCGCTGATATTTCTGTATATCTCATTATTCCTTTGTTGTTGTTGCTCCTAGCGCATTGGTTGATTGCAGTGGTATATGACACCAAAATGATTTATCTGCGCATTATTTCAATTATGTTGCCACTGCCATTTGCCTATGCTTTATTTAAAAAGCACCCTCATAAAGTGATGCCTTGGTTTGCTGGCGTCATTTTCTTGGCTATTGCATCGGTCATTGGCATGAGTTGGGTAACTAGTTTGGTTGATCATTCGCCTATATGGCCGCAAAACTTATTTGAATGGAAAGAGGTTTTGGAATACTCAGCTAGTATTGCATTTAGCTTTTTAACGGGTATGTTGCTTGGCGGAGTGACTTACGCTGCAAAGCAAAGAGCTCGTAGGGCTGGCTTAATGAGCTCAATGATGAAAGTAGCTGCATTGAACTTTAAAGATGGTGGAGCCTCACTTAAAAATGTACATGGCTTAATGAAGTCGTTACAGGAGTATGGTGGCACTATTGTTGCCTTGGGAACTACTGCGGTATCTATTTACACCGGCCTAAAGGGAATCATTGGTAGCTAAATCTCTATTGGTGGCTTTCTGGTGTTTTGTGGCCGCCAGCGCTCACTCTCAAGTATTTGATGTTTCTCATCAACAAGATCAGCCGACAAGAACTCTTATGCTACCAACGCCCAATGCAAAGGCTTTGGTGCTTTTATTCCCGGGTGGTGGAGGCATGCTACATCTTAAAGATGATGGCTCCACTAAGAATCAACACACGTTTGTCCGCTCAGCTAGTCTTTGGTCACAATATCAAATAGACGCAGTATTGGTCGATACCCCTTATGACTTGGGTGATCTGAGGAGGGGCGATCGTCGCGACCGTGCGGATCATCTTGCTAGGGTAGGTGAAACCGTTCGTTTCTATAAAAATAAAACGCAATTACCAGTCTGGATTTTTGGACACAGTATGGGTACCTCAACCGCTACCTATTTTGCCAATCAATTGAACGATGAATCTAAGTTATTGGCAGGGATCATTATTGCAGGAACAGTGAGAACAGCAGTGCTTAGTAATGAGGTCAGCCTACCTGTTGAGGTAATTCATCATGCTCAGGATGAATGTCTAGGAACCCCAATTTCCGCAGCAAAAGGCATTATTTCTGGAAGACCCAATCAGTTTGTTTCACAATTAGAAATTATTGAGGGCGGTATAAGCCAGGGTAATGTGTGCGACTCCTTTGCTTATCATGGGTTTAACCAGACCGAGCCAGAACTTATCAAACGTGCAGCCCAGTTTATCTTGAGTCATTAAATTTACTACTTGTCAGTATTTACTGATTAATTCGTCGCCCTAGAAAACTAGTCAACTGCATTGATTCTGAGTCGTTGTACATGATCCACGCACACATTGTGTCCGTGGATTTTTTATTTTCTAGAGGAGAAAAAATGACTCAATATTTGAACTTAGGTAAATTTAGTAGATTATTCAAGGCGCTTGCTGTGGCAACAGTATTGTCTGTAAGTCCAATATCAGCATATGCCTCACCAGTTAATGTCAACACTGCAACCCAGTCTGAGTTAGAAAGTATCAAAGGTATTGGTCCAGCCAAGGCAAAAACAATTATTGCCGAGCGTTTAGATGGCGGACACTTTCAGGACGCTAATGACTTGCAAAAGCGCGTTCGTGGCATCGGGATGAAATCAGTGGAAAAAATGGTGGATAATGGCTTAACCATTGAGGCTCCGAGCTCTTTTCGGGAGCCTAGTGGGCGCACCAAAAAGGAGGGCGGGGCTTCTAGCAGACGCAATTCTCGTAATCAAGTTGGTGGCCGCAATCAGCCGGAGCGTGCGGGAGCAGGTCGCCGAAATTAAACCCTATCGCGTGTAAGGCAGCTTGTGGCTAAAATGACCTTATGAGCAAACCTTCTTACCTTACTATTTCGCAGACAGTAGGCAATACGCCCTTAGTTCGTTTACAGCGTATTCCCGGTCTGGAAAATGAGAATCGCAATAATGTGATTTTAGGTAAGTTGGAGGGTAATAATCCAGCGGGGTCGGTGAAGGACCGACCTGCGCTGTCGATGATTTCTCGCGCACAAGAGCGTGGTGAGATTAAACCCGGCGACACATTAATCGAAGCAACAAGTGGTAACACTGGTATTGCACTGGCAATGACTGCAGCGATGCTTGGTTACAAAATGATTTTAGTGATGCCAGAAAACCAAAGTATTGAACGTCGTCAAAGTATGGCTGCTTATGGCGCTGAGCTTATTTTGACAGCGGCTTCTGGCGGCATGGAATTTGCTAGAGATTACGCTTTGCAATTGCAGCGAGAGGGTCGAGGTAGATTGCTCGATCAGTTTGCTAATCCAGATAATCCTAGAGCACATATCGAAACTACCGGCCCAGAAATTTGGCGCGATACCGATGGGCAAGTTACTCATTTTGTTTCAGCGATGGGAACGACTGGAACGATTACTGGAGTGTCAACTTATTTGAAGTCCATGAATCCGGCGATTCAGATTATCGGTGCGCAACCTGAGGACGGATCACAAATTCCAGGAATTCGTAAATGGGCTCCTGAGTATTTACCCAAAATCTATCAAGGCGATAAGGTTGATCTTATTGAATACGTATCTCAAGCTGATGCTGAGGAGATGGCGCGTCGTTTAGCTGTTGAAGAGGGTATCTTCTGTGGAATATCTGCGGGCGGTGCTCTCGTAGTTGCCTTGCGCATTGCGCGTCAAGTCGAAAATGCCACGATCGTATTTATTGTCTGCGACCGTGGTGACCGCTACCTATCTACGGGAGTATTTCCTGCTTAAGTGGGTTTAGCCTTTTTCTTTTGGCTTGATTTCTTAGGCTTGGATTTTTCAGCAGCGGCTTTAGCCCCTGCATTTTTGCTTGGGCTTTCTACTGGCACAACACTTTGATTCTTGTATCCCAGAGCTTCAGCAAATTCCGCAACACTTTGTGCGTAGAAGTAGCTGCGGTTGTATTGAACAATCGTCAGAAAATTATTTAAGCCAACAAAATATTGCGCTTGATCGGCGCCATCTTTATCAGGGTAGGGTAGATCAATAATAAAAGCTTTGCTTTGCGGTTCCACGCCACCACTTTGTAGGTCACCTTGTTGTTTGGTCAGGATGCCTTTATCAATGAGCTCTTGCACAGTGAATTTCAATTGTGGCTCGCCATCAGCCAACTGCTTAGCGGCCTCAATGCCGTTGGGTTGAACTGGAAATGAAATCGGCATGCCAGGTTGCCAGCCATGTTTTTTCATAAAACTGGCAACGCTAGCAATAGCATCCTTTGGGCTATTTTTAAGATCGATGCGCTCATCTCCATCGCCATCAACCGCAAAACTACGAATACTTCCAGGCATAAACTGCGGTAGGCCGATAGCGCCAGCATAGGAACTATTTTGATTTAAGCAGGAGCTAAAGATTGCACTATTAATACCTTGACTACTATTCTTCGAAGGCAGCTTGCCGCCTGCCTCAGTCCAACACAACAAAATGAGTTCTTTGAGTTGGTCCTTAAAGAGCTGCTCACGTGCTGGTTTGTTATGGGTCTCGGGGTAGCTAAAGGCGAGAGTGGAAAGCACATCTTTTACTCTAAAGTTACCGGTTTGGCGCCCATAGATGGTTTCGATCCCAATAATGGCTACGATAATTTCAGCTGGAACCCCTGAGCTTTGTTCGGTTTGACTCAAAAAGGCCTGGTTTTGCTCCCAAAATGCCCTGCCAGCCTTGAGACGGACTGGTTCAATAAAGCGCTTGCGGTAGGCCAGCCAATTTTTCTTAAAAGTCCCCGATGGGGGTAATACCAGTTTTCGAATTGAGGGAATCGTTTTAACATCAAGAAAGCCCATTTCTAGCGCTGGAAGGGGTATTTCTTGGGTTTGGGAGACTTGTCCAAGTAGTTCGTTGAGGTTTTGGCTAAAACGCGCCTCTGTGGCTGCATCATCCGTCTGGTTTACGATGGGTTGTTGCGACTGTGTGGGCTGGGTAGGGGCGCTAGAACACGCCGCTAGCGCAAGAGTCAAAAGCAAGAGGGGGATGCGAAAGTTCATGCTGAATGTAATGGATTTTCGAATATGGAACACGTTTTATTGGATTATAAAAATTATAAATTTGTGATTAAGGATTTTGAGTAATGACAACAGGATACATAACTCATCCAGACTTTCTGAAACATGAGATGGGAAGCCATCATCCAGAGTGTCCAGAACGAATTCAAGCGATTAATGATCAATTAATCCGTAGTGGTGTCGATCGCTTGGTGCATCACCTTGATGCACCTTTGGCAACCGAAGATCAACTTGAGTTAGTGCATAGCCCTGATCACGTTTCATTTGTGAGAGATCGCTCTCCCGAGAGCGGGTATTTCATGCTTGATGGTGACACCATCATGAACCCCCATACCTACAGGGTGGCACTGAGGGCTGCTGGCGCTGCTATTGCTGGAGTGGATGCTGTAATGAAGGGCGAGGTTGAGAATGTTTTTTGCGCAGTGAGACCACCAGGACATCACGCAGAACCAACTCGCTCAATGGGATTTTGTTTATTCGATAACGTGGCGATTGCCTCACGATATGCCATGGAAACCTATGGCATTGAGCGCGTAGCGATTATTGACTTTGATGTGCATCATGGCAATGGTACGGAAGCGGCATTTTTCAATGACCCTAGTGTCTTGATGTGCAGTTTTTTCCAACATCCTTTTTATCCCTACAGTGGTCTTGATCATGCTGAAAATATGGTTAATGTACCTTTACCAGCCTCAACTCGTGGTGATGTAGTTCGCTCAATTGTGGAAGAGAGATGGTTGCCTGCTTTGCGTAACTTTGAGCCTGAGCTCATTATTATTTCAGCAGGCTTTGATGCTCACCGTGAAGATGATCTTGGTCAAATGGGTCTAGTAGAAGATGACTACGCCTGGATCACGAAGCGCTTAAAAGAAATTGCAAATGATTATGCTCAAGGTCGTATTGTGAGCTGCCTGGAGGGAGGTTATAACCTCTCGGCATTGGGGCGAAGTGTAGTGGCTCACGTTAAAGCGTTGGCTGATATTTAATAAAGTAACTGTAATTTAGTAAAACAAAATCGAAAGCTGAAGATGGCAAATATTTATGAACAAGGCTTGGATCGCAATCCAGCAAATTACACTCCAATCACTCCGCTCCTCTTTTTAGAGCGCTCAGCTGAGATTTACCCAAATAAAACAGCGATTATTCATGGTAAGTTACGCCAGACGTGGCAGCAAACCTACGAGCGTTGCCGTCGCCTGGCTAGTGCTTTGCAAAAACATGGGATTGGTTTGGGCGATACAGTTGCTGTGATGTTGCCCAATACGCCGCCAATGGTGGAGGCTCACTTTGGAATTCCGATGGCGGGCGCGGTATTAAATGCTCTCAACACCCGTTTGGATGCTGAGTCAATCGCATTTATGCTCAACCATGGTGAAGCAAAAGTGGTCATTGTTGATCCGGAGTTTTCAGCTGTTATGAAGAAAGCTTTAGAGATTGCAAAGAAAGAATCAGGGCGTGAATTTTTAGTAATCGACGTAGAAGAAAAAGAGTTTGATGTTCCTGGTGAAAAGCTAGGCAAGCTTACTTATGAAAAATTCTTATCTGAAGGCGATCCTAGTTTTGCATGGCAAGTACCCGCTGATGAATGGCAAGCAATTTGCTTGAACTACACCTCTGGAACTACTGGCAATCCTAAAGGGGTTGTCTATCACCATCGCGGCGCTGCAATCAACGCCGTTTCAAATGTATTGGACTGGGATATCAATAAGCATCCCGTGTATCTGTGGACATTGCCGATGTTCCATTGCAATGGCTGGTGTTTCCCATGGACAATTGCTGCTCGTGCTGGTGTAAACGTATGCCTACGTCGTGTGGATGCACAACATATCTTTGCGGCTATTAAAGAACATGGCGTGACCCACTATTGCGCTGCTCCTATTGTTCATAATCTCTTAGTTAATGCGCCTGATGAGCTCAAGGCCGGCGTTCCTGCGGGCGTTAAGGGTTTAATTGCAGGTGCTGCGCCACCTGCATCCATTATTGAGGGTATGGAAAAGTTAGGATTTGATCTAACCCACGTATATGGACTAACCGAGGTTTATGGCCCAGCGTCAGTTTGCGTCAAGCAAGACGAATGGAATGATTTGGATATCGGTGAGCGTGCTCGTTTGAATGCTCGTCAAGGGGTGCGTTATCACATGCAGCAAGCAATTGCAGTACTAGATCCAGAAACGATGCAACCAGTTCCTGCTGATGGCGAAACCATGGGCGAAATTATGTTCAAGGGCAATATTGCCATGAAGGGTTACTTGAAGAATGAGAAGGCTACTCAAGAAGCATTTGAAGGTGGCTGGTTCCATTCTGGTGACTTAGCTGTGATGAATCCTGATGGCTATGTCAAGATGAAAGATCGTAGCAAAGACATCATTATTTCTGGTGGGGAGAATATTTCTTCTGTTGAGGTGGAAGATGTCCTGTATCGCCATCCTGCAGTGAATGCCGCTGCCGTTGTTGCAAAACCAGATCCCAAGTGGGGTGAAACCCCTTGCGCCTTCCTGGAGATTAAGCCGGGGTCAGCGGTAACGCCAGAAGAAATCATCGCCCATTGCAAGCAACATTTAGCTGGATTCAAGGTTCCCAGGGCGATTGTGTTTTGCGAGCTACCTAAGACCTCGACTGGCAAGATTCAGAAGTTTGAGTTGCGCAAGCAGGCTGGATCTGCCACCGCTATTGATGTCTAGAGATTGCTCTTCGGGGCGGATAAAATAGATCATTAACCATTATTGAGAATTCCAAATGAAAATCTTAGTAGCTGTAAAACGCGTTGTTGATTACAACGTCAAAATTCGGGTGAAATCAGATAACTCTGGCGTGGATCTAGCTAATGTCAAAATGAGTATGAATCCCTTTGACGAAATCGCCGTTGAAGAAGCGGTGCGTTTAAAAGAAGCGGGCGTAGCAACGGAAGTGGTGGTGGTGACTGCAGGTGCAACCCAATGCCAAGAAACACTGCGTACTGCTTTAGCTATTGGTGCTGATCGCGCTGTTCTTGTTGAAACTGCGCCTGAAGCCGATTTACAGCCTTTGGCAGTGGCAAAAATTCTGAAAGCGCTTTCTGAAAAAGAGCAGGCACAAATCATCATTTTGGGTAAACAAGCGATTGATGACGATAGCAATCAAACCGGGCAGATGTTGGCAAGCCTGATGGATATCCCACAAGCTACCTTTGCATCTAAAGTAGTTATTGCTGAGGGCAAAGCTACTGTGACTCGTGAAGTGGACGGTGGTTTAGAAACGATTGCGTTGATATTGCCTGCGGTGATTACTACTGACTTGCGTTTGAACGAACCACGTTATGTCACATTGCCGAACATCATGAAGGCTAAGAAAAAGACCATTGATATTGTGAAGCCGGAAGATTTGGGTGTCGACATTGCTCCACGTCTAAAAACAATCAAAGTTGAAGATCCACCTAAGCGTAGTGCAGGTGTTATGGTTGCTGATGTAGCAGCCTTGGTAGAAAAACTCAAAAATGAAGCGAAGGTGATCTAAATGGCCGCACTTGTTATTGCTGAACACGATAATCAATCTTTAAAAGCAGCTACGCTTAATGCGGTAGCGGCTGCTTTGCAGTGCTCTCCAGAGGTAGACGTGCTGGTTGCTGGTAGCGGGGCTGATGCCGCCGCAGCTGCAGCAGCTCAAATTGCTGGTGTACGCAAAGTGATTCAAATTGATGCTGCCAATTTGGCTGATCAACTGGCTGAACCTTTAGCCGCGCAGATCCTGTCTATTGCAAATGGTTACGGCCATATCCTTGCTCCAGCAACTGCTAATGGCAAGAATGTCTTGCCACGCGTTGCAGCTAAGCTCGATGTTGCCCAGTTATCCGACATCACTAAAGTGTTGTCAGCGGATACTTTTGAGCGTCCAATATATGCAGGTAATGCAATTGCAACAGTGCAGTCAAGCGACCCGGTAAAAGTAATCACTGTACGTACTACTGGCTTTGATCCAGTCGCTTCCACTGGTGGCTCAGCCGCTGTTGAAAAAGCAGCTGCAGCTGACAGCAAAGCGCAATCCTCTTTTGTTAGTCGCGAGCTCACTAAATCAGATCGTCCTGAATTGACTGCCGCCAAAATCATTGTATCTGGTGGCCGTGGTTTAGGTTCTGGCGAGAAGTATCAGGAACTCATTACGCCTTTAGCTGATAAGCTTGGAGCTGCCTTAGGAGCATCGCGCGCGGCTGTAGATGCAGGCTATGTTCCGAATGACTACCAAGTCGGTCAGACAGGCAAGATTGTTGCTCCACAGCTCTATATTGCTGTAGGTATCTCTGGTGCAATCCAGCACTTGGCTGGTATGAAAGATTCCAAAGTGATCGTAGCCATTAACAAGGATCCAGAAGCGCCAATCTTTGGTGTTGCAGATTATGGTTTGGTTGCAGATTTAAATGCCGCAGTGCCTGAGTTAACAAAAGCTTTGGATTAAGTTGCAGATGGTAGTGTTAATCAATTAATTGAAGTGTTTAATTTGAATCAAGAGGAGTTGTAATGCCATACGTAGCCCCAGTGAAAGACATGTTGTTTGTAATGAATGAACTAGCTGGGCTATCAGATGTTGTTGCCTATCCCTCTTATGCAGAAGCAGGCGCGGATGTGGATTTAGCACCGGCTATTTTGGAGGAGTCTGCCAAGTTCAATCAAGATGTTGTTGCGCCCCTGAATTGGGCTGGAGATCAAAATCCAAGCTCATTAAAAGATGGTGTTGTGACAACTACTCCTGGTTTTAAGAATGCATTTGAGCAATATGCCGCAGCTGGTTGGCAGGGCGTTATTCATCCAGCAGAGTTTGGTGGCCAAGGCTTGCCAAAACTGATTTCTACCGCCTGTTTGGAAATGGTCAATTCGGCCAATCTTTCCTTTGCTCTTTGCCCATTACTGACTGATGGGGCTATTGAGGCCTTATTAACAGCGGCAAGTCCAGAACTTCAGGAGCAATACGTTCCGAAAATGATTTCTGGCGAGTGGACTGGAACTATGAACCTCACTGAGCCACAGGCTGGCTCTGATTTATCGATGGTACGTTCACGTGCCGTACCCGAGGGTGATGGTGCGTATAAGATTTTCGGTACCAAAATTTATATCACCTATGGTGAGCACGATATGGCTAAGAATATTATCCATTTGGTGCTTGCCAGAACGCCTGATGCACCTGAGGGTGTAAAAGGGATTTCTTTATTCGTAGTGCCAAAGTTTTTAGTCAATGCTGATGGTTCATTGGGTGAGCGCAATGATGTGCATTGCGTTTCCATTGAGCATAAGCTTGGTATCAAGGCCAGTCCAACTGCCGTGTTGCAATTTGGCGACCACGGTGGAGCAATCGGCTACTTGGTCGGTGAAGAAAACCGCGGCCTGGAATATATGTTCGTCATGATGAATGCAGCTCGCTTTGCAGTAGGTATGCAAGGTGTTGCTGTAGCTGAGCGTGCCTATCAAAAGGCAGTTCAATACGCAAAAGACCGTGTACAAAGCCGCGACTTAGCTGGCTCTCCTGGCCCAGTAGCGATTATTCATCAACCCGATGTGAAGCGCATGCTAATGACAATGCGCGCTTATACAGAAGCATCACGTGCCCTGGCTTACTACGCTGCTTCTGCCTATGACGCGCAGCACGCAGCGCCAGATGAGGCGGTACGCAAAGCTAACCAAGCCATTTATGAATTCTTGGTACCTATCGTTAAGGGCTTCTCTACTGAGATGTCGATTGAGGTTGCCAGCTTAGGCGTTCAGGTGCATGGTGGGATGGGCTTCATTGAGGAGACCGGGGCTGCACAGCACTACCGTGATGCTCGTATCTTGACCATTTATGAGGGCACTACTGCAATTCAGGCAAATGACTTGGTCGGCAGAAAAACAGTGCGTGATGGTGGTGCTATTGCCAAAGAACTTTCTCAAAGAATCGCTGCTACTGAAAAAGATTTAGCTGCTAGTGGTTCGGCGGATGCTAAAGCAGTCCTCAAGCAACTTGCTTTGGCTCGTGCTGCATTTGATCAAGCTGTAGCCTATATCGTTGCAAATGCTAAGACGGATATCAAAGCAGTTTACGCTGGAAGTTTTGCCTACCTGCGTTTGTCTGGTTTAGTGTTGGGTGGCTGGCAAATGGCTAGAGCACTTTTAGCTGCTGAGCGTTTGCGTGATGGTGATCCAAGTTTCTATGATGCAAAAATTGCTACAGCGCGTTTCTTCGCAGAGAATCTAATGCCTCAAGCGCAAGCCCTAGCTATATCGATTGTGGAAAGCGGACACTCTACTAATGCATTAGCAGTGGAGCAGTTCTAAAGAGGATAAGGGCGAATAAAAAACCGCTCCAAAGAGCGGCTCTTGTAAACGAAAAGCTATCTGCAATTACTGGGATAGCTTTTTTGCTTCATGGATTTGAGAAATAAAGAATTGCTCAAATGAGACTGCTAGAAAAGTCATCATCACGCCAGCACCAAATACTAAAGAGAAAATTACAGTCAAGATTACTGGCCAACCAGAGCGGTTACGTCGATGTTCTTCAATGCCAGGGTTAAATTGTGCATCCCATTTTTCATCTAAGCGAAGTCCAAACGCAATTGTTGTAAGCCAGCTTGCTTCAATCGCAATAAAGCCAAAAGTTATGAGGATCCAACCGGGCGCAGAATGAAAGTGCGCGCCTTTTAGAATAATCCAACCCGCTGCACCACCAATTAAGGCAAATAACTGAACCCATGCCCAAAAGGATTTAAACCCTTGCAGATAAAAGCAGTTGAGGCCGCTTCCGGGAAGAAGTAATCCGAGTGCGCAAAATAGAAGTTTAGATTTTTTCATAAGTATTTCTGCAGCAATGCTGATAATTATTTATTTGATTTTTGAGTAAAGCTTAATACTTCGCGATCCGCACCAATCATGAGCAGTTGGTCGCCGTTTCGAACAATGCTGCGATAGTCATTTAGCTGATAGAGAAAATCATTCTCTAATTCCATGCGTTGCGGACTGCAAGCCATTTTGGTGCTGGCAATTTGCTTGAGAGAGAAACCGCGTGCATCTTCATCGATCGTTGCAGTAAAGCGATTGCATCCTGTTGAACCACTAAGGCGCTGGCCATTGACGTCAAAAATGATTTGGATGGGATTACTAGCGTCGCCCTGGGGGATTTGGCGGGCGCGAACCTCGCCATTGTTGTTTGGGGGCAAGTTCCAGCGGGTGAGCTCCCATTTAGTATTTTTGAGCTCGCTGCTAGGCGGGCTGATTTTGGCGCCACAAGGCGGAAGAACGTTAGCGCAGCCTACTAAAAGACCAAGACCTAAGCAAGAAAGCGCCAGAAAAAGCCTATTTATTTGACTTCTGAATGTGCTTGAAATGCTGGAGTTAAGGGTCATATTTGTCTAAGTTATTGTTTTTAATATACTTTTTATATCTAGCTGCATTCTATTCTAATGGCTAGCCAGCTTAAATAGGTGGAAGAAGTAGGGGTTTTCGTCTAGAATATGAGGTTTTCCGCTCTACCGTATCTGTATTTGGTGGGCTGGAGCCCAAGATTTTTTTGTAGAAATTTCATTGGGTTGTAATCAACCTGTTTTCATTTTAGATTTTAAGGAATAAGTATGGTCGTCATTCGACTGGCACGCGGCGGTTCTAAGAAGCGCCCTTTTTACAGTATCGTTGCTACTGATAAGCGCAATCGTCGTGACTCGAACTTCATCGAGCGTATTGGTTATTTCAACCCACAAGCAGCGGCAACTGAGCAAGCAATGCGTATTGCTCAAGACCGTTTGACCTACTGGACTGGTGTTGGTGCGCAAATCTCTCCAACAGTAGTGCGTTTGATCAAAAATAATCCAGCTGTTTAATATTCGATTGCTAAAAGCTTCGTCGAAGTGATGAAGCTTTTAGTGACAGAATTTCTAGTAGTTCTTTTTTGGGAAAATAAGGTGTCTTACAAATGAGCACACCTTCCCTGGATGATTTGATTGAGCTTGGTGCCATATCTGAGGCACAAGGTTTACAGGGTCAAGTGAAGGTTAGGCCTCACTCTTCAGAACCTGTAGCACTTCTTTCTTCTAAATCGATTTGGTTATCTCTGATCCCACGCAGGGATGCTGGTGCTTCTGCATCTGTAGAGTATGCTTCATTAACGCAATTCAAAGTGAAGAGCGCCAAGATGCACAGTGGTAATGTGGTGATGGCACTTGATGGCGTTAGTGATCGCGATCAAGCGCTTGCATTAAAGGGCGCCAGAATATTAGTTGCCCGCGATGCTTTTCCAAAGGTCGAAAGTGATTCCTATTACTGGGTAGACCTGATTGGATGTAATGTCATCAATTTGCAAAACGAAACTCTTGGTGAAGTGCTCGATGTCACCGAGAATGGAGCGCATGGCATCATCGCGATTGGCGATTCACAAACAAAGGCGGTCAAATATTTGGTGCCGTTTGTAAAAGAAGTAGTGCAAAACGTTGACCTGCCAAGCAAAGTGATTACGCTTGATTGGCAATCTGACTGGACATAAAACTCAAAGATAATTCGAGATAGATATGCGCTTTGATGTTGTGACCTTATTTCCAGAAATGTTCTCTGCTTTAACGCAGTGGGGTATTACTGGGCGCGCATGTGAGCAATCTTTGGCTAGCGTCCATTTGTGGAACCCTCGAGATTTTTGCTCTGATCCTCGTAAAACGGTAGATGATCGCGCTTATGGCGGCGGTCCAGGAATGGTCATGATGGCAAAGCCATTAGAAGATGCCGTTGCCGAAATCAAGGCATCCCATGAGGTGGCGGGTATCAAAAGCGGTCCAATCTGCTTATTGGCACCCCAGGGTGAGCACTTTTCTCAGAAGATAGCAACAGATATCCTTAATTACGGTAATTTAAGCTTCATTTGCGGTCGTTATGAGGCTGTAGACCAGCGTTTTGTCGACCGAAACGTCGATTTACAGCTATCTATTGGCGATTTTGTGCTTTCTGGGGGTGAAATCCCCGCTATGGCCATGATGGATGCGGTAATTAGGCTAATCCCAGGAGCCCTTGGAGATGGCGAATCAGCTACCCAGGATAGCTTTATGAACGGCCTTTTGGACTATCCGCACTACACTCGCCCTGAAATATATGAAAATTTATCCGTTCCTGACGTGCTTTTAGGCGGACATCACGCTAAAATAGCGGATTGGCGTCGGCAGAAATCTTTAGAGCTGACGTTTAGGTTAAGGCCGGACTTAATTGAATCGGCTAGAACCAAAGGGTTGCTAACCCGAGAAGATGAACAATTTCTTCGCTCTCTGTAAATACTTTTAGTGTGCAGTAGTGAATAGGTGGTTTAGTTTTTGGTTTAGTGAAATTGTTTTAACTGCATCCTCTATTAGGTCCGTTGATTTATATCTCGGGATTAAACGCTAATATGATGTTTAAGGATTAAAAATGAATTTAATTGAAAAAATTGAGCAAGAAGAGATTGCTCGCTTAAGTGCTAACAAAGTATTGCCAAGCTTTGCTCCTGGCGACACGGTAGTAGTTAGCGTAAACGTAGTTGAGGGTACACGTAAGCGTGCCCAGGCCTTTGAAGGCGTTGTGATTGCTAAGCGCAATCGCGGACTCAATTCCAGCTTTATCGTTCGCAAGATTTCATCTGGCGAAGGTGTAGAGCGTACATTCCAAACTTACTCACCATTGATCGCTGGTATTGAAGTGAAGCGTCGCGGTGATGTACGTCGTGCGAAGTTGTACTACTTACGCGATCGTTCAGGTAAGTCTGCACGTATTAAAGAGAAACTTCCTGCACGTAAGACTGCAGCATCAGCTCCAGCTGCAGAATAAATGTCGGCTTGAAATAAAAAAGGCGGCCTCGGTCGCCTTTTTTGTTGCCTTAGAATATGAATATGCCCAAGACGCCAAGCCCTGAAGACTACGCAATCAATGTTGCTGCGCCTCCAGGATTTGATGCGCAAGCAGTTCCGATTCATCAGGTATGCACTCATGAAAAAAAGGTGGCAAAAGAATTTCTTGAGCCAGCCGGTTTAAAGCAGCGTTTGCAATCTCCACCAGAATGGCAGCCAGAAATTACCGATGAAAATCGTCATGTGATTGCCGCAGATATTATTGCCAAACGCGAGGCTGCCGGAAAAGTTACTAAAGCAGCGGTACTCATTCCTCTTGTATTAAAGGAGGAAGGATTGTCGGTGCTGCTAACGCAAAGAACGAATCATTTGCGTGATCACGCAGGGCAAATTAGTTTTCCAGGGGGTCGTATGGATCCAGAGGATCAAAGCCCAAATGACACTGCTTTACGAGAGAGTCATGAAGAGATTGGACTTGATCCCAAGAGAGTTGAGATTATTGGTCATATGCCTCAGTATTTAACGGTATCCGGCTATAGCGTGACGCCAGTAGTAGGATTTGTTCAAGCTCAGGCAGAATATGTCTTAGATGAGTTTGAGGTAGCGGATGTATTTGAAGTGCCCTTGAGTTTTTTGCTTGATCCCGCCAACCATCAGGTTAGACTGTGGCAAAGTGAGCAGGGCGGACGACGTTTTTATTCAATGCCTTATGAGAACCGCTTTATTTGGGGTGCCACTGCGGGAATGTTGCGTAACCTTTATCATTTATTAAAAGTATGACTTTCTTTTCTATTCTCTTCGCGCTCATTGCTGAGCAATATCGCCCAGTAACTTCAAGCCATTGGATTGCGCGTGTTTGTGCTCGTTGGTTAGATTGGGTTGCTGCTGAATTCGGTGGCAAGACTGAAGAAGGCGCAAGCCCTGTAGGTGCGCGTATGGCCTGTTTGGTTGCCTTCATCTTGCCAACCTTCCTAGTCTTCATGGTGTATGTCGTTTGCATGGTGACATACCCCATCCTCGGATTTTTTTGGAATATCGTTATCGCTTATTTGTTTTTTGGCTTTCGTCAGTTCAGCCATTCATTTACTGCTGTGCATGAAGCAATTGAAGCACATGATTTGCCGGGAGCTCGTGCTGCCTTAGGTGAGTGGTACGGACCTGACTTAGATACTTCCAACTTGACTGAGACTGAAGTGATTTCTTTGGCACTTGAGCGTGCCATTATCGGCTCACACCATCATGTCTTTGGTGTTCTGTTTTGGTTCATGATGCCAATGGGCCCTGCGGGCGTTGTGCTCTATCGCTTGGCAGACATTGCTGCGCAACGTTGGTCTGAGCGCGGCGACTTAAATCTTAGTGAGGCTGCGCGTCATTTCTTCTATGTGTTGGATTGGGTTCCTGCACGCATTACTGCTATGGGCTTTGCAATTGTTGGTAACTTCGAAGGCGCTGTTTATGGTTGGCGTTACCTGACACAAAAATGGTCTGATTCTTTATCAGCCGTGATTCTCGCTGCTGGTAGTGGTGCACTCGGTGTTCGCTTAGGTGAGCCAATGAGCGAGCCGAATAGTGACGAAGCATTGCGTATGGCTGAGGCGGGTGAGCCAGTAGTTTATGAAGTAGGTCTTGAGCCTAATGAGCGCACCATGCGCTCTGCAGTGGGATTGGTTTGGCGCCTTGTTATCGCTTGGATGGCTTTGTTGCTAATGCTGACCATCGCTCTTTGGCTTGGCTAATTCCCTGAATTTGTACATCCGCTGTTTTTGAATCAGAGTGCAATTGTCTAAATAGCGCCAGTCTTTCTGGCGCTATTTCATTTTTATCCACTGCTTCTCGTACTGCGCAATCTGGCTCAGATAAATGCGCGCAATTATGAAAGCGACACTTACCAAGCAAGTCTTTAAATTCTCTAAAAGCGTGCTGCAGTTCACTGACAGACATATGTGCCAAGCCAAATTCCTGAAAGCCTGGCGAATCAATCAGTGCGCCGAGCGTGCCGGTCGCATCTCTGCCCCAGGCTTCTGGAAGTTCAAAGTAGCGGCATGCAGTGGTAGTATGTTTGCCGGTATCTAGGCGCACCGAATACTCTTGGGTCAGCGCTGCGGCATTCGGTATCCAGGCATTAAGTAAGCTGGACTTGCCCATACCCGATTGACCAACAAAAACAGAAACTTTGCCTTGCAAGGCTGTACGCAAGGAGTCTATCGAGGCGGGATCAAATTTGGCAGAGACTTCGCTGACCTGATAGCCCATGCGCGCATAGGGTGCGATGATTTTTCGAGCGTGCTCTAAATTATCTTTGAGATCGCATTTATTGAGCAGGATATGTAGACCAATTTGATTGGCTTCTGCGGCTACTACCGCTCTTCCCAACAGATCTGGCGAGAAAGTTGGCTGTGTTGCGAGTACTACTAGGATTTGATCAACGTTGGAAGCAATCAACTTGCTTTTAAATGCGTCTGAGCGATAGAGAAGATTTTCTCGAGGCTCAATTTGAATGATGCGCGCTTGATCTGCAGAGGTCATTTCAAGCAACATGCGATCACCCACGGCACCGATATGCTGCTTGGCGGGTGTACTTACTTGAATCAGTGGGCCACTGGGTGATTCGCAGCCATTGGTATCTGCAATCAAACGCTGCGCTAAATAATGCCTTCCGTAGGAGGCAATGAGTAACGCATGAAACTGTTCCATCCTTATGAACTAAACCGTTGCAAGTTAGCGATACGCAAGGGCGCAGGTGGATGGGAGCTATAAAAAGCGGTATAGATTGGGTCGGGTGTGAGGGTTGACGCATTATCTTGGTATAACTTCACCAGTGCGGTAACTAAATCTTTTGCAGAAGATTTTTCTGCAGCAAAGCCGTCAGCCTCATACTCATGTTTGCGTGATGCTAGGCTAGAGAGTGGAGTAAAGAAGAAGCTAAACACTGGCGATACCAACATAAAGAGTGCTAGCGCAAGTCCGCCGTTATAGCCATTGAGGTTAGGCATTACGCCTAGGTCAGTATAGAACCAGACCTTAGTGCTAATCCAGCCTAAGAGAGCAAACATGGCAAAGCTCAACGCAAAGGAAACCAAGAGTCGCTTACGAATATGGTTGCATTTGTAATGACCAAGCTCGTGTGCGAGCACTGCCTCTACTTCGCCTGGATTGAGCTTCTCAATTAAAGTATCGAAAAATACAATACGCTTAGCTTTGCCCATGCCAGCAAAAAAGGCATTGCCATGAGCGCTACGCTTACTACCATCCATAACAAATAGACCTTGGCTGGCAAAGTCGCAGCGCTTGAGAAGCGCTTCAATCTGCGTCTTTAAAGGCCCTTCGTCTAGGGCTTCGAATTTATTAAACAGTGGTGCAATAAAAGTGGGGAAGACCCACTGCATGATCAAGCTAAAGACAGTTAATACTGCCCATGCCCATAACCACCATAAATCTCCTGCTTTTTCCATCAAGGACAAAATAATCCAGAGCAGTGGCACGCCAATTGCGCCGCCTACTGATATCCCTTTAAACATATCTGAGAAGAATAGTTTTTTGGTCATCCGATTAAAGCCAAAGCGTTCCTCTAGATGAAATTGCTTGTACCAAGAAAATGGAATGTCGAGCACTCCAGAGATAAGCACAATGGAAACAAGCAGAGCCATTTGCTGAGGAATGCCTTCACCTAGAAGCTGCAGTAAAGCCATATTCAATATCTGCAAGCCACCCAATAAGGTGAAGCAAATTAAAATGATGGCACTGACGCCATTTTCTATAATGCCAAGGCGTAATTTGGCGATAGTGTAGTCAGCAGCTTTCTGATGTTCTGCTAAAGTCACTTTTTCAGCGAATTCTGCAGGAACGGCATCACGATGCTTCGCCACATAGCGAATTTGACGTTGGGACAGCCAGTGGCGCAAGCCAAAACTAGCAATAAAAGCGATTAGAAAAATAATTGTGAATGTCATGAGATCATTATAGATATGAGCGAGCAAATTAACACAGCGCCAACACCGGTAGCCAAAGCGGCACCAGCCAATGAGCACCTCATTTGGGTGGATATGGAGATGTCGGGTTTAAACCCTGAAACCGAGCGGATTTTGGAGATTGCCATCATTGTTACGGATGCCCATCTAAACACTATTGCCACAGCCCCTGTTTGGGTTGTGCATCAAGACGATGCAGTCTTGGATGCTATGGACGCCTGGAATAAGGGTACTCATGGGCGTTCAGGTCTGATCGATAAAGTGAAGGCGTCCACTTTGGATGAGGCCACTGTTGAAGCTGAATGCATTGCATTTCTGAAAAAATACATTAAGGCAGGTATTGCGCCGATGTGCGGCAACACTATTGGTCAAGACAGACGCTTTATGGCTAAGTACATGCCTAAATTGGAGGCTTACTTTCATTATCGAAATATCGATGTGTCTACCTTAAAAGAGCTCTGCAAACGTTGGCACCCCGAGTTGGTCAAAGGCTTCACTAAAAAGCAGGCCCATACAGCGCTGGCTGATATTGAGGAGTCAATTGAAGAACTCAAGTACTACCGCGAAAAATTTATCGTACCCTTGCCGCAGTAATTAAATAAATACCGCAAAAGAAAAAGGTCCGCAATGCGGACCTTTTTCTTTGCTGACAGGCGACTACTATTTTGATTACTTTTTAATCGCACTCTTGGGTCTAAAGGCCTTAATCACTGCTTCATCGGTTTCGATATATGGACCACCAATTAAATCGATACAGTAGGGTACAGCAGCAAAGATGCCAGGAACGATCGATTTTCCGTTCTCATCTTTGAGGCCTTCGAGCGTTTCTGCAATCGCCTTGGGTTGACCAGGCAAGTTAATGACAAGCGCAGCATGACCATCGACTTCTCTCAGAACGGCGGTTTGCCGAGAAAGAATTGCAGTGGGTACAAAGTTCAGGCTAATTTGACGCATTTGTTCGCCAAAACCGGGCATTTCACGGGTTCCGGCATCGCGGGTAGCCTCAGGGGTGACATCTCTTCTTGAGGGGCCTGTGCCGCCTGTAGTGAGCACTAGGTCACAGCCCAACTCATCCACCAACTCAACAATGGTTTCGGTGATGACTTCAGACTCATCGGCAATCAAGCGTTCATGAAAGGCGCAGGGATTACTAATTGCTTTCATGAGCCAGGCTTGTAGCGCAGGGATGCCTTCGTCCTGATAGACGCCCTTGCTGGCGCGGTCTGAGATGGAAATGAGGCCAATTTTGACCTCATTTGGGCTATTTCGTTTTAGGGCTTCGGTATGCTTCATGTTTCTATTCTAGCTATTATTAGGGTATGTTTACATACACATCGAATCAGTTTCAAGAAATCATCGATTTCATGCTCAAAGAGGCCAAAAGAAGGGGGGCCTCAGATGCCGTCGCTGAAGTTTCCGAGGGGCAAGGCCTATCTGTGACTGTTCGCAAGGGTGAAGTCGAGACCATCGAGCAAAGCCTAGATAAACAAGTAGGCGTTACATTATTTTTGGGCCACCATCGTGGCAATGCTAGTACTAGTGACTTTTCTAAAGAGTCCCTCAAGGCAACGGTAGACGCTGCATTTCATATTGCTCAACATACGGCAGAAGATGTATGTGCTGGTCCAGCAGAGGCTGACTTGCTAGAAAAACATCCTCAGGATTTAGATTTATTTCATCCGTGGAATATCGATGCAGCTGCTGCTGTAGAGATCGCGCGTAGTGCCGAAGGTGCAGCATTTGCCGTGAGCAAACAAATTCAAAATAGTGATGGCGCATCTGTATCTGCACATCATGCACATTTCATGATGGGGACATCTCTCGGCTTTATGGGTGGTTATCCATTTTCTCGCCACTATATTTCCTGTGCTCCTATTGCAAGTTCGGACGGTAAAAAATCGCATATGCAGCGCGATGATTGGTATTCCAGTTCACGCATCCCTGAGGAGCTAGCTGATCCTGCTGCGATTGGCCGATATGCGGCTCAGCGAGCTTTGTCTCGGCTCAAGGCAAGATCATTGACTACTCGACGTTGCCCTGTGATCTTTGAGGCGCCATTGGCTGCAGGCTTATTGGGTGGCTTGGTACAAGCGGTTTCAGGAGGCGCTTTATACCGGCGCTCTAGCTTTTTGCTCGATAGCTTAGGCAAGCAAGTCTTACCAAAACATGTCAGCTTGTTTGAGGAGCCACATTTAAAGTCAATGACTGGAAGCGCTCCATTTGATGAGGAGGGGGTAAAAACCTCTGCTCGCACGGTGGTAGATAAAGGGGTATTGCAAGGTTACTTTTTATCAACCTACTCGGCGCGTAAATTAGGCATGAAGACCACCGGCAACGCGGGCGGCTCTCACCATCTCACTTTGCAAAGCAAGAAAACGCCAAAGGGTGGTTTACCTGCTTTACTAAAAGAAATGGGCACAGGTCTATTGGTTACAGAGTTAATGGGTCAAGGTGTTAACTACGTGACGGGCGATTATTCGCGCGGTGCATTTGGTTATTGGGTTGAAAACGGTGAGATCCAATATCCTGTTGAAGAGGTCACTATTGCTGGTAATTTGCGCGATATGCTGATGGATATTCAGCTTATAGGTAGTGATACGCTGATCCGTGGGACCAAAGAAACAGGGTCGATCTTGCTAGGCTCAATGACAGTTGGTGGAAAATAATTTTAAGAGGGAGACATAAATGCAAAGACGTTCATTTTTAAAGAAAGCTACTATTGGAGCTGGTGCTGCAGCTCTAGCTACCCCGTCACTGGCGCAAAACTTACCAACTTTAAATTGGCGCCTAGTGTCCAGTTTTCCTAAATCATTAGATACTTTGTTTGGTACCCCAGAAGTTTTTGCAAGTGCATTGCGTAAAGCAACGGATGGCAAATTTAATGTCAAAGTATTTGCAGCGGGTGAAGTAGTTCCGGCGCTGCAAGTATTGGATGCAGTTCAAAACGGCACAGTTGAGTGCGGACATACTGCGAGTTATTACTACTTGGGTAAAAACAGCGCTTTCATATTTGATACTGCTGCTCCATTTGGCATGACAGCCAGACAGCAAGCTGCCTGGATGTTGCATGGCAATGGCATGAAGTTAATGCGCGAGCTCTATGCAAGCTACAACATTGTGAATTTCCTCGGCGGTCAGACTGGTACACAAATGGGCGGATGGTTTCGTAAAGAGATTAAATCTCCAGAAGATTTAAAGGGGCTCAAGTTCCGTATTGCAGGATTTGCAGGACAAGTGCTCGCAAAATTAGGCGTCGTTCCACAGCAGTTGCCTGCTGGTGAAATCTATTCAGCCTTAGAAAAAGGTACGATCGATGCCGCTGAATTTGTGGGTCCATATGATGATGAGAAGTTGGGTCTGGCTAAAGTGGCTAAAAATTATTATTACCCTGCTTTTTGGGAAGGCGCCGCAGGATTATCTTTCCTGGTGAATAAGAAGCAATGGGATTCATTACCACCCTCTTACCAAGCAGCATGGGAGGCGGCCTGTTTTGAAGCTCATACAGATATGTGCGCCAAGTATGATGCGCTCAATCCACCTGCGTTGCAGCGTTTACTTCAAAATGGCGCAGTACTTCGTAAGTTCAACACTACGATCTTGGACGCTTGCTTTAAGGCTAGCCAGGAAACCTATGCAGAAGAATCTGCCAAGAACCCACAATTTAAAAAGATTTTTGAGGACTATCGCGCCTTTAGAAACATGGAGGCTCAGTGGTTCAATGTGGCCGAACAAGCGTTTTCACAATACAGCTTTAATAAGAAGCTTTAACCAGAATAGTATTTAGCGATAGGGTTCCTAGTGGGCTCTATTTCTTTTTGGTGACTCTACGTTTGTTACTTTTAATCCATGTTTGATTCGATTGCCTCTTCATTGACTCAGTCTTTTCACGCGCACTCATTCATATTTTTTGTGTGTGCGGTGATTAGTGTCATCATCGTCGGGGTGTCAAAAAGCGGCTTTGGTGCGGGTCTTGGCATTCTGTCTCTTCCCTTGATGGCAAGCCAATCGAGTATTAACGAAGCCTTAGCAATTTTGCTGCCACTTTTAATTGCAATTGATTTGGTCGGGATGCGTAGGTTTATTCGCAATGCTAACTGGCGCATTCTGAAAATTATTATTCCACCGGCGATTGTAGGTGTTCTACTAGGGATGATTTTCTTTACCGCCATTACTCCAAAAGTATTAACACTCTCCATTGGTATTTTTACGCTTCTATTTTTGATTCAGAATCTCGCCATGTCACGCCTGGAATTAAAGGAGACTAAGTCCTATCCATGGCTTGGGCGCGCCATGGGCTTGACCTCAGGATTCACTTCTTTTGTGGCGCATATTGGTGGCCCGCCTATTACCGTTTATATGCTCAGAGAGAATCTTTTGCCGATGGCCTACACCTCGACCTTAGGAATCTTCTTTACGGTCATTAATTTTGGCAAGCTCGGACCATATGCCTATCTAGATCTTCTCAATTATCAACAGCTTGCAACCTCAATCATCTTATTGCCTTGTGTACCAATTGGCGTCTACTTAGGGTTTTACTTAGCCAAAAAAATCTCCATGAAATGGTATTACCGTACAGTGAGATTCTTTTTACTAGTTGCTAGTATTAAGTTGATTTCTGACGGACTTATGTAGTCTTCAGAACTTGCTGTAAAAAGCGTGAGATATCCATCAGTTCTTCATGATTCACTGAGTGCTCCATTGGATATTCATTCCAGTCCACTTGATAACCCATGGATTCAAGCAGGGCATATGATGCTTGCGCCCGATCAAGAGCAACTACTGGATCAAAGGTTCCATGTGCCATAAAGATAGGGGTATTGGAGTTTGCGGAATGTTTTTCTATATTGGCGCTCATCGCTAGAGGCAGATACCCCGATAAGGCAATAATTCCTGCTAGCTTGTGCGGAAAACGCAGGCCAATATGTAATGCCATTGCACAGCCCTGGGAAAAGCCTGCTAGCACAATCTTGTCGTATGCAATGCCGCGACTAGCTTCTTTTTCGATAAGCTCAATAATTGCTACCGCCGATTTTTGAATACCCGCTGCATCTTCTTGATCCATAAGGTTTCGGCCAATGATGTCATACCAGGCGGGCATTACATAGCCGCCATTCACGGTAACCGGCATGCTGGGTGCACTAGGAAATACAAAGCGAATTCCAGGACAGTCTGTGAGTTTTAATTCTGGAATGATTGGTACGAAATCATTGCCATCAGCACCAAGACCGTGGAGCCAAATAACGGCAGCTGTTGGGTTCGAACTTGTTTCTATTTCAATGCAAGGGAGCATATCAATTTTCTTTTAATAAATTTGAATCGACCATTATCGACTCATATAAGCTTCTTCGTTATAGGTTGAGACCCAGTGCGGTCTGAAAATAAGCATTATGGCCAACAGCATTCCGGATAAAGAGCCTTCCATGAATGCAATAATAATGAGGCCCAAGAACCATCCTTCGAAATCCAATTGATTTGCATCGCCCATTATTAATTTAATCAATAGCAATAAGGTTCCCGAAAGAATCACACTCATAAATGCAGCCACATAACCATTGCCAAGAATCAGAACAAATAAATGCTTTGGTATAAATCGCTGAATAATTTGTATGGATAGGTATGCAAATAGTGTGGGCAGCACGCACACCATTAAATAATGCTGTGAAGCAGCTTCATAGTTTCCTTGAATTGCATAGATCCCCAGAAATGCCACTGGAAACAAAATAGCAAGGGCGATTGCTGGTCCAAACATCGCTGTAAGCAGTGAGGCTCCATAAAAGTGGAAGATCAAGCCATAAAACTTTCCAGCAGGCTGGCCTGGGAGGCTTGGTGAAATATTCCAGGCGATGACCAGGAAGAGAATAGTGGCTGGGGCCAGCCAACTTAGGGGCGGTTTTAAAAATGAGCGGGGCGGACTTGCAAACAATGCTCCCAGAAAAATGGCTACTGCTAGGCCCAACCAAATCATATTGCCTCTATTTACTCAGGTAAGTTAATGACCCAGTCTAACTAATACCTAGATAAAACCTATCGGCACTTTCACTAGGATGGGTGCGGAACTGAGTAGAATCTCCTTATGCACCCCATTTATATAGGCCATTCATGAACTCCAAAAAGCTAACTAACTTCATTTTAGGAGCGATGGTCCTGGGTGTGCTAGTGGGTTATTTAGTAAATCTATATGGCGCTGGAACAGCTTTTCCGGGTCAGTATGTCACCTACATCTCCATATTGACGGACGTCTTCTTGCGCTTGATCAAAATGATCATTGCACCATTGGTATTTGCAACGCTAGTTGTTGGTATCGCCAAAATGGGCGATGCCTCAACAATTGGTCGAGTAGGGTTAAAAACCTTTGCGTGGTTTATCTCTATGTCTTTGGTTTCTCTATTGCTCGGTCTGGTGATGGTGAATATTTTGCAGCCAGGTATTGGGGTGGAATTAACGTTGCCTGAGATCGCTGCTAGTACTGGATTGAATAAGAGCAGCCTCAATCTCCCTGAATTTGTGCGACATATTTTCCCTGTCAGCATCTTTGATGCAATGGCAAAAAACGAAATTTTGCAAATTGTTGTGTTTGCCGTCTTCTTTGGTGTGGGCGCTGCTGGCATGGGATCGCGAGCAGATGAATTTATTCGCAATCTCGATATGCTCTCGCACATCATGCTCAAGATTACAACGGCAGTAATGAAGCTTGCTCCTATAGCCGTATTCTCAGCCGTCTCATCGGTGATTGCTGAGAATGGTGTTGGGATACTGATGACCTACGGCAAGTTCATGCTGAGCTTTTATGCATCCATCTTTGCGCTTTGGATAGTAATTATTTTAATTAGCTCTTTAGTGCTAAAAAATCGCACCTTGCACTTAGTCAAGATGTTGCGTGAGCCTGCATTATTGGCATTTACTACTGCAAGCTCTGAGGCTGCGTACCCAATGACTCTAGAGAGGGTGGAGCGCTTTGGTTGTAAAAATAAGATTGCCTCATTTGTATTGCCTGTAGGTTATTCATTTAATTTAGACGGCTCAATGATGTATTGCACATTTGCTGCCATTTTTATTGCGCAGGTCTACGGCGTGGAGATGGGGCTGAGTCAGCAGCTCTTAATGTTGCTGGTATTGATGATTACTTCTAAAGGTATTGCAGGCGTACCACGCGCATCTTTAGTAGTAATTGCTGCAACCTTGTCACAATTCAACTTGCCTGAAGCTGGGGTTTTGTTGATTCTGGGGGTCGATCATTTCTTGGACATGGCGCGTTCTGCAACCAATGTTTTAGGTAATGGCTTGGCTACAGCCGTCATCTCCAAGTGGGAAGGTGAATTAGAGGGGTAGCTGAATCCTCCTTAAGGTCTCGTAATTTGCAAAATGTAGGTGTAAGATCGGTTTCATGGCTGGCTCTAGATAGAGAAGGTTGTAATGTGAGTGTTGTATTTCGATTACCGCCCAACGTATTTTGCTAAATCCCTTATTGATGAGGTAGATTGATGAAAACATACCCTATAGCTCTCGAGCTTACTGTATGGATGGATCTTGGGCTAAATCAATATGAGGTAACAATTGATGAAGTCTCTAAGATTTCCATTAAGCGAACGGATGATGTATTGCGAACAAGAGAGCTGTCCGGTAATGAGGTCAGCACCTTAATTGCTGCCATTGAATCTTTAAAAGTTCCTATCAGCGAAGAGTCAAAAGACAGTGGAGCCAAGCCCTCTGCTAGTTACGAGTTGATTGTGGAGTCTGCACACTTTTCTCTGGAATTTAATTGGGAAGATGTGGACTTGAAAGGGGTAAGTGCACAGGCATTTACATCTGTAGCCGCCCTTACTGCAGTGGTAGAAAGCCTAGATTTAGCTCACTAAGATCTTTTTAAGATTCAAGCACAATAAATTCTCCAAGAGATATTCTGTCTCTAAATTGCGAGAAGGAAAAAAGGGCTTTCATTTTTCTGGTGTTGATGACCTCAATTTTGCCCTCTGGCGTGAGGTTGGCAAGATAGTCCCCTTCCGGAAATAGTGCTTCAGGAATGCTTTCAGTCTCGAGCATTTGCGCTGGCAATACCAGGCTCTTTGTAATTTTGATGCGCATGACTCATATTAAGTAATCAGAGTTAAGGCGATTTTTTAAAGTGCACAAATACTTAATCTTATGCACCAAAAGAGGAGCGGGCATTATGTTTCGTGCAATCGCTTGCACTGAAGGGGTGCAATATTTATTTGCTGGATTTTAGGCGACTACTTTTTCGAGTCTTTTCATAAAACGAATCCGGCTTACCTTCTACCCAGTTAATAAATTTTTTCATTTCAGGATGGTCTCTTAGCGCCTGAGCATGATGATATTGCTGGGCAAGTTCAGTTTCGGTAAATAAGGCATGGATTTGTTTATGACAAATTCGATGCAAGTATTCGGTAGTTTTGCCGCCCTTGGATTTGGGAATGAGATGGTGAGCATCTCTCTGTGACGCCGGAATGGGGCGATCACAGATAGGGCAAATGATTTCTACCGGCTTTTGTATAGTCGGCAACTCGCGAGCAATTAGTTTTTGACGAATCTTTCCAATCATGTGAGGTGTTTGGCTATGTTACGTAGGAATACCATGGGCCCAAGCTAGTTTAGTAAATAAGTCTTAAACTTGCTGAGTGTCCAAATCCATAGCCCTCTCTGAACCTGACTTATCTCGCCTTATCGAAATGGCTTGGGAGGATCGCACTCCTTTTGACGCTATTGAAAAAAGCTTTGGTCTGGGTGAGTCTCAGGTTATCGCCATCATGCGTAAAGAGCTTAGGCGCAGTTCATTTGAGCTCTGGCGCAAAAGAGTGACTGGGCGTGCAACCAAGCATAGCGCTTTGCGTAGTGAAGATGTCACCCGGGCTTACTGCCCAACTCAATACAAGAATAAATGAAGCATCCTCAGCGTCTCATTCTGATTTTGGGTGACCAGCTTGATTTGCGGAGTTCTGCCTTGCGAGACATGGATCCCAAGATAGATCAAATCATCATGATTGAGTCGGCCAATGAGGCCCAGTATGTTTGGACGCATAAAGCAAAAATTGCTTTATTCCTGTCAGCAATGCGTCACTTTGCAGTTGAACTTGAAAAGCAGGGTTATCCGCTCACTTACATAAAAAGTTCGCCACTGCCCATTGTTGACGTTCTGAGAGGGCACATTCTTAAGAATAAAGTGGGGCATTTGGTTTGTATTGAGCCAGGTGAATGGCGTCTCAAGCAGGCGCTCGAGGTGTTGGCAAAAGATCTTGGCATTGATTTAGAGATGCGAGAGGATGAGCATTTTTATTGTTCCCGTCAAGAGTTTATAGAGTGGGCGGCGAATAAAAAAGAGTTCAGGCTAGAGTATTTCTATCGCTTAATGCGTAAGCGGCACAACATATTGGTGGACCGAGAAGGTAGTCCCGAGGGTGGGCAGTGGAACTTTGATCAAGATAACCGCAAACCCTATCCCAAAAAGGGTCCGGGCATCATCGATGCTCCAGCATCATTTGAGGTGGATGCAATTACACGAGAAGTGCTGGACTGGGTTCAAACAACTTACCCAGATCACCCTGGGTCTTTAGATGCATTTAACTGGCCTGTCACCAGGGAGCAAGCAGTCCAGGCTTTGGAATATTTCGTTGAGTATCGTTTAAGAAACTTTGGTGTTTATCAGGATGCGATGTGGACTGATACGCCTTTTGGATGGCACTCTATTTTATCGAGTGCACTCAACCTGAAGCTACTTAATCCTCGCGAAGTAGTAGATGCTGTTTTAGTGGCTTGGAAAAAATATTCTTTAGATCTTTCAACGATTGAAGGCTTCGTTCGTCAGATTTTGGGGTGGCGTGAATTTGTACGCGGTATGTACTACCTAGATATGCCAAAGATGGCGCAGGATAATTATTACCAGCATCAACGCTCATTGCCAAAGTGGTACTGGAATGGGAAAACACAAATGGCTTGCATGAAAGATGCTATAGGCCAAACGCTGCAATATGGCTATGCGCATCACATTCAGCGCTTAATGGTGACGGGCAACTTTGCACTTTTGGCAGAAATTCTGCCTCAGGAAGTATGTGAGTGGTATTTGGCTATTTATGTAGATGCAATTGAATGGGTTGAGCTTCCTAATACGGCAGGAATGGCCTTGTTTGCTAATGGCGGTAGATTTACTAGCAAGCCTTATATAGCTAGCGGCGCCTATATTAAGCGGATGAGTAACTATTGTAGTTCTTGTAAATACAAGCCTGAGATTCGTTTTGGAGAGGATGCATGCCCCATCACAACTTTGTACTGGAATTTCTTAATTCAGCATCGAAATCAATTTGAGGCTAGCCCAAGAACGAGACTCATGACGGCTAACCTGAAGCGCATAAGTGATGATGATCAAAAAGAAATTACGCTGCATGCGCAGCAAATATTAAATCACTTGGATGATCTTTGAAGAATATGGAAAAGAAATCATTTAAGGGGAATAAAAGTGCTCTACCATCGAAGATTTGCGTAGTTTGTAAAAAAGAAATGACCTGGAGAAAGTCCTGGGCAAAAAACTGGGATTCAGTGAAGTATTGCTCGGATGCCTGCAGGGCAAAAAAGACGTCATAACGTAGCAGGTAGCGATTGTTTGCTACTCATATTAAAAATAAGGCCACAGGAAAGTGGCCTTTATTATTTTTATGAATGCAATCTTCAGATTATTTTCCGCACGGGAATTTACCCGCTAAGAATCGCAAAATAGTATCTGCAGCAGGTTCAGTAGCGTACTTGGTATTCACTTCGGCCCACTTTACATATTCCTGAATCACTTCTTTGCGAGTTGGTGCAGGCTGCTTTACACAAATAAATTCAGGTGCTGATTTAGTGTTTCGTGTAACCAAGTAGGTGTCATATACGGCTTGACCATAGATCTCACAAGTAATGAGGGTGCCGTTAGTGCCTTTGCAGTCCTGCAAAAGTTCTTGTGTGCTAATCATATTAGCTGCTTGAGCGCCGGTTGAGAATCCCAAAACTGCGCTAGTAAATGCCATTAATAAAATCTGCTTTTTCATGATGATTCTTTCGTATTAGTCTTAAATGAAGTTTTTTATAGTCGGCTGATTAGCGTCTGCCTCTAAAGCCGCCACCACCAAAATGATCCCCGCCATAGCGGGCACCGCCACCACCAAAGCGATCGCCCCCGCCGTTAAATTTTGCGCCACGTGCATCACCAAAGCCGCTGGAATCACCTCTAAAATTGCTTGGGCCGATATCGCGAGAGCTGGAGTTGCGGTCGCCAAGATTGCGATCCCCAGAGCGATCATTCTGTCCTAAGTTACGATCTCCGCTACGGTTATCGAAATTGCCCCGATTATCACCACTAATTCCATTGCGCTGAAGATTCTGGCGCAACTGATCACGTTCTGCATCACGGTTTGCACTACCGCCACCAATATTGGCATTGCGACGTTGCTGATCTGGCTTCCAATCGCTTGTACCATTCTTATTCTCGGACCAATTGCTATTGGTATTGCGGTTGAAGTTATTAAAGTTATTGTTATTCACGGTGAGCGAGCCACCCCCATAGCCGCCGCCCCAATGGCATCCGCCCCATAAGGCTGCGCCTACTGCCATGCCAACCCCAAATGAAAGAAGAGCTGTGCCAGCAACATAACCAGGTGGGTAGTAGGCAACTGGAGGGTAGGCTGGATAAGGCCAAGTACCATAAACCACTGTTGGGTTATATGAGGGTACATACACCACTTGTGGATTGGCTGGTTGAATCACAATAGTTTCAGAGGAGCCACTTCCTTGAGTTGTTACTGTTTGCTGAGCATTGGATTGCAGCGCTCCAGTTTTCTTTGCTTTAGCACGCAATGCTTGAATTGCACTCATGGTGTCAGATTGCTGAGCCAATACAGCATTACCCAAATTTTGAGTCCAGGTTAATTGTGAGCCCATCATTTCTAAAACTGGAGGGAATGACACCAAAGACTTTACGCTCGCATCCCAATTCTGCTGTTGCAGGGCTTTATTCAATGTATCGCCTTTGAGATTGCTGTTATTGCGTAACCAGTTTGTCGCCTCAGAAACCTCGAGGGGATAGGTTGATGCCATCAGAATTTGCGAGACCAAAGGGTCTGGATATAAAGCGATCGGAGCAACGAGCGCCTCTAATTGCGCTTGAGATTGCTTATTTGCTTGTGTTTGACTGCTGCCTTGGGCGTATGCAACTGGGGCTACTGCGGGCAAGCTCAGTGCAGTAACCAGCAATCCTGCTAGTAATTGAGAGGGAATTCCTCGTTTTTTTGGTGCAAACATTAGTGCATCCTTTTGATTGAATGGAAAAAATATTCTACTCAATCCTGAGTCGCATGCTTCAATTTTCAAAAATCTACTCTAAGACATTCGAGATGATTTAAAGTGACTGGATTCGGTTTGGATGAGCGTAATTCAATGATTCTGTACTCCTATCGCAGATGCCCATATGCAATGCGCTCTCGTATGGCTTTGAAATACGCGGGCATTGAGGTTGAGCATCGAGAAATCGAGTTACGCAACAAGCCTCAATCGATGTTGCTAGCCTCTCCCAAAGGAACTGTTCCAGTATTTTGTATGGGCGACACAGTTCTTGATCAAAGTGTCGATATTATGCGTTGGGCAATCGAGCAATCCGATCCTGACGCTTGGGGAAATGCTGATGATGCTATTGCTCAAGCATGGATTGGAAAAAATGATGGACCCTTTAAAGTCCTATTGGATCATTACAAATACCCCAACCGATTTTCAGAGCTAGACCAAGCAGTGGTTCTCAATGAGGCTTTGCAAATCATGCTTCTTCCCATGGAGCAGTCTTTGCAGGCCACTCAATACTTAATGGGTAATCGGATGACATGGGTCGACATAGCCATCTTCCCATTTATTAGACAGTTTTCCATGGTTGATCCAAAGAGATTTGAAAATTTACCAATTCCCGCAGTCAAGAAATGGCTCGCACAACTCCTCGAATCTGAACTATTTCATTCTGTGATGCATAAGTACCCAGTCTGGCGGGATTAAGGGTTGCAGTGTCTGCACTTTGAGGGGTCTGCAAACCTAAATACTTTCATACCTTCGGTTTGCTGATGTTTGCATTTAATGCAAGTCCAGATTTTGGCAATTTCCTCGTCGGTTGCAAGCCCACAAGCGTTACATGGAAGACCGCGTTTTACATCAGTGATCCAAAACCCGGGAGTGTTGCATTGCGGACAGGCTGAGTTCATCTTATTTGCCAGATCTATTGCAGCCTTACGAATGTTTTCCATGCGGGTTGGATTGGCAAACGCGCGTAAATCATTTTCGACATAGACAATGCCTTTTGAAGACAGACTTTTTGCCCAGTCAAAAGCATCTTTTAGTTCTGCTAAATCTCGAATCCCTTTTCTCGATTGTGGGTGATATTCATCGGTGGGTTTAATAACTAAGTAGTGCGACGGAAAGAGTGCGGAATCAGCAAATTTTTTTAGCTCTTCCCAATGGGTTACGTAACCACTTTCATTTTGTGCGGGACCACTGGCAAATCCAGCTAGCTCAAGTCGATGTTTTTGGTCTATCAGAACAAGTAATTCATTATTCCAAGGGATGGTGTCGGTGTGAGGGTCGTTCAAAAACGCACCTTCATTAGCCAAGCCTAAGTCAAGTTTGAGTAACCCCATTCCAATGACAGCTTTTTTGCGAGCCGCATCGAGTTGCGAGCCGTATCGAGGTGTTTCTTGTGTAAATGTGCCTAGCAAATCAGTATCGTAGGCATCTGTATGCTCTACAAAGCAATCTACTTCGGCATTAAGTACTTCGCCGATCACCTTTTCTTTGCCATGCTTGGTTAATAAGCTGGCGGATCGTTTAAAAAAGATGCCCATAGGTTTTCTTGCTTAACTACAAATATTTTTAAAGCAATGCTATGGCAATCAGGGCGTACAGCGGAATGCCCAAAATGATGTTGAACGGAAAAGTGATTCCCAAAGACATCCCCATGTATAAGGCAGGATTTACTTCGGGTAAGGCGTGACGCAAAACAGCAGGCACTGCAATGTACGATGCACTAGAAGCCAGAACCATCAGAAGGATAGTATTCCCCAAAGGGAGTCCAATTAACTTGCATAGCGCCGATGCTAAGAGCGCATGTGAAAGGGGTGAGCCAATCGCGTAAAGCAATGTAATAGGTGGTTTACCTCTTAAGCCCTTGAAGTTTCGTGCGGCCATGAGTCCCATATCGAGTAAGAAGAAAGAAAGCATGCCTTTGAAGAGATCAATCGAAAAAGGCGCCATTAATTTATGCCCAGCATCTCCGCTCACTAGTGCAACTGCCATTGAACCTAGTAATAGCAGTTGAGCGCCATCAGTAAAGGATTCATGCAGTATTTTAGAAATCCCAGCAGACTCGTGTTTGACTGTTGAATCAACTGACATGGCTGCTCGGGCCTTATTGGCTAAGATAATTGCCAAAATAATGGCGGGAGATTCCATAAGAGCCATTGCTGCTGCCATATGACCGCC